>NZ_CP118615.1:2620000-3275000 GCF_028993575.1 Micromonospora cathayae | reverse complement strand
CTGGGCCTGCCGGTGGCGATGCGGCTGGTGTCGTACGGCTTCGTCGGCGTCGAGCCGGAGGTGATGGGCGTCGGCCCGATCCCGTCGACGGAGAAGGCGCTGCGCATCGCCGGCCTGAGCATCGACGACATCGGCCTGTTCGAGCTGAACGAGGCGTTCGCCGTGCAGGTCCTCGCCTTCCTCGACCACTTCGGTATCGCCGACGACGACCCCCGGGTCAACCCGTGGGGCGGCGCGATCGCCATCGGGCACCCGCTCGCCGCCTCCGGCGTCCGGCTGATGACCCAGCTCGCCCGGCAGTTCGCCGAGCACCCCGAGGTCCGCTACGGCCTCACCGCCATGTGCATCGGCATCGGCATGGGCGGCACCGTGATCTGGGAGAACCCGCACTGGACGGAGGGTGGAGTCAAGTGAGCACGCTCGCGGCGCCGAACGAGGTCGTCACCAGGGCGCTGCTGCGCCAGGTCCGGCTGCCCGGCCTGGACCGGCCGGCCGCCCTGATCACCCTGGACAACGGCTTCGACCACACCAAGCCGAACACCTTCGGCCCGGGTGGCCTGACCAGTCTCGACGAGGCGATCACCGAGGCCCTGGCGGCGGACCCGGCGTTCGTCGCGGTCACCGGCAAGCCGTACGTCTTCTGCGTGGGCGCGGACATCGTCGGCCTGCCGCAGCTCGCCGACCGCGCGCAGGCGCTGGAGATCGGCCGGCTCGGCCACCGGGTCTTCGCCCGGCTGAAGGACAGCGCGGTACCGACGTTCGCGTTCGTCAACGGCGCGGCCATGGGCGGCGGCCTGGAGCTGGCCCTGCACTGCCACTACCGGACGCTGTCGGCGGGCGCGGCGGCCCTGGCGCTGCCCGAGGTGTCGCTGGGCCTGGTGCCCGGCTGGGGCGGCACCCAGCTGTTGCCGAACCTGATCGGCATCCCGGCCGCCACCCAGGTGATCATCCAGAACCCGCTGATGCAGAACAAGATGCTCAAGCCGAAGCAGGCCGCCGAGCTGGGCATCGCCGACGTGCTGCTGGAGCCGGCCGACTTCCTCGAACGGTCCCTGGAGTGGGCCGCCGGGGTGGTGCGCGGCGAGGTCACCGTGACCCGGCCCGAGGTCGACCGGGACATGTGGGACGGCGTGCTGTACTTCGCCCGGCAGACCCTCGACGCGCGGCTGCACGGCGCGGTGCCGTCCGCGAACAAGGCCCTGGAGCTGCTCGCCCTGGCCAAGGACGCCGACTTCGCCACCGGCACCGCCGCCGAGGACGAGGCCCTGGCCGACCTGGTCTTCAGCGAGGAGCTGCGCAGCGGGCTGTACGCGTTCGACCTGGTGCAGCGGCGGGCCAAGCGGCCGGCCGGCGCGCCCGACAAGGGGCTGGCCCGCGAGGTCACCAAGGTCGGCATCGTCGGGGCCGGCCTGATGGCCAGCCAGCTCGCCCTGCTGTTCGCCCGCCGCCTCCAGGTGCCGGTGGTGCTGACCGACCTGGACCAGTCCCGGGTGGACAAGGGCGTGGCCTACGTGCACGCCCAGATCGAGAAGCAGGTCGCCAAGGGCCGGATGGACAAGGGCACCGCGGCCAAGCTGTACGGCCTGGTCTCCGGCGCGGCAAAAGCAGAGGCCTTCGCGGCGCCGGCACCGGGTCAGCTCACGTCGTTCGCCGACTGTGACTTCGTCATCGAGGCGGTCTTCGAGGACCTCGGCGTCAAGAAGCAGGTCTGGGCCGAGCTGGAGAAGATCGTCTCGCCGGAGGCGGTGCTGGCGACCAACACCTCCTCGCTGTCGGTGACCGAGATGGCCGCCGACCTGGAGCACCCCGAGCGGGTGGTGGGCTTCCACTTCTTCAACCCGGTCGCGGTGCTGCCGCTGCTGGAGATCGTCCGGGGCGAACGCACCGACGACGCCACCCTGGCCACCGCGTTCGCGGTCGGCAAGCAGCTGCGCAAGTCCTGCGTGCTGGTGAAGGACGCGCCCGCGTTCGTGGTGAACCGGCTGCTCACCCGGTTCCTGGGCACCGTCTTCGCCGCCGTGGACGCCGGCACCCCGCTGGAGACCGCCGACAGCGCGCTGGACCCGCTGGGCCTGCCGATGCGTCCGCTGGCGCTGCTCCAACTGGTCGGCCCGGCGGTCGCGTACCACGTGGGCGGGACCCTGCACGCGGCCTACCCGGAGCGGTTCGGGCTCAGCGAGAACCTGAAGCGGATCGCCGAGTCCGGCCAGCCGGTCGTGGTGGACGACGAGATCAACCCGGCGGTGGCGGAGCTGCTGGTGGTCGGGGACGCCCCGCTCACCGCCGAGCAGGTCCGGGGCAACGCGCTGGACGCCCTGGCCCAGGAGATCCGGCTGATGCTGGACGAGGGCGTGGTCGCCGAGGCGCAGGACATCGACCTGTGCATGATCCTCGGGGCCGGCTGGCCGTTCCACCTGGGCGGCGTCACGCCGTACCTGGACCGGACCGGCACCTCGGAGCGGGTCACCGGCTCCCGGTTCCTGCCGTACGGGGTGGCGAGCCTGCCCGCCTGACGCTCCGCGTACCTCTCCGCGGGGGCCGACCCGGTGCCGGGTCGGCCCCCGCGCCCGTTTCCGTCCCGTACCCTCCGTCGGCCTCGCACGAGGAGCCCCGGCCCGGTGCACGGTAGCCGGCGGATATCCCGGCGGGTCGGTCGATGTCGCACCGGTTGGTTAGCATCACGCGTTCATTTCTTTCACCTGGAGCGTTGATGTCCCAGCCGCACCACCCTGAGCAGCCGCAGTTCGGCTCCGACAACCCCGCGCAGCCGTCGTCCGGCTACGGCACCCCACCCGGCTACGGCCCGACGCCGACGCCCCCCGGCCCGGCGCAGCCCGGCTTCCCCGGCGCGGCACAGCCCGGCTTCGCGGCCGCGCCGCCGCCGGCGAAGAAGTCCGGGGTCGGCAAGGTCCTGCTGATCGTCCTCGCCGTGGTGCTGGTGCTCTGCCTCGGTGGGGCCGCGGTGACCTGGTTCGCGGTCAAGGACGAGGTGGGCGAGGTGGTGGACGCCACCAACACCACCGTGGTCACCCCGGACACCCTCAACGGCCGCGCCAAGTCCACCGAACCGGGCCTCACCACCGTCTCGCAGCAGATGGTCGAGGAACTCAAGAAGGACGTCCCCGAGGCCACCGGCACGGTCGGGGCGTTCTACGGCGGCCTGGAGAAGCAGGACCTGGCCATGGTCGTCGCGGTGTCGGGCCTGATCGCCGACCCGAAGCAGGAGTTGCAGGACTTCGTCACCACCTCCACCAGCCAGCTGGGCACCTCCAACCTCGCCGACGTGGAGCCGGGGCCGCTCGGCGGCGAGGCCAAGTGCGGCGACGGCAAGACCGAGGGCCTCGACCTGGGGATCTGCGTCTGGGCGGACCGGGGCAGCCTGGGCATGGTGGTGCTCTACTACAAGACCGGCAAGCAGGCCGAGGCGGAGTTCGCCACCATCCGCAGCGCGATCGAGCAGCGCAACTGAGGCGAGCCGGGCCCCTTCCCACGGTGTCCGCAGGGGAAGGGGCCCGGCCCCGGTCAGCCGGGCCGATCAGCCGGCCCGGCTGACAGCGGTCGGGGCGACCGGCCACCCGGCCCGGTCAGCCAGGCCGGGGGGGCCGGCAGCGCGGTCAGCCGGCGGTGGCCCGCTCGGCGGCGCTGCGCTCCACGCAGAACTCGTTGCCCTCCGGGTCGGCCAGGACCACCCAGCCCGTCCCGTCCGGCCGTCGCCGGTCGTCGACCTGGGTGGCGCCGACGGCGAGCAGCCGCTCGACCTCGGCGTCCCGGTTCCGGTCGGCCGGCTGCAGGCACAGGTGGACCCGGTTCTTCACCGTCTTGCCCTCCGGGACCTGGACGAACAGCACCATCGCCCGGCCCGGCGGCAGCAGCATGGCCTCCGGGTCGCCGGGCAGGTCGTCGGGCTGACGGGGGCAGCCGAAGACCTCCGACCAGAAACCGGCCAGGGTGTAGGGGTCGGCGCAGTCGAACGTGACGCTGTGGATTCCTGAACTCACGGGGTGTCCTCCGATGTGGACCAGAGCACCCCGGTGAGTCGGCGGTCAGCGGTACGGACGCCGGGGCGCGGAAACGATCATGCTGGACATCGACCGCACCTCCCTCCGGCTCGGGGCTGACCGGGACATCCTGGCAGCCCTCCCCGACCCGGTGCAACCCGGATTCCGCCTGTTCCGACCCGCCGGCCGCGAACCTGCCCGGCCCGCCGACCGCGAACCTGCCCGGCCGGCCGTCAGCCGCCCTTGCGTCCTCCGGGGAGGATGGTGCCCGGGTGCGCCCGACCCGGGCGCGGGCCGGCCCGACGCGTCCGGGGGTGCCGCCGACGGCCCGGCACTGGCTACCATCACCCGTTCGTACCCTCGCCTGGAGCTGATCTGATGTCCACACCGCCGGTCGACCCCTGGTCCGGGCAGCCCGAGCAGGATCCCACCACGTACGACGTGCCGGCCTGGCCGAACGACCAGCCCACCTCGGGCGGTCACCCGCCGTACCAGCCGGGCTGGCCCGCCGAGCCGCCGGCGACGCCCACGCCGCCGCCCGGCCCGTACCCGACCCTGCCGTACGGCACACCGGCCGCGCCGACGAGCCCGTACGCCGCGCCGACCAACCCGTACGGGACACCTGCCGCACCGACCAGCCCGTACGCACCGGGTGTCGCGCCGGTCAGCCCGTACGCGCCGGGTGCCGCGCCGACCGGAACGTACGGTGGCCCTCCGCCGGGGCCCGGGGCCTTCGCGCCGGCCCCCTACCCGGTGGCGGCGCCCCCGCCGGGACGACGGCCGGTCAGCCTGGCGGCGACGTTGAGCATCATCGGGGTGCTGGCGGTGCTGCTCGGCGGCGGTGGCCTGACCTACTTCGCCCTCGCCGGCGAGGACACCGGCGGCGACCGGGAGACCGTGACCCCGACCGCCTCGGCGGACCCGACCGGGACCACCCCGGCCCCGACGCCGTCCGCGACACCCAGCACCGACCCGGAGATCCGGCTGGTCACCCCGGAGACCCTCGCCGGCCGGCCGAAGAGCACCGACGCCAAGTTGCAGAAGCTCTCCGACGAACTTGTCCGGGAGATGAAGTCCAAGCTCAGCGACGACACCGGCGTGGTCGGGGCGTTCTACGGCAGCCCGGACGACCGGAACATGGTGATGCTGGTGGCCGCCTCCGCGTTCGTCCTCAGCCCTGAGTCGGAACTCGACGACGCGATCGAGGGCGTCACCAAGGACCTGTCCGTCACCGGCATGACCGCCATCGCCCCGGGTCCCCTCGGCGGGGTGGCGAAGTGCGGCGACGGCAAGTCCGCCGACGTGTCGCTGGGGGTCTGCGCCTGGGCCGACCACGGCAGCGTCGGCCTGGTCGTGGTGTTCTTCTCCTCGGCCGCCGCGGCGGCGGCCGAGTTCGGCACCATCCGCGCCGCGGTCGAGCTGCGCGACTGACGGCCCGTCAGGCCCGCGACCGTGCGCAGGTCCGGCCGGCCGCCGGCCGGGCGGCTGCTCGCTCCCGCCAGCAGCGCCGCCAGTCCGCCGGGCGGCGGTTTCGTCAGCCGGCCGGCTGTTCCGTTCCGCCGGGCGGCAGCGGGGTGGTGGTCACCGCCGCCGAGGCGGTGACCACCGGCGTGGCCGCCGCCGCGGGCAGCGTCACCGTGACCTCCAGGCCTCCGCCGGGCTGCGCCACCACCCGTACGCTGCCGCCGTGCGCGTCGCAGACCGCCCGGACGATGGACAGCCCCAGCCCGGAGCCACGGGCCCCGGTCCGCTCCCGCCCGCCCCGGCGGAACGGCTCGAACAGGCCGGGCACGTCCGCCTGGTCCACCTCGAATCCGGTGTTTCCCACCACCAGCCACGACTCGCGCCCGTCGGAGCCGGTCCGTACCGAGAGCCGCCCGTGCAGGTGGTTGTAGCGCACCGCGTTCTCGACGAGGTTTCCGGCCAGCCGGCCGAGCAGACCCGGGTCACCGACCACCGGGGCCGGCTCCAGGTCGGTCTCCACCCGCAGCTTGATCCGCTCCACCTCGCGGCGGACCGCCGACAGCGCCGCGGCGGTACCGTCGGCCAGGTCGCACTCGGTCTTGCGGCCCAGCCGCCGTCCCGCCTGGGCCTCGCTGCGCGCCAGCACCAGCAGCGCGTCCACCAGACCGTTGGCCCGTTCGGAGGCGTCCCGGACCACGGTGGCCATCCGACGGAACTCGGCCACGTCCGCCTCGTCGTCGCTGAGCGTCACGTCGATCTCGGTACGCATCACCGCCAGCGGTGTACGCAGCTCGTGCGAGGCGTTCGCGACGAACCGCTTCTGCGCCTCGAACGCCTCGGCGATCCGGTCCAGCATGGCGTCGAACGTCTTGGCCAGCTCGGCCACCTCGTCGTCCGCGCCCGAGTAGCCGATCCGCTGGTCCAGGGTGGCTTCGCCGAGCCGCCGGGCGGTGGAGGTGACCTGGTGCAGCGGGCGCAGCGCCCGGCCGGCGACCGCGTACGCGCCGACCACCGCGACGGCGCTGATCGCCAGCAGCGCGACCAGCCCCTTGGCGAGCAGTTCCCGGGACGCGGCGTCGACCAGTTGCCGCTGCCACTGCCCGGCGTCCAGGGTCCGGCCGTCGGCGAGCACCACGGTGGTGCCGGGGAGCAGCTCGTCGGTGGGGCGCAGCGCGTCCCGGACCAGCAGCCAGGCCAGCAGGACGAGGATCGCCCCGGCCCCGATCAGCAGGATGCCGTTGAGCAGGGTCAGCCGCAGCCGCAGGGTGGGTCGCAGCCGGGGACGGCGGGTCAGGTAGACGGTCATGCCGGTTCTCCGCCCATCCGGTATCCGGCGCCCACCACCGTCTCGATCAGCGGCGGATCGCCGAGCTTCTTGCGTAGCGTCATCACGGTGACCCGGACGATGGTGGTGAACGGGTCGGTGTTGGCGTCCCAGACCCGTTCCAGCAGTTCCTCGCTGGAGACCACCGCGCCCCGGGCCTTGAGCAGCTCGGCCAGCACGCCGAACTCCTTGTTGGTCAGGTCGACCGGCGTGCCGCCCCGGGTGACCACCCGGCGGGCCGGGTCGAGCACCAGGTCGGCGAGTTCCAGCACCGGCGGGGCGGGCGGGGTGGCCCGCCGGCCGAGGGCCTGGACCCGGGCGACCAGCTCGTCGAAGGCGAACGGCTTGGGCAGGTAGTCGTCCGCGCCGAGCTGGAGCCCCTCGACCCGGTCGGAGACGGTGCCGCTGGCGGTCAGCATGAGCACCCGGGTGAGGGTGCCGGAGGCGGCCAGCTCGGCGCAGATCTGGTCGCCGTGCACGCCGGGCAGGTCGCGGTCGAGGATGACCACGTCGTACCGGGTGACGAAGGCCATCTCGTGGCCGGCGTCACCGTCGTACGCGACGTCGACCGCCATGCCCCGCCGGCGCAGTCCCCGCGCGATCGCGTCGGCGAGGTTGCGCTCGTCCTCCACCACCAGTACCCGCATTCCAGCCTCCTCGGTGCCGCCCCCGCACAACCTAGTGCCGGCCGCCAAACGCGAGGTCACCGCAGCCACCCATCCATTGCAAACAATCTTCGAGTACGCGATGCTGCACGAAACATAACTACTGCGATCGGATCGTCATGAGCGCAGCTGAGCAGGGGCGGAACATCGCCTACCGGGCCTTCCGGTTCCCGGCGGACCTGGCCGACGGCACCGTGCTCGGCGTCCGCTGCGCCGACGACGGCCTGGTCCTGGGCTCGTTGCCGGCCCGGCTCGCGCACACCGACCCGCACACCGGCGCCCACGTCCGGTACGACGTCGGCCGCTGGGTCTCCCCGCCGGTCCGGGTCGGCTTCCCGGTCCACCAGGTCGTCCCGTCCTGGACCGCCGACACCCCCGACGGGTGCTGGCTCCAGGTGGAGGTGTGCGGCTGGGCCGACGACGCCCCGGTCACCGGCTGGTACGTGCTGGCCCGCTGGGCCGCCGGCGACGAGGGCCTGCGACGCACCTCGGTACCCGGGCAACGCGACCGGCAGGCCGAGGTCGACACCGACACGCTGACCGCCACCGGTTCCCGACTGACCGGCTGGCAGCTCCGGGTGACCCTGGCCCGACCGGCGGGCGGCACCGACCGCCCGGTCCTGCGTACCGTCGGCGCGGTCGCCTCCGGCCACCGGTCAGCGGACGCCGCCGGCCCGGCAGCGGACCCCCCGGCCGCCCCGGCGGGGCACGCGGGGCACGGCCCGGCGGGGCACGGCCCGGCGGGGCACGGCCCGGCGGGGCACGTGACAGCCGCCCCGGCGGGCGGGACCGTCGACGGGGGTGTCCCGGCGGCCCGGGGCACGGTGCTGGCGGTGCCCACGTTCTCCCAGCGGGTGCACGCCGGGCACTACCCCCGCTGGGGTGGCGGCGGCGACTCGTGGTGCAGCCCCACCTGTACCGCCATGGTGCTCGCCTTCTGGGCGGCCGGGCCAGCCCCGGACGAGTACGCCTGGGTGGATCCGGCCGACCCCCGGCCGACGGTCGACCACGCGGCCCGGCACTGCTACGACCACGCCTACCGGGGTGCCGGGAACTGGGCGTTCAACACCGCATACGCCGGGCGGTACGGGATGGCCGCCTTCGTCACCCGGCTGCGGTCGCTGGCCGAGGCGGAACGGTTCGTCGCGGCCGGGATACCGCTGGTGGTCTCCACCGCGTTCCGGGTCGGTGACGTGCCCGGCCTGGACTACGACACCAGGGGGCACCTGATCGTGCTGGTCGGCTTCACCGCCGACGGTGATCCGGTGCTCAACGACCCGTACGCGCCGGACGACGACGGGGTACGCCGCATCGTGGACCGGTCCCGGTTCGAGGCGGCCTGGCAGCGCGGCAGCGGCGGCATGGTGTACGTGATCCGCCCGCCCTCCGTGCCGCTGCCCCCGCCGCCCGCCCAGCCCAACTGGTGACCGGCCCCGGCGAACCGGACCGTCGGGCCCGGGGTGAGTGGCCGGGCCGCCCGAACCATCGGCCGGAAGGTCCGAACCGCCGGCCGGGCCGCCGGAACCGCTGCCGGGGTGAGCGGACGGGCGGTCAGTTCGGCGGCCACCAGAGCCGGTAGGAGCCGCCTTCCTCCTGGCAGAGCACCGGCCAGGTGCCCAGCTGACACTGGTCGAGGCTGCCCGGCAGCACGTCCACCACCCGGGTCTCGCCGGCCTCGACGTCCAGCTCGGCCACCATCGCCGCACGGTCGCCCACCGGCCGGAAGACGGTCAGCCGGCCGTCTTCCGGTGTCCCCAGTCCGCGCCACTCGCCGAGCTCCCGTACCGTCCGACCGGTCGACGCGTCGAGCACCACGATCAGGTTCTCGGAATGCCGCGGCGAGTCGGTCACCAGGACCCGGTCGGCCGCCGGCACCGCCATCGTCCAGCGGGGATCGCTCCACCTGGTCCGGCCGGTGTCCGGGTCGAGCGCCCACATCCCGCCGGTCTCGCCCCACGCGCAGAGCACCACGCCGCAGGGTTGCAGGTGGCTCACCGAGGGCACGCTCGCCGTCCAGCGCGGCGTCAGCCGGTCCAACTCGTACGCGGACACCAGCGGTGGGTCGGTACGGACCACCAGCAGCAGGTCGTCCAGGAACTGGGGTTGCCCGCCCGGTACCGGCGCGGAGACGCGTAGCGGGGCGGTGGCCAGCACGCTGCCGGTGTCCGCGTCCCGGATCTCGGCCCGACCCTCCGGAGTGGACCACAGCAGCCGGTCGATGCCGTGCCCGCCGAACCGGTAGTCCACCTGTTGCGGCACCCCGCGCACCGACCAGCGCAGCACGCCGGTGCGCGGCTCCACCACCCGCAGCGTCCGGTCGTCCCCGTCCCCGGTCAGCAGCAGGATCCCGTCCCGTTCGGTCGGCATCCCGCTGCCGGGCTGCCGCCAACCGGGCCGCCCGGTCGCCAGGTCCAGGGTGACCATCTCCTCACTCCCGGCCCGGATGCCCACCAGCAGCAGGACGCCCGCGACGTCGCCCATCGGCCGCAGACCGGTGACCTGCGGCACGGTCGTCCGCCAGCGGGGGGTGAGGGCCGTCGTCGCGGTCGGCCCCTCGGCGGGTACGTCGAAGGCGACCACCTGGAAGTCGCCGTCGGTGCCGAGTTCCACCGGCCCGACCGCGACGAGCCGGTCGCCGGCCCAGTACACCGTGGCACCGGGCGGCACGGTCAACGTCACCGAGAGCCGGCGGGGGGCCGGCACCGCACCGGCCACGGTGACCAGCACGAGCAGCAGCACCAGCAGGACCGGCCCGGGGCGACCGGCCGGCCGGGAGCGTCGCCGCCCCGACCGGTGGACCGGCTCGGGCTCCCCGCGCAGCTCGCCCAGGTCGATCAGTGCCACCCGTACTCCTCCTCGTACCCGCACGGGCCGGTGTCGCCTCGGCAGCGCCGCGAAACGTACCGGGCCGGCAAAAGCGACAACAACCCTCGCGTACGATGGCGCGTCGTGGCTGTGCCGGTGGTAGACCCCTCGTTGACGTCCACGCCCGTGTCCGCTGCGGCGGATCCGCCCGAGCGTGCCCGCCCGGACACCGGTCGGTTCGGCCGGTCCGTCCGCATCGACGTACTGGCCATCGGAGCCTACGTGCTCCTCGGTGTCCTCGTGTGCCTCAACTACTGGGTGGACGTGGAGAACCGGGTCTCCGCGCACCTGCCCACCGACCACAGCTGGTTCGAGTGGCTCTTCTCGCACGGCGCGTACTCGGTGCGGCACCTGGAGAACCCGCTGTTCTCCGACCGGCAGAACGCCCCGGACGGGGTGAACATGATGGCGAACACCTCGCTGCTCGGGGTGACCCTGCCGTTGGCCCCGCTGACCATGCTGCTCGGCCCGCAGGTGGTGTACGCCCTCTACCTGGGCGGCGCGCTCGCCGCCACCGCCGCCACGTCGTACTGGGTGCTGTCGCGGCACCTGGTCCGGTCCCGGGCGGCGGCGTTCGTCGGCGGCGGGTTCCTCGGGTTCGCGCCGGGCATCGTGCACCACGCCAACGGTCAGCCGAACTTCGTGTCGAACTTCCTGCTGCCGCTGATCGTGGCGCGGGTACTCCGGCTCGGGGAGCCGGGCCGGTGGCGGCGCAACGGCCTCGCGCTGGGCCTGCTGGTGGCGTACCAGATCTTCATCAACGAGGAGATGCTGCTGCTCACCGCGCTGGCCTGCCTGGTGATCGTGGTCACGTACGCGGTGGTCCGCCGGCGCGCGGCGCTGGCGCAGGCCGGCACCTTCCTGGCCGCGCTCGGCCTCGGCGGCGGGTTGGCGCTGGTGTTGACCGCGTACCCGATCTGGTTCCAGTTCAACGGCCCGCAGTCCTACCGTGGTCTGCAGGGCGGCGTGTTCCACTCCTGGGGTGAGGACCTGGCGGCCTTCGTCACCTTCCCCCGGGACAGCCTGGCCGGTGATCCGGCGGTGGAGAAGACCATCGGCCTGACCGAGCAGAACACCTGGTTCGGCTGGCCGGTGGTGCTGGTCACCGTGGTGGCGATGGTCCTGCTCTGGCGGCGGTCGTTGGCGGCGCGGATCGCGGCGGTGCTGGTGGTGCTCTTCAGCGTGGCGGCGATCGGCCCCCGGGTCCGGTTCAACGGGGTGGAGACCGAGGTCTACGGGCCCTGGCACTACATCCCGGACGACCTGCCGCTGGTCGAGATGATGATGCCGACCCGGCTGACCCTGGTGGCGACCGGCGCGGTCGGGGTGCTGCTCGCGCTGGCCTGGGACGCGGTAGCCGCCGCCGGCCGCCCCGGGACGGCGGCAGCCGAGGACCGGGACGCGCTGACCGGGGACGGCCGGCCCGAGAGGGCGGTCGCCGCGGACGACACCGCCGGGAGCCTCGACGACACCGCCGGGGGCGTCGACGCGCCCGCCGAACCGGCCCCACCGGTCGCCGGGCGGCGGCGTTGGTTGCGTCCGGTCGGCCTGGCGGCCATCGCGCTGGCGGTGATACCGATCATCCCCCGGCCGCTGCCGGCCGAGCGGATCGACCCGCCGCCGACGTTCATCACCTCCGGGGCGTGGCGGCCGTACGTGCCGGCCGGACGGACCCTGGTGCCGGTCCCGATCCCGAGCAACGTGCACGGCCTGTCGACGCTGCGCTGGAGCGCGCTGACCGGGCACGAGTTCGCCATCCCCGCCGGGTACTTCATCGGCCCCGGCCCGAACGACGAGGGCATCTTCGGCGCGCCGAACCGGCCGACCAGCACGCTGATCTACTCCACCATCGACAAGGGGGCGGCCCCCGAACTGACCGAGGAGAACCGCCGCCAGGCCGCCGAGGACCTGCGCTACTGGCGGGCCTCCGTGGTGGTGCTCGGCGCGCACCCCCGGGAGGCCGCCCTGCGGGACCTGATGACCGGCCTGCTCGGCGAGCCCCGCCGGGTCGACGACGTCTGGCTGTGGGACGTCCGCTGAGGGCGGACGCCCCGACCAGCCGGCGCGGTCAGCGCCGGCACGGACGGGGGACCGGACCCGCTGCCGGCGTGGCCGGGACCGGTGCCGGCGTGGACGGTGGTGGGACCGGTCAGCCGGTGCGGACGGTGGTGAGGGGACGGACGTCCCACAGCCAGACGTCCCGCTCCCGGCGGGCCGGGCCGACCAGCTGTTCGACGGTCTGCCGCAGCGGCTCGACGTTCTTCTGGTCGACCGGCAGCACCAGGATGGCCGCCCGCCAGTAGCGCAGCTCGTCGAGGGAACGGCGGCGTTGCCGGTCGGTGAGCTTCGGCGTCCGCCCGGTGGTCGCCACCTCCTGGAGGATCTCCCCCACCCCGCTGGGGCGGCCACCGAACCGGCCCGGGTCGCCGGTGTTGCCGTTGCGCGGCGCGAGGAAGTAGCCGCCGGGGATCTTGAAGTCCAGGTTGGTCGAGGCGGCCCACCGCATCCCGTGGGTGTTGCCCATGCTGGGGATCGGTACCGGCACCAGGGTCTGGTCCTCGGCGACGTAGCGCCGCCACTGGTCGGAGGTGACGAACTCCGGCACCGGCGGCCGGCTGGTCACCCGCAGCGGCATCGGGGCGATCGGCAGCAGCGCGACGACCAGGGCGGCGACGACCAGCTTGCGGGTGTGCGGCTCCACCGGACGGGTCACCCAGGCGCGCTCGATCGCCAGCGCCAGCAGCACCCCGATGACCACGGTGGTGATCAGCCCGAACCGGGTCGGCACCACCGCGTCCAACAGCGGCAGCCGGACCAGCCACTCCCACGGGCCGGTGAAGAGACCCCGGTCCCACCAGGAGACCTGCTCGCCGAGGGAGAGCACGGCGTAGCCGACCCCGGTGACCGCGAGCGCCCGTACGAGCGGCTCCCGGCGCAGCCAGACCACGATGCCGACGGCGAGCAGCGCCAGCCCCCACCCGAAGAAGGCGTTCTCCTCCGAGTAATTGGGGGCGAGGTTGGCGTTGGCCCGCTCGTTGCCGCCGAGCGTCGGGGAGCCCGGCGTGACGAACGCGGCGATGTCGTTGCCGTAGTCGCGGACCGCGTCGCTGAGCCCGTGGTACGCCATCGGGCCGCCGAACTGGACGTAGAGCGGGTACGCCAGCAGCGCCCCCGCCACCACGGTGCAGGTGCCGAGCGCCACCGCCATCGGCCGCCAGGCCGCCGACCAGAGCGCGGGCCGCTGGGCGACCATGGCGAGCAGGAAGACGGCGCAGGCCAGCGCGGTGAAGAGCAGGATCTCCTCGTTGATGAACGCCTGGTACGTGACCAGCAGCGCCAGGATCAGCCCGTCGCGCACCGGACGGCGGGAGCGGGTGATGACCAGCACCCGCCACACGATCAGCGGCAGCAGCCACTGGCTGATGATGTTGGGATGCCAGTTGGCGTGCGAGAGCATCGCCGGCGAGAACCCGCAGAACCAGCCACCGACGATCGCCGCGATCGGGGTCCGCACCACGTACCGGGAGAGCACGAAGTACCAGCTCGACGCGGTCCCGGCGAGGGCCAGAGTGACCAGCAGCACGAAGGTCGTCGCCGGGCCGAACAGCAGGGTGACCGGGACCATCGGGATGCCGAGCGCCAGGATGGCCGTGTTGGCCATCAGGTTCACCCCGTCGGGGTAGTTGAACTGGTCGGTGTAGAACGGGAACTCGCCGTGCAGCACCACCCGGACGGAGTGGGCCAGGAAGAACTGCACCTGGGCCGGGTCACTGCTGTAGAGCGAGGCCACCCGGCCGGCCGGGTCGGCCCAGATCCGGCTGGTCACCCAGAGTGCGGCGAGCAGGAAGGCCCCGTAGACGCCGACGTCCCGCCGCCAGGTGGGCCAGCGGGGCCGGCGTACGGTCGTCGGTTCCGCCCGGCCGACGGGCCGGTCCGCGCCGTCGACGGCCGGGGCGTCGTCACCCACCGGGGTGTCGTCGGATACCCGGTGGTCGTCGGCGGCCGGGGTGTCGTCGGGTGCCGGGGTGGGGGCGTCGACCGGCCGTTCGTCCACGGACCGGGCGGTGGCCGGCCGGGCCGCCGCTGTCCCGTCGCGCTGCGGGCCGACGGTGGTGGACTCCAACGTGGATACCCCACAGGGCTCGGCAGGCGTCACAGTCGGCGGAGTCTACCGGAGCGACGAAAAGCCATGAAAACGGTGGTGAGTCGCGTTTGTAACAACCTCTCAGCGTACGGTCAGCGTACGGTCAGTCAGCCGAGCCGACGACCGCGCCCCACCGGAGGTCTCGTACCATGTGGCTTCCGTACCGGGCAGATCGATCGGGGGCGTACACGTGGCTTCAGTCCGCTGGCGCGGCAGGACGGTCACGGCGCTGCTGGCCCTGACCGTCACGGCGGCCGGCTGTGGGCCGGTCGCGCAGCGGCAGGAGACCCGCCTCCCGGTCGGTTACGACAGTCTCGACGGTGCGCTCGAGGTCTGGCCGCCACGCGGCAGCCTGGCCGGGAACGCCGAGGTGACGGCGGCGGTCACCGAGACGGTCCGCGACTGGCGGTCACCGATCGACGACCGGGCCCACCTGCCCACCTCGGGCATCCTCTGGTCCGGCGAGGTCGGCGGGACCCGGCTGGCGCTGGTCGCCGCCGACGTCCCCGGCGAGAGCGCGTCCTGGTTGCTCCAGCTCACCGGCGAGGGCGACCGGTTCACGGTCTCCCGGGCCGTGGAGTACACCGATCCGGGCTACCTGGCCTACGCGGACGTGCTGCCGGTGCAGCTCGGCGACGAGCGCCGCTACCTGACCTCCGCCCGGGTGACGCGGCTCGCCGGCCCGGACGGGCGACCGCTGAGCGTCACCGACGGGCTGACCGGGCCGGTCGCCGCCGTCCCGGCCTGTGCCGCCGTCGCGGTGACCGCGACGCTGCGGGCCACCGAGTCGCTGCCGCGCGGCCGGGCCGCCGACCCGCTGATCGACCTGGGTACGGCCACCCGGGCTCCCCGCTATCCGCTGGTCCGGGACGAGACCGGAGCCGGTCGACGCGCCCTCGCCGGGCTGGACACCTGCCAGCTGGCCGGGGAGGACGGCCCGTTCGTCAGCGTTCCCCGGCGGGTACGCGACCGGGACACCCCGGAGTCGGTGCCCCGCTCCTGGCCGGTGGAGCAGGTCACCGCGAAGACGCTGGGCGAGATCACCCTCGGCGGGGGTGCGCCGGCCGAGCTGAAGCAGTTGAGCTGGGTCAGCGAGGCCGGCACGCTGACCGCCCTGGTGCACCGGCCCGCCGAGGGTGGGCCGACCGCCGTCTCGGTCGCCGACCGGGCCAACCCGCTCCAGGCGTACGTGCTGCCGGTGCCCGGTCAGCCGCTGGTGGTGCTGAGCTGGCGGTCCAGCAAGGGCACGTCGCTGTCCACGCCGCCGGGCACGCAGCGGCTGGTGGACCGCCCGGGGCTGGTGGTGGTGCCGCAGGCGGCCGAGAAGCAGACGTTCATCCTGGCCGGCGCGGAGCGCAACTACTACCGGTCGGTCAACGGACGCTAGCGGCGGGCACCCCACCCGGCCCGGCCGCTCAGGGCAGCCGGGCCGGGTGGGATGCCGCTCAGTTCTGCGCGCCCGCCCCACCGGTGGGCAGCCGGACCGGCTCGCCCGTCTCCGAGTCGAGCCGGGAGATCCAACCGGTGACGTCCCGGGCCACGTCCTGCGCGGTCAGGCCGAGGTCGGCCAGGATCTGCGCCCGGGTGCCGTGCGGGTGCCAGTCGGCCGGTACGCCGAGGTCACGCAGCGGAACCCGGACGTCGGCGTCGCGCATCGCCTGGGCCAGCGCGGTACCGACCCCACCGGTGCGGACCCCGTCCTCGACGGTGACCACGAGCCGGTGCGCGGCGGCCAGCTCGACCAGCTCGGCCGGCACCGGGCGCACCCAGCGCGGGTCCACCACGGTCACTCCGTAGCCCTGCTCGGCGAGCCGGCTCGCGACCTCCATGCCGAGCTGGCCGAAGGAGCCGACCGCGACCAGCAGCACGTCGGTGCTGGTCGACTCGGCCAGCACGTCCACCGGGCCGACCCGGCGTACGGCGGGCAGGTCGGCGGCGACCGTACCGGTCGGGAAGCGGACGATGGTCGGGCCGTCGTCGACGGCGACCGCCTCGCGCAGCTCCTCGCGGAGCGTGGCGGCGTCCCGGGGCGCGGCGATCCGCAGGCCGGGCACCACCCCGAAGACCGACATGTCCCACAGGCCGTAGTGGCTCGGCCCGTCCGGGCCGGTGACGCCGGCCCGGTCCAGCACGAAGGTGACCGGGAGCCGGTGCATCGCCACGTCCAGCAGAACCTGGTCGAAGGCCCGGTTGAGGAAGGTCGCGTAGACCGCCACCACCGGGTGCAGCCCGCCCAGCGCCAGGCCGGCGGCCGAGGTGGCCGCGTGCTGCTCGGCGATGCCCACGTCGTACACCCGGTCGGGGTGCTTGCGGGCCAGCTTGGCGATGCCGGTGGGCTCGGCCATCGCGGCGGTGATGCCGACCACGTCGGGGCGCTCGTCGGCGATCGCGACCAGCTCGTCGGCGAAGACGTGCGTCCACTTCACCGAGGGGGCGGCAACCAGCTTGCCGGTCTCCACGTCGAACGCGCCACCGGGGCCGTGCAGGCAGTCCGCCTCGTCCTCCTCGGCGGGGCGGTAACCATAGCCCTTGCGGGTGACCGCGTGCACGATCACCGGGCCGCCGAAGTTCTTCGCCGCGCGCAGCGCCGACTCGACCGCCTCCCGGTCGTGCCCGTCGACCGGCCCGACGTACTTGATGCCGAGGTCCTCGAACATCGCCTGCGGGGCCACCGCGTCCTTGATGCCCTTCTTGACCGCGTGCAGCACCTCGTACATCGGCCTACCGACCAGCGGGGTGGAGCCGAGGGCGTCCTTGACGGTGTCGAGGATCTTCTCGTAGCCGGGGTTGAGCCGCAGCGACGAGAGGTGGTCGGCCAGACCGCCGATGGTCGGCGCGTACGACCGGCCGTTGTCGTTGACCACGATGACCAGCGGGTTGCCGGCGGTGGCGATGTTGTTCAGCGCCTCCCAGCACATGCCGCCGGTCAGCGCGCCGTCGCCGACCACGGCGACCACGCTGCGCTGTTCGCCGCGCAGGGCGTACGCCTTGGCCAGGCCGTCGGCGTAGGAGAGGGCGGTGGAGGCGTGCGAGTTCTCGATCAGGTCGTGCTCGCTCTCGGCCTGGCTCGGGTAGCCCGACAGGCCACCACGCTGGCGCAGCCGGTCGAAGCCGGCCTGCCGCCCGGTGAGGATCTTGTGCACGTACGCCTGGTGGCCGGTGTCGAACAGGAGCCGGTCGCGCGGGGAGTCGAAGACCCGGTGCATGGCGATGGTCAGCTCCACCACGCCGAGGTTGGGTCCGACGTGGCCGCCGGTCCGGGAGACCTTGGCGATCAGGAAGTCCCGGATCTCGGCGGCGAGGATGTCCAGATCCTCGGCGGACATCCGCTTGACGTCCTGCGGACCGCGCACCGTGGCCAGTAGCCGGCCCTGGTTGGCCGTGTCCTCTTCAACACTCATGAGCGAAGAGTCTATCGGCCGACGCGTAGTCCGCAGTCTGGGCCGAAACCGGGCGACGCTCCGTATCCGCCCACGGGCACACCGGTCAGGGCCGGGACGTCCCGACCACCCGCAGCCGGCGCGGGGCCGGGCCGGTGCCGGTGCCGGCGGGCGGCCCGGACGGCGTCCACGAGCCGAGCACGGCGGCCCGCCGGGCACCGGTCACCGAGGGCACCGCCCCCGGCAGGCCGTGCCAGGAGAGCCAGCCGAGCAGGGCGAACGCGTACGCCTCCTTGGCCTGGGCCGGCACCCCCAGCTCGTCGCTGACCCGCAGCCGCCAGCGCCCCGCGCCGAGGGCGGCGAGCCGGCCCAGCAGGGTCGGGTTGCGGACCCCGCCGCCGGCCGCGACGACCTCGGTGACCCGGTGCCGGTCGCACTCGGCGGCCACGATCCGGGCGGTCAGCTCGGTGAGCGTGGCGAGCACGTCGTCGGCGGACAGAGCCCCGTCGTCGCCGCCCCCGTCAGGGCGCACCGGGCTGCCGAGCGCGGCGAGCCGGTCGGCCAGGTAGCCGGGGTGGAAGAGTTCCTTGCCGGTCGACTTGGGCGGCGGCGCGGCGTAGTACGGCTCGGCCAGCAGCAGTTCCAGCAGCCCGGGGTGCACCCGGCCGGCCGCCGCCCGTACCCCGCCCGCGTCGCAGGGCGCGTCGAGGAACCGGCGGGCCGCCGCGTCCAGCAGCGCGTTGGCCGGGCCGATGTCGTACCCGAGCACGGGCCGGCCCGGCGAGACCACGGTGAGGTTGGCGATGCCGCCGAGGTTCAGCGCCGCCCGGGGCGACGCCCCGGCCGGCGATTCGTCCGCGAGCAGCAGCGCGTCGAAGGCCGGCACCAGCGGCGCGCCCTGGCCCCCGGCGGCGATGTCCGCGCCCCGCAGGTCGGTGAGCACCGGTACGCCGACCCGGGCGGCCACCCGGGCCGGCGCGCCCAGTTGCAGGGTGCCCCGGGCCCGGCCCGCCTCGACCCAGTGGAAGACCGTCTGACCCGGCGAGACCACCAGGTCGGCCCGGCCGCCGGCCAGCTCGACCCCGACCGCCGCCGCCTCGGCGAACACGTCCCCCAGCCGGTTGTCCAGCCGGCAGACCGCCTCGACGGTGGTGGCCGCCGGCGGCAGCAGCGCGCCGATCCCGGCCCGCAGGTCGTCCGGGTACGCCAGCTCACGGTGCCCGAGCGGGTGCAGCAGCAGCGTCTCCCCCGCCCGGGAGAACCCGGCGGCGACCACGTCCACCCCGTCGTACGAGGTGCCCGACATCAGTCCGACGATCCGCAGCACGGCTCAGCGCTCCCCGGACGGCGGAACCAGCAGCCCGACCAGTTCCACGTGCTGGGTCATCGGGAACAGGTCGAAGCCGCGCAGCGCGGCCAGCCGCCAGCCCGCCGCCGCGAACGTCCGCACGTCCCGGGCGAAGGCGGCCGGGTCGCAGGCCACGTACGCCACCGCGCGCGGGCCGGCGGCCACCAGGCCGTGCACCACCCGGGCCCCCGCGCCGGAGCGCGGCGGGTCGAGCACCACCAGGTCGACCGGGCCGGTGATCCGGCGGCGGGCCAGCGCGGTCTCCACCCGGGCCGCCACCACCTCGACGGCGGGCAGGTCGGCCAGGTTCTCCCGGGCCGCGGCCACCCCGTCCGCAGCCGCTTCGACCAGGGTGACCCGGGCCCCGTCGACCCGGCCGGCGAGCGCGGCGGCGAACAGCCCGGCCCCGCCGTACAGGTCCCAGGCGGTCTCGCCGGGGCGCGGGTCGAGCAGCTCGAGGACCGCGCCGACCAGGGTGTCCGCCGCGGCCGGGTGCACCTGCCAGAACCCGGACGCGGGCAGCGTCCAGTCCCGGCCGGCGGCCGTTTCGCGGACCGCCCGGGGGCCGCTGACCGGGGTGGAGACCCCGTCGGCGTACCCGGTGACGGTGACGTCCCCGGCGGTGCTGGCGACCGTCTCGACCGTGTCGGCGTCCGGCCAGCGGGTGCCGTCGGCGGACAGCACCGGCAGGTCCTGGATCGCCGGATGGGCGATCAGGCAGCGGTCGATCGGCACCACCTCGTGCGAGCGGTGTTTGAGCAGCCCGGCCCGGCCGGCGGCGTCGACCGCGTAGCGGACCCGGGAGCGCCAGCCCAGCGGCCCGCCGGGCAGCGCCTCCACCGTGACGCCGAGCGCGTCGACCTGCGCGTCGGTGAGCCCACCCAGCCGGGTGAGCTGCTCCCTGACCACCGATTCCTTCCACTCCCGCTGCGCCGCCGGGGCGACGTGTTGAAGGTCACAGCCGCCGCAGCTTCCCGGTTTCGCGTACCGGCAGGGCGGCTCGACGCGCTGCGGGGCGGCCTCGAGCACCGTCACCGCGTCGGCCCGCAGGAAACCCCGGTGCACCTCGGTGATCTCGGCCAGCACCCGCTCGCCGGGGAGCGCGTGCCGGACGAAGACCACCTGCCCGTCCACCCGGGCCACGCAGTGCCCGCCGGGGGCCACCGCCCCCACGGTCAGCTCGACCCGTTCGGCCTCGGTCAGCTCCACCCGATCCCCCTCCGGTACGACGTCCAGGTCACGCATCGTCGGCCCCCGTCGCGTTCCGGCCGCCCTCGCCGGGGGTGGCCGCCGGCACCGGCGGGACGGTCGGCGGCAGGGTGCTGCTGGGCGCCACCCGGGGGCCGCGCGCCGGGCCCCGGCTGAGCGTCTCGTCGTACCGGGTGAGGTCCTTGCCCCGGGACGAGGCGAGCTGCCACGGCACGCTGGTCACCATCACCCCCGGCTCGAACAGCAGCCTGGTCTTCAGCCGCAGCGCGCTCTGGTTGTGCAAAAGGTTCTCCCACCAGCGGCCGACCACGTACTCCGGGATGAACACGGTGACCACGTCCCGGGGCGAGGCCCGGCGGACCGAGGCGACGAAGTTCAGGATCGGCCGGGTGATCTCCCGGTACGGGGAGTCGATCACGGTCAACGGCACCGGCACCGCCCGCCGTTCCCACTCGGCCTGGAGCTGGCGGGTGTCCTTGTCGTCCACGTTCACCGTCACCGCGGTCAACGAGTCCGGCCGGGTCGCCTGCGCGTACGCCACCGCCCGCAGGGTCGGCTGGTGCAGTTTGCTGACCAGGACGACGGCGTGGTTGCGGGCGGGCAGCACGGGTCGGCCCTCGTCCGGGGTGAGTTCCACCGCGACCCGGTCGTAGTGCCGGCGGATGGCCACCATCAACGCGTAGATCACCGCCATCGCGGCGATGGCGATCCACGCGCCGAGCAGGAACTTGGTGATCAGCACCACGACCAGCACCGCGCCGGTCAGCACCATGCCGAACCCGTTGATCGCCCGGGAGCGGACCATCCGGCGGCGCGCCTGCGGGTCCCGCTCGGTACGCAGCAGCCGGTTCCAGTGCCGGATCATGCCGGCCTGGGAGAGGGTGAACGAGACGAACACCCCCACGATGTAGAGCTGGATGAGCTTCGTCACCTCGGCCTGGAACCCGACGATCAGCACGATCGCGAAGACCGCCAGGAACAGGATGCCGTTGGAGAAGGCCAGCCGGTCGCCGCGGGTGTGCAGCTGCCGGGGCAGGAAGCGGTCCTGCGCCAGGATCGAGCCGAGCACCGGGAAGCCGTTGAAGGCGGTGTTCGCGGCCAGGAACAGGATCAGCGCGGTCGCCCCCACCACCAGGAACAGCAGTACCGAGCCGGAGCCGAAGACGGTCTCGCCGAGCTGCGCGGTGACGGTCTTCTGGACGTACCCCTCGGGCCCGGAGACGATCTGCCGGGCCGGGTCCTCGACGAACTGGAGGCCGGTCAGCCGGGCCAGCCAGATGATCCCGACCAGCATGGTGACCGCGACCGTGCCGAGCAGCAGCAGGGTGGTGGCCGCGTTGCGGCTCTTCGGCTGCTTGAACGCGGGCACCCCGTTGGAGATCGCCTCCACGCCGGTCAGCGCCGCACAGCCGGAGGAGAAGCTGCGCAGCAGCAGGAACGCCATGGCCCAGCCGGTCGTGTCGCTCCACTCGGCGGCGATCTCCAGGTCGGCGCTGGGCGCCCGCAGGTCGTGCCCGAAGACGAAGACCCGGGCCAGGCCGGTGAGGATCATGCCGACGATGACGATGATGAAGCCGTACGTGGGGATGGCGAAGGCGGTCCCCGACTCGCGCAGGCCACGCAGGTTGATCGCGGTGAGCACGACCACCGCGGTGACCGCGATGAGCACCTTGTGGGTGGCGACGAAGGGGATCACCGAGCCCAGGTTCGCCACCCCGGAGGAGACCGACACCGCGACCGTCAGCACGTAGTCGACCAGCAGCGCGCTGGCCACCCCGATCCCGAACCGGGGGCCGAGGTTGACCGTGGCGACCTCGTAGTCGCCGCCGCCGGACGGGTACGCGTGCACGGTCTGCCGGTAGCTGGCGACCACGGTGAGCATCACCACGACCACCGCGAGCGCGATCCACGGCGAGAAGAGGTACGCCGACGCGCCGGCGATGGAGAGGGTCAGCAGGATCTCGTCCGGCGCGTACGCGACGCTGGAGAGGGCGTCCGAGGCGAACACCGGCAGGGCGATGCGCTTCGGCAGCAGGGTGTGCTGGAGCCGGTCGGACCGGAACGGTCGACCGACGAGGAGCCGCTTCAGCAGCGCGGTGGGACTGGCCACAACGGGTAAGCGTACGACCAGCCCGGTGGGGCGGCCGGGGGGTGCCCGCCCGACGCCGGGCGTCCCGGAGGTACCGTCGGTCCGCGTCGCGCCGGTCGGACGTGGCAGGCTCGCAGACGACAGGCCCGGCAGGGCGGGCGGGTGACCTTGGGAGGGACACCGTGCATGTCGTGATCATGGGTTGTGGCCGGGTCGGTTCGACCCTGGCGCACAACCTGGAGGCCCGCGGGCACTCGGTGGCGGTCATCGACCAGGACGGGGACGCCTTCCGCCGGCTCAGCCCGGACTTCGCCGGGCTCACCGTCACCGGGGCCGGCTTCGACGGCGCCGTCCTGCGGGAGGCCGGCATCGAGCGGGCGGACGCCTTCGCGGCGGTCTCCAGCGGCGACAACTCCAACATCATCTCGGCCCGGCTGGCCCGGGAGACGTTCGGGGTGTCCCGGGTGGCCGCCCGGATCTACGACCAGCGCCGCGCCCAGGTGTACGAGCGCCTCGGCATCCCCACCGTCGCCACCGTGCGCTGGACGGCGGACCGGATGCTGCGCCACCTGGTCCCCGAGGGGAACGTGGAGATCTTCCGCGACCCGACCAGCACGGTGTCCATCATCGAGGTGCCGACCCACCGGGACTGGATCGGTCGACCGCTGCGCATGCTGGAGGAGGCGACCGGCGCGCGGACGGCGTACCTGATCCGCTTCGGCATCGGCACCCTGCCCACCGCCTCCACCGTGGTGCAGGAGGGTGACCAGCTCTTCATGCTGGTCACCGACGACATCGCGACGGCGGTCACGGCGACCGCCGTGGCCCCGCCCGAAGGAGGGCACTGAGCATGCGGATCGCCATCGCCGGGGCCGGCAACGTGGGCCGGTCGATCGCCCAGGAGCTGATCGACAACGGGCACCAGGTGATGCTCATCGAGCGGCAGCCCCGGATGCTCCGCCCGGACCGGGTGCCGGGCGCGGACTGGGTGCTGGCGGACGCCTGCGAGCTGAGCAGCCTGGAGGAGGCGGACGTCGCCGGCTGCGACGTGGTGGTCGCGGCCACCGGCGACGACAAGGTCAACCTGGTGGTGTCGCTGCTCGCCAAGACCGAGTTCGCGGTGCCCCGGGTGGTCGCCCGGGTCAACCGGGCGGAGAACGAGTGGCTCTTCACCGAGCAGTGGGGCGTCGACGTCGCGGTCAGCAAGCCGCGGGTGATGGCCGCCCTGGTCGAGGAGGCGGTCACCGTCGGTGACCTGGTCCGGCTGATGACCTTCCGGCAGGGCGAGGCCAACCTGGTCGAGATCACCCTGCCGCCGGCCGCCCCGTACGTCGGTCAGCCGCTGCGGGACGTGCCGCTGCCCCGGGACAGCGCGCTGGTGGCGATCGTCCGGGGCAAGCGGGTCCTGGTGCCCAGCGCGGACGACCCGATCGAGGCCGGCGACGAGCTGGTCTTCGTCTGCACCACCGAGGTGGAGGACGCGGTCCGGGCGGTCGTCCTCGGCGCGGACAGCGTCGAGCGGACCCGCAGCGGCGGCTGAGCCCCACGACGGCTGCCCGCCCGGCCGCTACGGGTCCGGCGGCCGCTGAGTCCGGCGACCGCTGCCCGTCCGGCCGCCTGGGTGACGGTCGACGGCCGGGTCAGATGGCCCGGCGGACGGTGCGCGCCGGTCGGCCCGGCCCACGGGGCACCGTCGGGCGCGGCCTCAGCCGCCGGGCGCGGGAGCGGGAGCGGAATGCCGGGTCACCCGGCGGACCGTCCAGACCGTGATCAGCAGCAGCAGCGCGTACGGCGGGTAGCCGAGCGCCAGCCGGGCGATGCCCAGCGCGGTGTCCATGTCGGCGAGGTATAGCGCGGCCTGCACCCCCACCTTCGCCAGCCAGACCACGCCCCACAGCGCGGTCAGCCAGGTGAAGGTCCGCACCAGCTTCGGGTCCCGCCGCCACTCCGACTTGCCGCCGGCGGCCAGCACCGACCAGATCCAGCCGACCAGGGGCTGCCGGATCACCGCCGAGCCGAGCAGCACCAGCCCGTACGCGATGCCGTACAGGATGCCGGGCAGGTAGAAGGTCTTCTCGTCGCCGGTACGCCAGGCGATCGCCGCGCCGATGGCGATGCCGAACAGACCGTTGAGCGCGTGCCGGACCGGCCGGCGCTGGGCCAGCCGCAGCACCGCGATCAGCAGCGCGACCCCCACCGAGGCGATGATCGCCGGACGCAGGTCGCTGACGATGTTGGCGATCACGAAGACCATCACCGGCACGCTGGACTCGACCAGGCCGCGCCAGCCGCCGAGCTGGTCGGCCATCTGCTCGGCCAGGGTCGGCAGCCGCTCCTCGCCGTCCGGGTCGGTCGGCTGCGGCGGGGCGGACCGGTGCTGTCCAGTGGTCATCGGCACGTCTTCCGCTCGGGGGCCCGTCACCGTGGCGGCTCGAGCTCGTAGTACGGGTTGTAGATGACTTTACGGTCGTCCCGCACCGCCACCCGCCCCCGCGCGGTGAGGTGCCGGCCCGGTTCGATGCCGACGATGTGCCGGCGGCCCAGCCAGACCAGGGTCACCACGTCGCTGCCGTCGTACAGGTCGGCCTCCAGCGTCGGCAGGTTCGTCCGGGGAGTGTAGACCACGGTACGCAACCGGCCGGACACCGAAACGACCTGACCGCGCTGGCACTGCCGGGCCGGGATGCCGCCGCACTGGGCGCTCTCCCGGCGCAGCTCCTGCGCCTCGATCTCGGCCTCGCTGGCGGTGAGCCGTTGCAGCAGACGTCGCAGCGACACCCGGCGTTCGTCGGTCACCATGACCTCCGCGTCACCCCTCCACGCTGGCCGGCACTGCGCCGGCGTCCGGTGGCCCGGCACCGCCGGGCCCGTACGTCAGCGTACGCCGATCGGACGGGCTCTCCGGCGGGCCGGTTGGTTCCACGGACGGTCCGGGCGTCCCGGCCCGGCCACCGGCTGCCGGGACCGGGCCGACCTCACCGCCCCCCGTCCCGGTCGCCGGGACGGCCCGGGGCCACGGTCAGGGCTGGCGCGGCCCGGGGCCACGGTCAGGGCTGGCGCGGCCCGGGGGCCGGAGCGTCGCCGCCGGCCGCGGCGGCCTGCGCCTGCTGCTGCGCGGCGACCTCACGGGGCAGCCGCAGCGGCAGCGGCTCACGCACCGGCTTGGCCTCCTGACCCCGGTCGACCACCAGGCCACTGAGACACTCGGCGAGCGGACCGGCCGCCGCCGGTTCGGTGGCCGCCGCCCCCTGGTAGACGCCCCGGACCATCCACCGCGGCCCGTCCACGCCGATGAAACGCAGGTCGGTGATGCCCTCCGGGGTGCGTACCCGGGCCCGCAGCTCGGTACCGTACTCGCCGGAGACCTCCTGGGCGGCGGCGCCGTCGTTGAACAACGACTGCCGGATCTCCTCGCGGACCTCGTCCCAGATGCCCTCGCTGCGCGGCGCGGCGAACACCCCGAGCTGGAGCGCGTTCTCCCCGTGCACGAGCACGACCTGCTGGACCACGCCCTGCGGATCGGCCTGCACCCGCACCTCCACCTCCGGCACCGCCGGGATGTGCAGGCTGCCCAGGTCGAGCCGCTGCACGTCGCGCGGGGCCTCCGAGATGTCGTACGGGCCGCGGTCCGGGGCGCTCGGCGTCGACTCCTCGGTGTCCGACCCGGTGACCGGTTCGCCCACCCGCTCGTCACGCGCGTGACGTCCGGAACCGTCCCGCTTACGGGAGAAGATCACTGTGCCCACCCTCCGCTGTTCGCACTCACCCTGCCACCTCTTCCGTCTGGTCGCGCACCCGTTCGCCGACCGGCGGCGACCCGAGACCGGCGTGTCCACCGGTCGAGCCGTGCCCGCCGGCCCCGCGCCGGGACCCGGGCAGCTCGGCCACCGGCCGGAAATCGGCCCGTGCCACCCGCTGCACGACGAGCTGCGCGATCCGGTCGCCACGGGAGATCTTGGCCGGACTCACCCGATCATGGTTGATCAGGTTGACCATGATCTCACCCCGGTAGCCGGCGTCGACCGTACCGGGCGCGTTGAGCACCGTCACGCCGAGCCGGGCGGCGAGACCGGACCGCGGGTGCACCAGTCCGACGTACCCCTCGGGCAGCGCCACGGCGATCCCGGTGGGCACCAGGGCCCGGCCGCCGGGGGGAAGCTCGACGTCCACGGCCGCCATCAGGTCGGCCCCGGCGTCGCCGGGATGGGCGTACGCCGGCAGCGGCAGCCCCGGGTCGAGCTGTCGTACGGGCACGGGTACGGGGTCGGTCACGGTCTCCCTCTTCCTCCGGATCCGGCAGGTCCAGGTCGCGGCACTCCGCCTGACGACGTCCTCCGGTCGCGGCACTCCGCCTGACCCTGCCATCCTGCCGGGTCGACGGGGCGCGGCGCGCCGTACCCTCGGACTGTGCACGACTCACCTTCCTCCCCGCCCGCCCCGCCCGGCGGCTTCACCGAACGGCTCACCCTGCCGTGGTGGCTCTGGCTGGGCGGGATCGCGGTCGGCGCGCTGCTCGCCGTCGAGATCTGGATGGGCGGCGACGGGGTACGCGCCTGGCTGCCGTTCGCCGTCCTGCTGCCGCTGACCGTGGCCGGGCTGTGGTGGCTGGGGCGGATCCGGATCGCGGTCACCGACGGCGAACTGCGGGTCGACGACGCCCGGCTGCCGGTGCGGTTCGTCGCGGACGTGGTGCCGCTGGACGCCGAGGGGCGGCGCGAGGTCCTGGGTGTCGCAGCCGATCCGCTCGCCTTCGTGGTGCAGCGGCCCTGGGTGGGGGGCGCGGTGCAGGTGCTGCTCGACGACCCGGCCGACCCGACACCGTTCTGGGTGGTCAGCACGCGACACCCGGTACGCCTGGCGGAGGCGCTGCTGGCCGCCCGGGACGCCACGCGTCCCGCCGACCGGGAGCCCGTCGTGACCGGCGAGGCGGACCGGCCCGCGACCGGCCGCTGACCCCGGACAGAGCGACCCGCGGCTGGGCCGGCCCGGAGCGGGTCGCGGCTGACCCCGGACAGCGACCGGCGGCTGAGCCGGCCCTGAGCCGTTCACCAGCGCCCTGGACGGACAGGTCAGGGCCCGGTGGGTGACGACGGTCCGGGCAGGGCGGCCCGCTGCTTGCGCAGGTCGGCCCGGAGCCGGTCGCTCAGGGTACGGGTGGCCCGCTGGTTGAGGTAGCTGGCGACCGCCGCGCCGGTGAGGAACGGGCCGAGGGTGGTCAGGTTCCGGCCGAACCGCTTGAGCAGGGTGTCCCGTAGTTCCTTGCGGGCGGCCGTGCCGAGCACCGCCGCCACGCCGACGCCCGGGGCCATCGGGTTGATCCCCCGCTGACTCGCCCAGGACTGCACCAGCGTCACCGCCCGCTGGGTACCGCCGGTGGGCACCGGCACGCCGTACACCTCGTGCAGCTCGCCGATCAGCTTCAGCTCGATCGCCACCACCGCCACCGTCTCGGCGGCCAGCAGCACCGGCGCGGAGAGCAGGGTCGGGGCGACCGTCCACTCCACGGCGGCGACCCCGCCACCGGCCGCCCCCACGCCCGCGGTGGCCCGCGCGGCGTTACGGACGAGCCGGTCGGCGAGCGCCTCGCCGTCCAGCCCGTCGAAGTGGTGGCGCAGGGTGGCGAGGTCCCGGACCGGCACGTGCGGCGCGATCTCGCCGACCGTCTCGGTCATCCAGCGCAGCGCGGCCCGTGGCTTGAACAGGTCGGCCAGCCCTCGGGCGCGGGCCTGCCCCACCATCCGGGTCAGCAACTGCCGACGTCGCGCCGCCGGCAGGTCGTCGGCGGTCAGTGCGGCGACCGTGGCTCCCAGCTCGTCGCCCGCCGGGCCGCCCGACCCACCGCCCGTCGACGCTTCGACCGGCCCACCGTCGGACGTCGACGGCGACAAGCTATCGGACGTCGGCGGCCCATCGCCGGACGTCGACAGCGACCCACCGTCCGTCGTCGGCGGCGGCCCATCGGCGGACGTCGGGGACGGCTGGGCCGGCCCACCGTCCGTCAACGGCGGCCGCTCCGGCCCACCGCTGGACGCCGGGCCCGGCCCCGTGCTGTCGCCCGGCTCCGGGGTCGGGGCCGGGCTCGTCTCGCGCCCGCTCATGCTGTGACCTCCCGCGTCGCTGCGCCGGTTCGGAAGAGAGCTACCCGTACCCGCACCGAGTCAAGCAGCTCGCCACCACCGGCGCACGACGGCCGGAGATCACGCCGGCCGGATGGCCGGCGGTCGGCGCCCGTCGTCCGCCGTCGTCAGACACACTCGCGGCAGATCAGTTCCCCGTTGCGCTCGGTCGCGAGCTGGCTGCGGTGATGGACCAGGAAGCAGCGGGCACAGCGGAACTCGTCCTGCTGCATCGGAAGGACCTTGACTGTCAGCTCCTCGTCGGCCAGGTCGGCGCCGGGCAGCTCGAAGCTCTCGGCCACCTCGGCCTCGTCGACGTCCACGGCGCCCGACTGTGAGTCGACCCGCCGGGCCTTGAGCTCTTCCAGGCTGTCCTCGCCGAGGTCGACCTCGTCGCGACGCGGGGCGTCGTAGTCGGTGGCCATCGGTTTCACTCTCCCATATCGATATGGTCGCTTCCCGGTTGTAACGCCGGACGACGCTGTTTCGGTTCCGCTGGCCGGCCACCACAGTGTCGGTCACCCGACCCGCCGGCCGGTCGGATCGAGGCTTGCCAGAGGAACTCCCCCAGCGAGCGCGGTACCTTACCCCCCTCTGGGCGAGGCATGTATACCGCCCTCGTGGCTTGGATGTACGCCCTCGCCCCCAAAGTTGTTCCCAATGTGACTCAGGCGACACGAAGATAGGGGTACTACTACCCGCTCGCCGGTCGGCGCGCCGGCATGTCCGGCTGTTTCCACGCGTCCGCCGGACAACCGATAACCTCAGCGGCGTACCCGACGGCCCGCCGCCCGGCCTGCCGCGCCGTGGGCACCGTCGTCAACCCACCACCTCTCGGGGGAGCGCCCAGATGAGCTTTGCGCGAGTGCGAGCACTCGTTGTCGTCGGTGTGCTGGCGCTCTGCGCGCTGGTCTTCGTGGTCGTGGCGCTGGTGAAGGACAGTCAGAGCGGCGCCGGGGGCGCGAAGGGCTGCCCGGAGGGCTGGCCGCTGGCCGACGTGACCCTCCGCGAGGCCAAGGACGTGAAGATCAACGTCTACAACGCCACCGAAAAGGGGGGCCTCGCCACCGCCATCGCCGACGACTTCCGCAACCGCAAGTTCCAGGTGAAGAAGACCGGCAACGATCCGCAGGAGCGCGGCGTCGACGAGGTCGCCGTGCTGCGGTACGGGCCGAAGGGGGTCGGGTCGGCGCACCTGCTGCGGGCGTACTTCCTCAACCAGGCCGTCTACGAGTACGACGCCAAGCGCGCGGACGACGTGGTCGACGTGGTGCTCGGCAGTTCGTTCCAGCAGCTCGCCACCACCACCGAGGTCAACCAGTCCCTCGGTGACCTCGGCGCGCCGCAGGCCCCGGAGAACAGCTGCCCGGCACCGGTCGACAAGTGACCGTGGCACCGGTCGGCCCGTCCGGGCCGATCGGTGCCACCCGCGGGTGACCCGACGGGTCGCACCCGCGCCGGTCAACGCGGTGGCGTAGTGCCCGGCCCTGACCGGGCCGGCGTGCCCGGAGCCGAAACTCGCCGGCCGTGGCCGGTCAGGGCCCCCCGGAGGCGTCCAGGTCGGCGAGCCGGTCGTGCAGCGCCTGGTAGAGCGCCGGCGGCGCGGCCAGCACCAGATCCGGTCCGGCGGGTCGCCCCCGCAGTCCGGTGACCCGCAGGCCCGCCTCGGCGGCCACCAGCCCGCCGGCGGCCAGGTCCCAGGCGCCCAGCCCCTTCTCGTAGTACGCGTCCACCCGGCCCTCGGCGGCCTGGCAGAGGTCGAGCGCTGCGGCACCGTACCGGCGGATGTCCCGGACCTCGGTGATCAGCCCGGCGATCACCCGCGCCTGGTGGGCCCGGCGGGCCGCGTCGTAACCGAACCCGGTGCCGATCAGGGCCTGACCGAGATCGGTCTCGGTGGAGCAGCGCAGGCGCTGCCCGGACCGGTACGCGCCGCCGCCGCGGGTGGCGGTCCACTCGTCGCCGGTGGCGATGTTGCGGACCACGCCGGCGACCACCGTCCCGTCGACCTCGGCGGCCAACGACACCGCGTGGTACGGCAGCCCGTACAGGTAGTTGACCGTGCCGTCGATCGGGTCGACGATCCACCGGACGGCCCCGGTCCCGGCTCCGGTCCTGCTGCCGGCCCCGCCGTTGCCGCCGTTCCCGGTGCTGGCCGGCGTACCCTCGCCGTACTCCTCGCCCAGGATCGCGTCGTACGGACGGAGCCGGCGCAGATGCTCGGTGACCTGGCGCTCCACCGCCCGGTCGGCGGCGGTGACCACGTCGGTGGCCGTGCTCTTGGTCGCGGCGACCGCGACCCCCTCACCCCGCATCCGGTGGGCGGTCTCCGCCGCCGACCGGGCGACCTCGATGGCGATCTCCAGCAGTTCCCCCGGCGTCGCCGAGTTCATGGTGTCCCCTTCCCGCACGTCCGGGACGTCCTGAGGCCGCCCGCGAGTATCATCCTTACAAAGTCCACAAGTTCGCCGATTTCGCGGCCCCGACCGTTCGTCTGTCGTGCGGCGCAGGATGATCGCCGCAGACGGCGTTACAATTCACCCCTGCCCACGCGCCACGGACCGCCAACGACCGGCCGGCCCGGGACACGGGGGTCCCTCAACCACATCGTCCGACGCGGTGCTCCATGCTGCGCCGGGCGAACCCGGCCGTGCTCGCTCATCGCCTCCGGAAGGTCATTCGTGACAGAACCCCGCCACACCGGCGCCGACGTACGCTCGCTCACCGACACGCTGATCGCCCACGCGCAGAGCGCCGGTGGCCAGTTGACGTCGGCTCAGCTCGCGCGCACGGTTGAGTCCGCTGAGGTGACTCCGGCCCAGGCCAAGAAGATCCTGCGCGCGCTCTCCGACGCGGGCGTGACCGTGGTGGTCGACGGTTCGGCGAGCACCCGCCGTCGGGTCGCCGCCGCCCGGTCCGCCACCCCGGCGTCCCGGGCCACCACCGCCAAGACCACCAAGAAGGCCGCCGCCCCGGCCCCGAAGCAGGCGCCCTCGGCCGACGAGCCGACGCCGCCGGCCCCGCGCAAGGCCGCCGCCGCGCGCAAGGCCACCACCGGCGCGGTCGCCGCCAAGGCCGCGGTGCCGGCCAAGGCGACGAAGGCGACCAGGGCGAAGGCGACGACCGCCGCCGCGCCCGGCGCTCCCGCCAAGGCCGCCGGCAAGGCCAAGGGCGGCGAGGGCGCCGAGGGCGACATCGACCCCGAGGAACTCGCCGCCGAGATCGAGGACGTGGTGGTCGAGGAGCCGGTCGAGCTGGCCCAGGCCGCCGAGGCCGACGCCGCCAGCTCCGCCAGCGACAACGACTTCGAGTGGGACGACGAGGAGTCCGAGGCGCTCAAGCAGGCGCGCCGGGACGCCGAGCTGACCGCGTCCGCCGACTCGGTCCGGGCGTACCTCAAGCAGATCGGCAAGGTCCCGCTGCTCAACGCCGAGCAGGAGGTGGAGCTCGCCAAGCGGATCGAGGCGGGGCTCTACGCCGCGGAGCGGCTGCGGGCAGCCGACGAGGGCGAGGAGAAGCTCACCCGCGAGATGCAGCGGGACCTGGGCTGGATCTCCCGGGACGGTGAGCGGGCCAAGAACCACCTGCTGGAGGCGAACCTGCGGCTGGTGGTCTCCCTCGCCAAGCGGTACACCGGGCGGGGCATGGCCTTCCTCGACCTCATCCAGGAGGGCAACCTCGGCCTGATCCGCGCCGTCGAGAAGTTCGACTACACCAAGGGCTACAAGTTCTCCACCTACGCCACCTGGTGGATCCGCCAGGCCATCACCCGCGCCATGGCCGACCAGGCCCGCACCATCCGCATCCCGGTGCACATGGTCGAGGTGATCAACAAGCTCGGCCGCATCCAGCGCGAGCTGCTCCAGGACCTGGGCCGTGAGCCCACCCCGGAGGAGCTGGCGAAGGAGATGGACATCACACCCGAGAAGGTGCTGGAGATCCAGCAGTACGCCCGGGAGCCGATCTCGCTCGACCAGACCATCGGTGACGAGGGGGACAGCCAGCTCGGCGACTTCATCGAGGACTCGGAGGCCGTGGTAGCGGTCGACGCGGTGTCGTTCTCGCTGCTGCAGGACCAGCTCCAGCAGGTGCTGCAGACGCTCTCCGAGCGGGAGGCGGGGGTGGTCCGGCTGCGCTTCGGCCTGACCGACGGCCAGCCCCGCACGCTGGACGAGATCGGCCAGGTGTACGGGGTGACCCGGGAACGCATCCGGCAGATCGAGTCCAAGACGATGTCGAAGCTACGGCACCCGTCGCGGTCACAGGTTCTTCGTGACTACCTGGACTGACCGCTTCCGTCAACGTTTGGTGTCGGTTTGATCACCAGTCGTACAACACGCGACAGTGACCGGTCGATTACCCGTTTGTGATCGTTGACGTGGCACCCTTGGTGCACGGCACACTGTCCCCCAGGTGTGACCCCGGTCCCCCGCGGGCACACTGGGAAGGCAGGGCCCGGCAAGGGTGTTGCACGATAGGTGAGCAATGACCGACGAGAGTGTTCATCGGTGACGACCAGAGGAGGAAGGCGATGACCCCGACCCTCACGCCGCCGCCCGAGACGGTGGCTCCCCCAGCCGCCGATGAACGGTGCGACCGCTGCAATGCTGCCGGCAAGCTCCGGATCACTCTGGCAGGTGGGAGCGAGCTGGTGTTCTGTGGGCACCACGCGAACAAGTACGCGGAGGATCTCGTGAAGATCACCGTGCGGTTCGCGACGGACCCGGAGTTCACCTGGCGTGGCGCCGATCTGATGGCGAACTGACCCCATAACCCGACATACACCCGAAAGCCGGAGGCCCCCCAGGGACCTCCGGCTTTCCCCATCCCCCGCCCAGCTCCCTCCCCACCCACCCCTCCCCACCCAGCTCCCGCCACCCCTCCGCCCCGCCCGTCCCCCGGGACGCGGGGGGGGCGGGTGGGGACGGTCAGGGTGGGCGGGAACGGTCAGAGGGACTGGACCGTGGCGATACGTTCCTCGAGCTGCTCGATGGTGGCCTGGGCGCTCGGCGGGCCACCGCAGAGGCGACGCAGCTCGGCATGGATCTTGCCGTGCGGTTGGCCGGTACGGTGGTGCCGGGCCGCCACCAGAGCGTTGAGCTGACGACGTAGGGCCACCCGGCGCTGGGCGGCACTCATTGGTGCCGGGGGCGCCGCCGGGGCCGCAGCGGCCGGCTCAGCGGCCCGTTCGGCCGCCCGGCGGCGCTGCGCGGCGAGCTGCTCAGCCTGCCGTTTGGTCAGCAGCAACGACACCTGGTCGGCGGTGAGCAGACCGGGGAGGCCGAGATACTCCTCCTCCTCCGGCGTACCCGCCTGGGCGGCGGTGCCGAAGGACGCGCCGTCAAAGATCACCTGGTCCAGTTCGGCGGTCGCGGAGAGCGCCGCGAAGCGCTTCTCCAGCTCACCGCTGGCCTGGTCGTCGCGTTGGGCCCGCTCCAGCAGGTCGTCGTCGAAGCCCTCCCGGTCCTTGGGCTTGCCCAGCACGTGGTCCCGGTCGGCCTCCATCTCGCTGGCGAGGCCGAGCAGGTGCGGCACGCTGGGCAGGAAGACCGACGCGGTCTCCCCCGGCCGACGGGCCCGCACGAACCGGCCGATCGCCTGGGCGAAGTAGAGCGGGGTGCTGGCGCTGGTCGCGTAGACCCCCACCGCCAGCCGGGGAATGTCCACCCCCTCGGAGACCATCCGCACCGCGACCATCCAGCGTTGCTCCGACGCGGAGAACGTGGCGATCCGCGCGGACGCGCCCTGGTCGTCGGAGAGGACCACCACGGCCCGTTCCCCGGTCACCTGCTCGAGCAGCTTCGCGTACGAGCGGGCGGTCTGCTGGTCGGTGGCGATCACCAGGCCGCCGGCGTCGGGCATACCCGCGTTGCGCAGCACGGTCAGCCGGGCGTCGGCGGCCCGGAGCACCTGCGGCATCCAGTCGCCGGCCGGGTCCAGCGCGGTCCGCCACGCCTGGGCGATCAGATCCTGGGTCATCGGCTCGCCGAGCCGGGCCGCCAACTCCTCGCCGGCGTTGGTGCGCCACCGGGTCTCCCCGGAGTACGCCAGGAACAGCACCGGCCGGACCACGCTGTCGCGCAGGGCGTCGGCGTAGCCGTACACCGAGTCGGCCCGGGACCGGAGCAGGCCGTCCCCGCCCCGCTCGTAGCTGACGAACGGGATCGGGTTGTCGTCGGAACGGAACGGCGTACCGGTCAGCATGAGGCGACGTACCGCGGGCTCGAAGGCGGCCTTCACCCCGTCGCCCCAGGTCCGGGAGTCCCCGGCGTGGTGGATCTCGTCCAGGATCACCAGGGTGCGCCGGGTCAGGGTCCGCCGCTTGTGCACGTGCGGGGCCATGCCCACCTGCGCGTACGTGACGACCGCGCCGTGGAAGTCAGCGGACGAGTGCACGTCGGAGTTCCGGAAGGACGCGTCGAGCTGGATGCCGATCCGGGCCGCGGCGAGGGCCCACTGGGTCTTCAGGTGCTCGGTCGGGGCCACCACGGTGACCGCCTCGACCGTGCCGTCCACGAGCAGCTCCGCGGCGATCCGCAGGGCGAAGGTGGTCTTTCCCGCGCCGGGGGTGGCGACCGCCGTGAAGTCCGCGTCCCGGCGGCGCAGGTACTCCACCAGGGCCTTGCGTTGCCAGGCACGCAGGGCCGGAAACGTCTCGAGCGCCGGCAACCGGGCAGCCACCCAACCGCTCCTCTCCGACCGCCGTGCGGCGGACCCCGGCCGAGGGCCACGGTACCGCCGCCCATGAAAACGCCTCCGCGCACGGATTCCGCGAAGGCGCAGTCAGCATAACCAGGGCGGCCCGCTGCGGCCCAAAGCGACACCGTCGCCGCACCGGTCACCACAGCCTCGGGCGGCACGGGCCACACCGCCGGCCCACCGGTCGTGACCAGCGCGGACCGGGCCGTCGCGAGCGGTCGGCCCGGGGTCGGCGGGGACGGGCAGGGCAGCCGGCCCGTCAGCGCGCCGGGGGTGGGTGGCCGGAGGGGCCGGCGGTCCGAACCGGTCAGCCGGCCGGTCAGCGCCGGGGCGGGTCGACGGGGGGCGATCGGACCCCGGCGACCGGGGCGGACCAGCGGCGACGTAGGGCGATCAGGCGTAGCCCGAAGACGAACGCCGCGGCGACGGTCAACGGCACCGGACCGGTGCGGTCCAGGGCGTCCAGCGCCACCACCAGGACCGCACCGGACAGCGCCGCGACCGCGTAGATCTCCCGGCGCAGTACGACCGGGATCTCACCGGTGAGCAGGTCCCGGCCGAGTCCGCCGCCGATCCCGGTGAGCATGCCGATCAGACAGGCACCGACCGGCGGCACCTGCGCGTCGAGCGCCTTGAGGGTGCCGGTGACGGTGAAGAGCCCGAGCCCCGCGGCGTCCAGTACGAGCACGGTGGTACGGAGCCGGGCGAGCTGGGGGTGCAGCCGGAAGACGACCGCGGCGGTGAGCACGGCGGTGGTGGCGTACCGCCAGTCGGCGAAGGCCAGTGGTGGGGCCTCGTCGATGACCAGGTCCCGGAAGATGCCGCCACCGAGCGCGGCGACGAAACCGACGAAGACGACGCCGAACAGGTCCAGCCGCTTGGCCACCCCGGCGGACGCCCCGGAGGCGGCGAAGACCGCCACCCCGGCCAGGTCGGCCAGGAGCAGGGCGGTGGAGGTGGTCACCGCCGCAGGTTACGTGGGCGGCCGAGGGGCCGCCCACGGTCAGTCGGCCCAGGAGTCGTAGATCTCCTTGCACTTGGGGCAGACCGGGGAGCCGGGCTTGGCGGCCTTGGTCACCGGGAAGGTCTCCCCGCAGAGCGCGACCACGAACGTCCCCATGACGGCGCTCTCGGCGATCTTCTCTTTACGGACGTAGTGGAACATCTCCGGACCGGTGTCGGCGTCCTTCAGCTCCGGACGCTCAAGAACCTCTGTGCTCACGTCACACCTCCAACCTTCGAGTCTGGCAGGTCACTCCGGCATGGTCCACCGCGGCCGTCCCGCACCCACGTCGTACCGTGACGGCGTGACCGACTTTCACATCCAGCACGGCACCGAGGTCGCCGAGGCGCTGCGGAACCGGCGACCGGTGGTCGCCCTGGAGAGCACCATCGTCTCGCACGGCCTGCCCCGGCCCGAGAACCTCCGGGTGGCCCGGCAGATCGAACAGGCGGTCCGGGACGCCGGGGCCGTGCCGGCGACCATCGGCATGGTGGGTGGCCGGCTGGTGGTGGGGCTCGACGACGCGGAGCTGACCCGGCTGGCCACCGCCGACGGTGTGGCGAAACTCTCCGTACGCGATCTGGCGGTGGCCGCCGCCACCGGCGCGGACGGCGCGACGACGGTCGCCGCCACCAGCGCGGTGGCCGCTGCGGCCGGGATCCGGGTCTTCGCCACCGGCGGGCTCGGCGGGGTGCACCGGGAGGCCGCGCAGACCTTCGACGAGTCGGCCGATCTGACCACCCTGGCCCGGACGCCGATCGCGGTGGTCTGCGCCGGGGTCAAGTCGATCCTCGACGTCGGCGCGACCCTGGAACGGCTGGAGACGCTCGGGGTCGGGGTGGTCGGCTACCGCACCCGACGGTTCCCGGGGTTCTTCGTCACCGACGGCGGTTTCGACCTGGACTGGTCGGTGGACTCGCCGGAGCAGGTCGCCGCCGCCCTGGTCGCCCAGGTCCGGCAGGGGGTGCACGCAGGTGGGCTGATCGTGGCGAACCCGTTGCCGACCGACGAGCAGCTCGATCCGGCCCTGCACGACCGGACCCTGGCCGACGGGTTGGCCCGGCTGGCCCGGGACGGGGTGACCGGCAAGGCGGTGACGCCGTACCTGCTGTCCCACTTCCACTCCGTCACCGAGGGCGCCAGCCTGGCGGTGAACGTACGGATCATCCTCCGCAACGCGGACCTGGCCGCCCGGATCGCGGTCGCCGCCGCCGCGTGGCCCACCGCGGTATGACCGACCCGGTGCCGGACCGGCGACCCGGTGGGACACGCGGCGCGCCGGTCACCCCGGCGGACCGCACCCGGCCGTCCCCGGCCGGGGACCGTCCGGGCGACGGCCACGACGGCCACGACGGCTACGACGACCGGGACGACCGGCCGGTCGGTCCGGGTCGGGTGGTCGTGGTGGGTGACCTGGTCACCGACGTGGTCGCGGTGCTGGCCGCGCCGCTGGCGACCGGCTCGGACACCCCGGCCACCATCCGGTTCACCGGCGGTGGCCAGGCCGCCAACACCGCCGCCTGGCTGGCCGACGCGGGGGTGCCGGTCACCCTGGTCGGCGCGGTCGGCGACGACGAGGCGGGCCGGCTCCGGGTCGCCGAGCTGACCCGGGTGGGCGTCGACTGCGCGGTGACCGGGTACGACGACCAGCCCACCGGCAGCATCGTGGTGCTCGCCTCCGGCACCGAACGGACCATGCTCACCGAACGCGGCGCGAACCGACGGTTGACCGCCGGGCAGGTGGCGACGGCCCTGGCCGGCCGACCGGACGCCCGGCACCTGCACCTGTCCGGGTACCCGCTGCTGGATCCGGCCTCGCGCGACGCGGGCCTGGGGGCGCTGGCCGCCGCACGCCGGTACGGGCTCACCACCAGCGTCGACGCGGCCTCCGCCGCACCGCTGCGGCAGGTCGGCGCGGCGGCCTTCCGGGCCTGGGTACGCGACGTCGACCTGCTCCTGGTCAACGCCGACGAGGCGGAGGTGCTCGCCGGGGGCACGGACGCGGCGGCGCGGGCCCGGGAGCTGACGGCCACCGCACGGCACGTGGTGGTGAAGTGCGGGGCGGCGGGCGCCTACTGGGTCGGGCCGGACGGCACGGTGATCTCGGTGCCGGCCCGCCGGGTCGACGCGGTCGACGTCACCGGGGCCGGGGACGCCTTCGCGGCCGGGCTGCTGACCGGCTGGCTGGCCGGCGCGGCTCCGGCGGAGGCCCTGGCCTTGGCCGGTGAGCTGGGCGCACGGGCGGTTTCGGTGATCGGGGCCCGACCGACGGGCTGAGCGCCGGGGTGCGAGCCGGTCGGACGGCTGGCCCGGTACGGGCACGACGGTCGGGGAGGGCGCCGAGGTCGGGCCGGTCACGACCGACGGGACGGCCAACCTTCGATGAACGTCCGCAGACCCAGCTCCCGACACACGGCACGGATGCCGACGCGGACGTCGGCGTCGATCACGACCGGCTGGCCGGGGTCAGAGGTCGGCGTCGATGATCTTGGGCGGGCGGTCCTCGCCGGTGGCGAGACTACGCGGCGGGGCGGCCTCCCGCCGGGAGGGACGGTGCCGCAGCCGGTGCTCCTCGCGCGGCGGCCGGTCGTTGGCGAGCAGCACCGCCAACCAGGGGATGAGCACCATCCCGACGCCGCACAACGGCAGCCACAGCCAGAGCAGCGGCGCGTTCGCGCCGACCAGGACGGCTCCCACGATCAGGCAGGCCGCTCGGATGGACATCATCACGACGTAGCGCCGCTGACGGCTACTGAGCTGGTCGTCCTGGCTGCGAGAGGCGTCGGTGATCAGGATCGGCTGGTACGCCTGACGCTTCACCACGGACCTCCTCGAGGGGTTGGCCCCATCCTGTCACCATCCGGTCCGCCGGAACGAGAATCGACGCACGGATTCCGGGTGGCCGGTTCGCGGGGGCAGGTCGCGGGGCGGTTCGGCCGGTCGCGGGGGCAGGTAGCGGGGGCAGGTCGCCGGGGGCGGTTCGGCGGTAGCGGAGGCCGGTCGCGGGGGCGGAGGCCGGTCGCGGGGCGGCCGGTCAGTCCCGGGCCGCCCGGGCCGCCGCCTTCTGCTGCTGCTTGAACTCCCGTACCCGACGCAGCGACTCGCCGTCGGTGATGTCGGCGACCGACCGGTACGCCCCGTCGTCACCGTACCCGCCGGCCGCCTCCCGCCAGCCGGTCGGCCGGACCCCGACGCGCTTGCCGAGCAGGGCCAGGAAGATCTGCGACTTCTGCTTCCCGAAGCCGGGCAGCTCACCGATGCGGCGCAGCAGGTCCGGGCCGTCGGTGGCGTCGGCCCAGATCCGCGCCGGGTCGCCGTCGTACCGTTCGACCACCACCCGGCACACCTCCTGTACCCGGGCGGCCATCGCCTTGGGGAACCGGTGCAGGGCCGGCGGGCGGGCGAAGATCTCGATCAGCGCGTCCGGGTCGTAGCCGGCCAGTTCCCGGGCGTCCGGGACGTGCCCGAGTCGCTGGCTGAGCACGTACGGCGAGGTGAACGCCTTCTCCAACGGGATCTGCTGGTCCAGGACCATGCCGGTCAGCAACGCCAGCGGATCGCGGGCGAGCAGGGCGTTGGCCTCCGGGTCGATGGGGAGCGAGAGCGTCATGTGCCCCATCCTGCCGCCACGGTCCGGTCAGTCGCCGCCGCCCCGCCGTCCCGGCGAACGACCCGACCACGCGACCGGCCAACCAGCGGACCGTCCGACCGGGTCCACCGGACCACCGGGCCACCCTCCGACCGGACCACCGGACCACCGGGCGACCGGGCGACCGGGCGACCGGGCGACCGGGCGACCGGGCGACCGGGCGACCGGCGGAGACTCCCCGGGGCGGCGGACCCGGCGCGTTGTGAGCCACGTCCCGCCGCCCTGGACATGAGGTTAGGCTGTGCTAACTTCTGCAGGTCGGCCGGAGCGTCCCTCGTCGGCCGGGAAGCAGAAGGAGTGTCAGCGTGCCCAGCCCCGCCCGTAGGACCACCGCCGCCGTCCTGGCCGCCGGACTGCTCTCGATCGGCCTGGTGGGCTGCGGCAGCGAGTCCGACTCCGGCAGCGACCCGGGCAAGCCGGACGACAAGACGATCACCGTCTACAGCGGACGCAACGAGCAGCTGGTCAAGCCTCTGCTGGAGAAGTTCACCGAGCAGACCGGGATCACCGTCAAGACCCGGTACGCGAGCAGCTCGCAGCTCGCCGCCCAGCTCGTCGAGGAGGGCGACAAGTCCCCCGCCGACGCGTTCTTCGCCCAGGACGCGGGCGCGCTCGGCGCGGTCGCCAAACGCGACATGTTCGCCGCCCTGCCGACCGAGACGCTGAACAAGGTGCCGGAGAGCTACCGGGCCCGCAGCGGGCAGTGGGTCGGGGTCTCCGCCCGGTCCCGGGTGCTGGTGTACAACGCCGACCAGGTGCCGGCCGCGCAACTGCCGGCGTCGGTGTTCGACCTCACCAGGCCGGAGTGGAAGGGCAAGGTCGGGGTGGCCCCCACCAACGCCTCCTTCCAGGCGTTCGTCACCGCGATCCGGGTGCAGCACGGTGACGCCCGCGCCAAGGAGTTCCTCGCCGGCCTGAAGGCCAACGAGCCGCAGATCCGGGACAACAACGTCAAGATCGTCGAGGACGTGAACAGCGGCGCCGTCGCGGTCGGCCTGGTCAACCACTACTACCTGGGCGAGGTCGCCAAGGAGCAGGGCACCACGCCGGACGCGCTCAAGGCCAAGCTGCACTTCTTCCCGGGCGGCGACACCGGCGCGCTGGTCAACGTGGCCGGGGTGGGCGTGCTCAAGGACTCCGCCGAGGACGCCGACGTGCGGGCCTTCGTCGACTACCTGCTCGGCGCCGAGGCGCAGACCTACTTCGCGGAGGAGACCTTCGAGTACCCGGTGGCCGCCGGCGCGGTCACCCCGGCCGGGGTGCCGCCGCTGGCCGACCTGAAGGTGCCCGCCGTCGACCTGAACGACCTCGACACGCTCGACGCCACCGTCGCCCTGATCAAGGAATCGGGGTTGGTGCCCTGAGCACGCCGACGACCGCCGCAGGGCCGGACCGCAGCAGCGGGCCGGCCCTGTCCGGCGTGTCCCGGGCCGCCGCCACACCGGCGACCGGTGGAACGGACGGCACCGGACCGGACGGCACGACACCGGTGACCGGTGGAACGGCCGGAACCGGGCCGGTCGCACCGACAGCGGCGACCGCCACCGGTGGGACCGCCGGACCCGGGCCGGGCGGCCCGACAGCGGTCCGGCCAGCCGGCAGCACGGGCACCGGAACACCGGACCCGGCCCGGGGACCGCGGCGGGGCGTACCCGGGATGCTGCGCCGGCTGGCCCCGCGCCCGACACTGCTCGCGGCCTCGACCGCGGCGGTGGCGGTGGCCCTGCTCCCCCTGGTCTACCTGGCGGTCCGCACCGTCGAGGCGGGCGGCCCCAAGCTGGCCGAGGAGCTGCTGACCACCCGGGTCGCGGTGCTGGCCGCCCGCAGTCTCGGGTTGGCCGCCGTGGTCACCGTCGCGTGTGTGCTGCTCGGCGTGGGCACCGCCTGGCTGGTCACCCGGACCGACCTGCCCGGACGGCGGGCCTTCGCGGTGCTCGCCGCGCTGCCGCTGGCGGTACCCACCTACATCGCCGCGTTCGCCTGGGTGTCCACCGTCGACCGGCTGGCCGGGTTCTGGCCGGCGGCGCTGGTGTTGACCCTCTGCTCCTACCCGTACGTCTTCCTGCCGGTCGCCGCCGCGCTGCGCGGCGCGGACCCGGCGCAGGAGGAGGTGTCCCGCTCGCTGGGACGCAGCGGCTGGCAGACCTTCACCGGGGTCACGCTCCGGCAGATCCGCCCGGCCACCGCCGCCGGGGCGCTGCTGGTAGCGCTGTACGTGCTCTCCGACTTCGGGGCGGTGTCGATCCTGCGCACCGACACCTTCACCCGGGCCATCTTCGTCGCCTTCGACCTGGGGTTCGACCGGACCGGGGCGCTGGTGCTGTCCAGTGTGCTGGTGGCGTTGACGGTGCTGCTGCTGGCCGGCGAGACGGCCACCCGCCGCCGGGGCGCCCGGTACGCCCGCATCGGCGGCGCACGCCGCCCGCCGGTCCGGATCCGGCTCGGCGCGGTCCGCTGGCCGACGATCGGCGCGCTGCTGGCGGTCGCCGCGCTGGCCCTGGGGGTGCCGGCGGTGAGCCTGGCGCAGCGGCTGGCCGCCGGGGTGTCCCGGCCGGGCGCGCTGGGTGAGGTGGCCGCCGCGGCCGGCAACTCGCTGTGGTTCTCGCTGGTGGGGGCGGGGCTGACCATCCTGCTGGCGCTGCCGCTGGGGCTGCTGACCGCCCGCGCCCCCGGCCCGCTCACCACCGTGCTGGACCGGCTGGCCTACCTGGCGCACGCGCTGCCCGGCGTGGTGATCGGATTGTCGTTGATCTTCTTCGGCATCAACGTCGCGTACCCGCTGTACCAGACGCCGTGGCTGCTGGCGCTGGCCTACGCCACCCTCTTCCTGCCGTTGGCGGTCGGCGCGGTGGCCGGGGCCGCCGGTCAGGCCCCGCCCGGCCTGGAGGAGGTGGCCCGCTCGCTGGGGCGCGGCCCGTGGGCGGTGCTGCGCACGGTCACCCTGCCGCTCACCCTGCCGGGCATCGGCGCGGGCGCGGCCCTGGTCTTCCTGACCGGCATGAAGGAACTCCCGGCCACCCTGCTGCTCCGGCCCACCGGCACGGACACCCTGGCCACCGAACTGTGGACGCACACCGCCGTGGGCGCGTACGCGGCCGCCGCGCCGTACGCCGCGCTGCTGGTCGCCATCTCCGTGGTACCGACGTGGTGGTTGGTCGCCCGCAGCGGCCTGCTCGACAAGGAGGAGCACCGATGAGCGAGGTCGTGCTGACCGACGTCGTCAAGCGGTACGGGTCGGTGACCGCCCTGGACGGGGTGGACCTGACCGTCCCGGCCGGCGAGCTGACCGCCGTGCTCGGACCGTCCGGCTGCGGCAAGACCACCCTGCTGCGTTGCCTGGCGGGCTTCGAACGGCTCGACGCGGGCACCATCGACGTGGACGGCCGGCCGGTCGCCGGGCCGGGTCGGCACCTGCCGGCGCACCGTCGCCGGATCGCCGTCGTCCCGCAGGAGGGCGCGCTCTTCCCGCACCTGAGCGTGGCCGCCAACGTCGGGTACGGCCTGGAGCGCGCCGACCGCCGGGGCGGGCGGGTCGAGGAGGTGCTCACCCTGGTCGGGCTGGCCGGGTACGGCGACCGGATGCCGCACCAGCTCTCCGGCGGCCAGCAGCAGCGGGTCGCGGTGGCCCGCGCGCTCGCCCCGCGGCCGTCGCTGGTGCTGCTGGACGAGCCGTTCAGCGCCCTGGACGCCGGGCTGCGCGCCGGGCTGCGGCACGACATCCGGGAGGCGTTGCGCGCCGACGGGGCCACCGCCGTGCTGGTCACCCACGACCAGGGCGAGGCGCTGTCGGTCGCCGACCGGGTGGTGGTGCTGCGCGCCGGGCGGGTGGTGCAGGCCGGCGCGCCGACCGCGATCTACCGGGAGCCGGCCGACCCGTGGGTGGCCGGTTTCGTCGGGGACGCGGTGCTGCTGGCGGCCACCGCCGACGGCGGGCAGGCGCGTACCCCGCTCGGCCCGATCCCGCTGGCCGGCCGGCCCACCGAGGGCGCGGTGACCGTCCTGATCCGCCCCGAGCAGGTCCGTATCCTGCCGGACGCCCGCCCCGGCAGCGTGCCCGCCACCGTGCTGCGGCACGACTTCCACGGCCACGACGCGCTGGTCGCCCTGCGGCTGACCGACGGCACCCGGGTCACCGCCCGGATCCTCGACGAGGCCGCCCCGGCCCCGGTCGGCGCGGACGTGGCCCTGCTGGTCGACGGCACCGCCCGCGCCTGGCCGGTGGGCTAGCCGCCCTGGCCGGTCGCGGGACCGGGCCCCGGCCGGCCCGCCGGGCCGGGAAGCCCGCCCGGCCGCAGGATCGGAGCGTCCGCCCGGCCGCAGGACCGGGACGTCCGCCGGCTGCGGGGCAAGGGCAGCCGGCGCGGGGCGCAGGTGCAGGTCGGACACGCGGGTGCCGGGTGCCGGCGCGCCCGCACCGGACGGCAGGCAGGATGGCGAGGTGGACGAACACGACATGCTGCTCTCCCCCGCCGGGGTCGACCGGCTGCGCACCGCGCTGACCGGGGCGGGCTTCACCGCCAACGGCATCGCCACCCGACTCGGGACGGCGGCGACCGGCGGGATGGCCCGCAACGACTACCGGGCCGCCCTGCGCGCCACCGAGGACCGGGATCCGCTGGCCACCCTGATCAGGGTCTTCATCTGCGAGCAGACCGAGCCGGAGGCGGCGGTGGCCGCCGCGCTCGCGCCGCTGACCGTCACCGAGGCGCTCGACGCCGGCCTGGTCGAGCGGTACGGCGACGGCCTGCGCGCCGCCGTCGACCTGGAGCCGTACGGGGACCACTGGTGGGTGCTCGCCGACGTGCCGGCCAGCGCCCGCCCGGGTCGGCCGCTGCACGCCGAGCACGTGCTCGGTATCGGCGGGGCGACCCAGACCCTGCTCGGCGCGACGGTCCGCCGGCCGGTGGACACCGCCCTGGACCTGGGCACCGGCTCCGGTGTACAGGCGTTGCACCTGTCCACCCACGCCGGCCGGGTGACCGCCACCGACGTGTCCGAGCGGGCGCTGCGGTTCGCGGCCACCACCGCCGCGCTGAACGGGCAGGACTGGGAGCTGCTCCGGGGTGACCTGGTCGCCCCGGTCGCGGGCCGGCGGTTCGACCTGGTGGTGAGCAACCCGCCGTTCGTGGTGGGGCCGGGCACCACCACCCACGTGTACCGGGACTCCGGCCGGGTCGGGGACGCGATCGGCGCGGAGTTGGCCGCCGCCGCCCCCGGGCTGCTCACCGAGGGTGGCACCATGCAGTACCTGGCGAACTGGGTGCACGTGGCCGGGGAGGACTGGGGCGAGCGGGTGGCCGGCTGGTTCACCGGCACCGGGCTGGACGCCTGGGTGATCCAGCGCGAGGTAGCCGACCCGATGGCGTACGTGAACCTGTGGCTGACCGACGTCGGCGAGACGCCCGACCCGCACCGGATGGCGGCCTGGCTGGACTGGTTCGACGCGCACAAGGTGGAGGCGGTCGGCTTCGGCATCGTCAGTCTGCGCGACGGCGGGCACGACGACCCGGTGGTCCGGGTGGAGGATCTGCGGCAGCGGGTCGAGCCGCCGCTGGGTGACCGGGTCGCCGACTGGTTCGACCGGCAGGACTGGCTGCGCGCGCACGACGCCGAAGGGCTGCTGGCGCACCGGTTCCGGGCCGCCGATGGGTTGCAGCTGCGGCAGGAGGCGACCATGGGCGACGAGGGCTGGGCGGTGGACCGGCAGGTGCTGGCCGCGCCGCACGGCCTGCGCTGGACCGAGGAGATCGACCCGCTGGTGCTGGCCCTGGTGGGTGGGGCGGACGGCCGGTTGCCGCTGCGTGACCAGCTGGCCCTGCTGGCCGCCGCGCACGACGTCACCGCCGACGAGCTGGCCGAGGCGGCCGGTCCGATCGTGGCGCACCTGGTGGAGCGGGGCTTCGTCGAGCCGGTGGTGGCCTGATGCGGGCGGTGGTGCAGACGGTCGGCCGGGCCAGCGTGACGGTCGACGGGGAGGTGGTGGGCGCGATCACCGACGGCCTGCTGGTGCTGCTCGGGGTGACCCACGCGGACACCCCGCAGATCGCCCAGACCATGGCCCGCAAGATCCACGAGCTGCGCATCCTGGACGACGAGCGCAGCGCCGCCGACACCGACGCGCCGATCCTGGTGGTTAGTCAGTTCACCCTGTACGGGGACGCCCGCAAGGGCCGCCGCCCGACCTGGACGGCGGCGGCGCCCGCCGAGGTGGCCGAGCCCCTGGTCACCGCCGTGGTCGACGCGCTGCGCACCCGGGGCGCCCCGGTGCAGACCGGCCGGTTCCGCGCCCACATGCTGGTGGAGAGCGTCAACGTCGGCCCCCGCACCATCCTCCTGGACCTCTGACCCACCCCACCCAACCCCCGGTTGATCATGAAGTTGTTGTCCGCGACACGCCGAGGACACGGACGACAACTTCATGATCGACCAGGGTGGGCGGACCGGGGTCAGAAGAACAGGCCGCGGCGTTGGAGGGACTGGCGCAGCCAGCCGTCGAGCTGGGCGGCCCAGTCGGTCTGGTGGGCGCTGGCGTGGTCGACGGTGAACCGGCCGAACGCGTCCCGTCCCTCGGTGAACAGGCCACCCCGCTTGTCGATCTCCAACACCACCTGGATGTGCTGCGGGTTGGTGACGAAGGTCAGCTCGAGCTGGTTGATGCCGCTGGCGTACTGCGGCGCCGGGTAGAACTCGATCTCCTGGTAGAACGGCAGGTGCTGCCGCACGCCGTAGATGTGGCCGCGTTCCACGTCCGCGCGGGCGAACCGGAAGCCCAGCCGCAGCAGCGCCTCCAGGATCTTCTCCTGGGCCGGCAGCGGGTGCACCGCCACCGCGTCCAGGTCGCCCTTGTCGACCGCGCGGGCCACCTCCAGCTCGGTACGCAGCCCCATGGTCATGCCGTGCAGGTGCTGCCCGTACAGCTCGGTGAGCGGGGTCTCCCAGGGCACCTCGAACCGGAACGGCACGTCGTACCGCTGCTTCGCCTCCAGCCGGAACGGGCCGGTGACCTGCTGGCGGTGGAACTCCTGGGTGGTCTCGTACTCGCTGTCCCCGCTCTCCACCTCGACCCGGGTGACCAGCCCGAGCGCCAGGTACTCGATGTCGGTGGCGTGGTCGCCCCCGAGCACCTGGATCCGCCCCTCCAGGATTCCACCCGGACGGCAGTTCGGGTTGGCCAGTACCGTCTCGACCGACGGGCCACCCACCCCCATCGCCTGCATGAGCTTCTTGAAGACCACGACGACCTCCTTGCCTGATCGTGGCGGCCCGGCTGGCCGACCGGTGGCACCGTAACCGGGCCGGGCAACCCTCGCCATACGTTCGCTCGCTATTGCTGTCGGGTCCCCGATCGCCTCACTCCCGTTTCACGCCCTCCCCGGCAAGCTGTGTGTCACCGGCACCACTGGGCCGGTACGCGCGAACGTTGACGCGGGGAGGCGACAGAGATGGTTCTGCAGATGAGCGAGCACCCGATGAGCCCGGCCGGCACCACCGACACCGACGACCGCACGACCGTGGACACCCTTGCCGACCTGGACGCCACCGACGAGCGGGGCGTGTCGACCGACCTGGTCCGGGCCTACCTCAACGGCATCGGACGCACCAAGCTCCTCACCGCCGCCCAGGAGGTGGACCTCTCCAAGCGGATCGAGGCCGGCCTGTTCGCCGAGGAGAAGCTCGCCACCTGCACCCCGGTCTCCCCCGAGCTGCGGGCGGATCTGGAACTCATCGTCCGGCAGGGCCGCGCCGCCAAGGACCACCTGCTGGAGGCGAACCTGCGGCTGGTGGTGAGCATCGCCAAGCGGTACACCGGGCGCGGCATGGCCTTCCTCGACCTCATCCAGGAGGGCAACCTCGGCCTGATCCGCGCCGTCGAGAAGTTCGACTACACCAAGGGCTACAAGTTCTCCACCTACGCCACCTGGTGGATCCGCCAGGCCATCACCCGCGCCATGGCCGACCAGGCCCGCACCATCCGCATCCCGGTACACATGGTCGAGCAGGTCAACCGGATGGTCCGGGTCCGTCGGGAACTCGCCGTGACGCTGGGCCGCGAACCCACCATGGGCGAGGTGGCCGTCGCGCTCGGCGTGCCGGAGTTCCAGGTCATCGAACTCATCTCGTACGACCGGGAGCCGGTCAGCCTGGACCAGGCGGTCGGCGAGGACGGCGAGAGCGCCCTCGGTGACTTCGTCGCCGGGGTCGACCCCCGGCAGGAGCCCAGCGACGAGGTCAGCAACGGCCAGCTCCGCCAGGAGGTACGCATCGTCCTGGCGACCCTCTCCCAGCGGGAGGAGGCGGTGATCCGGCTGCGGTTCGGCCTCGACGACGGCCGCCAGCGCACCCTGGACGAGGTGGGCCGCGAGTTCGGCCTGTCCCGGGAGCGGATCCGGCAGATCGAGAAGGTGACCCTGCTGAAGCTGCGGGACCCGGAGCGGGCCCAGCGGCTGGAGGCGTACGCCTGCTGAGCTGATCCCGGCAACACCGGGCCCCGGCGGTTCGCCGGGGCCCGCTGTCGTGTCCGGGCGGCGGCGGCCGGCAGGTCGCAGCCGCCGGGACGCCCGACGGCGTCGGCGGGCTGTACCGGGCCGGGCGACGACGGCGGGCCGGGTTCAGAGCCGCCGGAGGCCGGGGACAGCGGCTGGCCGGTTCAGAGCCGCCGGGGGCCGGTGTCGGGGCGGGCGGCGGCCGAGCCGACCCGGACGGCGGCGTGCAGCACCGAGATGCCGTCCGGGCGGGCCAGCACCGGGTTCAGCGTCAGCGAGCGGACCCGGGGCTGTTCGTCGGCGAGCCGCCCGACCCGCAGCAGCAGATCGACCAGGGCGGACCGGTCGACCGGTTCGGCTCCGCGGTAGCCCCGCAGCAGCGGCGCGGCCCGGGGCTCGTCGACCAGTTCGGCGGCGTCCCGGTCGGTCAGCGGCACCGCCCGCCAGGCCCGGTCGCCGAGCAGCTCGGTGGCGACCCCGCCGAGCCCGAAACCGACCACCGGGCCGAACGTCGGATCCTCCACCAGCTCCACCACACAGGCCACCCCGGGCGGGACCATCGCCTGGACCAGCACGTCCGCCCCGAAGACCGCCGCCATCTCGGCGTACGCGCGCCGCACGGCGGCCGGGTCGGTCAGGTCCAGGCGGACCGCGCCGAGGTCGAGACGGTGCCGCAGGCCGGCCGCCGCCGCCTTGAGCGCCACCGGGAACCCGATCCGCTCGGCGACGGCAGCCGCCTCGACGGCGGACCGGACCGGCACCGAGTCGACCACCTCGACGCCGTACGCGGCGAGCAGGCAGGCGGCCTGGTCGGGGCCGTCGGCACGGATCGCCGCCTCGGCCGCGTCCGGGTCGACGCCGGGCAGCTCGGGCAGCGTGCCGGGTGGACGGCGGAGCCAGTCGGCGTACCGGGTCACCCGGGCCAGCGCCCGTACCGCCTCCTCCACCCCGGAGTAGGCCGGCACGTCGGCCGGGAGCTTGCCGGCCAGGAAGACCGTCACCACCGGCTTGCCCGCGCCGAGCGCGCCGGGCAGCGCCGCGCCGATGTCCGCGTCGGCGTCGACCAGCTGTCCGGGCAACGGCGGGGTGAAGACCGCCACCAGCGCGTCGACCCGCTCGTCGGCGGCGGTCTCGGCCAGGGCCAGGGCGAACTCGGTGGCCCCGGCGTGCGGGCCGAGATCACGCGGGTACCCGTCGGCGAGGGTGAGCCCGTGGGCGAGGCAGGCGGTGGCGGTCAGTCCGGCCAGCGCCGAGGAGTTGCCGACGACGCCGACCCGCCGCCCGGCCGGCAGCGGCTGCTTGGCCAGCAGCACCCCGACGTCGAACAGTTCGGCGACGGTGTCCACCCGGATCACGCCGGACTGGGCGAACAGCGCGCTCACCGCCACCTCGTCCGGGCCGGCGGGCAACCCGGTCGCGCCCGCCGGCCCGATGCCCGGCACGGACACCGGCCCGGTACCGGCCGCCGGGCCGGTGTCCGCCGCACCCACCGGTTCGGTGGCGGCCGTCGGACCGGTGCCGGGCACGACCGTCGGGGCGGCGGTCGTCGGGACGGCGGTCGTCGGGACGGCGGTCGCGGCGGGTCGGGCCGGGGAGGCGAGCGCCACCACCGGCTTCGACCGGCCGATCCGCCGGGCCAACCGGGCGAACTTGCGCGGATTCCCGAACGTCTCCAGATACAGCATGATCACGTCGGTGGCCGGGTCGTCCTGCCAGTACTGGAGCAGGTCGTTGCCGGAGACGTCGGCCCGGTTGCCGGCCGAGACGAAACTGGACAGTCCCAGGCCCCGCCGGTCCGCCTCGGCGAGCAGCGCCACCCCGAACGCCCCGGACTGGCTGAAGAAGCCGACCCGGCCGGCCGGCGGCAGAACCGGCGCCCCGGTGGCGTTGAGGCGTACCGCCGGGTCGGTGTTGGCGACACCCAGGCAGTTCGGGCCGACCACCCGCATCCCGGCGGCGTGCGCCTGCCGGACCAGGGCCCGCTGCGCCGCCGCGCCCGCCGGGCCGGCCTCGGCGAACCCGGCGGAGATCACCACCAGGCCGTGCGCCCCGGCCGCCGCCGCGTCGGCCACCACCGCCGGTACCGCGTCCGGGGTCACCGCGACGACCGCCAGGTCCACCGGCGCGCCGGCGTCGGCCGCCGCCGGGTATGCGGGCAGCCCGGCGACCGTGGCCGCGCTCGGATGCACCGGTACGACCGCACCGGTGAAGCCGAAGTCGCGCAGGTGCCCGAGCACCGCCGCGCCGACCCCCTGCCCGGTGGCGCTGGCCCCGTACACGGCCACCCCGCGCGGGGCGAGCAGCCGGGCGATCGAGCGGGCCTCGGTACGCTGCTCCCGGCCCCGCTGCACCCGCAGGGTCTGTTCGGTCGGGGCGATCGGGAAGCTCAGGTGCACCACCCCGTCGGCGAACTGCCGCTGGAGTTGGTACCCGAAGTCGGCGAAGACCCGCAGCATCGCCCCGTTGGCCGGGAGCACCTCGGCGACGAAGGACGTGATGCCGCTGTGGCCGGCAGCCTCGGCGAGATGCTCCAGCAGCACCGAACCGATACCCCGGCCCTGGTACTCGTCCTCCACCACGAACGCCACCTCGGCGTCGGGTGAGCGGGGGCCGAGCCGTTCGTACCGGCCGACGGCGACGATCCGGTCGCCGGCCAGCACCACGAACGCCTCCCGGTCCCGGTGGTCGACGTGGGTGAACCGGTGCAGGTCCCGCTCCGGGATCCGGGGGTACGGCGAGAAGTAGCGAAGGTACCGGGTGCGCTCGGAGAAGCGCGAGTGCATCGCCACGATGCCCGGCCCGTCGTCCGGCCGGATGGCCCGCAACTGGACGGTCGTACCGTCGCTGAGCAGCACGTCCACCGGTTGGTCCAGCGTGCTCACTCCCGGCCCCTCCCTGCGCGGCGGCTCAGTCTCGCGGATCGTGCGGGTCCAGCCCGAGCAGGGGGAAGACGGACCGGCGGGTGGTGGCGATCACCCGGTCCACCGGGGTCGGCTCGCCGGTGGGCTGCCAGGGCTCGTACCCCGGATCGACGCCGTCACCCATCCGCAGCGGCACCTCCCGGTCGGGCCGACGGGCGGCGGCCAGTTCCCGCCAGGCCGGCGGGGTGAGGGTGGCCGGGTCGATCGGCGCGCCGGTGGCGACCGCCAGCAGGTGCGTCCAGGCCCGGGGCACCACCTCGACCAGGGCGTACCCGCCGCCGCCGGTGGCGACCCACCGGCCCTCGCACAACTCGTCGGCGAGCGCCCGCAGGGCCAGGTAGGTGGCCCGTTGACCGTCGACGGACAGGTGCAGGTCGGCGAGCGGGTCGAGCCGGTGACCGTCCGCGCCGCACTGGGTGAACAGCACCTGCGGCCGGAACGCGCGCAGCACCGACGGCACGATCGCGTGGAAGGCCCGCTGCCAGCCGGCATCGGCGACACCCGGCGGCAGCGGCACGTTGACCGCGCTGCCCTGCGCGCCCGGCCCGCCCGTCTCGTCCGGGAACCCGGTGCCCGGGAACAGCGCGAGCGGGGTCTCGTGCAGGCTGACCGTCAGCACCCGCGGGTCGTCCCAGAAGATCTGCTGCACCCCGTCGCCGTGGTGCACGTCCACATCCACGTAGGCGACCCGTTCCGCGCCCAGATCGAGCAGCCGGGCGATGGCGACCGCCGGGTCGTTGTAGACGCAGAACCCGGCCGCCCGGTCCGCCATCGCGTGGTGCAGCCCGCCGGCCACGTTGACCGCGCGGCGGGCCTCGCCCCGCCAAACCGCCTCGGCGGCGGCCACGCTCGCCCCGGCGACCAGGGCGCTCGACTCGTGCATCCCCTCGAACACCGGATTGTCCGAGGTGCCCAGGCCGTATCCGGCCCAGAGCGGATCCTGCGGAGCCATCCGGACCGCGGTGAGGTACTCCGGCCGGTGCACCCGGGTCAGCAGCGCGTCGTCGGCCGGTTCGGGCTTGACCAGCCGCACCCCGGGCCGGTCGAGGACACCCAACTCCCGGGCGAGCGCGACGGTCAGCTCCACCCGTACCGGATCGAGCGGATGATCACCGAGGTCGTAGGCGAGCAGTGCCTCGTCCCAGACCACCACCGTGTCGTCGGACATGTGGCCCATCGTCGCACGTGGGGCGGATCCGCCCCACCGCACGCGCGCACGTCGACCAGCCGGTGTCGCGTACGGGACCGACGCCCAGTCGGCCGACCGCCACCCGCCGGACCCGGTGCGCAGCGTCGGCACCGGTCGACCCGGGCCGCACCCGACGCGCCGGGAGTCGGCCGGCACCGCGCGTCCCCACTGTCGCGCGCGGGTCGGCGCTACCCCGGTGTCGGGCCGGTCGCCACCGGCCGGGTCGGATCGGCCACCCACCCGCTCCACGAGCCCACGTACAGGGCGGCGTCCGGTCGGCCGGCGAGGTGCAACGCCAGCACCGTCTGGGCGGCGGTCACCCCGGAGCCGCAGTACGCCCCGACCGGCCGGTCGACGGTCACCCCGGCGGCGGCGAACCGGTCCCGCAGGTCGGTGGCGGCCGGGAACCGCCCGCCGGTGACGTACTCCCCGGCGGGCAGGTTCACCGCCCCGGGCACATGCCCGGCGACCGGGTCGATCGGCTCGGTCTCGCCGAGGTAGCGGGGCGTGGCCCGGACGTCGAGCAGCACCGACCCGTCGGCGGCGGCCAGCCGGGCGGCGGCGTCGGCGTCCAGCACCGGCAGGGCACCCGGCCGCACCGTCACGTCACCGGGAGCCGGGTCGGGCGCGTCGGTGTCGACCGGCAGGCCGGCGGCCACCCAGGCCGGGAAGCCGCCGTGTAGCACCCGGACCGCCCGGTGCCCGGCCCAGCGCAGCGTCCACCAGGCCCGGGCGGCGGCCATCCCGTCGCCACCGTCGTACACGACCACCGGACGCCCCTGGCGGACACCGGCGCGGCGCAGCGCCGCCTGGAGGGCGGCCGGGTCGGGGAGCGGGTGCCGGCCGTCCCGGCCGGGCGGGCCGCACAGCTCGGTGTCCAGGTCGACGAAGACCGCGCCGGGCAGGTGACCGGCGGCGTAGTCGTCCCGGCCGGGCGGGCCGGACAGCCGCCAGCGGACGTCGAGCAGGGCGGGCGGCGGGGCGTGACCGATCTCGGCCGCCAGGTCGGCCGCCTCCACCAGCAGATCCTCGGTACCGGACATGCGGTCCAGTCAACACCATCGGCGGCGTTGACCGGCGGTTCGGCGGCGGTCGTCCGCCGGCCGCCGGGGTAGCATCGGTTTCCGGGAGGACCTTTGCCGTGAAGCATGATCTGGTCGACACGACCGAGATGTACCTGCGCACCATCCTCGAACTCGAGGAGGAGGGCGTGCCGCCGCTGCGTGCCCGGATCGCCGAGCGGCTACGGCAGAGCGGTCCGACCGTCAGCCAGACCGTGGCCCGGATGGAGCGGGACGGGCTGCTCACCGTCGAGGGCGACCGGCACCTCGCGCTCACCGAGCTGGGCCGCAACACCGCCGTGTCGGTGATGCGCAAGCACCGCCTCGCCGAGCTGCTGCTGGTCAACGTGATCGGGATGCCCTACGAGGAGGCCCACGAGGAGGCCTGCCGGTGGGAGCACGTGATGAGCGACGCGGTGGAGAAGCGGGTCTACGACCTGCTCAACCGCCCGACCCGGTCCCCGTACGGCAACCCGATCCCGGGGCTGGAGGAGCTGGGCCCACCGCCGACCACGGAGGTCGCCGAGGGGGAACGCAACCTGGCCTTCCCGGGCCTCGTCGGCACGGTCGTCGTCCGGCGGATCTGCGAGAGCGTGCAGACCGACGGGGACGTGCTGCGTCAACTGCACGCCGCCGGGGTGGACCCGGGCGCGACGGTCACCGTCGCTCAGGAGCGGGACGCGGTCACCATCGACCGGTCCGGCGAGAAGATCCGGCTGCCCCGCGAGGTGGCCTCCCGGGTGTTCGTCGCCTCGCACTGACCATCGACCACGCTGAGCCGGTCCCGCCGCCCGTCGCGGCCGGGCCGGCTCAGTCGGTCACGTACGGGCAGTGCCGGCAGCCGCGTCCGCAGCAGGTCCCCCGCCGGGCCAGGAAGCCGGCGGTGAGCACGAACAACCCGGTCGCCGGGTCGGGGTAACCGGCGTCCCCGGCGGCCAGCGCGGCGGCGTGCGCGGCCAGGATCCCGTCCCGGTGGGGGTGGTCGGGGGCCAGCCGGGCCGGGTGCGGCTCGGTGAGCGGCCGGTCCGCCAGGGGCAGCGGTTTCGGGGTCATCGGTGAGTCTTCTGGTCGAGTGGCCCTGCCATGCCGGTCAGGTGCCCTCGGTCCAGTACTTCTGCAGCCGGGCGAGAGCCTGATCCCGACTCATCGCCGCGACCTCACCCTCGGTCAGCCCGACCCGGGTGATGAGCAGATGAACCACCTCACCGGGTAGTGCCTCGGCCGGGCTCGCTGGCTCACCCCGGTCGGGCTTCACACCGGCACGCACGCAGGCCCAGAACTCGTCCTCCGAGACGTCGAGCTGATCGCGGAGGATGTGACGCCAGAGCGCCGGCCCGTACGTACTGCGGTCGGGCGGGTGTGAGATACGGGTACGGAGGATCCGACCGTCCTTCAGGTGGAGCTCGTAGGTGACGTGGTGCGTGCCGGTGCGTCCGCGCGCGTCGCGTACCTGCTGCCAGCCCTCCTGCCGGCAGAACGCCTGATGGTGGTACCTCGTCGGTGCCGGCCAGCTCACCGACTCGCCCCCACCAGCCACTCGCGGAGTTGCGAGTCGTCGCTGAGGCTCACCAACTGGACCAGGCCCCAGTTGCTGGCGTGGTTGGGCGCATTGACCAGCCGCTCCTGCCAGTCGTCGGCGTACTCGCGCAGGGCGCTGATCATCTCGTCGACAGCGTCGTCGAAGGTCGCCCCGTCGGCTGCCACCGGCAAGCCGGGAATGAAGATCGACCACCCGTCGGCCTCGGGCACGACCTGCGTGTCAGCAGGAGTGACCGAGGCAAGGAAGTGCCGCAGTCGCTCCTGGTCCACCAACGCGATGCGGTGGGAGTCACGTCGAACGGTGGCTACTCCCCCGCGGCCCGCCGCGTCCAGCAGATCCTTCAGATGCGCTCGGGCTTCGGTGTAGCTGTCGTAGTGCACGACCACGTGACAGCACCCCCCTTCGACCTCAGCATGGCAATCCCTCGCAGGTACGTCAAGTACGTGAAGTACGTGATCTGTGGTACGCGGCACCGAAGGGGCAGCCGGTCGGGTCATACCCCCGTGCGAAGATCCCGACATGCCCGGATCTCGCCCCCGCGTCCGATCCGACTTCGCCCTGCGCCTTCTGCTCGAAAAGATCGTCGAGTACGGCCTTTCCGACCACGTCCGCAACCTCGTGGAGGACGCACAGCGGCACATGGGATACCGGAGTCCCTATCGTGGCGGCAGGACGCTCACCGATCTACTGCGTCATGCTCACGCGGGGGCCCGCGCCGAAGGCGACCAGGACGCCGCCGAACGGTTGGAGGACGCCCTCTCGTACGCGACCAATGTCATGCTGGCCCCGGACTTGGAGATCAAGTACCAGCTGCTCGGCGGTGCCCGGGGCCGACACGCGAACGCGCTGACCACCTTCGTGTCGATCTCCGCGACATTCGTCGCGGACCAGGTTCGCACGTTCCTCGACGAACACCCGCAGGCAACCCGTGACGAGGTCATGGCATATGTCGATGAGATGAAGCGCCTGGTCATCACGGACGTGGCCGGGGCAACCGGGGTCTTCGAGGTCAGTCGTAGCACGAACGAGCAGGCGACCTGGATGACGGAGGTGCTGCTCGACCGCTTGCACATTGGCGATTCAGGTGCCGGTTTCACGCCAACCGCTGAGGCTTCGGCCGAAGAAATCGCCGACGTGGTGTTGCTGCGAGCACGGCGTCGGGCGCTTCGGGATCTCGATGCCGTCGTCCTCAACCGGCACAGCAGCGAGCGCGACCTGCAACGAGCGCTGGAGAAGAATCTCTGGATATTCGGTGGAACGCAGCTGGCGGACAGGTTGGGGCCACGGCGGATCAGTCGCGGAATCGAGTTGGACCTGACGCTGCTCCGGCCGGACGGCACGGTGCACGTGGTCGAGTTGAAGCGGGCCGCCGTTCCACTACTCACCCGTCAACGGGGCCGGTGGGTGCCGACCAACGAGGTGCACAGGGCGGTGGCGCAGGCGATGAACTACCTCGTGGTCTTGGACGAGGACCGTCCCCGGCTCGCGGAGCAGGGCATCGACGTACGGCGTGCCTCAGCGTCGGTGATCATCGGGCATCCGCAGTTCGAGGAGGAGGCGAGCGAGAACGAGGTGGACGCAGCGCTGCGGGTATACAACAGCCACCTGTCCAGGGTCGAGGTGGTCACCTACAAGCAGGTGGCGGATCGGGCCGATCGGGTCTTGCGGTTGGCGGAATGAGTGGCAGGTCCACCTGGATGCTGTCGGGAGGGATTCACCCAGTTCAGCACGCACCGCAGACGGATCGCAGCAGCACAGGTGCCTCCCACCCGGAATCGGATGGGAGGCACCTGTTCAGGCCCTCACCAGGAGGTATGTCAACCAGTGATTCCTCTTAGGAGGAGCTCATGGGAGACGTCCACGAATCTCCCGGTGTCAGCTGCAGCCGCTGGTGGAGCCGCAGCCCTCGCAGACGTAGCAGCTACCGGCGGGCCGCATCTTCGTACCGCAGGTGAAGCAGAGCGGCGCGTCGGCGGCCTTGCCGATCACGGCCTCCAGCAGTTCGGTGGAGGAACCGGCCGACGGGGCCGGCCTGACCTCGGCGACCGGCTCGACCGGCTCCGGCTTCGTCTCGACCGGGGCGGACGCGGCCATCGCGGTCAGGTCGGTGCCGCCCTCGGCGGCCTCCGCCTCGGCGCGCATCTGGGCGGTCCGCTCCTGGGCGGTGAAGATGCCCAGCTCGGCCCGGGTCTCGTAGGGCAGGAAGTCCAACGCCAGGCGACGGAAGATGTAGTCCATCACCGAGGCGGCGATCCGCACGTCCGGGTCGTCGGTCATCCCGGCCGGCTCGAACCGCATGTTGGTGAACTTGCTGACGTACGTCTCCAGCGGCACGCCGTACTGGAGGCCGATCGAGATCGCCACCGAGAAGGCGTCCATCACGCCGGCCAGGGTGGAGCCCTGCTTGGACATCTTGAGGAAGACCTCGCCGAGGCCGTCGTCCGGGTACGACGACGCGGTGAGGTAGCCCTCGGCCCCGCCGACGGAGAAGCTGACCGTCTGGGAGGGGCGCTTCTTCGGCAGCCGCTTGCGCACCGGCCGGTACTCGACGACCTTCTCGACGGTCTTCTCGACCGCTGCCGGGGCGGCCTCGACGGCCTTCGGCTCGGTCGCCTTGTTCGGCTTGGCCACCGAGAGCGGCTGGCCGACCTTGCAGTTGTCCCGGTAGATCGCCAGGGCCTTGAGGCCGAGCTTCCAGCCCTCGAAGTAGATCTTCTCGACGTCCTCGACGGTGGCCTGCTCCGGCATGTTGACCGTCTTGGAGATCGCGCCGGAGATGAACGGCTGGACCGCCGCCATCATCCGCACGTGCCCCATCGGGGCGATGGACCGCTCGCCCATGGCGCAGTCGAAGACCGGGTAGTGCTCCGGCTTGAGGCCGGGGGCGTCCACCACGTGGCCGTGGTCGGCGATGTGCTCGACGATCGCCTCGACCTGCTCCTCCGGGTAGCCGAGGCTGCGCAGGGCACGCGGCACGGTCTGGTTGACGATCTGCATCGAACCGCCGCCGACCAGCTTCTTGAACTTGACCAGCGCCAGGTCCGGCTCGACACCGGTGGTGTCGCAGTCCATCATCAGGCCGATGGTTCCGGTCGGCGCGAGCACGCTGGCCTGCGAGTTGCGCCAGCCGAACTTGTCGCCGACCTTGTTGCCCTGGGTCCACTGCCGGGTGGCCTCGCGGACGATCGCGGTGGCGACCGTACCGGTCGGCTTGATCTCGTCGTTGGCGGCGGCGTGCTTGCGCATGACCCGCTTGTGCGGCTCGGCGTTGCGGGCGTAGCCCTCGTACGGGCCGACGATGCCGGCCAGCTCGGCGGAGCGGCGGTACGCGGTGCCGGTCATCAGCGAGGTGATCGCGGCGGCGACCGAGCGCCCCTGCTCCGAGTCGTACGGCAGGCCGGAGGCCATCAGCAGCGCGCCGAGGTTGGCGTACCCGATGCCGAGCTGCCGGTAGGCCCGGGTGGTGACGCCGATCTTCTCGGTCGGGAAGTCGGCGAAGCAGATGGAGATGTCCATCGCGGTGATGACGAACTCGACCGACCGGACGAACTTCTCCACCTCGAAGCCGCCGTCGGCGCGGAGGAACTTCATCAGGTTGAGCGAGGCGAGGTTGCAGGACGAGTTGTCCAGGTGCAGGTACTCGCTGCACGGGTTCGACGCGGTGATCCGCCCGGTCTCCGGGCAGGTGTGCCAGTCGTTGATCGTGTCGTCGTACTGGAGGCCGGGGTCGGCGCACTCCCAGGCGGCCTCGGCGATCGAGCGGAACAGCTTCTGCGCGTCGACCGTCTCGATGGTCGCCCCGTCGAGCCGGCCGCGCAGGTCGAACCCGCCGCCGGTCTCCACCGCCGACATGAACTCGTCGGAGACCCGGACCGAGTTGTTGGCGTTCTGGTACTGCACGCTGACGATGTCGGAGCCGCCCAGGTCCATGTCGAAGCCGGCGTCCCGCAGCGCGCGGATCTTGTCCTCCTCGCGCGCCTTGGTGACCACGAACTCCTGGATGTCCGGGTGGTCCACGTCGAGGATGACCATCTTGGCCGCCCGCCGGGTGGCCCCGCCGGACTTGATGGTGCCGGCGGAGGCGTCCGCGCCGCGCATGAAGCTGACCGGGCCGGAGGCGTTGCCACCGGAGGAGAGCAGCTCCCGGGAGGACCGGATCCGGGACAGGTTGACCCCGGAGCCGGAGCCGCCCTTGAAGATCAGCCCTTCCTCCTTGTACCAGTCGAGGATGGAATCCATCGAGTCGTCGACGGCGAGGATGAAGCACGCGCTGACCTGCTGGGGTGACGGCGTGCCCACGTTGAACCAGACCGGCGAGTTGAAGCTGAACACCTGGTGCAGCAGCATCCAGGTCAGCTCGTGCGCGAAGACCTCGGCGTCGACCGGGCCCGCGAAGTACCCGTGCTCCTCACCGGCGGCCCGGTAGGTGCTGACCACCCGGTCGATGAGCTGCTTGAGCGACCACTCCCGCTCCGGGGTGCCCACCGCGCCCCGGAAGTACTTGGTGGTCACGATGTTGGCCGCGTTGACGCTCCACGACTCCGGGAACTCGACCCCGCGCTGCTCGAAGTTGATCGAGCCGTCCCGCCAGTTCGTCATCACGACGTCCCGGCGCTCCCAGGTCACCTCGTCGTACGGGTGCACCCCCTCGGTGGTCCACACCCGGTCGATCTTCAGCCCCGTGGTGGCCACCCCGGCCTTTGTCCGCGATCGGCTGGCTGTCACGCCGTCCCCCGCCATCTCATCCGCCCCCTCGTCTGCGCGGCCGTCTTACCCGGCCACGCGTCGTCACCTAACAGAAACAAGCAGCAAGCTCAGTTGGCGCCGGCCACCTCGGCGTCGGCGCGGGCGCGGGCCGCGGCCCGCAGGGTCTCGATCTCGCGCTCGAAGTCGGCCAGCGAGTCGAACGACCGGTAGACGCTGGCGAAGCGGAGGTAGGCCACCTCGTCCAGGTCGCGCAGCGGGCCCAGGATCGCCAGGCCCACGTCGTGGCTGGGGATCTCCGCCGCCCCCTTGGCGCGTACCGTCTCCTCGACCTTCTGGGCGAGCAGGGCGATCGAGTCCTCGTCGACCGGCCGTCCCTGGCACGCCTTGCGCACCCCGCCAATGATCTTGGTGCGGCTGAACGGCTCGGTCACCCCGCTCCGCTTCACCACCGCCAGGACCGCCTCCTCGACCGTGGTGAACCGCTTGCCACACTCCGGGCAGGCCCGACGACGCCGGATCAACTGGCCGTCGTCGGCCTCCCGCGAGTCGACCACCCGGGAGTCGGCGTGCCGGCAGTACGGGCACCGCATCGCCGAACCTCCTTGCATCGATCGCGGCAGCGCCCCTCCTCCCGGGCACACGCGACCACGGTGGGACCATCGGTCGATGGCCGTCCACCGCGGGCGGGAGCGGGAGTGCGGTCGGTAGTCGAACCCAACCTATAGGCGACTTACACCCATGTGACTACTACATCTAGGGGTCGACCGTATGCCGCCGACCGACCGTGGTCAAGTTGGCCGGCGTGTCCGGCGCGTCACCGCGAACCCCCTCCGCTCAACGCCGGGCGGGCCGCCGGGTTACCCCGCCGAACAACCGGAACAATAGAACATCTGTTCGAGTCGACGTACCATTTACCAGAAACCGTCGAGCGGAATGCGGGGAAACGGCCACGACACGCCGGAGTCAGGTCGTACAGACGTTTGAAAATGACCCATCCCACCTATACGGTCGGGAACAACCGGGCGCGTCGGAGCAGTCCACGCGGCCGGCTCCGCCATCCGTACGCACCACGAGCCGCCGAGGCACCCAGCGCCGACCAGGGAGGACGGACGTGTCGACCGAGGACCGGGCCAGCCGGCAGAAGCCCCCGCAGATCGCCGAGGCGGGTCCGCCGGCCACCCGCCGCCGTTCCACCCGCAGCCGGGCCGGCCAGCCGGCCGTACGCCCGGTCACCCCGGTGGTCAGCGCCTTTCCCGACCCGGCCACCGTCGACCTGACCGCCCGGCAGCGCCGGATCCTGGAGTTCATCCGGGACTGGGTGGACCGCCACGGCTACCCGCCCAGCGTCCGGGAGATCGGCGAGGCGGTCGGTCTGGTCTCCCCGTCGAGCGTCGCCTACCAGCTCAAGGAGCTGGAGCGGAAGGGCTTCCTGCGGCGCGACCCGAACCGTCCCCGGGCGGTGGACGTCCGCCCGCCGAGCGACATGATCGACGACGAGCTGACCCGCTCGCAGCGCCCCGCCCCGGCGTACGTGCCGATGCTGGGCCGGATCGCCGCCGGTGGGCCGATCCTGGCGGAACAGGCCGTCGAGGACATCTTCCCCCTCCCCCGCGAGCTGGTCGGCGAGGGCGAGGTCTTCATGCTCCAGGTCAAGGGCGACTCGATGCTCGACGCGGCGATCTGCGACGGCGACTGGGTGGTCGTCCGGCAGCAGCCCACCGCCGACAGCGGCGAGATCGTGGCCGCCATGCTCGACGGCGAGGCCACCGTCAAGACCTACCGCCGCCGGGACGGGCACGTCTGGCTGATGCCGCAGAACCCGGCGTTCGACCCGATCCCCGGCGACGACGCCACCATCATGGGCCGGGTCGTGGCGGTGCTGCGCCGCATCTGACCGGGGCGGCCGGTCGGGCCGCCCCGCCAGAGTCGTTCCCGCGCCGTCGGTCCAGGGTCAGTACCGGGTGCCCCGGTAGTCGCGGTCCCGGTCGGTGGCGCGGCCATACCCCTCCGGGTCGTACCCGCCGCGCCGGCCCCGGTGCTCCGGCTCGTCCCGGCGACCGGTCGCCCGGCCACGTCGCGGTGGCTCGGCCCGGCCCCCGTAGCCTCCGCCGCCAGATGCGCCGCCGCCCGGTGCGCCGCCGCCGGGCGGACCGCCACGGTAGCCGCCGCCACCCGAGGGCGTGCCGCCCCCGTACACCCCGCCACCGGGGGAACCGCCGTACACACCGCCGCCACCGGCGGGCGCATCGCCGTACCCGCCCCGGCCGCCCGAAGGGCCCGGCCCGCCGCTCCGTCCGCCGCGATAGCCGCTACGTCCGCCCGAGGGCGCGCCGCCCCCGTACACCCCGCCACCGGGGGAGCCCCCGTACACGCCACCGCCCGATGGAGGCGGGCCGCCACCGTAGACGTTGCCGCCGGCAGGGCGACCGGTCGGGGGAACGTCGCCCGGCGGCGGCGCACCGTAGACCCCGCCGCCACGGGGCCGGTCCCGGCCCGGCGGGTCGTGGGGCGCCCCGCCCGGCCGCCGGTCGACGGCGTCCCGGTCGGGCAGGTCACCGGTGCCGGACGGATCATCCTTCGTGGGTCGCTCCGGGCGGCGGCGGGCCCGCACGATACCGAAGATGCCCGCGCCGACCAGCAGCGCGCCCAGCACACCCACGGCCGCGATCAGGTACGTGAGGTCGTTCAGGCTCAGCCCGTCGGTCCAGGACCCACCGGACGACGCCTTCTTCTTCGGGTCGTCCGCCACCGGCTCGGCACCCTTGCTGGACGGGGTGTACGCCAGAATGTCGATCGGCTCGTCCTCGCCCAGCTCACCGGCGTCGGAGACGGTGACGAAGAGCTTCCCGTCCGGGGTGTACGAGATGGCCTCGCCGAACGGGTCGGCCAACGGGGTGACCCGGGGTTCGCCCTTGGTCAGCGCGGCGAGGACGTCCCCGCCGGTCACGTCGTACTCGAAGGCGTCGGCGTAGGTACGCAGCACCACCCGGCTGCCGTCGGGTGAACGGGCCGCCCCGGTGATCGCCACCCGGCCGGGCCCCTGCAGCACGTTCGGCGTGGTGGTCTTCGGCAGGGCCACCTCGCCGACCTGCTCCATCGGCACCGGTTCGGCGTTGTTGGTCTTGAGCGCCCCGGTGGGGGCAAAGATCTGGGCCTTGCCGCTGAGCGTCTTGGTGACGATCAACGGCTTGTTGTCGTCGGTGATCAGCAGGGCCTCGGCGTCGTGCGGTTTGCGTTCCGGGTACGCCACCCGGTGCAGCTGCGGTTCCTCGCTGCCGTCGACCGGCATGGTCCACAACGCGACCCGCTCGCGCCGGTTGGTGCTGGTGATGTTGTCGCCGATGTCGGCGATCCAGAGCGTCTTGCCGTCCGGGGAGAGGGCCAGGTCCTCCGGGTCCAGCGGCCCCTGCCCGGAGTACCGGACCGACTTGGTCACCTCGCACCTGGTGTCGAGGTAGAAGACCCGCTTGTGGCTGTCGATGTCGGTGCTGTCGTTGACCACGATGTAGCCGGACTTCGTGGCGACCAGCCCGGACAGCTCGCGCAGCCGCTCGTCCGTGACCGTGCAGCGCTTCTTGCCGGCCGGGGGCGCGGCGTCGGAGGCTGTCGGAGCCGGGGCGGCGACCGCCACCCCGGCACACCCGATGGTCGCCGTGAGCAGGCCGAAGGCAACCGTGATCGAGGAAACCGCGCGCCGCATGGGCTCAGTGTCGCATGTTCCACGGTACGCCCGGACGACCCGCCGACCCCCGTCAGGGCCGGCGTGCGCCGGCCATGGTCTCCTCCGTCCGGTACGGGGCCAACTCGGCGGCGAGCGACTCGCCGACCCGGACGTGCAGCAACGTCCCCTCCGGCAGGTGGGCGGTGCTGAGCACCTCACCCTGGCGGTGCAGCCGGGCCACCAGGTCGCCCCGGTCGTACGGAAGCACCGCCCGGACCTCGACCGCCGGACGGGGCAGTCGGGACTCGATGGCGGCCCGCAGGCCCTCGATCCCCCGCCCGGAGTGGGCGGAGACGAGAACGGCCTCCGGCCAGGCGCGCTTGAGCCGCAGCAGGGTGTCCTCGTCGGCGGCGTCGGTCTTGTTGACCACCAGCAGCTCGGGCAGCCGGTCGGCGCCCACCTCGGCGAGCACCTCACGGACCGCCCGGACCTGTTCCTCCGGGTCGGGATGGGTGCCGTCGACCACGTGCACGACCAGGTCCGCCTCGGCGACCTCCTCGAGCGTCGAGCGGAACGCCTCGACGATCTGGTGCGGCAGGTGCCGGACGAAACCGACCGTGTCGGAGAGGGTGTAGAGGCGACCGTCGGCGGTGGTGGCCCGCCGGGTGGTCGGGTCGAGGGTGGCGAACAGCGCGTTCTCCACCAGCACCCCGGCCCCGGTCAGCCGGTTGAGCAGGCTGGACTTGCCGGCGTTGGTGTAGCCGGCGATGGCCACCGCCGGGATGGCGTTGCGGGCCCGCCGGGAGCGCTTGGTCTGGCGTACCGTCCGCATGGCCTTGATCTCGCGGCGCAGCCGGGCGATCCGGTGCCGGATACGGCGCCGGTCGGTCTCCAGCTTGGTCTCACCGGGGCCACGCAGACCCACGCCGCCGCCGGCTCCACCGCCACGCCCGCTACCACCGGTCTGCCGGGACAGCGTCTCGCCCCAGCCGCGCAGCCGGGGCAGGAGGTACTCGAGCTGGGCCAGCTCGACCTGGGCTTTGCCCTCCCGGCTCTTGGCGTGCTGGGCGAAGATGTCGAGGATCAGCGCGGTACGGTCGACCACCTTGACCTTGGTGCGCTGTTCCAGGTTGCGCAGCTGGGACGGGGAGAGCTCACCGTCGCAGATCACGGTGTCCGCGCCGGTGGAGAGCACCACCCCGGTCAGGTCGTCGACCTTGCCCCGGCCGACGTAGGTGGCCGGGTCGGGGCGGTTGCGCCGCTGGATCAGCCCCTCGAGTACCTGGGAACCGGCGGTCTCGGCCAGCGCGGCCAGCTCGGTGAGGGAGTTCTCCGCGTCGGTGACCGTGCCCTCGGTCCACACGCCGACCAGCACGACCCGTTCCAGCCGGAGCTGGCGGTACTCGACCTCGGTGATGTCGGTGAGCTCGGTGGAGAGACCGGGCACCCGACGCAGCGCCTGACGTTCCTCCAGCTCCAGCTCGCCGGTGGTGGTGGTGGCGTCGAGCTCCTCGTCCTCGACCGGGCCGTGTGGGCCGCCGACCGGGACGAAGCCCTCCTGCTCTCGCAAACCGTTCTCCTGTCCGTTTGACAACTACCCGGTAATCGTGTCACGCGCAGGGCGTGACCGCACCTGCTAATTGCCCGGTCCGGGCCGGAACACTCCCGGCGTCCGGGCGGCACGCCCGACGGATCCGGACCGGAACACCCCGGACGTCCCGGACGTCCGGGACAGGCCACTCGGGGCACCGCGCCCGAGCACTCACGGCACCACGACGGAACACTCACGGCGAGCACGGCCAAACTCTCGCGGTGTCAGTTCCGCGCCGTGCCGGGCCAGGTGGGTGTCCGGGCGGATCACTCGCGGCTCAGCTTTCTGCGGCCCGCAGCGGTGCCGGGCGGATCACTCGCGGCTCAGCTCACTGCGGCCCGGGGCGCGTGCCGGGCCGATCATCCACGGCTCAGCTCACTGCGGCCCGGGGCGCGTGCCGGTCCGATCCGGCGAACCGGTAGAAATGCGGGGGTCGACGGCACCGGAGCCGTCGAGCCATCACCGGAGGAACCCGTGGCCATCACCCGCCTGCCCAGCGCCGGATTCTCGATCACCATCCGGATCGCCGTGCCCGCCGACGCATCCTCGATCGGCCGGCTCACCACCTGCGTCGGCGAGGCCGGAGCCATCGTCACCGCCCTCGACGTGGTGGACTCCGACCCGACGCACGTGGTGGTCGACCTGACCTGCGACACCGCCGACGCCGGGCACGCCGACCAGGTGGTGGCGGCGCTGTCGGCGCTGGACGGGGTGGACGTCCGGAAGGTCTCCGACCGGACCTTCCTGCTGCACCTCGGCGGCAAGATCGAGGTCGCGCCGAAGGTGGCGCTGCGGACCCGGGACGAGCTGTCCCGCGCGTACACGCCGGGGGTGGCCCGGGTCTGCCTGGCGATCGCGGAGAACCCGGCCGACGCGCGGCGGCTGACCATCAAGCGGAACACGGTCGCCGTGGTGACCGACGGGTCGGCGGTGCTCGGGCTGGGCAACATCGGTCCGGCCGCGGCGATGCCGGTGATGGAGGGCAAGGCGGCGCTGTTCAAGCGGTTCGGCGGGGTGGACGCCTGGCCGGTGGTGCTGGACACCCAGGACACCGACGAGATCGTCAACATCGTCCGGGCGATCGCGCCCGCGTACGGCGGGATCAACCTGGAGGACATCGCCGCGCCGCGCTGCTTCGAGATCGAGGCCCGGCTGCGGGAGCTGCTGGACATTCCGGTGTTCCACGATGACCAGCACGGCACCGCGATCTGCGTACTGGCCGCGTTGACCAACGCGCTGCGGGTGGTGGGCAAGCAGTTGGCGGACGTCCGGGTGGTGGTCTCGGGGGCGGGTGCGGCCGGTACCGCGATCATGAAGCTGCTGCTGCGTCAGGGCGTCGGCGACATCATCGCGTGCGACCGGGAGGGTGCTCTGCACCGTGGCCTGACCGGGCTCAATCCGGCGTGGCAGTGGCTGGCCGAGCACACCAACCGGGACGACTACGCCGGTGACCTGCGCGGCGCGGTCCGGGGCGCGGACGTCTTCATCGGGGTGAGTGCGCCGAACCTGCTCAACGGGGACGACATCGCCACGATGGCCGAGGACGCGATCGTGTTCGCGTTGGCGAACCCGGACCCGGAGGTGGATCCCCGGGAGGCACGCAAGCACGCCCGGGTGGTCGCCACCGGCCGTTCCGACCAGCCGAACCAGATCAACAACGTGCTCGCCTTCCCCGGCGTGTTCCGGGGCATGCTGGACGCGCACGCCGAGGAGTTCACCGAGGAGATGGCGATCGCCGCCGCCCGGGCCATCGCCGACGTGGTCGGCGAGGACAAGATCAACCCGACGGTGATCGTCCCGAGCGTCTTCGACTCCCGGGTCGCCCCGGCGGTGGCCGCCGCCGTCCGGGCCGCCGCGCAGAACCCGGCCGCCACGCCGCCTCCGGCCGCCGACCCCGGCCCCGCCGACCTCCCCGAGATCGCCGCCACCGCCACCGCCACCCCCTAACCCCCTCCCCTCCCGCGCCCCTCCCGCACCCCCTCCCCCTACCGCCTCGCCCCGCCTCGCCCCGCCTCGCCTCGCCGAGTTGACCATGAAGTTGTTGTCATCCCACCCGGCGTGTCGCGACAACAACTTCATGATCAACCGGGGATGCCCGGGGTGAACCGGGGGGACGGGGGATGCCCGGGAGTGCGAGCGGGCGGGGAGCGCCTGGGAGGGGGTTGAGGGTGTGGGTGGTTAGGGGTGGAGGAGGGTGCCGGTGGCTACCAGGGTGGCGGGGCCGGCGAGCCAGCAGGAGTCGGGGGTGACGGTCACCGTCAGCCGGCCGCCGGGGACGTCCACGGTGACCGTGCCGGTGTCCCGGCCGGTGTCGCGCAGGGCCACCGCCGCCACCGCGCAGGCACCGGTACCGCAGGACATGGTCTCGGCGCTGCCGCGCTCGTGGACCCGCATCCGTACCTGGGCGTCGGTGCCGTCGACCGGGTCGCCGGGGGTGGTGAACTCGACGTTCACGCCGGCCGGGAAGAGTGCCGGGTCGACGCCGGGCGGGTGGGTCAGGTCGAGGGCGGCCAGGTCCAGCCCGGCCGGCAGCGGGCAGACCAGGTGCGGGTTGCCGACGTCCACGGCCGTGCCGGGCAGGGTCAGCCCGCCGAGAGTGGCGGTCCCCGAGTCGTACAGCCGGGGACGGCGCAACTCGACGGCGATGGTCTCTCCGTCGATCCGGGCACGCACCACGCCGGCCCGGGTGGCCACCGGTAGGAGCAGCGACCGGCCGGCTCCGCTGCCCGACACCGGCAGGAGTGACCCGTCGACTGCGCTGCCCGGCACCGGCAGCAGCGACCCGTCGGGCGCGCTGCCCGACAGGAGCGAACCGTCGGATGCACTGCCCGGCGGGACGGCAGCGGTCGGGGCAACGGAGGTCGGGGCGGCGGCGGAGGCCGGGGCAGTGGAGGCCGAGGCGGCGGAGGAGGTCGGGGTAGCGGCGGAGGAGGTCGGGGTGGCCAGCCCGGTGGTGATCAGGTAGTGCACGAAGACCCTGGCGCCGTTGCCGCACATCTCCGCCACCGACCCGTCGGCGTTGCGGTAGTCCATGAACCACTCGGCCTCGCCGGCCTGTCCGGCCGCGTCGGGGTGTTTCGCGGAGCGGACCACCCGGAGCACGCCGTCGGCCCCGATGCCGCGTCGCCGGTCGCAGATCGCGGCGACCTGCTCCGGGGTCAGGTCGAGCTGCCCGTCCGGGTCGGGAAGGATGACGAAGTCGTTTCCGGTGCCATGGCCCTTGGTGAACTCCACGCCCCCATCATTCCCCAGCGCCGCGCACCGTTCGCAGCGCCGTCGGAACCAGGTCGGGGTCGGCCGCGTCCAGCCAGTGCACCCGGGGGTCGCGGCGGAACCAGGAGCGTTGCCGGCGGACGAACCGACGGGTGGCCCGGATCGTCTCGTCGTGCGCCTCGGTCTCGGTGAGCTCACCGGCCAGGAAGCGGAGCACCTGCTGGTAGCCGAGGGCGCGGCTGGCGGTACGCCCCTCGGCGAGGCCGTGGCCGACGAGCTCGCGGGTCTCGGCGACCAGACCGGCGGCCCACATCTGGTCCACCCGGCGGGCGATGCGGTCGTCCAGGTCGGCGGTGTCCCGGTCCACGCCGAGCTGCACGGACGGGTAGTACGGGATCGGCTCGGGCAGCGCGGCGGTGAACGGCGCGCCGGTCAGTTCGATGACCTCCAGGGCCCGGACGATGCGCCGGCCGTTGCCGGGCAGGATGCCGGCGGCGGCGGTCGGGTCGGCGGCCCGCAGCCGCTCGTACAGCGGGGCCGGGCCGACGGCGGCCAGTTCGGCCTCCAGGCGTCCGCGCAGCTCGGGGTCGGTGCCGGGGAACTCGAAGCGTTCCAGTACCGCCCGGACGTACAGGCCGGAGCCGCCGACCAGCAGCGGCACCCGACCGCGGGCGAGGATGTCGTCGACCGCGGCGCGGGCGAGGGTCTGGTACTCGGCGACGCTGGCCGGTTCGGTGACGTCCCAGATGTCCAGCAGGTGGTGCGGTACGCCCTCGCGTTCGGCCGGGGTGAGCTTGGCGGTGCCGATGTCCAGCCCCCGGTAGAGCTGCATCGAGTCGGCGTTGACCACTTCGCCGTCGAGGGCGTGCGCCAGGGCGATGCTCAGCGCCGACTTGCCGGCGGCGGTCGGCCCGACCACCGCGACGACGGTCACGCCCGCTCCCAGGTAGCCACCAGGTAGGCCACGCCGTAGGGGGCGGTGTGGGCGAGCAGGTCCCCGCGCCAGCCGCCGCCGGCCGCGCGGGCCGCACCGGCGAGCACCTGCCAGGGCGCCCGGCCGGCCACCCTCAGCTCCGCCGACAGCCCGGGGTCCAGGTCGAGCAGGGCGTCGGGGTCCGCGTCGGCCAGGGCAGTCGCGACCCGGTCGTCGTACGCCTCGGCGCGTGGGTCGTCGTAGCCGGGTGCCTGCCGGCCCCGGCAGGCCGAGCCGTCCCCCATGACCAGCAGCGCGACCCGGCGTTCGGCGCCGTCGACGAGTTCCGCGCCGAGTCGGGCGCTGACCTGCGCGGAGGCGTCGGCGGCGACCGCGTGGGCGAACCGGGGCAGGTCGGTGCCGGTCCGGCCGACCAGCCACGCGCCGATGGTCAGGCTGAGCGGGAGGTACGGCCCGCCGGAGCAGTTGACCTTCCACAGCCGTACCGACCGGTCCACCCCGTACGCACGCAGCGAGCCGTGGTCGGCGGCGCGGTACGGGGTGGTGGTCGGGCCGGAGCCGACGATCAGCAGCGCCTCGGGTTCGGCGGCGAGCAGTCGGCCGAGGGCGTCGGCGCAGCTGGCGCGGAGGTCGTCGAGTTCACCGGCGGCCGCGCCGGCTACCTCGGGGACGAGCAGGGGCGGGTGGGGGCAGACGGCAGCGGCGACCAGGGACACCAGGCCACCGTAGCGGTCGGCGCCCCGGATCCCGCGTGCCGGCCCGGTCAGCCCGGCGTGGTCGCCCCAGCCGCCCGGGATCTCAGCCGGCGTGGTCGCCGCCGCCCGGGATCTCAGCCGGCGTGGTCGCCCCAGCCGCCCTGGATCATCGTCTGGAAGCGCCACTCGCCGCCGACCTTGACCAGCACGTCGGCGTAGCGCACCCGCTGCGGCTGCCCGTCGATGGTGAACTCGGCCTCGGTGAAGACCACCGCCAGGCTCGGGGTGAGCAGGTAGGGCGTGCGGGTGGAGTCCATGGTCAGGTCCCCGCCGCCGCCGAGCGCGCCGCCCATCACCCGCAGGTACTCGGCGCGGTCGAGCTGCCGGGCCGAGCCCTCGCCGGACGAGTCGTCGGTGACCGTGTTCAGCGGGAACATCGCCAGGCTGGCGGTGCCGGCCACGTCCCCGGCGGCCGCGTACGCGTCGTACCGCCGGAACCAGTCGGCGAGGGCGGCGAGGTCCGCCTCGGTCGGGGCGTAGCCCGGGTCGGCCGGCGGGACGATCTGCGAGCGGGCCTGGGTCATCCGGTCCTCCTCTGCGACGCCCGGCACCTCCGGACGTTCGGGTACGGCGTACCGTACACCGTACGTCAATCGTCGACAAGCCGATGCGGGGGGACGATGGTGCGGGGTAGGACACCGTATGGTCACGGTCGGCGATAGGCGCTCGACGCGGACCCGGTGGGACCTGTGACAATGCCGAGGGAAAACTTGCTGCGCCGTGGCGGCGATCACGGGATCCTCCGTCGACGCCGGGAGAACGAGGATGGGCACATGAGCGACTGGACTGCCTTCGGACGGGTGGACGCGGACGGCACCGTGTACGTCAAGACGGCCGACGGCGAGCGGGTGGTCGGATCCTGGCAGGCGGGGGCACCGGAGGAGGGGCTGGCCCACTTCGCCCGCCGCTTCGCGGACCTGGTGACCGAGGTCGACCTGACCGAGGCCCGCCTCAACTCGGGGGCGGCCGACGCCGGCGGATCGCTGACCACGATCAAGCGGATCCGGGCGTCGCTGCCCGAGGCGCACGTGGTCGGGGACATCGACGCCCTCGCGGCCCGGCTGGACAAGCTCGCCACCCTGGCCGAGGAGAAGGCCGGCGAGGCGCGGGCGGCCCGTGACGCGGCGCGCACCGAGGCGCTGGCCCGCAAGACCGCTCTGGTCGAGGAGGCCGAGAAGCTCGCCGCCGAGTCCACCGGCTGGAAGACCGCCGGTGACCGGCTCAAGGAGATCCTCGACGAGTGGAAGACCATCCGTGGGGTCGACAAGAAGACCGACGGTGAGCTGTGGAAGCGGTTCGCCGCCGCCCGGGACGGTTTCACCCGCCGCCGGGGCGCCCACTTCGCCTCGCTGGACGCCCAGCGCAAGCAGGCGCAGACCGTCAAGGAGCAGCTGGTCGCCGAGGCCGAGGGGCTGAAGGACTCGACCGAGTGGGCGGCCACCGCCAACCGGCTCAAGGACCTGATGACCGAGTGGAAGGCCGCGCCGCGCGCCTCGAAGGAAGCCGAGCAGAAGCTCTGGGAACGGTTCCGGGCGGCTCAGGACGCCTTCTTCACCCGGCGCAGCGAGGTCTTCTCGGCCCGGGACAACGAGCAGCGGGCCAACCTGGAGCGCAAGCAGGCGCTGCTGGCCGAGGCCGAGGCGCTGGACGTCGACGGTGACCCGAAGGGCGCGCAGGCCAGGCTGCGGGACATCCAGGCGCAGTGGCACGAGGCCGGGCGGGTGCCCCGGGAGGCCGCGGCGGGTCTGGAGCGGCGGCTGCGGGCAATCGACGAGAAGGTCCGCGAGGTGATGGACTCGGCGTGGCGGCGGACCACCAAGGAGGACAATCCGCTGCTGGCCCAGATGCGCGCCCAGGTCGCGGAGGCCGAGGAGCGGCTGGCCCGGGCGCAGGCTGCCGGGGACAACCGGCGGATCAAGGAGGCCGAGCAGGCGCTCGCCTCGAAGCGGCAGTTCCTCCAGCTCGCGGAGCAGGCCGGCTGAGTCGCTCGGACGGGGCCGACGAACGCTCGACCGTTCGTCGGCCCCGTCCGCTTCAGCGCTCGACCGTTCGTGGTCGGCTCCCGTCCGGAACCAGCGCTCCAGCGCTCCACCGCTCGTCGCAGGCCCCCGTCCATCGCCGTTCCGGCACCGGACGGGGGCCGCTTCGGCTGCGCGCGTGGCCGTCGGTCAGTCGCCCCGATACCTGAACGTGATCAACTTGTGACCCAGTGTTTACATCCATGAGGGTCTGTGTTTATATCGGGAAAGCGCTTACCCCGACGGGTCGGCGCAGTCCGGGAGCCGGCTCAGCACGTTCAGCACGGTAAGGAACCGAAGGACCCCTCGTCCCCCGGCCGAGGACCGACGCCGCTGGGCACGGCGTCCACTCTGGCCGCTGCGGGTTCTCCCACCCGAGTTCCAGAAGGGAATTCCACCATGCGCGTAGTACGGCGTCGTCTGACGCTGCTCACCTCCGCCGCCACCGTCGCCCTGCTCACCGCCGGCGCACTCACCGGCGTCACCGCCCAGGCCAACCCGACCGCCACCGCCGACTACGGCCTCTACGGCTGGGCCACCCAGAACGGCGGCACCTCCGGCGGCGGCAACGCCCCGACCACCACCGTCACCTCGGCCTCGGCGCTGACCACCGCGCTCGGCTCCACCAGCGCGGCGGTGATCCGGGTCTCCGGCACCATCTCCTGCTCCGGCATGCTCCGGGTCCGGTCGAACAAGACCATCCTCGGCAACTCCGGGGCGACCATCTCCGGCTGCGGCTTCAACATCAACGGTGACCGCAACGTCATCATCCGGAACCTGACCTTCCGGGGCTGGAACGACGACGCGATCAACGTGCAGGAGTCCGCGACCAACATCTGGATCGACCACAACACCTTCACCGGCGGCTACGACGGCGCGGTCGACATCAAGCGGGGCTCGGACTTCATCACCGTGTCCTGGAACCGGGTCTACAACCACGACAAGTCCATGCTGCTCGGGCACAGCGACGACAACGGCAGCCAGGACCGCGGCCACCTGCGGGTGACCTACCACCACAACTGGTTCGACGCCAGCACCCAGCGCCACCCGCGGGTCCGCTTCGGCAACCCGGTGCACGTCTACAACAACTACTACTACAACAACAGCGGCTACGGCGTGGCCTCCACCATGGGCGCCGGCGTCCTCGTCGAGGGCAACTACTTCGAGAACGTCAAGGACCCGTACCACCTGGGCGAGGGCAGCTCCGGGCCGGGCACCCTGGTCGCCCGGAACAACCACTTCGTCAACTCCGGCGGCGGGCAGACCGGCGGCAGCGTCGCCGGCATCCCGTACGGGGCCCCGATCGACAGCGCGAGCAGCGTCAAGTCGATCGTGACCGCCGGCGCGGGCGCCGGGAAGATCTCCGTCTGACCTACCTCTGAACTGGTCGGGGCCCACCGGTTGCGGCGGGCCCCGACCGTCGCCTGCCCGGCCTTGAGTGCGCGACGCAGCCCGGTCCGTGGAACGGCCGGCCGCGCCCGCGTCGTCAGTGCGCCGACGCAGCCCGGCCGGCGCAACGCTCGGCCGCGCCCCGTCGTCGGTGCACTGGCGGCAGCCGGGTCCGTGGAGCGGTCGGCCGCGCCCGTCGTCAGGGCGCGGCGCAGCCGGTGGTCAGGGCGCGGCGCAGCCGGTGGTCAGGGCGCGGCGCAGCCGGTGGTCAGGGCGCGGCGCAGCCGGTGGTCAGGGCGCGGCGCAGCCGGTGGTCGGCGCGGGCGACGCGGCCGGCGCGCCGACCGTGGGCAGCCCGAGCAGCACCCCGGGGGTACGGGGGGAACGCCCCGCCTCGGCCGCATCCCCGGCCCGGGTACGCCGGTGCGCGACCGGCGCACCGTCGGCGTTGAGGTGGTGCGGGGCGGCGTAGGTGATCGTGGTGTGCACGATGTCGCCCGGCCGGATCGTCCCGGCGGGCACGCCCGCGTCGCCGCGCTGGCCGGTCCCGTCGGTCGGGCCGGTCGCACCGACCGGGCCGTTCGCGGCCGTCGCACCGACCGGGCCGTTCACACCGACCGGGCCGTTCGCGCCGGTGGCGAAGTGCACCAGGCGGCCGTCGCGGGCGCGGCCGGACATCCGGCCGGTGCGCTCGTCCTTGCGGCCCTCACCGACGGCGACCAGCACCTCCACCGTCTCGCCGACCAGTTTCCTGTTCTCCGCCCAGGTGATCTCCTCGACGCAGGCGACCAGTCGTTCGTACCGCTCCTGGACGACCTGCTTGGGCAGCTGGCCCTCCATGGTGGCCGCCGGGGTGCCGGGCCGCTTGGAGTACTGGAAGGTGAACGCCGAGGCGAACCGGGCTTCGCGGACCACGTCCAGGGTGCGCTGGAAGTCGGCCTCGGTCTCGCCGGGGAACCCGACGATGATGTCGGTGGTGATCGCCGCGTCCGGCATCGCCGTCCGGACCTTCTCGATGATGCCCAGGTACTTCTCGGCCCGGTACGACCGGCGCATCGCCTTCAGCACGTCGTCCGAGCCGGACTGCAACGGCATGTGCAGCGAGTGGCAGACGTTCGGTGTCTCGGCCATGGCGGCGATCACGTCGTCGGTGAAGTCCCTCGGGTGCGGGCTGGTGAACCGGACCCGCTCCAGCCCGTCGACGTCACCGCAGGCCCGCAACAGCTTGCCGAAGGCGTACCGGTCGCCGAACTCGACCCCGTAGGAGTTGACGTTCTGCCCGAGCAGCGTCACCTCCAGCACACCCTCGGCGACCAGGGCGCGGACCTCGGCGAGGACGTCGCCGGGGCGGCGGTCCTTCTCCTTGCCGCGCAGGGACGGCACGATACAGAACGTGCAGGTGTTGTTGCAGCCGACCGAGATCGACACCCAGCCGGCGTACGTCGACTCGCGGCGGGTGGGCAGCGTCGAGGGGAAGACGTCCAGCGACTCGAGGATCTCCACCTCGGCGGCGGCGTTGTGCCGGGCCCGTTCCAGCAGCACCGGCAGCGAGCCGATGTTGTGCGTACCGAAGACGACGTCCACCCAGGGGGCCCGGCGGACGATGTCGCCGCGGTCCTTCTGGGCCAGGCAGCCGCCGACCGCGATCTGCATCCCCGGGTGCCGGTTCTTGACCGGGCGGAGGTGGCCGAGGTTGCCGTACAGGCGGTTGTCGGCGTTCTCCCGCACCGCGCAGGTGTTGAAGACCACCACGTCGGGTTGGTCGTCGGCCTCCGGGGCGCGGACGTACCCGGCCTGTTCGAGCAGGCCGGAGATGCGCTCGGAGTCGTGCACGTTCATCTGGCAGCCGTACGTACGCACCTGGTAGGTGCGCGGGCTGCCCGCGGCTGCGGTAGTCATGACACGGACAGCGTATCCGGGCCCACCGGAACGACCGGAACCGAGGAGGAGCCATGTGCCGGAGCATCAAGACCCTGCGCGAGCCGTACGTCCCGGAGGTGACCGACTCCGACGTGCACGCCGCCGCGTTGCAGTACGTCCGGAAGATCTCCGGGTTCCGCGCGCCGGCCGCGCACAACGCCGCCGCGTTCGACGCGGCGGTGGCCGCCGTCGCCGCCGCCACCCAGACGCTGCTCGACCAGTTGGTGGTCCGGGGTGGGGCCCGCACCGGCCCCGCGCCGGCTCCGGCCGGGGCCCGTCGCCGCGCCGAGGCGGGCAACGGGTAGCCGCCCGCCGGGCCGGGGCCGGGTGGCCGCGCGCCGAGGCCGGGGGGCCACGCGCCGAGGCCAGGGCCGAGGGGCCACGCGCCGGGCCGGGGGGGCCGGGGTGGGCGTCGCCGGGCCCGAGGGGGACCGCCCGGGACGTCGGTGCGGCCGGGGCCGGACGCGGGCCGCTCAGGCCGCGGCGAGCGCGGGGGCAACCGAGTCCGGGGCCCAGCGCGACCGGTGGCACTGCGACCAGCCCCGACAGGTGGGGTGGGTCAGCGTGCAGAGGCGCTGGCCGCTCAGTTCCTCGCCGTCGTCGGTCTCCCGGACGTCGAAGTGCACCGGCCGGATCGTGCCGTCCGGGGTGACCAGCAGGTGCCGCCCGGCGTCGAGGGTGTCGTCCCGCAGCACGCAGGCGCGATCGAGCAGCCGGGCGAGCGCCGCGACCCCGTGCAGCTCGGACAACCCGTCCGGTACGCCGTAGCAGTCGACGACGGTGCCGAACTCCCCCGGCGCCGACCACACGTCGCAGATCACCGCGTGTACCGGGAGCTGGCCCGGATCAGCCGCAGCGAGCGGCATCACCATCCGACCGAGCGCCTCCGCCAACGCCGGGTAGACCTCCACCGGTCGTACCCGGTCAATTCTCCAGTTCCACAGCTCGGTCATGCCGCCTCCTCGCTGTGCTCGTCCCCAGCGGCCTCCGGATCGGGCCTCACCACCGATGGTGGAGGGGCTTTGCCCCGAACCGAGGGCAAGTTACCGGTCTGTGACCATTCTGGGCAAAATTTCCATGGGCCGGTCCGCGCAAGCTGACAAAAAGATGACAGTTCGTCAGGTATGGTACGAGCCCCAGGGTCACCGGACGACCACCATCCGCTCCCCCCTCGGCAGCAACTCGCCGACCACGGTCGCGCCGGGCAGCTCCCCGGCGACCAGCAGCCCGCCCGAGGTCTGCGCGTCGGCCAGCAGCAACCGGTCCTCCTCGCCGACCGCGCCGAAGTCGGTCCACGGGGTGACCCACTCCAGGTTGCGGCGGCTACCGCCGCTGACGAAGCCGTCCCGCACCGCCTCCCGCGCCCCGTCCAGGTACGGCACCCGGGCGGCGTCCAGTGCGACGGTCAGGCCGCTGGCCCGGGCCAGCTTGCTGGCGTGGCCGAGCAGGCCGAAGCCGGTCACGTCGGTGCCGCACCGCACGCCGGCCGCGACCGCAGCCCGGGCGGCGTCCCGGTTCAGCGTGGTCATCGCGGCCACCGCCTCGGGGAAGGACTCCCCGGTGTTCTTGTGCCGGGTGTTGAGCACCCCGACCCCGAGCGGCTTGGTGAGCGACAGCGGCAGGCCGGGGCGGCCGGCGTCCAGGGTGATCAGCTCGGCGGGGCGGACCACCCCGGTCACCGCCAGGCCGTACTTGGGGCCGTCGTCGTCCACGCTGTGCCCGCCGGCCAGGTGGCAGCCGGCCTCCCGGGCCACGTCCTGCCCGCCGCGCAGCACCTCCCGGGCCAACTCCACCGGGAGCACGTCCCGGGGCCAGCAGAGCAGATTCAACGCGACCAGTGGGGTGCCGCCCATCGCGTACACGTCGGAGAGGGCGTTGGTCGCGGCGATCCGCCCCCAGTCGTAGGCGTCGTCGACCACCGGGGTGAAGAAGTCCGCCGTACTGACCAGCCCGGTCCGCTCGTCGAGGCGGACCACCGCCGCGTCGTCGCCGTGCTCCAGCCCGACCAGCAGCTCGGCCGTCCCGGTGGCGGGTGCCAGCCCGGCCACCATCGCCTCCAGCTCGCCGGGCGGGATCTTGCACGCACAGCCACCACCCCGGGCGTACCGGGTCAACCGGACCGGTTCCGTCGCGTTCCCTGCTACCACCGGACCCGCCTCCCTTTCGCCCGTCCCACCGACCTGGTGCCAGATATCGGACTGTTGGCGACGATAGCCGCCGGTGTTACCGCTCCGTGACCCGCCAGATTGCGTTCCGCCACGCCGGCCCGCCTAAAGTTGCCCCACCGGGGGTCGTCCGACCTCCGCCCAGACCGGGGGTCCTCCGACCTCCGTCAGACCCGGGGGTCGGCCGACCTCCGCCCAAGCCGACAACGACGAGGGACGGTGGACGACGGTGACGACGGGCGAACCGCTCATCGTGCTCGAAGCGGTCAACAAGTGGTTCGGGCCGCTGCACGTGCTGGACGACGTCTCGCTCTCGGTCGGCCGGGGTGAGGTGGTCGTGGTGATCGGCCCGTCCGGCTCCGGCAAGTCGACGCTGTGCCGCACGATCAACCGGCTGGAGCCGATCAACTCCGGCACGATCACCTTCGACGGGCAGCCGCTGCCGGCCGAGGGGAAGGCGTTGGCGAAGCTGCGCAGCGAGGTCGGCATGGTCTTCCAGTCGTTCAACCTCTTCGCGCACAAGACGATCCTGGAGAACGTCACCCTCGGGCCGATCAAGGTCCGCAAGGAGAAGCCGGCCGCCGCCCGGGAGCGCGGCCTGGCGCTGCTCGACCGGGTCGGCATCGCCAACCAGGCGGACAAGTTCCCCGCCCAGCTCTCCGGCGGCCAGCAGCAGCGGGCGGCGATCGCCCGCGCGCTGGCCATGCAGCCCAAGGCGATGCTCTTCGACGAGCCGACCAGCGCGCTGGACCCGGAGATGGTCGGCGAGGTGCTGGACGTGATGACCTCGCTGGCCCGCGACGGCATGACCATGGTCGTGGTGACCCACGAGATGGGCTTCGCCCGGCACGCCGCCAACCGGGTCATCTTCATGGCGGACGGGCAACTCGTCGAGGACGCCGCCCCGGAGGAGTTCTTCGCGAACCCGCGCAGCGAGCGGGCCCGGGACTTCCTCTCCAAGATCCTCACGCACTAGGCGTTCCGCCCGAGGAGCACGTCACCCCGGCGGGCTCCGCCGTCGAAGTCGAAGAAGGAGAGAAGAGCATGCGTATCTCGCGCGTAGTGGCGCTGGCCGCAGCGGCCACCCTGGCCCTCGGTGTGACCGCCTGTGGCGGCGACGAGGCCGAGGAGGGCACCGGTGCCGGCAGCAAGTCCTTCGCCGCCGGCAGCACCATGGAGAAGCTGAACAAGGCGCAGTCCATCAAGATCGGCACCAAGTTCGACCAGCCGGGCTTCGGCCAGAAGGGCCTCTCCGACGCTCCGGAGGGCTTCGACGTGGAGATCGCGAAGCTCATCGTCAAGGAGCTGGGCATCCCCGAGGACAAGATCGAGTGGGTGGAGACCCCCTCGAAGGTCCGCGAGGACGTGATCGTCAACGGCACCGTCGACCTGGTCGCGGCGACCTACACGATCAACGACAAGCGCAAGGAGCGGATCGCCTTCGCCGGCCCGTACTACGAGGCCGGGCAGAACATCCTGGTCCGCAAGGACGACAGCAGCATCACCGGGCCGGACTCCTTCAAGGACGGCACCAAGAAGGTCTGCTCGGCCGTCGGCTCCACCCCGGCCGAGGAGATCAAGAAGTACGTCAAGGACGCCGCCAGCCAGCTCGTCCTCTTCGACACGTACGACAAGTGCCGGGACGCCCTCAAGGGCGGCCAGGTGGACGCGGTGACCACCGACAACGTCATCCTGCTCGGCTACATCGCCAAGGACGAGGCATCCTTCAAGCTCGCCGGCGAGAACTTCACCAAGGAGCCGTACGGCATCGGGGTGAAGAAGGAGGACACCGACTTCCGCAACTTCGTCAACGACACGCTGGAGAAGGCGTTCTCCGACGGCAGCTGGAAGAAGGCCTGGGACGACACCGCCGGCAAGTTCGGTGCCGAACTGGGTGACGCCCCGGCGATCAACCGCTACTGATCCCGGCCGGATCTGGAGGGTGGGAAGGACGACCGACCCGTGAGTGTGCTCATCGACCGGTTCGACGTTTTCGCGGGTGGCTTCTGGCTCACCCTCCAGATCTGCATCCTCGCCGCGATCGGCGCCCTGATCCTGGGCGCCCTCGTGGCGGTGCTGCGGATCTCCCCGGTGCCGCCGCTGCGCGCGGTCGGCACCGGGTACGTGAACCTCTTCCGCAACATGCCGTTGACCGTGGTGATGTTCTTCGCCGCCTTCGGCCTGCCGGCGCTCGGCTCGAACGCCGACTTCCTGCGCATCCCGGTGCTCGACTCGGTGTTCAGCCGGCTCGGCACCGACCTGCCGTACTTCCGCTTCGCGCTGATCGCCCTGGTGCTCTACACCGCCGCGTTCGTCTGCGAGGCGCTCCGCTCGGGCGTCAACGCGGTCCCGCCCGGCCAGGCCGAGGCCGCCCGGTCGCTCGGCCTCACCTTCGGCCAGAACCTGCGGTACGTGGTGCTGCCGCAGTCCTGGAAGGCGTCCGTGGTGCCGCTCGGTTCGGTGATCATCGCCATGATCAAGAACTCGGCCCTGATCGGTTTCTTCGGCGTCATCGGCGACCTGTCGCAGACCGCCGACCAGCTCACCTCGGCCGAGGGGTACGCGTTCATCCCGGTCGCCATCGGCATCTCGATCGGATACCTGATCATGACCGTTCCGCTCGGTGCCCTGCTGGACCGGATCGAGAAGCGACAGGCGGTGGCCCGGTGAGCCAGCCCACCAGCGTCCTCTACGACGTCCCCGGCCCCCGGCAGCGTCGCATCACGCTGATCAGCAGCATCGTCGCCACCGCCCTGGTGCTGGTCGGGGCGTACTTCCTGGTCTACCGGCCGCTGGACGAGGCCGGGCAGTTCTCGATGGAACTCTGGGGTCCGCTGATCGACCCGTCCAACGAGAACTTCAGCCAGGTCTGGGAACGGATCGGCGTCGGCCTGAAGAACACGCTGATCGCGGCGGTGCTCGCGATCATCGCCTCGCTGGTCGTCGGCACCCTCCTGGCGCTACTGCGGATCCAGCTCAAGAGCCTGGTCCAGCGGCGGTTCACCGGCTCCGCCACCCCGGTGGCGTACCTGCTGCGCGGGCTGAGCGCGGTGCTGTCCGTGGTCACCCGGATCTGCGTCGAGGTCTTCCGGGGCCTGCCCGTGGTCATCACGATCTTCTTCGTGGCCCGTGGCTTCCCCGAGTTCGGCATCAGCATGGAGACGCTCTGGTACCTGGTCATCGGCCTGACCATCTACAACTCGGTGGTGATCGGCGAGATCCTCCGCTCCGGCATGGAGGGGCTGCCCGGCGGGCAGCGCGAGGCCGCCGCCGCGATCGGGCTGTCGCCGTTCCAGACCACCTGGATGATCCTGCTCCCCCAGGCCTTCCGGATCATGCTGCCGGCGCTGATCAGCCAGCTCGTGGTGGTGCTCAAGGACACCTCGCTCGGCTTCATCATCAGCTACCAGGAGACCCTCAGCATCGGCAAGCAGATCATCGGTGTGCTGGACAACCCGATCCAGGTCTACGTGGTGATCGGCGTCATGTTCGTCGCGGTCAACTACTCGCTGTCGAAGCTGGCCCAGTACCTCCAGCGCCGGCTCTCCCAGGGCCGGCGCAGCACCGCCCCCACCACCGGGGCCAAGGGCACCGCGCTGGAGACCGAGGCGGTCACCGGTACCGCCACCTGACGGCGCCCCGCACAACCGCGAAGGGCCGGCCCCCGGTGGGGCCGGCCCTTTCCGCGTCGTACCCGGGAGGCCCGTGCGCGTCGTACCGGGAGACCTGTGCGCGTCGTACCCGGGGGTCAGCGGGCGATCTCGGTTACCCGGGACTCGCGGACCACCGTCACCCGGATCTGCCCCGGGTAGGTCAGCTCCTCCTCGATCTGCTTCGCCACGTCCCGGGCCAGCACCGCCGCGCCGATGTCGTCCACGTCGTCCGGCTTGACCATCACCCGGATCTCCCGGCCCGCCTGCATCGCGAAGACCTTCTCCACGCCGAGCTTGCCGGCGGCGATCTCCTCGATCCGCTCCAGCCGCTTCACGTACGCCTCCAGGCTCTCCCGCCGGGCACCCGGCCGCCCACCCGAGCAGGCGTCCGACGCCTGGGTCAGCACCGCCTCGACGGTCTGCGGCGGCACCTCGTTGTGGTGCGCCTCGATGGCGTGCACCACCTCTTCGCTCTCGCCGTACTTGCGGGCCACGTCCGCGCCGATCAGCGCGTGGCTGCCCTCCACCTCGTGGGTGAGCGCCTTGCCGATGTCGTGCAGGAACGCGCACCGCTTGATGGTCGGCACGTCCAGCCGCAGCTCGGCGGCCATGATCCCGGCGATGTGCGCGGTCTCCACCAGGTGCTTGAGCACGTTCTGCCCGTACGACGTCCGGTAGCGCAGCCGGCCGAGCAGGGCGGCCAGCTCCGGATGGATGTCGGTGATGCCCACCTCGACCAGGGCGTCCTCGGCGGCCCGCTGGCAGAGCTGCTCCACCTCCTGCCGGGCCAGGTCGTGCACCTCCTCGATCCGGTGCGGGTGGATCCGCCCGTCCAGGACCAGCTTCTCCAGGGTGAGCCGGCCGACCTCCCGGCGTACCGGGTCGAAGCAGGACAGCAGCACCGCCTCGGGCGTGTCGTCGATGATCAGGTTGACCCCGGTGACCGACTCGAAGGCGCGGATGTTGCGGCCCTCCCGGCCGATGATCCGCCCCTTCATCTCGTCCCCGGGCAGGTGCAGGACGCTGACCACGCTCTCCGCGGTCTGCTCGCTGGCGACCCGCTGGATGGCGTCCACCACGATGTGCCGGGCCCGCTGCTCGGCGGTGCCGCGGGCGTCCGCCTCGATGTCCCGCACCAGCAGCGCGGCCTCCCGCTTGGCGGACGTCTCGATCGCCTCGATCAGCTCGGTCCGGGCCGCCTCGGCGGTCAGCCCGGCGACCCGCTCCAGCTCCCGGCGGCGGTGCTCCTCGGCCTCGGTCAGGGCCTGCTCCCGCTCCCCGAGGGCCGCCTCCCGGGCGGCCAGCGCGGCGCTGGCGGCGGTGAGCTGACGTTCCCGCTCGGCCAGCCGCTCCGCCTCCTCGGTGTTGAGCCGCTCCCGCTCGTCCATCCTGGCTGCCCGCCGCTCCACCTCGGCGGCCTGCTCGCGGGTGGTGGAGGCGAGCACGGCCACCTCCCGCTCGCCGCTGCGCCGGGCCGCCGCGCGCAACTGCTCGGCGTCCGCCTCGGCCTGCTTGTGGGCCCGTTCCAGGACGGTGTCCGCCTCCAGCCGGGCCGCTTCCAGCACCCGGCGGGCCTCGGCGCGGGCGGCGTTCGCCTCGGCCTTGGCGGCCGCGGCCTCGGCCCGGGCCGCCGCGGCGGCGGACTTGGCCACGTCGGCCGTGGAGTGCGCCTCGTCGGCGGCGGTGCGCAGGGCCGCCAGGGACTGTTCCTGGCGGTCCTTCTCGGCGACGAAGGCCGGGTCCTCCGGTGCCGGGGCCGTGGCCAGCCCGCGCAGGGTCCGGGCACCCAGGACCACCGCGCCGACCACCACGAGGGTCAGCACCACGACCACCGCGAGGAGGACGACGTCGAAGGCGCTCATGCCGGCACCCCGTGCGGACCACTGCTGATCCTCTGCCGCCCCGTCATGGCCGCCTCCCCTGGAACCGTCAACGCCGCAGCGATGGCATGCCGGTGGGCACGCACCCCTGCGGCTACGAGACGCCCGACCGGAGCGACTGGCCATGGGTAGCTTTCCGTCGGCGATGACCCCCATTGGTCACCGCCGACGGCCGGGTGCAGTTGTCTCGTCGGCGGCGGACCGGCCGGCCCGCCGCTGACGGTAAGGCCGGCGGACCGGCCAAAGTGATGCTGTTCTGTTACGCGATCTATGTTGTGCGCTTAGCCTGCGCTGGTCGGGCAATGTGAGCCTGTAAGGCGAGGCTAGGTCTCGGAAGGCCCTCCGGTCAAGGACTCATGATCACATCAGACCGACAGAGGGCATTCGTACCGTCACCCGACGCGTACTGAAATTGGGACTTCGGGCATCAAATCGCGCGTTTGGCCGCCGGGTTGGCCCACTACCGTTCGAACTCGCCCTCGGCGTCGGCCAGGGCGTCGACGTCGACCTGATCGGCGAACTCGGCCGCCTCGGCGCTCTGCGCGGCCAACGCGTCCTTGACCGCCCGGATCGCCAGACCGGGCGGGTACCCCTTGCGGGCGAGCATGCCGACCATCCGCCGGAACACCGCATCCGGCTCGCCCCGCGCCGACCGCAGCTTGCGCTGCACCAGCGCACGGGCCGTCTCCTCCTCGGTGTCCTCGTCCAGCTCCCCGAGCGCCGCGCTGGCGACCTCGCCGTCCACCCCGCGCTGGCGCAGCTCGTTGGCGAGCGCCCGACGGGCCAGCCCGCGACCGGCGTGCCGGCTGCTGACCCAGGCCCGGGCGAAGGCGGCGTCGTCGATGATGCCGACCTCGTCGTACCGGTCGAGCACCTCGGCGGAGACCTCCGGCGAGACGCCCCGGCGGGCCAGCGCCCCGGCCAGCTCCGCCCGGGTCCGGGGCCGGACCGCGAGCTGCCGCAGGCAGATCTCCCGGGCCAGCTCCGCCTCGCTGCGCGGCGGAGTCGACCCGGTGTCGGTGTCGTCCCCGGCGTCCGGGTTGTCCCTGTAGTTCGGGTCGCCCCCGGCCGAGGTCGCCGGGCCGGGCTGGTCGGCCCGGTCGCGTCGCCCCCGGCGGGGACGGGAAGGGGTGTCACCCGTCCGGGACGGCGCGGCGTCCCAGCCCCGCCCCGAACGGGCCCGTCGTCCGGCCATCCGGCAGATCAGAAGTCGACCGGCGGCAGCTCGGGGCCACCGGCGGCGTCGCCCGCCCCGGTGCCGACACCGAGCTTCTCCAGGATCTTCTTCTCGATCTCGGCGGCCACGTCCGGGTTCTCCCGGAGGAACTCGCGGGCCTTCTCCTTGCCCTGGCCGAGCTGGTCACCGTCGTAGGTGTACCAGGCGCCGGACTTGCGGATGATCGCCTGCTCGACGCCCACGTCGATCAGCGAACCCTCCCGGGAGATGCCCTTGCCGTACATGATGTCGAACTCGGCCTGCTTGAACGGCGCGGCGACCTTGTTCTTCACCACCTTGACCCGGGTCCGGTTACCGACCACGTCGGTGCCGTCCTTGAGGCTCTCGATCCGGCGGACGTCGAGCCGGACCGAGGCGTAGAACTTCAGCGCCCGCCCACCGGTGGTGGTCTCCGGCGAGCCGAACATGACACCGATCTTCTCGCGGAGCTGGTTGATGAAGATCGCGGTGGTGCCGGTGTTGTTCAGCACGCCGGTGATCTTCCGCAGCGCCTGGCTCATCAGCCGGGCCTGCAGACCGACGTGACTGTCGCCCATCTCGCCCTCGATCTCGGCACGCGGCACCAGGGCGGCCACCGAGTCGATCACGATGATGTCGAGCGCGCCGGACCGGACCAGCATGTCGGCGATCTCGAGCGCCTGCTCACCGGTGTCGGGCTGGGAGACCAGCAGGGCGTCGGTGTCCACACCGAGCGCCTTCGCGTACTCCGGGTCGAGCGCGTGCTCGGCGTCGACGAAGGCGGCGATGCCACCGTTGCGCTGCGCGTTGGCGACCGCGTGCAGGGCGACCGTGGTCTTACCGCTGGACTCGGGACCGTAGATCTCGACCACCCGGCCCCGGGGCAGACCACCCACGCCGAGCGCCACGTCGAGCGCGATGGAGCCGGTGGGGATGATCGCGGTCTGGACGACGGGCCGCTCCCCCAGGCGCATCACCGAACCCTTGCCGAACTGCTTGTCGATCTGCGCGAGAGCAAGGTCGAGTGCCTTCTCCCGGTCGGGCGCTGCCGCCATCGTTACCCCTGCCTTCGCCGGCGTCTTTCCTGAGCTTCTCGTCACGCGGACACGCTAGGCGCTGGGTCCGACAGAAAACCAGCCGACCGGCCGTGACCTGTGGACAAGCACCCCGCTGTGGACAATAGCCGAACAGGTGTACGAGACGAGCAGCGACACACCGGAACGGTGAAACGCCTGGTCAGCGCAGTCGCGCGGGCACCCGGTCCGGATACGCGGCGCACACCGCCCGCCACACCACGTGGGTCTGCTCACCCGAGGCGAACGCCTGCTCGATGGTCCGGCCACCGAGTTGGGACAGGACCTGGTCCCGGGCGATGCTGGCGGCGTAACCGGGCCCGAAGGCCTCCTCCAGCCGGCTCCAGAAGTCGGTCAGCCGCACCACGTACCCCCGGTCTCCACCGTCAGTCCTCCGTCGGCGCGCGTACCGGCGCCGGACGCAACGCTAGCGCCACCAGCGGGACCACCGCGACCGCCGCGAGGAGAGTGAGCACCGGATACCCGGCCACCTGCATGACGAATCCGCTGACCGCGCCGGCCGCCGCGCCGGCCAACCCCATGGTCAGATCCGAGAAACCCTGGACCGCCGGACGTCCGGCCGCCGGGACCGACTCCGACAGCAGCGTGGAGCCGGCCACCATGGTGCCCGACCAGCCCAGCCCGAGCAGGGCCAGCCCGACCGTGAGCGGCACCGTGCGGTGCCCGGCGGTGCCGGCCACCGCGCAGGCGGCCAGCAGCACCCCGGCCCCGCCCAGGATCACCGGCCGCCGGCCGAGCCGGTCGGTGAGCCAGCCGACCACCGGCGCGAGGGCGTACATGCCGGCGATGTGCAGGCTCAGCACCACCCCCACCACCGGCAGCACGTCGGCGTCGTGGTGGTACTCGCCGAGGCGTACCGGGGTCATCGACATCACCGCGACCATCACCAGGTGGCCCACCGCGACGGCGGCGATACCGAGCCTGGCGGCCGGCCGGTGCCGTACCGTCCGCCAGGCGGCCCGCATGCCGGCGGCCCGGGGGCGGACCGCCGGCCCGGCCGGGGCCGGCGCGTCGGCCGCCGCCAGCCGGCGGGCGGTGAGCAGCGGGTCGGGACGCAACAACAGGAAGATCACCACGGCGGCGAGGACGAACGCGACCGCGCTGAACGCGAACGGCCCGGCCAGCGTCGGCAGCCCCCAGCGGCTGGTGGTGGCGTCGGCGAGGGCGGCGAAGTTCGGCGCGGCCACCGCGCCGACCGTGGTGGCCCAGACGATCAGCGAGAGCTGCCGACCCCGCCGGGCCGGCTCGGCGAGGTCCACGGCGGTGTACCGGGCCTGGAGGTTCGCGGCCGAGCCGCCGCCGAACAGCAGCATGCCGAGGAAGAGCAGCGGCACCGAGCGGGCGGTCGCGGCGGTCACCACCAGGACCCCACCGACCGCGCCGACGAGGTACGCCAGCACCAGGCCGGGCCGCCGGCCGTACCCGGACATGATCCGGGTGATCGGTACGGCGAGGAGCGCACCGCCCACCACCGCCGCGCTCTGCGCCAGACCGGCGACCGCCGCCCCGGCGATCCGCTCGGCGAGCAGGGCCCCCACCGAGATCCCGATGGTCAGCCCGATCCCGCCGATGATCTGGGTGCCGAAGAGCAGGCGCAGGGTACGCCGCTGGATCGGCACCACGTCGGGACGTACGCCGGCGGGGGCGGTGAGGTCGGTGGTCATCGGCGGCTCCTCGGCAGGGGCCCCCATCCTGGCGTACCCGGTGCGTGGGCCGCCGCCCGGTTCCCGTCAGAGGTCGAGACCCCGGCCGATGATCTCCTTCATGATCTCGGTGGTGCCGCCGTAGATGGTCTGCACCCGGCCGTCCAGCCACGCCTTCGCCACCGGGTACTCGAGCATGTAGCCGTACCCGCCGTGCAGTTGCAGGCAGCGGTCGGCGACCCGGTTCTGCAGCTCGGTCGTCCACCACTTCGCCTTGGCGGCGTCGACCACGGTGAGCCGGCCGGCGTTGAACTCGGTGACGCAGTGGTTGAGGAAGGTCCGGGCGATGGTCACCTCGGTGTCCAGTTCGGCCAGCAGGAACCGGTTGTGCTGGAAGGCGCCGATCGGGCGGCCGAACGCCTGCCGTTCCCGGGCGTAGTCGAGGGTGACCGCGAGCAGCCGTTCGGCGGCGGCGACCGCGGCGACGGCGATACCGAGCCGCTCCCGGGGCAGGTTCGCCATCAGGTGGTAGAAGCCGTGGTTCTCGGTGCCGATCAGGTTCTCCGCCGGCACCCGGCAGTCGTCGAAGAACAGCTCGGCGGTGTCGTTGGCCTTCAGCCCCACCTTGGCCAGCCGGCGGCCCCGGGTGAAGCCGGGTGTGCCGCGTTCCACCGCGATCAGGCTGACCCCGTGCGCGCCCTGCTCCGGCGCGGTCTTGGCGACCACCACGACCAGGTCGGCCTGCTCACCGTTGGTGATGAAGGTCTTCTGCCCGTTCAGCACCCACCCGTCGCCGTCGCGGACCGCGGTGGTGCGGATGCCGGCCAGGTCGGAGCCGGCCCCGGGTTCGCTCATCGCGATCGCGGTGACCAGGTCACCCGAGCAGAACCCGGGCAGCCAGCGGGCGCGCTGCGCGTCGGTGGTCAGCTCGGTCAGGTACGGCGCGACCACGTCGTTGTGCAGCCCGAAACCGAGCCCGGAGCAGCCGGCGGCGACGACCTCCTCGGCCAGCACCGCGTTGAACCGGAAGTCCCGCTGACCACCGCCGCCGTACGCGGGGTCGACGTCCGTGCCGAGCAACCCGGCCGCGCCCGCCTTCCGCCAGACGTCCCGGTCGACGATGCCCTCGGCCTCCCAGCGGTCGTGGTGCGGCACCGCCTCCCGGGTCAGGAACTCCCGGCACAGGTCGCGGAACTCCTCGTGGACGGGCTCGTAGAGATGCTGCTCCATGCCGGTCAGTCTGGCACCGGGTTCCCGCCCTGCCCAGGGGGCACCGGCCGGGACTGCCCGGCGGCCCCGTCGCCCGGCTCCACAGTCCCGGCGGTCGGGCCGGCAAACCCGGCGGACGGGCCGGCGGACGGGCCGGCGGACCCGGCGGGCGGCAGACCCGGCGGGCGGGCCGGCCAGCCGGCGTTCCAGGCGGCGTACCCGGACCAGGGTCAGGCCGCCGGTCCCGGCGAAGACCGCCGCGATCAGGCCGTGCACCGGCGGCCTTGTCGGGTGCAGCCGCCCGCACCAGGTGGCGTCAGCCGGCGAGGGCGCGGGCGGCGACGGTGAGGTCGTCGACCAGCCCCTGGTAGGCGATCTCCTGGTTGTCGGCGCGCAGCACGGCCGAGGGGTGGATGGTGGCCAGCAGCCGGGCCGGTGGGGCGTCGAGCACGGTGCCCGCCGAGTCGACCGGCACCCGGGCGAAGTCCTCGGGGTGCTGCGCGGCGGCGGGCCAGGGCAGCAGCTCACCGCGCTGCCGGGTGACCCGGAAGGTCGGCCCGAGCAGGGCCTTGGCCGCGGTCGCACCGAGCACCACCACGATCTCCGGACGGAGCCGGGCGAACTCGGCGACCAGCCAGGGCCGGCAGGCGGTGATGTGTACCCGGTCGGGCGTCTGGTGGATGCGGCGCTTGCCGCGCAGCTCGAACCGGAAATGCTTGACGGCGTTGGTGAGGTAGAGCTGGGTGGGATCGAGACCGGCGTCGTCGACCGCCCGACGGAGCAGCCGCCCGGCCGGGCCGACGAAGGGCAGCCCCTTCTGGTCCTCCATGTCGCCGGGCTGCTCACCGACGAGGACCACCCGGGCGTCCGCGTCGCCCCGGCCGAAGACGGTCTGGGAGGCGTCCCGGTAGAGCTCACAGCCCCGGCAGCCGGTCGCGGCGGCGCGCAACTGGTCGAGGGTGTCGGCCTGCGGCGGGATGAACTGCTGGGCGCCCGGGGCGGTCGCGGTCTGTTCGGACATGGCGAATGTTGTACCCGTTCGTCCCGCGATCACGCGGGCGACCCGCCCGACCGATCGGAGCCCGATCTCCCCGCCGCAGGTCGGGTCGGGTGTGCCCGGACCGTCGCGCGGCAGGTCACGCGGCAGAGCCGGCCCGGCCGGGTGGCTCGGGCCGGCCGACCGCGCAGCGGATGGGCGTGGCGGTCACGCGGTGAAGCCGTCCGTTCGGGTGGGGCGTAGCGCCCGGGCGACGGCGTCGGCGAGTTCGCCGATCTCGCCGTCGTCGAGCGAGCTGACCGTCAGCCGGACCGCCGGCGGGGCACCGATCCGGAAGTGCGCGCCGGGCGCGACGGACCAGCCGGCGTCCCGCAGGGCGGTGACCGCGCCGGTCTCGTCGGGCACCGGCAGCCAGACGTTGATGCCACTGCGGCCGTGGGCGGTGAGGCCGTGCCCGGCGAGCGCGGCGAGCAGGGCGGCCCGCCGCCGCTGGTAGCTCTCCCCGGCCCGGGCGACCAGCGCGGTGGTCGCCGGATCGGCCCAGAGCGCCAGCACCAGACGTTGCAGCAGGGTGGACACCCAACCGGGTCCGATTCGCATCCGGCCGGCCACCCGGGCCACGGTGGCCTCGTCCCCGGCGAGCACCGCCAGCCGCAGGTCGGGCCCGTAGGGTTTGCTCACCGAGCGGACGAAGGCCCAGCGCGGGGTGGCCCCGGCGAGCGGGTGCAGCGGCAGTTGGGACAGCTCGGCGGCGTGATCGTCCTCGATCAGCAGCAGGTCGGGTCGGCCGGCGAGCAGCTCGCGCAGCGCGGCGGCCCGGCCGGCGGAGACGGCGGCCCCGGTGGGGTTCTGCGCGCGGCTGGTCACGATCAGCGCCCGCGCGCCCAGGGCCAGCGCGTCGCGTACCCCGGAGACGGTCGGGCCGTCGTCGTCGACCGGCACCGCTACCGGCCGCAGCCCCAGCACGGCGACCAGGTCGAGCAGGTTGGCCCAGCCCGGGTCCTCCACCGCCACCGGATCACCGGGACGCAGGTGGGCGGCGAGGAGACGCTCGATGGCGTCGAGCGCACCGGCGGTCACGGTGATCTCCCCCGCCGGGACCCCGTCGGCGGTCAGCCGGCTGCCGGCGACGTCGGCCAGCTCGGGCAGCACCCCACCGGTGGCGTAGCCGACCGCCGGACCGATCCGCTCGGCGAGCCGGGCCAGGTGCGGGCCGAGTGGCGGCAACAGCCGGAGGTCGGGCTGCCCCCGGGAGAGGTCACGGGTGCCGGGGACCGGCGGCGGGTGCAGGGCGGCACGCCGGCTGGCGACCGGTGGCCGGGGCCGGACCCGGGTGCCGTGCCGGCCGGCGGTCGCCACCAGCCCTCGCTGCCGCAGTTCCTGGTAGGCCCGCGCGACGGTGGCCGGGCTGACCGCGAGCGCGGCGGCCAGGGCCCGGACCGGGGGCAGGCTCGTCTCCGGCGGGAGCGCGCCGTCGCGGATGCCCGATTCGACGCTCGCCGAAATCTCGGCCGCCGTGCCGCCGGTGATCTGATAACGTACTGCCACAGTCATGGGAATGTACTAGAACAAAGGCGGGATGTCACATGTACACGCCGACCGCCCGGACCACCCCCCACCGGGCCCGCGACCGGATGAGCTACGAGGGGGCCGCCGCGCACGCCGTACTGGACGAGGCGTACCACTGCACCCTGGGGTTCGTGGTCGACGGCGAGCCACGCCTGCTGCCCACCCTGCACGTACGGGTGGGTGAGACGCTCTACCTGCACGGGTCCACCGGCAGCCGGCCGCTGCTCGCCGCCCGGGGCCCGGCCGGGCTGGCGGTCTGCGTGAGCGTCACCCTGCTCGACGGTCTGGTCTACGCCCGCTCGCAGTTCCACCACAGCGCCAACTACCGTTCGGTGGTCGCGCACGGTGTCGCCCACCTGGTCACCGACGCCGAGGAGAAGGCCACCGTGCTGGCCGCGCTGGTGGAGAAGGTCGCCGCCGGCCGGGCCGCGCAGAGCCGTCCGCCGAGCCGCCGGGAGTTGGCCGAGACCGCCGTCCTGGCCCTGCCGCTGCGCGAGGTCTCCGTCCGGGCCCGCACCGGCGGCGTCCAGGACGAGCCGACCGACCTGGAGCTGCCGTACTGGGCGGGGGTGGTGCCGCTGCGGCGGGAACGCGGGCTGCCCGAGCCGGACGCCGGGGTCAGCGTGCCGGTGCCGGACGCCCTCCGGCCCGCCCGGTCGCCCTGGCTCGACCCGGTGCCGATGCGGGGCGACCACGTGCGGCTCGCGCCGCTCGACGAGTCGCACACCGACGAGTTGTGGGCCGCCACCGCCGATCCGGAGGTCTGGCGGCACCTGGGCGGTCCGCAGCCGGACGGTCCGGTCGGCATGCGGGACGTGATCCGCAGCGCTCTGCTCATGCACGCGCGCGGCGAGCGGGTGCCGTGGGTGCTGCGGTGCGCGGTGACCGGCGCGGTGGTCGGCACCACCTCCTTCTACGAGGTCGACCCGACGCAGCGATCGGTGGCGATCGGCTACACCTTCCTCGGTCGGCCCTGGTGGCGGACCGGCGTCAACACCGAGGCGAAGCTGATGTTGCTGCGGCGGGCCTTCGACGAGTTGGGCGCGGTCCGGGTGGTCTGGCACACCGACATCCGCAACGAGCGTTCGCAGCGCGCCATCGCCCGGCTCGGCGCGCACCGGGAGGGGGTGCTCCGGATGCACCGGCAGCGCCCCGACGGTTCCTGGCGGGACACCGTGCAGTATTCGATGGTCGTCGACGAGTGGCCGGAAGCACAGCGCAGGCTGCGGGAAAGGCTTCGTCCGGTGGCACCCGTGGCGTCATGATGGCCGACGTGCTGGGCATCACCGACTTCTGGACCTTCGTACTGGGCACCGTGGCCATCGTGCTGCTGCCCGGTCCCAACTCGCTCTTCGTGCTCTCCACCGCCGCCCGGCGCGGGGTGGGTGCCGGGTACCGGGCCGCCGCCGGGGTCTTCGTCGGCGACGCGCTGCTCATGGTGCTCTCCGCGGCCGGGGTGGCCTCGCTGCTGACCGCGTACCCGCCGCTCTTCCTGGTGATCAAGTACGCCGGCGCGGCGTACCTCGGCTACCTGGGGCTGGTCATGCTGCGCGGTGCGTGGCGGCGCTGGCGGACCCGGCACGACCCGGCCACGCCGCGTCTGATCGACAGCGCCGAGCCGGCCGCGCTGCGCGCCCCCTTCCGGCGGGCGCTGCTGATCAGCATCGTCAACCCGAAGGCGATCCTGTTCTTCATCTCGTTCTTCATCCAGTTCGTCGAGCCGACCTACCCCTGGCCGGCGCTCTCCTTCCTGGCGCTGGGGCTGATCGTCCAGGTGACCAGTGCGCTCTACCTGACCGCCCTGATCTTCGCCGGCACCTTCCTGGCCACCCAGTTCCGGACGCGCCGTCGCCTGACGGCCACCGCCACCACCGGCGTCGCCGCCCTCTTCCTCGGCTTCAGCCTCAAACTCGCCACCGCCAGCGCCGGCTGACCTCCGCGCAGGCCACCACGGCACCGCCGGCTGACCTCGCGGGCCACTGCCGGCCGCCGGCGACCTCCGCGAGCCACCACCGGACCGCCGGCTGACCTCCGCGAGCCACCACCGGACCGCCGGCGACCTCCGCGAGCCACCAGCGCCACCGCCGGCTGACCGGCGGGAAGCCACCGCCGACCGGGAGCCGGTGCCGCTCAGGTGCCGTCGCCGCCGCCACCGCCGATGCCGGCACCACCTCCGGTGCCCCCCAGGCCCTCCCCGGGGGCCACCGGCCGGTCCGGGGGACGGCTGACGTGCGCCGACCGGGTGACCCGCGCCGACCAGTCGGCATGTGCCGCCGCCTCCGCGTGCCGGTTGATCGTCGTGCGCAGCCAACCGTCCACCACGCTCACCCAGTCCCGCTGGCCGGCGTCGACGTGCCACACCTTGAACCGGCTGATGCTCTGGTGGGTGACCCCGGCCAGGGACAGCCGGCGGTCCGCCCAGAGGATCACCTCCAGGGTGGCGGAATCCGCCACGAAGATCAGTTCCAGCTCGGTGATCGGGCCGGCGTAGAGCGGGGCCACCCAGTAGTTGAGCCGCTGGTGGAACGGGAGGCTCTGGGCCACCCCGGGCAGCCGGCCCGCCTGTAGGCCGGCCTGGCGCATGGTGAACCCGAGCGTGTCCAGGGCGGCCAGCACGTGCTGCTGGGTGGGGAGCGGGTGCACGAACACCGGCACCAGCGCGCCCTGGTCCAGCAGCGGGTCGACCGCCACCTCGGTTCGCAGCCCCATCCGCAGGCTGAGCAACGGCACCCCACCGAAGATCGTCACCGGGGTCTCCCAGGGCATCGGCAGCGCGAAGGCGACCGACCGGCGTCGGCCGGCGCGGACCACGAACCCGCCGGCCACCGCCGCCTGGTGGAACTGCACCAGGCGGCGGGGCGCGTCCGGCTCCTCCGGTTCGACCGTGCTGACCAGGCCCAACCGGACGTGCCCGACCGGCACGTCACGGTTTCCGGCGGTGAGGGTGACCCGCCCCGGCAGCTTCAGGCCGGGGCGGGTGCTCGGGTTGGTCACCGAGGTGTGCACCGTCAGCCCGGTCCAGCCGGACTCCGGTGACACCCCCGTGAACCGCACCGTCGGTTCCCTACCGCATCCGTCGCCCGCGCGGCACCGGGTCGGTCTCGTCGTCGAACTCGCCGATGACCTCTTCGAGGAGGTCCTCCAGGGCCACGAACCCGATCGGCCGGGTCGGGCCGCCGCCGTTGCGGACCAGCGCGAGTTGCGCCTGTACGCCCCGCATGGCGGCCACCGCCTCGGTGACCGAGGCGGTCGCGGGCAGGGTGAAGGCGTCGGACATCAGCTCGCCCGCGCTCGCACCCCGACCGGTCGTGGTGGCCCGTACCGCCTCCCGGACGTGCACCAGACCGACCACCTCGCCGGTCGGGTCGACCACCGCCAGCCGGGACCGGCCACTGTTCCGGCTGACCTGCTCGATCCGCTCGGCGGGGTCGTCGCGGCGGACCGTGACGATCTCCCCGAACGGCTCCATCACGTCGGACACCTTGGTGCCCTGCAACTCGAGCATGCTGGTGAGCATCTGGTGCTGCTCGGCGCCGAGCAGCCCGTGTTCCCGGGACTGTTCGAGCAGCATCCGCAGCTCGTCCGGGCCGTGCACCTGGGCGAGCTGGTCCTGCGGGTTGACCTTCACCAGCCGCAGCATCGCGTTGGCGACCGCGTTCAGCAGCGACAGCACCGGCCGGGCCACCCGGGCGAAGGCCCGGAACGGCAGGGCCAGCAGCAGCGCCGACCGTTCCGCGTCGGTGATCGCCCACGACTTCGGGGCCATCTCGCCGACCACCAGGTGCAGGAAGGTGACCAGGCTCAGCGCGAAGATCAGGGCGATCACGTGGCTGGCGGCCGTCGGGATGCCGACCGCGTGCAGCAGCGGGCTGAGCAGGTGTTCGATCGCCGGTTCGGCGAGCGCGCCCAGGCCCAGCGTGCAGAGGGTGATGCCGAGCTGCGCGCCGGCCAGCATCAGGGAGAGTTCCCGGACGCCGTCCAACGCCGCCCGGGCGGCCCGTCCGCCGCTGGCGGCGGCCTGTTCCAGCCGGTACCGCTTGCTGGCGACCAGGGCGAACTCGGCGGCCACGAAGAACCCGTTCAGGGCGAGCAGCACCACCGAGGTGATCAGCGCGAAGCCGGTGCTCATGCGGTCACCTCACTGGTGCCGCTGACCCGCAGCCGGACCGAGTCGGCGACGTGCCGGTCCACCACGAGCACCTCGACGAGGGCACGCGGGGCCAGCTCGCCTTCCTCGGCGGGCAACCGGATCTCCAGCAGGTCCCCGACCTCGGGGACCCGGCCCAGCTCCCGCATGACCAGCCCGGAGATGGTGTCGTACTCGGGGCCCTCGGGCAGCGAGATGCCGGTGCTGTCGGCCACCTCGTCGATCCGCCAGCGGGCCGGCACCACCCAGGAGCCGTCGTCCTGCCGGGCCGGGGCCCGCTCCGGCGGGTCGTCCTCGTCGCGGATCGGGCCGACCAGTTCCTCGGCGATGTCCTCCAGCGTGATCACGCCGGCGAAGCCGCCGTACTCGTCGACCACGCAGGCGAGCTGCCGGTGCCCGACCCGGAGCCGGTCGAGCACCGTCGGCAGCGGCAGCGTCTCCGGCACCAGCAGCGGCGGTACGGCCACCGCGCTGACCGGTGTGGTCGCGCGTTCGGTCGGCGGTACGCCGAGCACGTCGGCGATGCCGACCACGCCGACCAGGTCGTCGACGCCCTCGGTGCCGCGTACCGGGAACCGGGAGTGGCCGGTGTCGAGCATCTCGACCACCCGGCTGATCGGGTCGTCGGCGCGTACGGTGTGCACGTCGACCCGGGGCACCATGGCCTCCCCGGCGGTCAGTTCCCGGAAGTCCAGTCCCCGGTCGAGCAGGTCGGACATGGCCTTGTCCAGGTGCCCTTCCTGGCGGGACTCGGCGATGATCTGCTCGAGGTCCTCGGGGGTGGCCCCGCTGGGCAGTTCCTCGATCGGTTCGATGCCGAGCCGGCGCAGCAGCCGTACCGCGGCCCGGTCGAAGAGTTTGATCAACGGCCCGGCCACGGCCAGGTAGATCAGGGTGGATCGGCTGAGGGCCCGGGCCAGCGGCTCCGGGCGGGCGATGGCGAGGTTCTTCGGGGCGAGTTCGCCGAGCACCATCTGCACCACGGTCGCGATGACCAGGGCCAGCACCACCGACAGCGGCAGGCTGACCGCGGTCGAGATCCCGGTGACGCCGAGCAGCTCGGCCAGTCCGGCGCCGAGGAACGGCTCGGCGACGTAACCGACGAGCAGGGCGGTGACGGTGATCCCGAGCTGGGCCCCGGAGAGCATGAAGGAGAGCCGGCCGGTCACCTTCAGGGCGCGGGCGGCGGCCTGGTCACCGTCGTCGGCGAGCTGCTTGAGCTTGCCCCGGTCGACGGCGACGTAGCCGAACTCCTGCGCCACGAAGTAGCCGGTGGCGGCGGTCAGAACGATGATCAGTGCGAGTCCGGCGGCGATCAACACGGGAGACTCAGGGCTCCCGGGGACGTCGCGGAACGGGGGGAAGGCCGGGTCGTACCCGGCCGGCTACTGCTGCCCTCCTGGGCAGAAGAGTCGATCATGCAGGTCATTTTATCGGTCACCGCTGTGCGCCGCCTGGGAGTCCGGCAGGTCGTCACACCGACCCGCCGGGGTCGAGCAGCGCGTCACACCGGCCCGCCGCAGTCGAGCAGCGCGTCACGCCAGCTCGTCGGTGTCGAGCAGTTCGCGGTCGACCCCGTTCGAGCGGTACGCGGCCCGGCCGATCATCTGCGCGGTGACCGGCGCGGTGGCGAGCTGGAAGAGCCCGACCAGCAGGAGCATGCCCAGGTCGGCGGGGTTGCGCAGCCGCAGCGTCAGCCCCAGCAGGATCAGCAGCATCCCGAGTACCTGTGGTTTGGTGACGGCGTGGATGCGGTCCACGGTGCTGGGCAGGCGCAGGACGCCGATCCCGGCCGCCAGGCTGAGCACGGCGCCGGCCAGCAGGCAGCCACCGGCCAGCAGGTCGGCCACGCCGGTGCCGGTCAGGCCGCCGACGGCCACCGCTCCGGCGGCCGCGACCCCGCCCACGGCCAGGGTTCCGGCGGCTCCGGCGGCCACGACCGCGCCGCCGGTCACGACTCCTCCCCGGCGGCGAACCGGACCAGCGCCACCGAGCCCAGGAAGCCGAGCAGCGCCAACACCACCAGCACCGGCAGGGTGGTGGCCCGCCGGTGCACCGCCGCCTCCGCGCCGACCGCGCTGATCATCGTGGCGAGCAGCAGTTCGGTGGCGACCAGCCGGTCGAGCAGGGCCGGGCCCAGCACCATCCGGGCCAGGGCCAGCAGCACGGTGACCGAGAGCAGGACGGTGACGGCGACGACCAGTACCGGGTTCATCGGTTGGGTCCTTCCTCGACGGGGTGGGAGGTGAGCAGCCGGACCTCGGCGGGCGAGCCGATGGCCCGGAGGAGACGTCGCTCGACGTCCCGGATGCGGCGACGGCTGCGGGTCAGGTTTCCGGTGCCGCGGACGTCGAACACGTGCACGTAGAGCACCCCGGCCTTCCGGTCGACGTCGAGGATCAGCGTCCCCGGCACCAGGGAGAGCAGCTCGGCGGTGAGGGCCAGGTTCAGGTCGGTACGCACCCGCAGCTCGACCGCGATGATCGCGCTGCGCGGCCGGTACCCGGGTCGGACGGCGACCCAGGCGACGTGGACGCTGGCGGTGACGAGTTCGGCGACGAACCGCACCGTGAGGTCCAGCAGCGCGACCGGTCGCAGCCGGGCGTCCAGGGTGACCGGGGGCAGCGGGAAGAACACCAGCACGGCGACCGCGACGAGCAGCCCTCCGACGAGGTTGCCGAGGCTGAACCGCCCCCACAGCAGGTTCCACATCAGCACCATCCAGCCCGCCGCGATCACCTGTTCACGCCAGCGGGCCACCCCGACGCGGACCGGGGACCTACCGGAACCTGGGGCGAACGGCCGTACCGGACCGGCAGCCGGCCGGTCGGCGGCGGGTGCCGGCCCTGACGGCGGCCCGGTGGTCGGTCGGTCTTCGGCGGGTGGCGGCCCTGGGGGCGGGGCGGCGGCCGGTCGGTCCCCGGCGGGTGGCGGTTCCGGGGGCGGGGCGGCGGTCACGGCGTGCCGCCGGGGAACACGGCCCGCACGTACGGGGTACGCAGGTGCAGGTCGGACGCCGCGTCCGCGGTGACCGCCCAGAGCGGCCCGGCGACCAGGGTGAGCACCACGCCGGACGCGACCAGCGCGATCGTCGACCCGACCATCAGGCCGGGCAGCCGGGTCGGCGGGTCGGCGGTGGCCAGCCGGGGCTCCCGCCAGAAGGCGATGTTCCAGACCCGGGAGGCGGTGTAGAGGGTGAGCAGGCTGGTCAGCGCCCCGGCGGCCACCAGCGTCCAGGGCAGCGCGCCGCCGACCTGCGCGCCGGCCTGGAAGAGGCCGAGCTTGCCGAGGAAGCCCGGGAAGGGTGGTACCCCGGCGAGGTTCATCGCGGGTACGAAGAACAGGACGGCGAGCAGCGGGGCGATCCGGGCCAGGCCACCCAGCCGACGCAGGTCGGTGCCGCCGGCCCGCTGCTCGACCAGGCCGGTGACGAGGAAGAGGGTGGTCTGCACGGTGATGTGGTGCACCACGTAGAAGATCGGGCCGGACAGCCCGGCGACGGTGCTCAACGCCACTCCGAAGATCATGTAGCCGATGTGGCTGACCAGGGTGAACGACAGCAGTCGCTTCAGGTCGGACTGGGCGACCGCGCCGAGGATGCCGACCAGCATGGTCAGCCCGGCGACCACCATCAGCAGCGTGCCGACCTGCCCGCCGGGGAAGAGCAGGGTCTCGGTACGGATGACCGCGTACACGCCGACCTTGGTCAGCAGGCCGGCGAAGACCGCGGTGACCGGGGCGGGGGCGGTGGGGTAGCTGTCCGGCAACCAGGCCGCGAGCGGGAAGACGGCCGCCTTGACGCCGAAGGCGAGCAGCAGCATCAGGTGCAGGGCCAGGGCCAGGTCGGCGGGGAGGGTTCCGAGCCGGGTGGCGAGTTGGGCCAGGTTGAGGGTGCCGGTGGCCGCGTAGACCAGCCCCACCCCGCTCAGCAGGATCATCGAGGAGAGCACGCTGACCACCACGTACGTGGAACCGGTCCGGATCCGGACGTCGGTGCCGCCCAGGGTGATCAGCACGTAGCTGGCGACCAGCAGGATCTCGAACCCGACGAAGAGGTTGAACAGGTCACCGGCGAGGAACGCGTTGGTGACGCCGGCGGTCAGCACCAGGTAGGTCGGGTGGAAGATGCTCACCGGGGTGCCCTCGCCGAGGTCACCCTGGCCCTGGCCGATGGAGTAGAGCAGCACGCAGAGCGTCACGGCGGCCGAGACGGTCAGCAGCAGGGCGGCCAACTGGTCGGCGACCAGCACGATGCCGACCGGCGGTGACCAGGCACCGAGCCGGACCACCAGCGGCCCGTGCTGGTACGCCCGGACGAGCAGCACCGCCGAGACGGCGAGGGTGGCGACGAGCACCAGCACGCTGATCGTCCGCTGTACCTGCGGCCAGCGCGGCAGCAGCAGGGTCAACGCGGCCCCGAGCAGCGGCATCACCACCGGCAGCGGCACCAGGGCGTTCACCGCCGTTCCCCCGGCCCACCGGGGTCGTCCCTCGGGCCCACGGTGTCGGGGTCCTCGGACAGCGCGGCGTCCCGGTCGGCGAGGCCGACGATCTGCCGGTCCTCCGGGTCGTCCCGGACGTCGTCGTGCGTGGTGAGCAGCCAACTGCGGTACGCCACCGCCAGCAGGAACGCGGCCAGTCCCAGGGTGATCACGATGGCGGTGAGGATCATCGCCTGGGGCAGCGGGTCGCTCATCCCGTCGACCGGCGTGGTCCCGGCCAGCGGGGCCCCGCCGGCCGGCCCGGCCAGCAGGATGAGCACGTTGACCCCGTTGCTGAGCAGGATCACGCCGAGCAGGATCCGGGTGAGGTTGCGTTCCAGCAGCAGCATCACCCCGGTCGCGACGAGCACCCCGACCAGGACCACCAGCACCAGGCTGGCACCCTGGCCGGACCCGGTCACGGCGGTTCCCCCGGCCGGTCGGCGGCCAACGCGCCGACCGCCCCGCCACCGGCCTGGATCTGCCGGTCCACCTCGGCGCCGAGACTGCGCAGCACGTCCAGCGCCAGCCCGACCACGACCAGGTAGACGCCGATGTCGAAGAACAGGGACGTGACCAGGTAGCCGTCGCCGAACCCGGGCACGCTCAGGTCGATCCGGGAACTCTCCAGCAGGTTGCCCCGGGCGGCGAGGGCCACCACCCCGGTGCCCACCGCGAGCCCCAGTCCGGCCCCGAGCACCGTGCCGGCACCGACCGGGGCGGCGTCCTCCAGTTCGTACCGGCCGCCGGCCAGGTAGCGCAGCGCCAGCGCCAGCCCGGCCACCAGGCCACCGGTGAAGCCGCCACCGGGCGCGTTGTGCCCGGAGAAGAGCAGGAAGAGGGAGAGCACCACGATGCTGTGGAAGAGCAGCCGGGTGACCACCTCGAAGACCAGGGAGCGGCGTCGTTCGTGCAGGGTGGGGCCGCCGCGCAGCCAGACCCGCTGACCCGGGTCCGCCGCCGTCGGGGCGGCCCGGCCCGGCCGGCGGGTGCGGGGGCGGGAGGCGTTCCGGGAGCGTTCGAACACCAGGCTGGCCACCCCGGTCGCCGCGACCACGAGTACCGCGATCTCGCCGGTGGTGTCCCAGGCCCGGATGTCCACCAGGACGACGTTGACCACGTTGCGGCCGTACGCCTCCTCGACGGCGAGCCGCGGGAAGTCCACCGAGACCGGCGGTACCTGCCGACCGGCGGCGGCCGCCGCGGCCAGGCCGGCCAGTACGGTGCCGACCGCCACCCCGATCACCCGTCGGACCCAGCGGCTGCGGCGCAACGGCCGGCGCGAGAAGCGGGGTGGCAGCCGGCGCAGCGCCAGCACGAACAGGGCGATGGTGGCCGTCTCGACCAGGATCTGGGTCAGCGCCAGGTCTGGCGCGCCGTGCAGTACGAAGATCATCGCGGTGCCGTAGCCGGTGACCCCGACCAGCAGCATCGCGGTCAGCCGGCGGCGGGCGGCCACCGCGAGCACCGCCGCCACCACCATCACCAGGGCGACCACCGACTGCACCGGGCTGTCCCACCACCGGGTGGGCACCGGCCAGGGCCGCAGCATCAGCAGCGCCCCGCCGGGCAGGGCCACCAGGACGACCAGGACGGTGCCGAGGTACTGCGGCAGCGAGCCGCGCTGGAGCCGGCTGGTCAGCTCGATCGCCGCCCGGTCGAGCAGGTGCGTCACCTGTTCGTAGTGCTGGGCCGGGGACTGCCGGAAGCGTAGGCGGGTCAGGGCCGGGGTCAGGTCGGCGCGGCGGAGGAAGAGGATCCCGCCGGCCGCCAGCGCCAGCGCGGACCAGGCCAGCGCGGGCGTCGGACCGGACCAGAGCGCCAGCGGGTGGTCGGCTCCGGCGAACCGCCCGGCGTACGGGGCGAGCAGCGCCCCGACCGGCCCGGCCAGCGGGCCGAGGAGGAGCCCGGCCACCGCCAGCAGGGCCGGCGGGACGACGAGCGCCGGGGACGGTCGGTGGACCGGGCGCGGCGCCACACCGGGCTTGTCAGCGAACGCGCCCCACAGGAACCGGGCGCTGTACGCCACGGTGAACGCCGTGCCGACCACCACGGCGGCCAGCGTCAGCGGGTCGTCGGCGAACGCGTACAGGACGGTTTCCTTGGCGACGAACCCGACCAGTGGTGGTACCCCGGCCATCGACGCGGCGGCGAGCATCGTGACCGCCGCCAGCAGCGGCAGCCGGTGCCGCAGCCCGGACAGGTCCCGCAGGTCCCGGGTACCGGCCACGTGGTCGATCGCGCCGACGACCAGGAACAGCGCCGCCTTGAACAGGGCGTGGGCCAGCAGCAGGGCCAGCGCGGCGAGCGCCGCCGCCCGGGTTCCCGCGCCGGCCACCGCGACGAGCAGGCCGAGCTGACTGACGGTGCCGTACGCCAGCAGCAGCTTCAGGTCGGTCTGGCGCAGCGCCGCCCAACCGCCGACGAGCAGGGTGGCGAGCCCGGCCACGGTGGTCACCGGCCGCCAGGGCGGGGTGTGGGCCAGCACCGGGGCCAGCAGGGCGACCAGGTAGACGCCGGCCTTCACCATGGCCGCCGCGTGCAGGTACGCGCTGACCGGGGTGGGCGCGGCCATCGCCACCGGCAGCCAGCCGCTGAACGGCAGTACGGCCGACTTGGCCAGCGCCCCGGTCAGCACCAGCAGCACCGCGACGGTCAGGTGTCCGCCCGACGGCGGGGTGGCGGTGATCTCCGACCAGCGGTACGTGCCGGCCTGTTCGGCGAGCAGGACGAAGCCGACGAGCATCGCCAGCCCACCCAGGGTGGTCACGGTCAACGCCTGGGCGGCGGCCCAGCGGCTGGCCCGCCGGTCGGGGTGGTGCCCGATCAGCAGGTACGAGAAGACGGTGGTCAGTTCCCAGCAGACGTAGAGCAGGATCAGGTTGTCGGCGAGGACCAGCCCGAGCATCGCCCCGGCGAAGGCGACCAGCACGCCGACGAACCGGCCCAGTTCCGGTTCGGCCGGGGTGAAGTAGCCGGCGCAGTAGACCAGCACCAGCGCGCCGATGCCGCCGACGAGCAGGGTCATCAGCCAGGAGAGGGTGGTCATCCGCAGCGCCAGGTCGAGTTGGAGCTGGCGTACCCAGGGGTGGGTTTCGGCGAGCGCGCCCCCGTCGCGGACCGCCGGGGTCCGCGCGAGCGCCCAGCCGAACGCGGCGGCCGGCGCGAGCGCGAGCGGGTAGCAGGCGCGCGGACCCCACCACCGGACCAGTGCCGGCGCGAGCAGCGCCGCCACCAGGTGGAGGATCAGCAGTACGAGCACGCGCCCTCCCGGTAGCCGCCGTGCGCGCCGGGGCGCTCCGCCTACCAGGGATCACACGTCAGGTTCCGCACCCTTCGGGCGGTTTTCCGGAAATCGGGACCGACACCACCCGGTCGGTGGGAGAGCGGGAGCAGGGTGGCGGCGCGCGGGAACAGGTGGCCGGCGGGCGGCGCGACGGTCAGCGGGTGAGCTCCGCGGTGGGCACGGCCGACTCCCGCGTACCCCGCTCCCGACGGGACTCGACCAGCAGGTCCGGGCGACCGAGCTGGACGGCCACCCGGTTGGCGAGCCGCTGCGCGGCGGCGAGCGAGCGTACCGAGAGCAGGCGGCCCCGGCTCTCCCGCCGCAGCACGAAGTAGTGCACGGCGGCCCGGACCTGGGCCCGGTCCGCCGCGCTGGCCTGGGCGGTCTGGACGACCAGTTCGCGCAGTGAGCGGGCGAGCCGTTCGGCCAGCTCCAGCTCGGGCCCGTGCAGGCCGAGCCGGACCGTGGCCAGGTGACTGTCGACCTTGCGGATGAGTACGTCGGTGCCGGGCTCGAAGCCTCGCTCCTCGACGGTCATCCAGCGTCCTCCCACCTGACTCTGCGCTGCCGGAGAAGTTACTTTACGTCGTCGCGGCCGAGCAAGCAGTTAAGTAAGACTTAACGTACAAGGGCCTCATACATCACGTAAGCGGCTGCATTCGGATGCAACCGGGCACGGCTCGCTGGGCCGCTGTCACACCCCCGGGGCAGGATGGGAGCCGTGACGGAGGCGATGGCGGGTTTCGGTGCGGCCACCCGGGAGTGGTTCACCGCCGCCTTCGCCGCGCCCACCCCGGCCCAGGCGGGGGCGTGGCGGTCGATCGCGGCGGGCCGGCACGCGCTGGTCGTCGCGCCCACCGGCTCCGGCAAGACGCTCGCCGCGTTCCTGTGGTCCCTCGACCGGCTGGCCCGGGAGCCGGCCCCGGCCGACCCGCGCCACCGGTGCCGGGTGCTCTACGTCAGCCCGCTGAAGGCCCTCGCGGTCGACGTCGAGCGGAACCTGCGCACCCCGCTGGCCGGCATCCGGCAGGCGGCCACCCGGCTCGGCGTGCCACCTCCCGACCTGACCGTCGGCATGCGTACCGGGGACACGCCCGCCGACGAGCGGCGGGCCTTCGCGCGTACCCCGCCGGACATTCTCATCACCACCCCCGAGTCGCTGTTCCTCCTGCTCACCTCGGCCGCCCGGGATTCGCTGCGCGGCGTCGGGACGGTCATCGTCGACGAGGTGCACGCGGTGGCCGGCAGCAAACGCGGCGCGCACCTGGCGCTGTCCCTGGAACGCCTGGACGAGCTGCTCCCCCGGCCGGCGCAGCGCATCGGGCTGTCCGCCACGGTCCGCCCGATCGACGCCTGCGCCCGGTTCCTCGGCGGCAGCCGCCCGGTCGACGTGGTGCAGCCGCCCACCGCCAAGACCATCGAGGTCAGTGTCCAGGTGCCGGTGGCGGACATGACCCGGCTCGACGAGGCCGAGCCGCCGGAGGACGACCTCGGTGGCCCCGGCCCCCGCCGCGCCTCGATCTGGCCGGCGGTCGAGGAGCGGGTCTACGCGCTGGTCCGGGCCCACCGGTCGACGATCGTCTTCACCAACTCGCGGCGCAGCGCCGAGCGGCTCTGCGCCCGGCTCAACGAACTGGCCGCCGACCCGCCGCCCGACCTGCCACCGCCGCCCGCGCCGACCACCGCCCGGCCGCCGGCCGAGCTGATGGCCCAGGCCGGCACGGCCGACGGGGCCGCCCCGGTGATCGCCCGCGCCCACCACGGCAGCGTGTCCCGGTCCGAGCGCAAGCACATCGAGGAGGCGCTCAAGTCCGGTCAGCTGCCGGCCGTGGTCGCCACCTCCAGCCTGGAGCTGGGCATCGACATGGGCGCGGTGGACCTGGTGGTGCAGATCGAGGCGCCGCCCAGCGTGGCCGCCGGCCTGCAACGGGTCGGCCGGGCCGGGCACCAGGTGGGTGCGGTGTCCCGGGGGGTGGTGTTCCCCAAGCACCGGGGGGATCTGCTCTCCTGCACGGTCGTGGCGGAGCGGATGGCCACCGGGGCGATCGAGGAACTGCACCCTCCGCGCAACCCGCTCGACGTGCTCGCCCAGCAGGTCGTCGCGATGGTCGCCCTGGAGCCGTGGCGGCTCGGTGACCTGGCCGCCGTGGTCCGGCGGGCCGCGCCCTTCGCCGAGCTGCCCGACTCGGCCCTGTACGCCGTGCTGGACATGCTCTCCGGGCGGTACCCGTCGACCGCCTTCGCCGAGCTGCGGCCCCGCCTGCTCTGGGACCGGACGACCGACGTGCTCACCGGCCGGCCCGGCGCGCAACGGCTCGCGGTGACCAGCGGCGGCACCATCCCCGACCGGGGGCTGTTCGGGGTCTTCCTGGCCGGGGCGGAACGCGCCGCCCGGGTCGGTGAGCTGGACGAGGAGATGGTCTACGAGTCCCGGGTGGGTGACGTCTTCCTGCTCGGCTCGTCCTCCTGGCGGATCGAGGAGATCACCCCCGACCGGGTGCTGGTCTCCCCCGCCCCCGGCCAGGCCGCGAAGATGCCGTTCTGGAAGGGCGACCAGGCCGGCCGTCCGGTCGAGCTGGGCCGGGCGATCGGGTCCCGGCTGCGGACGCTGCTACGGCAGGACGACGAGGCGGCGACCGCCGCGCTGCGTACCGGCGGGCTGGACGACTGGGCGGCCGGCAACCTGCTGGCGTACCTGCGGGACCAGCAGGCCGCCACCCGGTCCCTGCCGGACGACCGGACGGTGGTGGTGGAACGGTTCCGTGACGAGCTGGGCGACTGGCGGCTGGCCGTGCACAGCGTGCTCGGGGCCCGGGTCAACGCCCCGTGGGCGCTGGCGATCGGCCGTCGGCTCACCGAACGGTACGGCCTGGACGCCCAGGTGCTGCCCAGCGACGACGGCATCGTGGTGCGGCTGCCGGACACCGCCGACGAGCCGCCCGGCGCCGACCTGGTCGCCTTCGACCCGGAGGAGGTCGCGCAGCTGGTCGAGGAGTCGGTCGGCACGTCGGCGCTGTTCGCCGCCCGGTTCCGGGAGTGCGCGGCCCGCTCGCTGCTGCTGCCCCGCCGGGACCCGCGCCGCCGCCAGCCGCTGTGGCAGCAGCGGCAACGCGCCGCCCAACTGCTCGACGTGGCCCGCGAGTACGCCGACTTCCCGGTGACCCTGGAGGCGGCCCGGGAGTGCCTCCAGGACGTCTTCGACCTGCCCGCGCTGACCGGGCTGATGCGTGAGCTGGCCGCCCGGAAGGTCCGGCTGGTCGAGGTGGAGACCCCGCAGCCGTCGCCGTTCGCCCGGTCGCTGCTGTTCGGGTACGTCGGCGCGTTCCTGTACGAGGGCGACGCCCCGCTGGCCGAGCGCCGGGCCGCCGCGCTGGCCCTGGACTCGGCCCTGCTGGGTGAGCTGCTCGGCCGGGTCGACCTGCGGGAGCTGCTCGACCCGACGGTGCTCGCCGAGACGGACCGGCAACTGCGCTGGCTGACCGAGCAGCGCCGCCCCCGGGACGCCGAGGACGTGGTCGAGCTGCTCCGGGTGCTCGGTGACCTGACCGACGCGGAACTGGCCGAGCGGGGGGTGCCGGCCGACTGGCTGACCGGCCTGGCCGACGCCCGCCGGGTGCTGCGGCTGCGGGTCGCCGGCCAGGACCGCTGGGTCGGGGTGGAGGACGCCGCCCGGCTGCGCGACGCGCTCGGGGTGGCGCTGCCGGTGGGGGTGCCCGAGGCGTACCTCGCCCCGGTCGCCGATCCGCTCGGTGACCTGGTCGCCCGGTACGCCCGGACGCACGGCCCGTTCCCGGCGGCGACCTGCGCGGCCCGGTTCGGGCTCGGGGTGGCCGTGGTGGAGCAGGCGCTGCGTCGGCTCGCCGCGACCGGGCGGGTGGTCTCCGGGGAGTTCCTCCCGGACACCGCCGGCACCCAGTGGTGCGACGCCGAGGTGCTGCGGCTGCTGCGTCGGCGGTCGCTGGCCGCGCTGCGCCGGGAGATCGAACCGGTGCCGTCCCGGGCGCTGGCCGCGTTCCTGCCCCGCTGGCAGCAGGTCGGCTCGTCGGCGCGGGGGGTGGAGGCGCTCGCCGCCGCCGTCGAGCAGCTCCAGGGCGCGGCGGTGCCCGCGTCCGCGCTGGAGCGGCTGGTGCTGCCGGTCCGGGTCGCCGACTACTCCCCCGCCTTCCTGGACGAGCTGTGCGCCAGCGGCGAGGTGGTCTGGGCCGGCTCGGGGGCGATCTCCGGTGGGGACGGCTGGGTGACCCTGGCGTACGCGGACGCCGCGCCGCTGCTGCTGCCGCCACCGGACGGTGCGCTGACGCTGACCCCGGCGCACCAGGCGGTGCTCGACGCGCTCGGCGACGGTCAGGCGTTGTTCTTCCGGTCGCTGTCCGACCGGGTCGGCTCCACCGACGACGACGCCCTGGTGGCGGTGGTGTGGGACCTGGTCTGGGCCGGTCACCTCACCAACGACACCCTCGCCCCGCTGCGCGCGCTGCTCGGCGGCGGCGGGGCGCACCGGGCACGGACCACCGCCGCGCCCCGCACCCGGTACCGTCGGCCCGGCCGGATGGCGTTGCCCAGCCGGACCGGGCCACCCACGGTGGCCGGACGCTGGTCCCGGCTGCCGGAGCGGGACACCGACCCGACCCGGCGGGCCGCCGCCCTGGCCGACGTGCTGCTGGAACGGCACGGCGTGGTGACCCGGGGCGCGGTCGTCGCCGAGCAGGTGACCGGCGGCTTCTCGGCGGTGTACCCGGTGCTGTCCGCGCTGGAGGAACGCGGGGCGGCCCGGCGCGGGTACTTCGTGGAGGGGCTCGGCGCGGCGCAGTTCGCGGTGCCGGGCGCGGTGGACCGGCTCCGCGCCCAGGCCGACCCGGCCGACGGCGGACGGCCCCGGGGCGCTGCCCCGCTGGTGCTGGCCGCCACCGACCCGGCCAACCCGTACGGGGCGGCGCTGCCCTGGCCGGAGCGGGTGGTCGACTCCGGGGAGGGCAGTGCCCCGGCCACCGGCCACCGGGCCGGCCGCAAGGCGGGTGCGCTGGTCGTGCTGGTCGGCGGTGACCTGGTGCTCTACGTCGAGCGCGGCGGCCGGACCATCCTGTCGTTCACCGGTGACGCCGACGCGCTGGCCGGGGCGGCGAAGGCCCTCGCCGACGCGGTGCACTCCGGCGCGCTCGGGGCGATCAGCGTGGAACGGGCCGACGGGGAGTCGGTGCACGCCTCCGCGCTGCGGGACGCGCTGACCGCCGCAGGCTTCCGGGCCACCCCGCGCGGCCTGCGGCTACGCGGCTGACCCCCGCTTTCCGGGTCACCCCGCGCGGCCTGCGGCTACGCGGCTGATCTCCGCCGTCGCCCGGTGACGCCCCCGGCCCGACCCGGGCGGTCGGCCGGTTCAGGTCAGGTCAGGTCGGCGAGGACGGTGGCGTAGCGCTGCCGTTGGGCGGTGCTGGTGGACGTGCCCAGGTAGCTGAGCACGACGGTCCCCGCGCGGTACGCGTCGGTGCCCCACATGTCGGTCCGGTTGGTGGCGCTCGCCGCGTCCGGGAAGACGTACACCGAGACCGTGTCGGTGACGAGCAGTTCGGCACAGCCCAGCCCGGCACCGTCCGGCCCGCAGTCGACCGAGCGGTCCCGGAGGTTCGCCACCGGCAGCTTCGCCGCCCGGAACGCGTCCACCACCTGCCGGGCGCTGGGCGCGCCGGCCGACCGGGTCGGCATGACGAACGGCGGGGTGCTGGCCTTCCCCGGCTGGCCGGGCCCGGCCCCCGGCGGGGGCGGGGTCATCCGCCCGGCCCGGGGCGGGCCGCTCGGCGTGGGGACGGCGGTCGGCGTGGCCGACGGGACCACCGTCGGCGGGATGCTCTCCGTCGGGGTGGCCGGGGTGGACGCGGCCGGCGGGGCGGCGCTGTCGGGCCGGTCGTCGCGGTCGTCACTGCCGCAGCCGGCCAGCGCGGTGGCGAGCAGCAGCAGGGCGGCGACGGCGCGGGTACGGGATGCGGAGGTCACGCCTCGTAGTCTGCCCGAACCGCTCAACCTCCGGCGAGGGGCCGGTCGGCCGACCACCCGGCCCCGGAGCGGCTGTGCCGGAGGAACGAACCGCACCGGTTCCTGACAGCTCAGCTACCCGACACGCCGAGCCGGTTGCACCTCAGGCGCCAGTAAGGCCGGGCTCAGCTCTCCGGCGGAGGTGGTTCGTCCGCGCCCCGGGCCTTCCAGGGCTGGTGTTCGGTGATCCAGCGCTCCACGTCCTCCACCAGCCAGACCGCCCCACCGGCCAGCCGGTCGAAGGGCTCCGGGAAATCAGTGCGACTGGTGAGCTGGACGACCCGGACGCGCGAGACACCCAAGCGCTCCTGAAGCTCCGCGCTTCCGTACAGCCGACGCCGCCAACCCATTTCCGCAGCATCCAGACCGCACCCCCTTTCTAACCTGAGAGCCCTGTCGACATCACCCGAAAGCCCTGCCAAGCATGCAGATCAGCGCTCCTTACCATCTCTGTCGAACTTGACAGGGGGTCCGTTGTTCGGTTTCCTGGATGGGCACAGGTAGCGGTCCGGCTGCGTGACCAGGGCTCCGTGGCCGGACCTGCCTGTCTCCGGAGGTGGGGATGGCGATGGGCGTGAGCAGGCCGGCAGAGGTCTGGGTCCACCGGCTGGCGAAACGGATCATCCGGCAGCACTGGGCCGCCGGTCGGTGCCGACGATGCGGACCCGACCACTGTCCGTCGCTGACCTGGTCCCGGGAACGGCTTCGGGCACACCGGGCGGAGCTGCCGGGCCGGCCCCGTCGCCGGGTACCGGTCAACCGGGGCCACTGGCCCGAGCCGGGCCGGTGACCGCGCTGCGGGCCGGTGACCTGCTGTACGTCACGCAGGCGGCCAGTGTGCAGTTCACCCGGCCGGTCGCGTTCCGGCTGATCCGGGTGCTCGACCGGCCCACGTACGACGGGTGGGTCTGGCTGGACGGGTACCAGCTCGACACCGCCGGTGACGCGGTCGCCCGACGGTCGATCTTCGTACAGCCGGCGGGGTTGCTGGTGCGACGGCGGACCGCGCCGGTCCCCACGGCGGGGCGGTCCCGCGCGGCGGTGAGGGCCTAGGGTGGGCGGATGCGGTTCGGCTGGATCTCGTTGACCACGGACTACGGGCTCTCCGACGGGTTCGTGGCGGCCTGCCACGGGGTGATCGCCCGGCTGGCACCGCAGGTACGGGTGATCGACGTGACCCACCTGGTGCCGCCGACCGACGTGCGGCACGGCGCGGCGGTCCTCGCCCAGACCGTGCCGTACCTGCCGCCGGCCGTGCACGTCGCGGTGGTCGACCCGGGGGTCGGCACCAGCCGGCGCGGCATCGCCCTGGCGACCCCGGACGCCCTGCTGGTCGGGCCGGACAACGGGCTGCTGGTGCCGGCGGCCGAGGCGTTGGGCGGGATCCGCGCGGCGGTGGAGCTGACCAACCCGCACTGGCTGGCCCCGGCGGTGTCCCGCACCTTCCACGGTCGGGACGTCTTCGCCCCGGTCGCCGCCCGGCTGGCCGACGGTGCGCCGCTGGCCGACGCCGGGCCGCCGGTGGACCCGGCCGACCTGGTCCGGCTGCCGGCCCCGGTGCTGGAGGTGACCCCCACGGGCTTCACCGCCGAGGTGCTGACCGTCGACCACTTCGGCAACGTGCAGCTCGCCGCGCCCGGGGCGGTGCTCGACGGACGGCCGGAACGGCTGCGGGTGGGCGGGCAGGAGGCCGCGCACGGCCGGACCTTCGGTGACGTCCCACCCGACGGACTGGTGATCTACGTCGACTCGGCCGGGCAGGTCGCGGTGGCGGTCAACGGCGGCCGGGCGGCGGAGCGGCTCGGGGTCCGGTCGGGCGATCCGCTGCCGGTCCGCCATCCGGACTGACCCGTGCCCCCGCTACGCCGATTCCGTCCATTGTGAAATGCTTTCCCGGTGGGTGAGCAGTGGGTTCCCGGGGCCTGTCCTTGCTGCGGCTACCGAACGGGTGGGGGCACCTGTCCGGTCTGTTTCTGGACGGACGACGGCCAGAGTGACGCCGACGCCGACGTGGTCCGGGGCGGCCCCAACGGCGACCTGAGCCTGTCGCACGCCCGGCTCAACTTCGCCATCTACGGGGCGAGTCACCCCCGCTACCAGGAGATGGTCCGTCCGCCCCGCCCGGACGAACAGCCCTGACGACCGGTCCTCTCCACTCACGGCCAGGGGAGACGGGACGGTGCGACCGTCGTCGACCGGTGGGCCGGGCAGGATGGACGGGTGCCCGAAGGTGACACCGTCTGGAACACCGCCCGCGTCCTGCACCGCGCGCTGGCCGGTCACCGGCTGACCGGCTCCGACTTCCGGGTACCGCGGCTCGCCGCCACCGACCTCACCGGCTGGACGGTGCACGAGTCGGCCAGTCGCGGCAAGCACCTGCTGCTCCGGCTCACCCCGCCCACCGACCCCAGCGGGCACGTCGAAGCCACCGCCACGGAGACCACCGGGCAGCGCTGGACGTTGCACTCGCACCTGCGGATGGAGGGCGCCTGGCGGACGTACCGGCCGGGGGAACGCTGGACCGCCAGGCCCGCGCACCTGATCCGGGTGGTGCTGTACACCGACCACGCGGTCGCGGTCGGCTACCACCTGCACGAGGTTGCCCTGATGCCCACCACCGAGGAGGACGCCCTGCTCGGCCACCTCGGGCCGGACCTGCTCGGCCCGGACTGGGACGCCGCCGAGGCGGCCCGCCGGCTCGGCGCGCACCCCGGGACCACCATCGGGGAGGCGCTGCTGGACCAGCGCAACCTGGCCGGCGTGGGCAACCTCTACAAGTGTGAGCTGCTGTTCCTGCGCGGCGTCTCGCCGTGGACACCGGTCGGCGCGGTGCCGGACCTGCCCGGCCTGACCGCCCTCGCCCATCGGCTGCTGGCCGCCAACCGGGGACGGTGGACCCAGAGCACCACCGGCTCCCTGCACCGGGGACAGACCAGTTACGTGTACGGCCGGCGGGCCCAGCCGTGCCGGCGCTGCGGCACCGCCATCCGCAAGGAGGTTCTGGGTGACCGGGTCACCTACTGGTGCCCGGTCTGCCAGCCGGCCCACCCCTGACCGATCAACGGCAGATTGGGATGATTGGGTAATTCCCCACCCGGGCACCCGCGTCGCATGCTGCGGTTACGCGTTCACAGACTGTCAGCAGAGCGCCACGGGTACGACCCCGGTCACACCGGGGTGACGGTCGTCGTACCCCCGTCCCGGGGGAGAGCCATGGCCATCTTCCGCAGATTCCGCCCCGCCCGGACGGCGACCGGCACCGGCAACGTGCCGGCTGCCCGGAGCGCCCCCACCTCCGCCCCCACCGCCACCACCAACGATGCCGCCCCCACCGATGCCGCCACCGCCGACGATGCCGCCACCACCGACGTCGCCACCGCCGACGATGCCGCCACCACCGACGACATCACCGAGCCGATGCCGGCACCGGCGGTGCTTCCGGTGCCGGCGGTGCTCCCGGCAGGTCCGGCACCGACGGTGCTCCCGGCAGGTCCGGTGCCGGCGGCCCTCGACCCGGCTGCGGCACCCCGGCTCTTCGGCCCGGAACCGAACTTCGCCACCAGCCCACGCCCCCGGCTCGACCCGTCCGGCCGGGTGGTCCCCGGGACCGGACTGCGCAAGTTCGTCGACCCGCTGCCCATCCCCGGCCCCGGCCCCGGCTCCGCTCCCGGGCCGGGCTCCGCGCCAGGCTCCACCCCCAGCTCCGGCTCCGCCCCCACCTCCCGCTCCACCCCCAGCTCCGGCTCCGCCCCCACCTCCCGCTCCACCCCCAGCTCCGGCTCCGGCCGCACCTCCGGCTCCGGCCCGGCGGACGAGGCGACCGGGCAGCTACCGGTGGCGGTCCCCGACACGATCAGCTACCCGGGCTGCGACTACTACGAGATCGGCCTGACCGAGTACAGCCAGCGCCTGCACCGGGACCTGCCGCCCACCCGGCTGCGCGGCTACCGTCAGCTCAACCTCGGCACCGACCGGGACGGGCACAACACGGTCGTCCCGCCCGGCCGGGCGTACCACCTCGGGCCGATGGTGGTGGCCCGACGCGGCCGGCCGGTCCGGGTCAAGTTCATCAACCAGCTGCCCACCGGGACGGCCGGCGAGCTGTTCCTGCCGGTCGACCCGACCGTGCCGGGGGCCGGTGCCGGGCCACTGGCCGGGCCGGCACCGTACCCGCAGAACCGGGCGGTGCTCCGCCTGGCCGGGGCCTGGACCGGCTGGATCAGCGCCGGCAACCCCACCCAGTGGATCACCCCGGCCGGGGAGATCACCCCGTACCCGACCGGTCCCGGACTGACCCATGTACCGGACATGCCGGCCCCCGGCGCGGGGGCGACCACGCTGTACTTCCCGAACGACCAGAGCGGCCGGCTGCTCTGGTTCCACGACAACACCCTCGGTCTGTCCCGGCTGACCACCTACACCGGGCAGCTCGCGCCGTACCTGCTCACCGACCCGGCCGAGGAACGGCTGGTCGCCGACGGTGTCCTCCCCGCCGACCAGCTCCCCCTGGTGATCACCGACCGGACCTTCGTACCGGACGACACCCAGCTCGCCGCCGAGGACCCGACCTGGGACCGGGACCGTTGGGGAGCCCGGGGCAGCCTCTGGTACCCGCACGTCTACCAGCCCCGGCAGAACCCGTTCCGGCCCGACGGGCGGAACCCGACCGGCCGGTGGGACTACGGGCCGTGGTGCCGGAACCCGGGGCCGGTGGCGCACGGCCCGGTGGACAACCCGTACCACGATCCGGTGACCGCGCCCGAGCAGCCACCGCTGGCCCCGGGCGTGCCGCACCCGTCGGCGGTGCCCGACGTGTACGGGGACACCCCGCTGGTCAACGGGATCGCCTACCCGTACCTGACGGTCCAGCCCCGGGCGTACCGGTTCCGGATCCTCAACGCCTGCCCGGACCGCAGCCTGAACCTCCAGCTCTACCGGGCCCGCTCGGACGGCCCGATGTGGCGGGCCGACGGCAGCCTCGGCGACGCCGGGGCGGGCGAGGTGCCGATGGTCGAGGCGGTCCGCGCCCCGGGCCGGCCGGCGTACTGGCCGGCGGACGGGCGGGCCGGCGGTGTGCCGGACCCGGCGGCGGCCGGGCCGGCCATCGTCCGGATCGGCAACGAGTGCGGCCTGCTGCCCGCCCCGGTGGTGCTGCCGAACCGGCCGGTCGGCTACCGGTACGACCGGCCCGACCCGGCCGCCCCCGACCTCGACGGGCACGCCCTGCTGCTCGCCCCCGGCGAACGGGCCGACGTCGTGATCGATTTCGCGGCGGTGCCACCGGGGGCCACGCTGATCCTCTACAACGACTGCCCGGCCCCGCTGCCCGGCGACGACCCCCGCTACGACCACCACGCCGGCTCCCCCGGAGCCGTCCCCGGGTACGGCCCGGACACCCGTACCCTGCTCCAGTTCCGGGTGGAGGGCAGCCCCGCCGACCGGTACGACCTGGGTCGGCTGCGGAAGCGGCTGCCCGGCGCGTACGCGGCCAGCCAGCCGCCGCCGATCGTGCCGCAGCCCGGGTACGACCCGGCGTTCGGCACCCGCACCGAGCGGGAGACGGTGGTGCCGGTGCACGCCACCTCGGTCAGCTTCACCCCGACCGGGGCGGCCGGACCGGTCACCCTGCCGGTGTGGAACAAGGCGGTACGGCAGGTGTTCGAACCCGGGCACGGCCGGCTGACCGCCCGGTTGACCGCCGCCGGGCCGGCGGTCGTGCCCACGCCGACCGACCCGCCCACCGAGATCCTGGCCGGCACCGAGCCGGCGGTCGGGGTCGGTGCGCCCACCGACGGCACCCAACTGTGGCGGATCAGTGGCGACAGCCGGCTCACCCAGTCACTGCACATCGACGGTGGCGGCGGGCAACTGGTCAACCGGGTGACCCGGGACGGCACCGTCCACCCGCCGGAACCGGACGAGCGCGGCTGGAAGGACACCGTCCGGGTGGACCCGGGCGAGGACGTGGTGGTCGCCCTGCGCCCCGTCCCGCCCAGCCTGCCCTTCACCGTCGGCGACTGCGTACGCCCCCTCGACCCGACCGACCCGGGCAGCCGACCGGTCGACCTGGGCTGGGAGTACCGGTGGCACAGCCAGCTCGCCGGCCACCGCGACCAGGGGGCGGCCCGGCCGTTGGTGCTGCGGGTGTCGCCGCCGGCACCGACCGGGCTGACCGCCACCGCCGTTCCCGGGTCGGCCATCGCGCTGCCGGCGGTCGCGCTCGCCTGGACCGGTCACGGCTCCACCGGCACCACCGGCGGCCCGTCGCTGCCCAGCACCACCAGCGGCCCGGTCCCGCCTCCCGGCACCGGCGGCCCGCTGCCCGGGAGCACCACCGGCCCGTTCCCGCCTCCCGGCGGCCGCCCGTCGGCCACCGCGCACCGGCTGGAACGGGCCACCGACCCGACCTTCCGGACGGGCGTCACCACCCTCACCGTGGCCGCCACCGCGACCCGGTACGTCGACGCCACCGTCACCCCGGGCGTGACCTACCACTACCGGATCCGGGCGGAGCACGGAGCCGGCTGTTCGGCCTGGTCGAACAGTGTCCCGGCGGTGGTCCGGCTGACCGCGCCGACCGACCTGACCGCGGCCGTCGCGCCCGCCGCGCCGCTGCGGATCGCGCTGCGCTGGCGGAACCGTTCCTTCGCCACCGGCGTGGACGTGCAGCGGGCCACCAACCCGACCTTCACCAGCGGCCCCGGCACCACCGCCGTCGGCGTCACCGACCACCACGTCGATGCCCGGGTGGCCCCGGAGACGACGTACTACTACCGGGTCCGGACCACCTACCTGGGTACCGCCTCGCCCTGGTCCACGGTCAGCGTGGTGACCACCCCGCCGATGCCGAGGACACCGACCACGGTCATCGCCACCGCGTGCGCCCCGACACCCGGGACGGCCACGGTGATCCTGCGGTGGACCGCCGGCGCACCGGCCGGGACCGGTTGCGGGTTCGTGGTGGACCGCGCCGCCGACCCGGCGTTCAGCCGGGAACTGGTCACCTTCACCGTGTCCGGGCGCGGCTTCACCAACACCGGTCTGGACCGGGGGGCGACCTACTGGTACCGGGTGCGCGCGGTCAACGTGGTGGGCAGTTCCGCGTACACCGGGCCGGTGCCGGTCACCACCCCCACCTGACGGGCCGGTGCCGCGCCCGGCAGGCCCGGGGCCGCACGACCAGCCCGGCGGGGCCGGAGCCGCACGGGCGGCCGAAGACATCGGGACGTCAGGCGGCCCGGCGGGCCCGGGGCGTCACGCCGCCCGGCGCTGGTCGCCGACCGCACGCAGCTCGGCCAGGGCCGAGGCGACCCCGTGCAGCAGGTCGGTCGCCTCGGTCAACCGGGAGGCGGCCGGGTGCGCGCCGGTGGGTCGGGCGTCCTCGGCGACGTACCCGGCCGCCGCGACCACGAGCTGCTCGTACGCGGCGACCCCGTCGTGGAGCTGCCCGACCAGCGTTCGGTGGGTGTCGGCCAGCGACTCCCGGGCCGGTGACGGGGCGAGTCGTACGGTCCGTTCCACGCTCGCCACCCGCTCGGCCAGGTCCCGCAGCGACCGGTCGGCCGCCGCCGCCTCCAGCAGCGCCGGTTCGGCCAGCCCGGTGAGCCGGCCGGCCATCCCGGCGAGGGTCAGCGCGGCCCGGTCCAGCCGGGCCCAGGGCTCGGCAGCGGCCGTACCCCGCAACGCCGCCCGGGACCGGAACCGACGTACCTCGGCGAGCACCCCCGGGCCGACGGGCAGCCGTTCCACCGCCGCGACCAGCCGGGCCCGGGACCGGGCGGCGGCCTCGGCCGGGTCCAGCGCCGGTGGGGCCGGCTGCGCCGCGAGCGCCCGCAGGTCGATCCAGCGCCAGGCGGCCAGGGCGAGAGCACCGCCGGCCGCGCCCGCCCAGGCCGCGTCGGGCAGGCCGATACCGGCGTACGGGGTGAGGATCGCCGCCGCCCCGCCGAGCCCACCGGCGGTGACGCTCCACCGCCGGGCGGACGCCCGCAACCGGCGCAGCCGTCGGAAGTACCGTGCTCGCTCGTCTGCCACGCCTGCCTCCTCGACCTGGCCGCTCAGCCGGCGGCGGTGGTGTCCCCGGTGCCCCGGTCGCGCCCGAGGCTGGCCCGGATCTCGTCGAGCCGGGCGACACCGGCCGGGTCGGCGGCGGGAGCGGTGGGGGCCGCCTGCTCGACGCCGGAGCGTTCCGGACGTGCGCCGAGCTGCTCGCCGGCCATGCTGGCCCGGATCTGCTCCAGCCGGGACGACCCGGCCGAGTCGAGGCTGGCCTTCTGGATCTCCAACATCCGGCCCTCGACCGAGTTGCCGGCCAGTTCGGCACGGCCCATCGCGTTGGCGTACCGCCGCTCGATGCGGTCGCGCACCTCGTCCAGGCTGGGGGTGTTGGCGGGGGCGGTGAGCGCGGACATCGACTCCAGCGAGCGGGCCACGCTCTCCTGCATCTTGGCCTGCTCGAGCTGGCTGAGCAGCTTGGTGCGCTCGGCCAGCTTCTGCTGGAGGATCATCGAGTTGTTCTCCACCGCACGCCGGGCCTGGGCGGCGGCACCGATGGCCTGGTCGTGCAGGGTCTTGAGGTCCTCGGCGGCCTGCTCGGCGGAGACCAGCTGGCTGGCGAGCGTCTGCGCGGACTGCTCGTACCGGGCGGCCTCGGCCTCGTCGCCCTTGGCGCGGGCCTGGTCGGCCAGGACGAGCGCCTGCCGGGCCATCCCCTGGAGCCGCTCGACCTCGGACATCTGCCGGGAGAGCTTCATCTCGAGCTGGCGTTGGTTGCCGATCACCGCGGCGGCCTGCTGCACCAGGGCCTGGTGCTGGCGCTGTGCCTCCTCGATGGCCTGCTGGATCTGCACCTTCGGATCGGCGTGCTCGTCGATCCGGGCGCCGAAGAGCGCCATCAGGTACTTCCAACCCTTGACGAACGGGTTCGCCATCTTCGCGGTATCCCCTCAGTCGCGTCGCTGCGCCTCACACCGTGCCGGACACCGCCGCCCGGCAACCAGCGGCGTCACCATCGTCCCAGCCGCGCGCCACCTCTGCCGAGACGGTGCCGGAACCCGACGCCACCTGCTGATCAACCCTACGCGGCAGAGGCCAGGTCGACCACGCGGCGACGCTGCGGGACGACGGGCGTCCGCGACCGCGCCGGAAGCAGGACCACGGGCCACGGCGTCGGGCGTCGGGCGTCGGCGATCGTGCCGGGAGCAGAAGCGGCCCGGCTCAGGCGGCGCAGACCACGTCCCGCTCGGCGGGGCGGACCCGGGTGGCCCGCAGGGTCGCCTTGAGCGGCGAGTCCTGCCGGACCGCCACCGAGACCGGGCCGTCGGCACCGACCTGCCGGACGCCCTGCGCGGCGACCTTGCGGACGGCCGGACGCGCCACCGGCTCGGTCGGCTGGTCGGCGACCGGGACCAGCCCGACCGGCATCTGCTCGGCCAGCGCCACCGTGTCACTGACCTCGCGGAGCAGCTCGGACAGGCGGGCACCGAGCGCGTCGCAGATGGCGGCGAGCAGCTCGCTGGAGGGCTCCTTCTGACCACGTTCGATCTCGGAGAGGTAACCCAGGCTGACGTTCGCGGCGGAGGAGACCTCGCGCAGGGTACGGTGCTGCCCCTGCCTGCGCGCCCGCAGTGCGTCACCGATCACCCGGCGTAGCAGGACCATCGCACCTCCCTTGACGGGACCTCTCCCCGCCGGCCGGACCGTGCCGGACGCGGTGAGGCGTCCCGCCACCGAACCGTACCGTCGGAGTCTTCCCGCAACCGTACCCGCAAAGGGCCCCTCCGACATACCGCCCCGCCCGGTCCACCGGCGCACCGGCCTCAGCACACGGCGCTGTCGACGGCCTCCCCGGCAGCGCTGATCTGGGCTGTGAGCAGCCGTAACGCCTCCACCACGGCGGCCGACCGGATGTGGTCGCGGCCACCGTCCAGATCGAGTTCCCGGACCGCCGTTCCGTTCGGTCCGGCCACCGCGACGAAGACCAGACCGACCGGCTTGCCGTCCTGCGGCTCCGGGCCGGCCACCCCGGTCGTCGCCAACCCCCAGTCCGCGTCGCAGCGGTCCCGGCCGCCCTCGGCCAACGCCACCGCCACGTCCGGATCGACCGGCCCGCGCTCGGCCAGCAGGCCCTCCGGCACCCCGGCCAGCCGCGACTTCAGCTCGGTGGCGTACACCACCAGGCCGCCCCGGAAAATGCCGCTCACCCCGGCGATCTCCACGATCGAGGCGGCCAGCGACCCGCCGGTCAGCGACTCGACCGTGGCGAGCGTCTCGCCCCGCTCGGAGAGCCGGTGCACCACCCCGGCCGCCGGATTGGTGGCCGGCCGGTCGTCACCGCCGGTCCCCCCGGCCCCACGTACCCCTGCCATGCCCGCACTCCTTCCCCGCCCGGACCGCCTCGACACCGGTGTCGTCCGGTTCGCGGGGTGCACGTCCCCGCGTCCTCCGGCCGTGGTGCTCAACGATCCGCCCGGCGTCACCTGACGGCGGTACGCAGTCGCAGGGCGCGGGCCACGTAGTCGAAGCCGGTGACCACGGTGACGATCACCGCGACGGCCATGATCCAGTGCCCCACCACGGCCCAGCCGGCCGACATCGGCCAGAGATACCAGACGATGGCGAGGATCTGCAGGGCGGTCTTCGCCTTGCCGCCCCGGCTGGCCGCGATCACCCCGTGCCGGATCACCCAGAAGCGGATCAGGGTGACCCCCAGTTCCCGGGTGAGGATCACCACGGTCACCCACCAGGGCAGCAGGGCGTACCAGGAGAGCAGCAACAGGGCGGCCCCGGTGAGCGCCTTGTCGGCGATCGGGTCGGCGACCTTGCCGACCGAGGTGACCAGCCCGAACCGGCGGGCGATCCAGCCGTCGACGAAGTCGGTGAGCGAGGCGAGCGCGAACACCAGGCAGGCCGCCACCCGCCAGCCGGCGTGGGTCAGCTCCGAGGCCACCACCAGCGCCGCGAACACCGGCACCAGCACCAGCCGCAGCGCGGTCAGCGCGTTGGCCGCGTTCACCACCGGGACCGCCGCCACCACGGCCGGCGGCGTCGGGTCGGCCGCCCCCGTCACCGGGTCGTCCCGTTCCGGCGTACCCGGTACCGCACCACCTGGCTCCCCCGCTCGGTCAGGGCCCGCCGTCACCGTGCCGCGCCGGGCGCCGCCGAGATCATCTCATCCGGGACCGCGATCAGGTCCACCCCTTCGGTGCCGGTCACCGTCGCCCGGACCAGATCACCCGGGCGCAGCGCGGCCAGGTCCACCCCGACACCGTCCGGCGAGACCAGGGTGGTGGAGCCGTCCACCTCCGGGGCCTGGTGGGCGGCCCGGCCCTCGACCACACCGCCGTCGACCGAGTCGACCAGCACCTCCACCCGGGAGCCGAGCCGGTCCTCGGCGCGCTGCGAGCAGAGTTCGTCGGCGAGGGCGCTGAGCCGGTCGTACCGGCGCTTGACGGTCGCGGCGGAGACCTTGCCGGACATCCCGGCGGCCTCGGTGCCGTCCTCGTCGCTGTAGTCGAACACGCCGATCGCGTCGAGCCGGGCCTCGGTGAGGAAGCGCTCCAGCTCGGCCACGTCGGCCCGGGTCTCGCCGGGGAAACCGACGATGAAGTTGCTCCGCGCGCCCGCCTCGGGGGCCAGGGCGCGGGCGCTGGCGAGCAGTTCCAGGAAACGGTCGGTGGAGCCGAACCGGCGCATCCGGCGCAGCACCGGCTCACTGGAGTGCTGGAACGACAGGTCGAAGTACGCGGCCACGCCCGGGGTGGTGGCGATCACCTCGACCAGGCCGGGCCGGGTCTCGGCGGGCTGGAGGTAGCTGGCCCGGACCCGGACGATGCCGTCGATCGCGGCGAGCTGCGGCAACAGCTTCTCCAGCGCCCGGGGGTCGCCCAGGTCCTTGCCGTACGAGGTGGAGTTCTCGCTGACCAGCACCAGCTCCCGGACCCCGGTCTTGGCCAGCCACTCCGCCTCGGCGAGCAGCTCGTCCGGCGTACGGGAGACGAACGCGCCGCGGAAGGCGGGGATGGCGCAGAACGCGCAGCGGCGGTCGCAACCACTGGCCAGCTTCAGCGAGGCGACCGGGCCGGTCTCCAGCCGACGGCGCAGCACCTGCCGCAGGTGCGCCGGGGTGTGCGCGTCGGCCTCCGGGGCGACCCGGGTCGGGGAACCGTGACCGGGCAGCGACACCGCGCTGTCGCGGCGGGCCACCGGGGTCAGCGGCAGCAGCTCGCGGCGGTCCCGGGGGGTGTGCGCGGCGACCGTCTCCCCGGCCAGCACCGAGTCGAGCCGGGCCGAGATGTCCGGGTAGTCGTCGAAGCTGAGCACGGCCTGCGCCTCCGGCAGGCTGTCGGCCAGCTCCCGGCCGTACCGCTCGGCCATGCAGCCGGCCGCGACGACCTTCGCGCCGGTGTCGGCGGCGGCCAGCAGGGTCTGGATCGAGTCCTGCTTGGCCTTCGCCACGAAACCGCAGGTGTTCACGACCACCACGTCGGCGCCCTCGCCGTCGGTGGTCACCTGCCAGCCGTCGGCGTGCAGGCGGGCGGCCAACTCCTCCGAGTCGACCTCGTTGCGGGCACAACCCAGCGTCAGCAGCGCGACCCGGCGACCGTCAGCGGGGGAAGGGGAGGTGGCAGACACCTCCCGAGGGTACCGGTCGGGCGGCGGGGGCCGTGCAGGCCCGGGGCACGGCTCACACCACCGCCGACGCGGCGGCGAGCTGCACCAGCCGGTCCAGGAGGAAGACCTCGGTGCCGGCCAGCCCCACCGAGCAGAACACGGTGACGTCGTCCCGGGCGGCCCGGCCGGGTGCCGCGCCGGCCAGCACCGCACCCAGGTCGACCAGCCGCCCGGCGTACGGGGGCAGCGCGGCCAGCATCGGCGGGTCGTACGCCCCGGCCTGGGCGGGCGAGTCGGTGACCAGCAGGTCGGCGGCGTCCAGCAGGTCGGTGCCGAACTCGGCGCGTCCGCGCTGCTTGAAGCCGACCGTGGTGACGTGGCTGCCGGGGGCGAGGTCCCGGACGTCGAACACCGGGGTCGGGCTGGTGGTGGCGAGCACCACCACGTCCCGGTCCCGGACCGCCCCGGCCGGTGTCGCCACCGCGCGGGCCGGTACGCCCAGCTCGGCCCGGACCCGGGCGGCGAACCGTTCCCGGTGCGCCGGGGTGGGACTGTGCACGGTCACCTCGCGCAACGGGCGGACCGCCGCCGCGGCCCACACCTGGGTCCACGCCTGCCCACCGGAGCCCAGCACCCCGAGGGTGGCCGCGTCCGGGCGGGCCAGCGCGTCCACCGCGACCCCGCCCAGTCCGCCGGTGCGTCGGGAGCCCAGCTCGGTACCGACGCCGACCGCCCGTACCGCCCCGGTCCGTCCGTCGTGGAGCACCACGAGCTGCTCCGACTCCGGGTGGCCGAAGGTGTCGTACGAGCGGAAGCCGTACCACTCGCCGGTGAGGTGCCCGGCGGTGAGCACCATCCGGCCCCCGCCCAACGGGGCGGACGCCCGGGGCGGGGCGACCAGTTGGCCCCGGTGGGCGGCCAGCAGCGCGGCACGCATCGCGTCGACGGTCCGGCCCGCGTCGAGGACGGCGGCGACCTCCCGGTCGGAGAAGAGCAGAGCCATGCGGTGATCCTTCAACATGAAGTCACCTTCAGGTCAACGTGCGGTGGGCCCGGTCACCCGGTCCGTTTCTGCTCCCCACCGGTGCTACGGTCGGTCGTGGCACCCCGTCCGGGTGTCCCGGACGAGTGGTGGGCGTACCCGGTGACGCGAAGACGCCCCCGGAACGGTCTTCGTGATCCGTCCGGGAGGTCCCGGACGCCTGTCGAGGGGTGACGTCATGGCCTGGCTCGTACTGGTGGTCTCCGGTCTGTTGGAGACGGCGTGGGCGATCGCCCTGGACCGCAGCGCCGGCTTCACCCGGCTGGTGCCCTCGGTCGTCTTCCTGGTCACCGCCGCGTTGAGCATGGTCGGCCTGTCGTACGCCCTGCGGGAGATCCCGGTCGGCACCGGCTACGTGGTGTGGGTGGGAATCGGGGCGGTCGGCACCGCGCTGGTCGGCATCCTGGCGCTCGGTGAGTCGGCCAGCCTGCCACGGCTGCTGTCCCTGCTGCTGGTGGTGGCCGGAGTGATCGGCCTGAAGGTGTTCCACTGAGGACGGTCCGGGCGGTTCGGGTGGCGTCCGGTTTCCGTCGGTCCCGGCATCGATGCGTAGCCGTGCCGACGGCGGGGTAGAGATTCCGGCGACGGAGACAGGACCCCGCACCGGAGGACGACATGGCCAACTACCACACCACCGCCCGCCCGCGTACCAACGCCGCCCGCATCTGCACGATCCTGGGCTTCGTCTTCGCCGCGATCGCGGTCTTCATCTCGCCCCTGCTGTTCGGCCTGGCCGGGCTGGTGCTCGGCATCGTCGGCGCGGTGCTGGGTGACAAGCCGCTCGGCTGGTACGCCGCCGCCGCCAGCGTGGTCGGTGCGGTCGTCGGCGCGCTGCTCTTCGCCGCCCTGATCAACTGAACGACCGTGCTCGCCTGAGCCCACGTGCCCAGCCGAGCCCACGTGCCGTACGGGCCCGCCGGTCTACCCGGCGGGCCCGACGCGTGTTCCAGAACCGGCAGCGCAGCCGTCGGCTACGCCGGGCCCTGCGGCTCAGTCGTCGTCGCCGCGCAGGCCGGCCAGGACCTCCTCCAGCTCGTCCGGCTTGACCAGCACGTCACGGGCCTTGGAACCCTCGGACGGGCCGACCACGCCCCGGGTCTCCATCAGGTCCATCAGCCGGCCGGCCTTGGCGAAGCCGACCCGCAGCTTGCGCTGGAGCATTGAGGTCGAGCCGAACTGCGAGGTGACCACCAGCTCGATCGCCTGCACCAGCAGGTCCAGGTCGTCGCCGATCTCCTCGTCGATCTTCTTCTTGTTGTCCTGCGCCGGGGCGAGCACGTCCGGACGGAACTCCGGCTCCCGCTGGTCCTTGCAGAACTTCACCACGTCGGCGATCTCACGTTCGGTGACCCAGGCGCCCTGGATCCGGATCGGCTTCGACGCGCCCATCGGCAGGAACAGGCCGTCACCCCGACCGAGCAGCTTCTCCGCGCCGGGCTGGTCCAGGATGACCCGCGAGTCGGCGAGCGAGGAGGTGGCGAAGGCCAGCCGGGACGGCACGTTGGCCTTGATCAGGCCGGTCACCACGTCGACCGAGGGGCGCTGGGTGGCGAGGACCAGGTGGATGCCGGCGGCCCGGGCGAGCTGGGTGATCCGGACCACCGAGTCCTCCACGTCCCGGGGGGCGACCATCATCAGGTCGGCCAGCTCGTCCACGATCACCAGCAGGTACGGGTACGGCTTCATCTCCCGTTCGCTGCCGGGCGGGGCGGTGATCTCGCCGGTGCGGACCTTGCGGTTGAAGTCGTCGATGTGCCGGACCCCGTTGGCGGCGAGGTCGTCGTAGCGCATGTCCATCTCGCGGACCACCCACTCGAGCGAGTCGGCGGCCTTCTTCGCGTTGGTCACGATCGGCGTGACCAGGTGCGGGATGCCCTCGTAGCCGGTCATCTCGACCCGCTTCGGGTCGATCAGCAGCAGCCGTACCTCGTCCGGGGTGGCCCTGGTCAGGATGGACACCAGCAAGGTATTGAGGCAGCTCGACTTGCCGGCGCCGGTGGCCCCGGCGATCAGGATGTGCGGCATCTTCGCGAGGTTGGCGACCACGAAACCGCCCTCGATGTCCTTGCCGAGGGCCACCACCATCGGATGGTGGTCGCTGGTGGCCGCCCGGGACCGCAGCACGTCACCGAGGGCGACGTTCTCCGGGTCGGTGTTCGGGATCTCCACGCCGACCGCGCTCTTGCCCGGGATCGGGCTGAGGATCCGCACGTCCGGGGACTTCACCGCGTACGCGATGTTGCGGGACAGCTGGGTGATCCGCTCGACCTTCACCCCCGGGCCGAGTTCCACCTCGTACCGGGTGACCGTCGGGCCCCGGGTGAAGCCGGTGACCTCGGCGTCCACCCCGAACTGGTCGAACACCCCGGTCAGCGCGGCGATCACCTCGTCGTTGGCCTTGCTCCGGGTCTTCGGTGCGGCCCCGCCGCTGAGCAGGTTCGCCGGTGGCAGGGTGTAGTCGCCGGAGAGCCCGGTCAGCGCCAGCTGCTCGGCCCGGGTGGGCGGCGGCGAGTGCTCCGGTGGCTCCGGCTTCCGCCTGGCGGCGGGCACCCGGGCCGGGGCCTTGCGCGGCAGGACCACCGTCTCCTGGAGGTCGACGTCCTCGTCGTACGGGTCGGTCAGCTCCGGCGGCTCCGGCGGCAGCGGCGCGGCGGCGGCCTTGCGCGGGCGGCGGCGGGCCGGCTTCTCCACCACCTCCGCCGGCTCCTCGTCGGTGGCCGGCGTCGGCGGCACCCCGAGCACCCCGCCGGTGAGCAGACCGAGCCGCTCGGGGATCTTGTTGATCGGGGTGGCGGTGACCACCAGCAGACCGAACACCAGCAGCAGGATCAGCAACGGCACCGCCACCCAGGCGGTGACCGCGCGTTCCAGCAGCCCACCCACGCCCGCGCCGACCAGGCCACCGGCGTAGTCCCGCTGTACCTGGTCGACCGGGTGCTGTCCGATGTGCAGCACGGCGGCGGTGGCGACCAGCATGGAGCCCCAGCCGACCAGCCCGCGCCCCCGGTGCGCCGGGTCGGCCGGCTCCCGCATCATCCGCCACGCGCCGATCATCAGCAGTACGGGCAGCACGATGGAGATCGCCCCGAGGAACAGCCGGACGGTGTCGGCGAGCTGCGCGCCGACCGGGCCGGCACCGGAGAACCAGATCGCCACCGCGCTGAGGATGGCCAGTCCGAACAGGAGCAGCCCGGCACCGTCCCGGCGGTGCTCCGGACCGACCTCCCGGGCGGTGGCGGCCTGCCGGCCGACGGTGCGGAACGTCCAGCCGACCCCGTGCGCCACGCCCATCCACGCTGCGGTGAGCGCGCGGCCGAGCCCGATGCCCCGGCTGGGCCGGGCCGCCGGGCGGCGGCGGGAAGCCGTGGTCTTCTTCGCCGGCTGGCGGGCACGGCTGTTCGTGGTACCGCGCGGCGACGCGCCGCGTCGCCGGCTCGCCTGAGAGGTACGGCCCGCCATAGAGTCACGGTAACGGCGTGACCCGCCGGAGCGCCGCTTTTAGCGGTCGTGTCCGTGCGTCGCAGCGCGCTTTCCGCCGTCAGCCGTGATATTTGCCTCAGAAGGAGTCCCGGATGACGCCGCCGGAGATCGAGGACGGCCCGGCCGGCCCGCTGGCCGGGCACCCCCAGACGTTGCGGCCGTTGACCGCCGAGCTGGTCGCGGCGGTGCTGGCGACCCGGGGGTACGTGTGCCGCCCGGACGCCGACGGGAACCTGGTCGGCCGGTGGGGGGAGAGCCTGGTCTGGTTCCGGCGGCTGGGCGCGGCCGGCGAGGTGCTCCAGGTACGCACGGTGACCGGCCCGCTGTTCCCCATCGACGACGTCCCGGTGTTACACGACTTCTGCAACGACTGGAACCACGACCGGTACTGGCCGAAGGCGTTCGTGCTGGTCGACGACGACGGGCGGGCCCGGGTCTGCGGCGAGGTGATCACCGACCTGGAGCGCGGGGTCACCCCGCACCAGCTCGACCAGTTGCTCGACCGGGGGGTCGAGGCCGGCTGCCGGCTGGCCGACGCCGTCGCCGCGCTGGCCGAGGGGGCGTCGGCGTGAGCGGCGACGCGGTGGCGTCGACCGGGGCGCTCGCCTCGGCGCGGGACCTGCCCGACGGCCCGGCGAAGATCGCCGAGCTGGAACGGATCGCCGCGCACGCCGACGCCGCCGGGCAGGTCCGGCTCGGCGTCGACGCGCGGTTCGCGCTGATCGAGACGTGCCGGTACCACGGCGAGGCGTGGCGGCTGGTCGAGCCGGTACGGCACTGTCTGGCCGTGGTGGACCACTCCCCCGCCCTGCTCACCGGCGACGAGGTCGAGCTGCTGCGCCGGTACCAGCGGGCCGCCGTCGAGGCGCTGCCCGCCAGTCCCCGGGTCGGTCTGGACCAGGCGCGCGCCCTCCTCGACGACCTGGCCCGGCGGTTGGACGGCACGGAGCCGGGGCTGGTGGCCGAGTTGCGCTGCCGGTTCGCCGACCAGCTCGGGGACGGGTCGGCCGCCCGGGAGTGGTTCGCCCGGTGGCGGGCCGCCGGCCCGGAGCGGGACTGTCCGGCCTGCGTGGCGGTACGGCAGGCCGAGCTGCTCACCGGCTGGGGCGAGTGGACCGAGGCGGTACGGGTGCTGGAACCGGTGCTGGCCGATCCCGGGGACTGCACCGAGCAGCCGGAGGGGGCGCTGGCCGCAGCACTCCTGCCGTACCTGCGGCTGGGCCGGTCGGCGGAGGCGGGGTGGGCGCACGTGCGCGCGTACCGCCGGCACCGGCGGGAGCGGACCGGGTTCCGGTACCTGCCGGCGCATCTGGTGTTCTGCGCGCTCGACGGGCACCTGGCGCGGGGCCTGGCGATCCTGGTCGACCAGGTGCCCCGGCTGGCCGGCCCGGCCGACGAACGGTCGGTGATGGAGTTCGCCGCCGCCGGGGCGCTGCTGTGCCGGCTGGCCGGCGAGGCCGGCGTGACGCGGGCGACCGCGCTGCCCGACCCGCTGCACCGGGACCAGGCGGATCCGGCAGGTCCGGCGGGGACGACGGACCAGACCGGGACGACGGGGGCAGCCGGGACGACGGCTCCGACCGGGCGGGTGACTCCGACCGGTCGGGCCGCTCCGCCCGGGACGGCCGGGACGGCGGGCCGGACCGGGGCGACGGAGCCGGACGGGCCGGGTGGGACCACGGGCCGGGCCGGGTCGACCGGGTCGACCGGGACGGACGGGCGGGGCGGACCGGTCGGCCGTTCCGGTCGGACGGGTCGACCGGCGGGTACCGCCGAGCGGGCCCGGACCGTCGGGCGGGGGCACGAGTCGTGGCCGGTGGACGCGCTCGGCCTGGGACACGCGACCCGGCTGGCCGAGGTGTTCGGGCTGATCCGGTCGCCCGGCACCGGTGGCGGACGGGACGTCGCGGCGCTCGGCGCGGAACTGCTCGCCACCGCCACCGACCTCGCCGGACGCTTCGACGCCCGCAACGGCACCGGTCACCAGTCCGGCCGGATCACCGCCCGGTTGGCCGAACGGCCCCGTACCGGTGTCCCGGCCCCGCTGCCGGACGACCCGGAACCGGACGACCCCGCTCAGGTCGGAGCGGAACCGGAGGACGTCGGAGCCGACCCTGACCGGCCGGGAGCGGGTCGGACCGTCGTCGGGGCCGGGCCGACCCACCCGGAACCGACCGGCAGCGGGCCGGCACCGACCGGCGGCACAGCCGGTGGCGGCGTACCGGCCGACAGCCGGAGCGACAGCAGCAGCTCGGCCGGGAACACGGGCAGCTCGGCCGGGAGCCGGGGCGGGACGGCCGGCAGCCGGAGCAGCGGAGATGGCACGGCCGGGTCGGCCGGGGAGCCGGTGCCGCTCACCGTCGCCATGATCGTCGCTGCGGTGGAACGGCGCGGGGACCGGTGCGCGGTCGATCCGACGGGCACCGTGGTGGGCCGCTGGGGGGAGGCGATGATCCGGTTCGAACGGGTCGGGACGGCCGGCGAGATCCTGCACGCCCGGGTGGTCGCCACCCGCCGGCTGCCGGCCCGCCGCCGCGCCGAGGCGTACGAGTTCGTCAACGCCTGGAACCGGGACCGGTTGCAGCCCAAGGCGTACGTGCACGAGGTGGAGAACGGCGAGCTGGTCCTCGCCGGGGACCTCACCACTGACCTGGCGTACGGGGTCGCCCCGACGCAGGTGGAGGTGCTGGTCGACGCGGCGGTCACCACCGGCGTCGGGTACGCCGAGGCGGTCGCCGCCCTACCCTGACTTCGCCGGTACCAATGGAACGGCCCGCGCAACACGTCGGAAAACCGCGCGCTCCCGGCAGGGTGGACCTGATGGACTCACGCCCATGACCGAGGACCTGAAGAACCGAGCCGTACTCCTGCGCTCCCTGCACCGTCCCGGTGAGCCGCTGGTGCTCGCCAACGCCTGGGACGTCGCCTCCGCCTGTCTCGTCGCCGCCGCGGGGGCGGCGGCGGTCGCCACCACCAGCGCCGGGGTGGCCTGGAGTCTCGGCGCACCCGACGGGGACCGGCTCGACCGGGGCCGGGCGATCGACCTGGTCGCCCGGGTCGCCGCGGCGGTGCCGGTACCGGTGACCGCCGACATCGAGACCGGCTTCGCCGACACCCCGGAGGGGGTGGCCGGGGCGGTCCGGGAGGTGCTGGCCGCCGGGGCGGTCGGCGTCAACCTGGAGGACGGCGCGTCGGACGGGCCGGCGCTACGGGACACCGACGAGCAGTGCGCCCGGCTCCGGGCCGCCCGGCGTGCCGCCGACGAGGTGGGCGTCCCGCTCGTCGTCAACGCCCGCGTCGACACCTACCTGCGGCAGATCGGTGACCCGGCGGACCGGTTGGCGGCCACGCTGCGCCGCGCGGCGGCGTACCGGGCGGCGGGGGCGGACGTGATCTTCGTACCGGGGGTGGTCGACGAGCCGACCATCGGCGCGCTGGTGGCGGGGATCGACGCGCCGCTGAACGTGCTGGCCGGACCGACCGCGCCGCCGGTGCCCGAGCTGGCCCGGCTCGGCGTGGCCCGGGTCAGTCTCGGCTCCTCGCTGGCCGGCGCCGCGTACGGGCTGGTCCGGCGGGCCACCATGGAGGTGCTGGGCAGCGGGACGTACACGGCGCTGGCCGGCGGGGTGCCGTACCCGGAGCTGAACGCCCTGGTGGAGCAGGGGTGAGCCGGATTCCGGGTGGTCCGGCGGGCCGCCGGACCACCCGGGTCGGTCAGACCTCGACCACGAACGGGACGATCATCGGCCGCCGCCGGTACGCGTCGTTGACCCACCGTCCGACGGTGCGCCGGACGATCTGCTGGAGCTGGTGCGGGTCGGTGATGCCGTCCGAGGCGGCCCGGTTGAGCGCCTCGGTGACCAGCGGGACCACCGCGTTGAACGCGGCCGGGTCCTCGGAGAAGCCCTTCGCGGAGACGGTCGGCCCGCCGACCACCTTCCCGGTGACCGAGTCGACCACGACGGTGCAGGCGATGAACCCGCCGTCGCCGAGAATCCGCCGCTCGGTGAGCAGCGACTCGCCGACGTCCCCGACGGCCAGCCCGTCGACGTAGACGTACCGGCTGGTGACGTGCCCGACCAGGCTGGCGCGGCCCTCGACCAGGTCGACCACGTCGCCGTCCTCGCAGAGCACCACCCGGTCCGGGGCCACCCCGGACTCGATGCCCAGCCGGGCGTGCGCCCGCAGGTGCCGCCACTCGCCGTGCACCGGCATCAGGTTGCTCGGCCGGACCACGTTGAGCAGGTAGAGCAGCTCACCAGCGGGAGCGTGCCCGGAGACGTGCACCTTGGCGACGTCCTTGTGCACCACCACCGCGCCGGCCCGCGCCAGCCGGTTGATCACCCGGTAGACGGAGGTCTCGTTGCCGGGCACCAGGGAGCTGGCCAGTACCACGGTGTCGCCGGGGGCGATGGTGATGTGCCGGTGGTCGCCGCTGGCCATCCGGCCGAGCGCGCTCATCGGCTCGCCCTGCGAGCCGGTGGACATCAGCACGATCCGCTCCGGCGGCAGCGCGGTCGCCTCGTCCAGCCCGACCACCAGGCCGGGCGGGATGTTGAGCAGGCCGAGATCACGGGCGATGCCCATGTTGCGGACCATGGACCGGCCGATCAGGGCGACCTTGCGGTCGTGTTCGGCGGCCGAGTCGAGCACCTGCTGCACCCGGTGCACGTGCGAGGCGAACGAGGCGACGATGATCCGCCCCTTCGCCTTGGCGAAGATGGAGTCCAGGACCGGGCCGATCTCCCGTTCCGGGGTGACGAAGCCGGGGATCTCCGCGTTGGTGGAGTCCGACAGCAGCAGGTCGACGCCCTCCGCGCCGAGCCGGGCGAAGCCGGCCAGGTCGGTGATCCGGCCGTCGAGGGGCAACTGGTCCATCTTGAAGTCGCCGGTGTGCAGCACCAGCCCGGCCGGGGTGCGGATGGCCACCGCGAGAGCGTCCGGGATGGAGTGGTTCACCGCGAAGAACTCGCACTCGAACGGGCCGAGCCGCTCCCGGCCGCCCTCCCGCACGGTCAGCGTGTACGGCTCGATCCGCCGCTCGGCGAGCTTCGCCTCGACCAGGCCGAGGGTGAACTGCGAGCCGACCAGCGGAATGTCCTGCTTGTGGGCGAGCAGGTACGGCACCGCGCCGATGTGGTCCTCGTGCCCGTGGGTGAGCACGATCGCCTGGATGTCGTCGAGCCGGTCCAGGATGGGGGCGAAGTCGGGCAGGATCAGGTCGACGCCGGGCTGCTCGACGTCCGGGAAGAGCACCCCGCAGTCGACGATCAGCAGCTTGCCGTCGTACTCGAAGACGGTCATGTTCCGCCCGATGGCGCCGAGCCCGCCGAGCGGAATGATCCGCAGGCCACCCTCCGGAAGCGGCGGGGGTAGTTCCGCCTCGATGTGCGCCTCGGTCACGCGGCCACCTCATTCTGCGGCGCCGGCAGCCGGCGCCCGTCGTGTCGTTTTCTCATCAGGGTAGGTCCAGGCCAGCCGCCGCGCAGTCGGCGCGGAGCTGGGTGATCTCCTCCGGGGTGGCGTCCACCAGCGGCGGCCGGACCGGACCGGCCGGCAGGCCCTTCGCGGTCAGACCCGCCTTGACCAGGATGGTGCCCTGGGTGCGGAAGATCCCGGTGTACAGCGGCAGCAACCGCCGGTGCAGCGCCAACGCGCCCGCCGGGTCGCCCGCGTCGTACCGCTCGATCATCTGCTTGGTCAGCGCGCCGGTGAAGTGGGTGGACGTGCCGACCACCCCGACCGCGCCGATGGCGAGGGCGGGCAGGGTCAGCGAGTCCTCGCCGCTGTAGAAGGCCAGGTCGCACCGGCTGGTCACCTCGCTGGTGGCGGCCAGGTCGCCCTTGGCGTCCTTCACCGCGACGATCCGGCCGTGCTCGGCGAGCCGGACCAGCGTGTCGGTGGCGATGGCCACCCCGGAGCGGTGCGGGATGTCGTAGAGCATCACCGGCAGCCCGGTGGCGTCCGCGACCGCGGTGAAGTGCCGCAACAGCCCGGCCTGCGGCGGCTTGTTGTAGTACGGCGTGACCACCAGCAGGCCGGACGCGCCGGCCTTCTCCGCGCCGGCGGCCAGCTCGATGGTGTGCCGGGTGTCGTTGGTGCCGACCCCGGCGATCACCTGCGCCCGGTCACCGACCGCCTCGACCACCGCCCGGATCAGGCGTTCCTTCTCCGCGTCGGTGGTGGTGGGCGACTCGCCGGTGGTGCCGTTGACCACCAGGGCGTCGTTGCCCTCCGCGTCCACCAGGTGGGTGGCGAGCTGAGCCGCGCCGTCGAGGTCGAGCGAGCCGTCGGCGGTGAACGGGGTCACCATGGCGGTGATCAGTCGCCCGAACGGGCGCGACAGCGTCCGCTCGGGGACGGCAGGGTGGTCGTGCGTCATGCTGACAACCTAGCAACCGACCCGGACGCCCCCGGCGGGGAAGGCCGCACCCACGTCCGACGGTGACGCCCCGGTACTCAGGCGCGCTCGGCGTACGGGCTGGTGGCGACCTCGGTGCCGTCCGGCAGCGTGGAGATCACGAAGTCGGCGAAGACGTTCGGCGCGACCCGCTGGAGCTGCCGCAGGCACTCGACGGCCAGCTCGCGGATCTCCACGTCGGCGTGCTCGGTGGCCCGCATCGCGACGAAGTGCCGCCACGCCCGGTAGTTGCCGGTCACCACGATCCGGGTCTCGGTGGCGTTGGGCAGCACCGCGCGGGCCGCCTGCCGGGCCTGCTTGCGGCGCAGCGTCGGGTTGGGCTCGTCGACGAACCGCCGTTCGAGGCCCTCCAGCAGCTCGGTGTACGCCCGGACACTCGCCTCGGTGGCCTCGACGAACCGCTTGTGCAGCTCCGGGTCGTCGGCGATCACCCGGGGCTCCACCATCGCCGCGTCCCGCTCCGGCACATACCGCTGGGAGAGCTGGGAGTACGAGAAGTGCCGGTGCCGGATCAGCTCGTGGGTGAAGGAACGGGACACCCCGCTGAAGTAGAAGCTCACCGAGCCGTGTTCGAGCACCGACAGGTGGCCGACCTCCAGGATGTGCGCCAGGTAGCCGGCGTTGCTGGCGGTGGCCGGGTTGGGCTTGGACCAGCTCTGGTAGCAGGCCCGGCCGGCGAACTCCGCCAGGGCCTGACCGCCGTCGGCGTCGGTCGACCACGGCACGTCGTCCGGGGCCTCGAAGTGCGTCCACGCGACGAGCTTGACCTGGGGTTCCACCATCTCCGCCATGCCCTGGGACTGTAGTGGGACCTTCCGGTGCGCCCCGATCCGGGCCGCCCTCCGGCGTGTCCCGCCGCCGGCGGCCAGGTCAGCCGGGGCGCGCGACGGGACTCAGACGTAGAGCGAGGTGAACGGTGCCCAGGGCAGGTTACGCGCCACGGAGAAGACGAGCCAGGCGACCAGGAAACCGCCGATCATCTTCGGGCTGATCCGCAGCTGCGGCAGCTTCCAGCCGAACGCCTGGTTGGCTGCCCAGGCGACGAAGAGGTACGCCAGGAAGGGCAGCGCGAAGACGAACAGGAAGTGGTGCCGGGCGGCGGCCGGCAGGTCGGCGTGCAGGACGTACCAGAGGGCACGGGTGCCGCCGCAGCCGGGACAGTCCAGCCCGGTGGTCAACTTCAGCAGGCAGCTGGGCAGCGCGTCGGGTGCCGCCCGGGTCGGGTCGCTGACCAGCGCGTACGCCACGCCGGCCCCGACGCAGCCGAGCGCGGCCAGCGGCACCGCCCAGCGCGGCGCACGCTCGTAGAGTCCGACCACGAACCGGGTGAAACGGTCCGGCTCGGCGACCTGCACCGCCCCCGCCGGCCACGACGCGTACGGGTCGGCCCCGGCCGGACCGGCGGTGCCGGAACCGGGACCGGCCGGACCGGCGGAACCGACAGCGACCGGAGCGGCCGGGCCGGCGGAAGCGACAGGGTCCGGACCGGCGGGACCGGGGCCGGTCGCGGCGGCGTACGGGTCGACGCCGACCGGGCCGGCGGCGGGCGGCGGCTGTGGGGCCGACCCGGTCGGCGGGGTGGCGGGACCGGCCTGGCCGTCAACGCTCGTCACACCGCTCACGGTACACCGGAGGTGCCGGCCAGCGCGGCGGCGAGCGGCCCGGCGAGGTCCCCGGCGGCGGGCGGGGCGACCGCGTCCAGCCCGAGCCAGCCGGCCAGCCGGTACAGCTCGGCGGCGAGCGCCAGGGCGGTCTCGCCGGGGTCGACGCCCGGCTCGACCCAGGCCGCCGGCACCAGCAGCACCCCGGCCTTCCGGTCGGCCTTCAGGTCGACCCGGGCGGCGAACCGGTCGCCGTGCAGGAACGGCAGCACGTAGTAGCCGTGCACCCGCTGCGCCGCCGGCACGTAGATCTCGATGCGGTAGTGGAAGCCGAACAGCCGTTCGGCGCGGGCCCGCTCCCAGACGATCGGGTCGAACGGACTGACCAGGGTGTGCGCCCGGACCCACCGGGGCAGCCGGGCCTGGGTGTGCAGCCAGGCCGGCTGCCGCCAGCCCTGAACGGTGACCGGGGTCAACTCGCCCGCCTCGACCAGCTCGGCGACCGCCCGGCGGGTGGCGTCCGCCGGCAGCCGGAAGTAGTCGCGCAGCTCCGGCTCGGCGGCCACGCCGAGGCTGCGGGCGGCCAGCGCGACCAACGTCCGGTACGCGTCCGCGTCGGTGGGGGTGGGCGTGTTCAGCACCTCGGCGGGGAGCACCCGTTCGGGCAGGTCGTACCGGCGGGCGAAGGAGGTGGTCCGGTCGGCGGCCGTCACCTCGCCGGCCCAGAACAGGTACTCCAGGGCCTGCTTGACCACCGACCAGTTCCACCCCCAGTTGCCGGTCTCCCGGGGGGCGTCGTGCTCGATCTCGGCGGCGGTGAGCGGGCCCCGGGCGGCGATCTCGTCGCGCACCCAGGCGACCAGCTCGGGCTGCTCCCGGATGATGCGCCGCATGCCACCCCAGGCCTTCTCGGCGGCCTGCGCCATCCGGAAGCGCAGCACCGGGTGCAGCTCCACCGGCACCAGGGACGCCTCGTGGCCCCAGTACTCGAACAGGTCGCGGGGTGGGCGGTAGGCGGCCCGGTCCAGCAGGTCGGTCGGGTACGGCCCGAGCCGGCTGTAGAGGGGCAGGTAGTGCGCCCGTTGCAGCACGTTGACCGAGTCCATCTGGATCAGCCCGACCCGGTCGAGGACCCGGCGCAGGTGCCGGCGGGTGGGCACGCCGGACGGTGCCGGGTCGGCGAAGCCCTGGGCGGCCAGCGCCACCCGGCGGGCCTGGGCGAGGGAGAGCGATTCCGGTGCGGCCATCGTCGGGCACGATAACCCGGCGGTACGACACGTCCGGCAATGCGCTGGACCGGTCGGCCCGGCGGGCATAGAACGGTGCCATGCGTACGATCCGCCGCGAGGAGCCCGACGACGCCGAGGCGGTCGCCCGGGTGCACGTCCGGGGCTGGCAGGCCGGCTACGCCGGGATCATGCCGGCGGAGGTGCTGGACCGGCTCAGCGTGGCGGCCTGGGCGCAACGCCGCCGGGACACCGGCACCGCCGACCCGGCGAACCCGTTCACCACGCTGCTCGCCGAGGTCGACGGGACGGTGACCGGGTTCGCCACCTTCGGGCCGTACCGGATCAACCAGAGCCGCGCGGAGCTGGACGGGACCTGGGGTGAGGTGGTCGGGCTGTACGTCGACCCGGCGCACTGGGGCGACGGCACCTCCACCGACCTGCTGGCGGCGGCGCGGGCCGGCCTGACCGGGCGGGGCTGGACCTCGTACCGGGTCTGGGTGCTGGCGGCGAACGGCCGGGCCCGGCGGTTCTACGCGCGGGCCGGGCTGTCACCGGACGGTGAGAAGTCGACCTATCCGGTGCCGCTGGCCGGTGGCCGTCCCCCGCTCCCCCTGGCCGAGCTGCGGTACGCCGGCCGGCTCGACCCCGGCTGAGCCGCCCCCGTCCGCGCCGGCCGGCGGCCGGTCCGGACCGACCGCCGGGTGCCGGATCGGCAGCGCCAGCAGCAGCGCCACGCTGATCCAGACGTAGAAGTTGCTGAACACGAAGCCGTCCACGCCGCCGAACCCGCGTTCCCACTGCCACACCAGCCGGCTGCACAGCACCGCGTACCCGACGGCGGCGAAGGCGAGCAGGCCGCGCCGACGGCGACCGCCCGCCGGGGCGGCCATCGCGTTGTCCACCAGCAGGATCAGCGCCGGCAGCAGCCACACCAGGTGGTGCACCCAGGTCACCGGGCTGACCAGGCACATCACCACGCCGGTCAGGGCGAACCCGGTGGCCTCGTCGCCGACGGCGACCGCCGCCCGGCAGCGCCGGGCCCAGATCACCAGGGTGGCGGCGACCAGCGCCAGCCACAGCAGGGTGCTCGGGTGCCCCGGGTCGAGCCGGGCCACCACGCCCTGCAACGACTGGTTGGAGATGAAGGCCAGCTCACCGACCCGGTCGGTGTTCCAGAACGCCTGGGTCCAGTACTCCCGGGAGGCGTCCGGGAAGAGCGCGGCGGCGGACAGGGTGGCCGCCCCGGCGGTGCCGGTCGCCACCGCCGCGGCCCGCCAGCGGCGGGTGACCAGCAGGTACACCAGGAAGATGCCCGGGGTCAGCTTGATCGCGGTGGCGAGTCCGATGCCCACCCCGAGCCAGCGGCTGCCGCGCGGCGCGAGCCACAGCAGGTCCACCGCCACCAGGAACAGCAGCAGCATGTTGACCTGGCCGAAGTTGACCGTCTCGCGCATCGGCTCGAACGCGGCGGCCAGGCAGGCCGCCACGGCGAGGGTGAACCAGCGGCTCCACCCGGCCCGGACCGCGACCGGGTCCAGCAGCCGCCAGATCACCGCCAGGCTGGCCAGCACGGTGGCGGTCACGCTGACCACGATCGCCAGGTGCCAGGACAGGAACGCCATCGGCAGCATGACCAGCGCGGCGAACGGCGGATAGGTGAAGCCGTACTTGGTGGGCCGCCTGAGGTAGTCGTAGACCTCGCCGCCGTCGTGCACCCAGTAGGTCAACGCGCCGTGGTAGACCTGCAGGTCGAAGAAGCCGTGCCGGACGGCGGCCACGGAGAGGAACGCGGTCACCGCCCCGGCGAGCAGGACGACGACGCCGACCTGCCCGACCGTCCGTGTGGCACCCTGGGGCACCGTCGCCTCCCTCGCCTTGCGTAGGCTTCCGTGCCATGGCTCTCGGGTACGTCCGCCCGGCGCGTCCCGAGGACGCCGGCGAGATCGCACGAATCCAGCTCGCGACCTGGCGGGTCGCCTATCGCCGGATTCTGCCACGACACGTGTTGGACAACCTCGACGAGGCGTACCTCGCGCGGCGGTGGACCGCGGCGGTCACCGAGCCGCCGTCGGCCGCCCACCGGGTGCTGGTCGCCGTCGAGCAGGCCGAGTCGTCGTTCCTGGTGGGGTTCCTGGCGGCCGGTCCGGCCGACGCGGAGGCCCTCGCCCCGCAGGAGCCGGCGGAGTCGCTCGGCCCGGACGTGGCGGCGGTGACCGACCTGCTGGTCGAGCCGCGCTGGGGTCGGCGCGGGCACGGCAGCCGGCTGCTGGCCGCCGCCGTCGACCACTGGCGCGACGACGGGCTGACCCGGGCGGTGGCCTGGGCCTTCGAGGGGGACGAGGCGACCCGGAAGTTCCTCACCGGGACCGGCTGGGAGCCGGACGGCGCGGGCCGGGCCCTGGACGTGGACGACATGCTCGTCCCCCAGCTCCGGCTGCACGTGTCGGTGCCGGACTGAGTCGCCCCCGGTCGGCGCGCGACCGACTCCGCCCCGGCCCGGAACGGCTCAGCCCCGGCGGCCCGGACCGGCTCGGCCCCGGCCCGGACCGACCCGGCCGCTGTGGGCCGGGCCGGTCCGGGCGACCGGTCAGCCCTTGTCGGCGCCGTCGTTGGCGTCCCGGACGAAGTACCGCTGGAACACCACGAAGATGATCGCCACCGGGATGGTCGCCAGCAGCGCCGCGCCGAGCTTCAGCGGGTACTGGGTGCCCGACCCGAGTGAGCCGCTGACCAGGTCGGCCAACCCCCGGGGCAGGGTGAACAGGTCCGGGTCCTGCACGGCGACCAGGCTGTGCGGGAACTCGTTCCAGGAGCCCTGGAAGGACAGGATGGTCAACGTGATCAGGGCCGGTTTCGCCATCGGCAGCACCACCGACCAGAAGGTCCGGAACACGCCCGCCCCGTCGATCCGGGCCGCCTCCTCCACACTCACCGGGATCGATTCGAAGAACTGTTTCATGATGAACACCCCGGCCGCGTCGGCCAGCAGCGGCACGATCAGCGCCGCGTAGCTGTCGTACATGCCGAGCTGGTTGAGGACCAGGAACTTCGGGATCAGCAGCACCACGCCGGGCACCGCCATCACCGCGATCACCGCCGCGAACAGTCCGGCCCGGCCCCGGAACCGCAGCCGGGCCAGCGCGTACCCGGCGAGCGAGTCGAAGAACACCCGGCCGGCCGTGACCAGGACGGTGACCAGCAGCGAGTTGCCCATCCAGAGCGGGAACGCGGTGCCCTCGAAGATCCGCTCGAAGCTGGTCAGGTCGACCGGGTCGGGGACCGGGGAGAGCGGGTTGGCCGCCGCGTCCGGTTCGCTCTTGAACGAGTTGCCGAGCTGGATGACGAACGGGTAGAGGAACACCAGCCCGAAGAAGATCAGGGTGGCGTACCCGAGGAAGGTCGTCACCAGGCCGCGCGGGCCGCCGGGGCGGCCGGTCGTCTGGGTGTCGCGCGTCGGTCGCGGCCCGCTCAGCACGGCCATCTCAGGACCTCCCCGGTACGCGTCGACGCCACCACGGCCGACGGCCGGCGTCCCGGTCGCGCATCACCCACCGTTGCAGCAGGGTCATCGCGATGATGATCAGGAAGAGCACGAACGAGATGGCCGCCCCGGAGCCGTAGTCGAAGTCCCGGAACGCGGTCCGGTACGACAGGTAGGCCGGGGTGAGGGTGGTCTTGGCCGGGTCGCCCTGGCTCATCACGTACACCTGGTCGAAGACCTGCCAGGTGCCGATCAGGCCGAGGGTGACCACCAGGAAGGTGGTGGGTTTCAGCAGCGGCAGCGTGACGTACCGGAACCGCTGCCAGCGGCTGGCCCCGTCCAGGGTGCTCGCCTCGTCCAGCGCGGCCGGGACGTTCTGGAGCGCGGCCAGGTACATCAGCATGAACGTGCCGGACGTGGTCCAGACCACCAGCGTGATGATCGAGACCATCGCCACGCTGGGCCCGGAGAGCCAGTCCCACCAGGTCAGGCCGAACGGCCCGCCGCCGGTGAGGGCGGCCGGCGGCTGGTCCACGCCGACCGTGCCGAGCAGGATGTGCAGCACCCCCCGGGCGTCGGCGAACCACTGCGGCCCGTCGATGCCGACCAGGGCCAGCAGCCCGTTGACCGCCCCGGAGTTGGCGAACAGGAACAGGAACACCACGCTGATCGCGACCGAGCTGGTGACCGAGGGGAAGTAGAACGCCGACCGGAAGAACGCCTTGCCCTTCAGCATCCGGTTGTTCACGACCAGGGCCAGGCCGAGCGCCAGCGCGGTCTGCGCCGGGACGACGATCGCCACGTAGTACAGGTTGTTCCGGACACTGGTCATGAAGTCCCGGCGGGCCAGCCCCTCCTCGGTGAACAGCCGGGTGTAGTTGTCGGCGCCCACCACCGGCACGTCCCCGGTGAACGGGCTGCCCTGGCCGTTCCAGCCGGTCAGGCTCACCCAGAACGCCATCAGGATCGGCAGCAGCAGGAACAGCCCGAGGATCAGCACCACCGGGGCCACGAAGAGCCAGCCCGCGAGGTTCTCGTTGCCGCGTACGCCGCCGCGTCGCCGTCGTGCTGGCGGTACGGCCGGGGTGGCCGGTGCGGCCAGCGCGTCGATCGCCATTCGTCGTCCTCCCTCCCTCGACGGGCGGGGTGTCGGGGAGGGGCCGGTTCCCCCGGCCGGCCCCTCACCGCACCTCAGCTGCCGCCGAGCGCCGCCTTGGCGTTCTGGTCGAAGCGGGCGAGGACGGCCTTCGGGTCGCCGGTGGCGAGGGTGTTCAGGCCGGTGTCGAGGTCCTTCAGGACGCTGTCCATCTTGGGGGCGTTCACCGGGCCCTGCGCGTACTCGGCGCCCTCGATGAACGGCCGGTCGGCCGGGAACTGCTGGGTGTACTGGTCGCGGACCGACTGCCGGGACGGCATGACGCCGAACGCGGTGGCGAAGGTCATCTGCTGCGCGCCCGAGGTCATCGCCTCGACGAACGAGATGGCCTGCTCCTTGTGCTTGCTCTTGGCGGCGATCCCCCAGCACTGGGTGAAGGAGAGCGTGCCCTTGCCCTTCGGCCCGGCCGGCAGCGGCACGACCTTGTACTTGACGTTCGGGAAGTCGTTCTGCAGGGCCCCCTTGATCCAGTTGCCCTCGATGGTCATGACCGCCTTGCCCTTGCCGAACGCCTCGCCGCCCCAGCCGGCGTCGAGCTGCTTCGGGTACCGGGCCAGCCCTTCGGCCAGCAGCGACTTGACGTAGGTCAGCGCCTGCACGTTCTCCGGGGTGTCGCCGGTGGCCTGCTTGCCGTCCGGGCTGGTCAGCCAGCCACCGGCCTGGACCAGGAACGCGCCGATCCGGTCCCGGGTGTCGGCGATCGCCAGCGGGGTCTGGCCGGCGGCCTTGAGCTTGCGGGCGGTGGCGGTGAGCTGGTCCCAGGTGGTCGGGACGTCGGCGTCGGTCAGTCCGGCCCTGGTCCACAGGTCGGTGTTGATCTGGAGGGCCAGGGTGGAGAAGTCCTTCGGGGCGCAGTACAGCTTGCCGTCGTAGGTGAAGGTCTGCCGCAGGCTCTCGTAGAAGTCCCCCGAGTCGGAGATCTTGTCCCCGTACGGTTCGAGGGCCCCGACGCTGGCGTAGTCGGCGAACCGGCTGGCGTCGACGTAGAAGACGTCCGGCGGGGTGCCGCCGGCGAGCGCCTGGCCGAGCTGCTGGGCGAGGTCCTGGGCGGGGGTGACGGTGGCGGTGTTGCCGCTCTCGCCGGCCCACTTCGCGGCGGCGTCCCGCACCGCCTTGGTCTCGGCCTCGCCGGAGGAGCCGATGAGGATCTCCAGCTTGGCCGGTCCGCTGGACGCCTGGGGCTCGTCGCCGGAGTCGTCGAAGCCGCTGCCGCAGGCGGCCGAGCCGAGCAGGGCGGCGGCGGTCAGGCCGGCCACCGCCACCCGGCGGAATGTTCGAGGGGCCATCGTTTCTCTCCTGGTGGGGATGTTGGTTGGGGGAAGGGGGTCAGGCGGTCTGCCGGAGCACCAGGTGGGGCTTCAGCAGGACCTGGGACGGGTTCGGTCGGGGGGTGCCGTCGAGCAGCCCGGTGAGCAGTTCCACGCAGCGCACCGCGGCCTCCCGCAGCGGCTGGCGGACGCTGGTCAACCCGACCGCCGCGGCGACCGGGGTGTCGTCGAAGCCGATCACCGGGATCGTCGGGTCGGCGGCCCGGACGGCCTGGAGCGCGCCGAGGGCCAGCGAGTCGCTGGCGCAGAGCAGGGCGGTGGGCGGGGCGGGCGCGGTGAGCAGCTCGCGGGTGACCTGCTCGCCCTGGGGGATGCCGTCCTCGGTGTGCCGGTCCAGGTCGGTCGGGTCGAGGCCGGCGGCGCGCAGGGTGTGGTACCAGCCGAGCCGGCGGTCGTCGCCGACCCCGGAGCCGGTCGGCCAGCCGACGAAACCGATCCGGCGGTGGCCGGTGGCGAGCAGCCGCCGGGTGGCCTGGGCGGTGCCGTCGGCGCCGTCCACGTCGACCCACGGGTGTGCCGCCGGGTCGTCCCACGGCCGGCCGAAGGTCACGAACGGTACGCCCCGGTCGGCCAGCCACGCGGTACGCGGGTCGCCCCGGGTGGTGCTGGTCAGCACGAAGGCGTCCAGTTCGTACGCGCCGAGCAGGTCGTCGTACTCGCGGATCTCCTGCTCGTCGTCGGCGGCGGTGTAGAGCAGCACCCGGTAGCCGGCGGTGCCGGCGGTCTCGGAGAGGCCGTGCAGGAACTGGTCGAGCACCGCGCCGTTGATGCCGTCGCGGGTGGGTTCGATGCGGACCGCGATCAGCCGGGACCGGCCGGTACGCATCTGCCGGGCGGCCTGGTTGGTCCGGTAGCCGAGGGTGGTGATCGCCTCCTGCACCCGCTGCCGGGTCTCCTCGCGGACGATGTGCGGGGCGTTGAGCACGTTGGAGACGGTCTGGCGGCTGACCCCGGCCTGCCGGGCCACCGTCGCGATGGTCACCTTTTGTGGCACGAAATCCCTCTCGCCGTCTTGAACGTTCCAAACTGGATAGGGCAGGATTGGATCGTTCAAGTTTCTGGAATGTTTCGCACTTTGGCACCCCCCGGAACGATCTGTCAAGAGATCCGATCCGCCGACGTACCTGGGAGTTCCCCCGTGACCGAACGGCACCTGCAACCCCTGCTGCACGAGCTGGTCGGGGTCGTCCTCGCCCCCACCAGCGCGCTCGGCGACGCGGCCGGGCAGATCCGACCGATCGGCGTCCAGGGGGTCTTCCACGCCGACGCCCGGGTGCTCTCCCGGGCCGAGCTGCGCGTCGACGGCCACGAGCCGGAAGGGCTGACCGCCGGCCCGGACGGCCCGCACGGGGCCCGTTTCGTCAGCCTGGCCCGCCGGCTCGGTGACCCGCACCCCGACCCGACCGTCCGGATCGACCGGGTCCGCCGGCTCACCCCCGACGGCCTGGTCGAGGAACTGCACGTGGTCTCCACCGCCACGGTCGGCGTCCGGGCCACGGTCAGCGTCGACCTCGGCTGCGACCTCGCCCCGATCGAGGTGGTCAAGTCCGGCGACAGCCGCCCGGCACTACCCGCCCGGGTCGGCCCGGACGGCCGGCTGCGCTGGTCCGGCGACGGCATCACCGTCACCGTGCACGCCGAGGACGCCACCGTGCACACCGGGCCGGCCGCCACCGCGCCCCGGCTGGCCTGGCCGGTCGAGCTGCCACCCGGCGGGGGCGGCGTCGTGCTGCGCTGGCGGCTGACCGTCACCGACCCGCACGCCGTGGTGGTCACCCCGCCCGACGGCCCCGGCTGGTCCCGCCCCGAGGTACGCGCCGACGACCGTCGCCTGGTCCGGCTCCTCGACCGGTCCCTGGCCGACCTGCACGCGCTACGGCTCGCCGAACCGGCCCATCCCACCGACGTGTTCCTCGGCGCGGGGGTGCCCTGGTTCCTCACCCTGTTCGGCCGGGACAGCCTCTGGGCCGCCCGGATGCTGCTCCCGCTCGGCACCGACCTGGCCGCCGGCACGCTGCGGGTGCTGGCCCGCCGGCAGGGCACCCGGGTCGACCCGACCACCGGCGAGGCCCCCGGCAAGATCCTGCACGAGCTGCGCCGGCACGAGTTCACCCTCGCCGACGACGGCCTGCGGCTCCCGCCGGTCTACTTCGGCACGGTCGACGCCACCATGCTCTGGGTCAACCTGCTGCACGACGCGTGGCGCTGGGGGCTGCCGGCCGACCAGGTCGAGCCACTGCTGCCGTACCTGGAGGCCGCGCTGGGATGGCTGCGCGAGCACGCCGACGCCGACGGCGACGGGCTCGTCGAGTACGTCGACACCACCGGTCACGGGCTGGCCAACCAGGGCTGGAAGGACTCCGGTGACGCGGTGCGGTTCGCCGACGGCACCATCGCGCAGTCCCCGATCGTGCTGGCCGAGGTGCAGGGGTACGCCCACCAGGCGGCGGTGAACGGGGCGGCCCTGCTCGACGCGTTCGACCGGCCCGGCGGCGACGCCTGGCGGGCGTACGCCCGGCAACTCGCCGACCGGTTCCGGGCCACCTTCTGGGTCGACGGCGCGTACGGGCCGCAGCCCGCCCTCGCCCTGGACCGGGACAAGCGCCCGGTCGACTCGCTGACCAGCAACATCGGCCACCTGCTCGGCACCGGCCTGCTGAACGTCGCCGAGGAGACCCAGGTGGCGCAGCTGCTCGCCACCGAGGCGATGACCGGCGGCTTCGGGCTGCGCACCATGTCCCGCACCGACGGCGGGTACAGCCCACTGTCGTACCACTGCGGTTCGGTCTGGACGCACGACACCGCGATCGTGCTCGGCGGGCTGGCCCGGGCCGGCTTCCGCGACACCGCGCTCACCCTCGCCGAAGGGCTGCTCCGGGCCGCCGAGGCGTTCGACTACCGGCTACCGGAGCTGTACGGCGGCGACGACCGGGACGCCCTGGGCCGTCCGGTGCCGTACCCGGCCGCGTGCCGGCCCCAGGCGTGGTCGGCGGCCGGGGCGGTGCTGCTGCTCCAGGCGGCCACCGGCCTCTACCCGGACGTTCCCGCCGGGACGGTCCGGCTCGCCCCGCTGGCCGGAGCCGACCTCGGCGCGGTGTCGGCGTCCGGGCTGCGGATCGCGGACACCGCGACCGACGTCACGGTGGACCGGACCGGGGCGGTCACCGTCGACGGGCTGCCGGCCGGGCTCCGCCTCACCGGCCGGACCGTTCCCGCGCCCCGTCCCGGGACCGACGCCCTGCCGGCGGTACCCGGAGGCGGTGGCGCGCCGACCGGGGTCCGCTGAGCGGATCGGCGCGCCGGCCGGGGCCGGGGGCCCGGCACCAGCCACGGGGTCGGGCAGGTCAGGCGGCCCCGCCTCGCGGGGCGGCGAGTTCGACCACGATCTCGTCGCCCTCGGTGGCACCGGTCGGCACGAAGCCGAGGCCGGCGTAGAGCCGGGCGGCGGCGGTGTTGCCGGGGTGGTACGACAGCCGCACCGGGGCACCCCCACCCTGGTCGGCGAGCCAGCCGGCCAGCGTCGCCACGGCGGCCGCGCCGACGCCCCGGCCCTGCTCGGCCGCGTCGACGATCATCCCGCCGATCCATCGCGAACCGTCGTCGTCCACCCCCCACATCACGTGCCCGGCGACGGTCCCGTCCGCGTACACGGCCAGCGAGGACCACACCTCGGAACGCGTGGTCAGCAGCAGGTACCGGGCCGCCAGCGCGGGCACCCAGTCACGCTGGTCGTCGCGTGGGGCGACGTCCGCCACCGCCCGCCAGTTGTCGTCGTCCACCGGACGCAGGGTCACCCGGCGGCCGAGCCGGTCCCGCACGTCAGAGTCGATCACCCGGGCAGCCTAGGGGCGGCCCGGGGATCCGGCGACCCGATTAGGGCCGGTGTCGAGGTCCCTGGCCGGGACTCCGACAACCGCCCTAGTCCAGGAACGCGTCGAGGCCGACGGTCAGGCCGGGGTGCCGGCGGACCGCCCGGACTGCCAGCAGCACACCGGGCATGAAGGAGACCCGGTCGTACGAGTCGTGCCGGATGGTCAACGTCTCACCGGTGGCGCCGAACAGCACCTCCTGGTGGGCGACCAGGCCGGTGGCGCGGACCGCGTGCACGCGTACCCCGTCGACGTCGGCGCCGCGCGCGCCCGGCACCTCGCTGGTGGTGGCGTCCGGCGACGGCCCCAGGCCGGCGTCGGCGCGGGCCCGGGCGATCAACCGGGCGGTGTGGGTGGCGGTGCCGCTCGGCGCGTCGAGCTTGCCCGGGTGGTGCTGCTCGATGATCTCCACCGACTCGAAGTACCGGGCGGCCCTCGCGGCGAACTCCATCATCAGCACCGCGCCGAGGCCGAAGTTGGGCGCGACCAGCACCCCCACCCCGGGGCGCTCGCCCAGCCAGTCACGCACCTGCGCGAGCCGCTGCTCGGTGAAGCCGCTGGTGCCCACCACCGCGCTGATCCCGTGGTCGACACACCAGCGCAGGTTGTCCAGCACCACGTCCGGGGTGGTGAAGTCGACCACTACGTCGGCGGTCGCGGCGGCGGCGAGGTCGTCGCCCTGGTCGATCGCCGCCACCAGGTCCAGATCCTCGGCCGCGGCGACCGCCTTGCACACCTCGACGCCCATCCGGCCCCGGGCCCCCAGCACACCGACCCGGACCGGGCCGTCGGCCCGCTTCCCCTGCTCGTCACTCACGGGCACAACCTATCCCAGACCGGGCACGGTCCTCCGGCCGGAGCCGGGCCGGCCCAGCAGGTGAAACCTCAGCGGGCGAAGTCGTCCGCGCCGAACGGACCGACCACGGCCAGCGACATCGGCCGGGCCAACAGGTCGGCGGCGAGGGTGTTGACGTCGGCCACGGTGACCGCGTCGACCCGGGCCAGCAACTGGTCGACCGGCACCAGGTCGCCGTAGAGCAGCTCCCCCTTGGCCAGCCGGCTCATCCGCGAACCGGTGTCCTCCAGGCCGAGCACGAACGAACCCTTGCTCATGCCCTTGCCCCGGGCCACCTCGGCCTCGGTCAGCCCGTCCGCGGCCACCCGGGCCAGCTCGGCGCGGGTCAGTTCGAGCACCTCGTCCACCTTGCCCGGCGCACAGCCCGCGTAGACCGCGAACAGGCCGGAGTCGGCGTACTGGCTGGCGTACGAGTAGACCGAGTAGGCCAGGCCGCGCTGCTCCCGGATCTCCTGGAACAGCCGGGACGACATGCCGCCGCCGAGCACGTTGTTGAGCACCCCGAGGGCGAACCGCCGCTCGTCGAGCCGGTCGATGCCGGGGCAGCCGAGGATCACGTGCGCCTGCTCGGTCTCCTTCGACTCGACCAGGGTGGTGGCCGGCTTCGTCCGGACCGCCGGGGTGTTCGGGCGGTACGGTGCCGGCGACGCCGGGTCGGTGTCCAGCGGGCTGCCCTTCAGCGCCTGCCGGACCAGCTTCACCACGGTCGCGTGGTCCAGGTTCCCGGCGGCGGCGATCACGATCTGCGGCGGGACGTACCGCTTCCGGTAGAAGCCCTGGATCTGCCGGCGGGTCATCGGCGTCACCGTCTCCTCGGTACCGGAGATCAGCCGGCCGAGCGGGTGGTCGCCGTAGACGGCCCGGGCGAACAGGTCGTGCACCTCGTCGCCGGGTTCGTCGTCGTGCATGGCGATCTCTTCGAGGATCACCCCGCGTTCGGTCTCCACGTCCGCCGCCTCGATCAGCGAGTCGGCGACCAGGTCGCACATCACGTCGATGGCCAGCGGGAGGTCCTGGTCCAGTACCCGGGCGTAGTAGCAGGTGTACTCCTTGGTGGTGAACGCGTTCGTCTCACCACCGACCGCCTCGATCTGGGCGGAGATGTCCAGCGCGGTGCGCTTGTGGGTGCCCTTGAAGAGCAGGTGTTCCAGGAAGTGCGCGGCCCCGGCCTGCGGGCCGGTCTCGTCCCGGGAGCCGACCGCCACCCAGACGCCGAACGAGACGCTGCGCATCGCCGGGATCGCCTCGGTCAGCACGCGCAGCCCGCTCGGCAGCACGGTACGACGCACCGTCCCGCCCAGCGGGTCGTCGCTCAGCGTCCGGGTCACCGCCCGGGCGGCGGTCGGTCGGCCGGGCTGCTCGGCCCCGGCGGCGCGGGCCCGGTGACCCGGGCGTCCCTCGGTGAACACTGCGTGGTCGACCCGACTCACCGGTACCTGGCTCCTGACTGGACGGGGTGGAGATGGTGCCCGCCGACGGACCAGCCCGGCTCGGACGAGCCGGGCTGGTCGACGGGTACGGTCAGCCGCGCCGGTGGCGCGCTGACGGGCCCGGTGCGCGGCCGGTGGCACCGACCGCGCCGGGACTGGCTGTGCCGGACCGGCGCGAACCAGCCGCGCCGGGTCCGGCGGGGACTAGCTGTGCCGGGTCCGGCGGCGCGGGCGGGACTCGCCGCCCTCGCCACCCTCACGACGCGGGCGCTCGCCGCCCTCGCCGCCCTCGCTCCGGGCCGGGCGCTCGCCCCGGTCGCCGCGCGGGCCCCGGTCGCCCCGGTCCCGACCGGCCGGCCGGTCGCCGCCCTCGGCGGGAGCGGCGGCCGGCGCCTCCGCGCCCTCCGGCCGGACCTTGTCCAGGTAGATCTTGCCGCGGGCGTCGATGTCCGCGATCTCCACCTCGACCTTGTCGCCGACGTTGAGGAAGTCCTCGACCTTCTCCACCCGCTTGCCGTCGCCCACCTTGGAGATGTGCAGCAGGCCGTCCCGGCCGGGCAGCAGCGACACGAACGCCCCGAACGCGGCGGTCTTGACCACGGTGCCGAGGAACTTGTCGCCGGCCTTCGGCATGGTCGGGTTGGCGATCGCGTTGATCCGCTCCACCGCCGCCTCGGCCGAGGGGCCGTTGGTCGCGCCGACGTAGATGGTGCCGTCGTCCTCGATGGAGATCTCGGCGCCGGTCTCGTCCTGGATGGCGTTGATGGTCTGGCCCTTCGGGCCGATCACCATGCCGATCTTGTCGACCGGGATCTTGACCGTGGTGACCCGCGGCGCGTAGTCGCTCATCGTGGCCGGAGCCTCGATCGCCGCCTGCATCACGTCCAGGATGGTCTGCCGGGCCTCGTGCGCCTGCTGGAGCGCGGCGGCCAGCACGTCCGACGGGATGCCGTCGAGCTTGGTGTCGAGCTGGAGCGCGGTGACGAACTCCCGGGTGCCGGCGACCTTGAAGTCCATGTCACCGAACGCGTCCTCGGCACCGAGGATGTCGGTCAGCGTGACGTACTCGGTCTTGCCGTCCACCTCGTCGGAGATGAGGCCCATGGCGATGCCGGCGACCGGGGCCTTCAGCGGCACACCGGCCGAGAGCAGGCCCAGGGTGGAGGCGCAGACCGACCCCATCGAGGTGGAGCCGTTCGAGCCGAGCGCCTCGGAGACCTGCCGGATCGCGTACGGGAACTCCTCACGCGACGGCAGCACCGGGATCAGCGCCCGCTCGGCGAGCGCGCCGTGGCCGATCTCCCGCCGCTTCGGCGAACCGACCCGACCGGTCTCACCGGTCGAGTACGGCGGGAAGTTGTAGTTGTGCATGTAGCGCTTGCGGGTCTCCGGCGCGAGCGTGTCCAGCATCTGCTCCATGCGGAGCATGTTCAGGGTGGTGACGCCGAGGATCTGCGTCTCGCCCCGCTCGAACAGCGCCGAGCCGTGCACCCGGGGCAGCACCCCGACCTCGGCGGTCAGCGGCCGGATGTCGCGCGGCCCCCGGCCGTCCATCCGGACCTGCTCACGCAGCACCCGGTTGCGGACCTCGGACTTGCTCAGCGAGCGGAAGGCGGCGCTGAGCTCCTTCTCCCGGCCCTCGAAACGCGGGCCCAGCTCCTCGACGACCTTGGCCTTGACCCGGTCCAGGGCCTCCTCGCGGTCCGCCTTGCCGGCGATCTTGAGGGCCTCGGCGACCTCGCCCCGGGCCAGCTCGGCCACCGCGTCGAAGACGTCGGACTGGTAGTCCAGGAAGGTGGGGAACTCGGTGACCGGCTTGGCGGCCACCTCGGCCAGCTCGCTCTGCGCCCGGCACAGCTCGCGGATCGCCGGCTTGGCGGCCTCCAGGCCGCTCGCCACGACCTCCTCGGTCGGGGCCGGCGCGCCCCCGGCGACCAGCGCCACGGTGTGCTCGGTGGCCTCGGCCTCGACCATCATGATCGCCACGTCGCCGTCCGGCAGCGCGCGACCGGCCACCACCATGTCGAAGGTGGCCCGGCCCAGCTCGTCGCGGGTCGGGAAGGCCACCCACTGGCCGTCCACGTGCGCCATCCGGGTCGCCCCGATCGGGCCGGAGAACGGCAGGCCGGAGAGCTTGGTCGACATCGAGGCGGCGTTGATCGCCACCACGTCGTACGGGTGCTGCGGGTCGAGCGCGAGGACGGTCTCGACGACCTGGACCTCGTTGCGCAGGCCCTTGACGAACGACGGGCGCAGCGGCCGGTCGATCAGCCGGCAGGTGAGGATGGCGTCCTCGCTGGGCCGGCCCTCGCGGCGGAAGAACGAGCCGGGGATCCGGCCCGCGGCGTACATCCGCTCCTCGACGTCCACGGTCAGCGGGAAGAAGTCGAACTGCTCCTTCGGGTGCTTGCCGGCCGTGGTGGCGGAGAGGACGACCGTCTCGCCGAGCTGGGCGATGACGGAACCGGCGGCCTGGCGGGCCAGCCGGCCGGTGGAGAAGGTGACCTCACGGGTGCCGAAGGCCCCGTTGTCGATCACGGCGGTACGGGATTCGGTGCCGAGTCGGTTCTCGGTCATGGGTGAGTCGTGCTCCTTACGTCGGGGGCCCGCGACGCTCGGGAGCTGCTCAGACGGCCGGTCTTCGATCGAAGCGCCCGGGGTGCCGGCGGATGCCGGGGCTCCCGGAGGCCACTACCGGAGACCGGTACGCTGACCGGCTCCCGTCTAGGGTGGTCGCGCGGCCCTTGGTTGGTGTTCGGGTGGGGACGCCGATCGGGGGAGTGACCTCGGTCGGTCACTCCCCCGTCACGTCACCGGCGCAGGCCGAGCCGCTCGATGAGCGACCGGTAGCGGTTGATGTCCTTCTTCTGGACGTAGTTGAGCAGCCGACGGCGACGGCCGACCAGCAGCAGCAGCCCACGGCGGCTGTGGTGGTCGTGCTTGTGCACCTTCAGGTGCTCGGTGAGCTCGGCGATCCGCTTGGTGAGCACGGCCACCTGCACCTCGGGGGAACCGGTGTCACCCTCGGCGGTGGCGTACTCCGCGCGGATCTTGGCCTTGGCTTCCTGGTCGAGCGCCATTTTCTCCCTGTTTCGATGGGTTGAGTCAGTGGGCGTCGCATCCGGGTCCGGCAGAGCGGACTCCGGACGAACCTCGCACCCGCGGCGTCGAGCAGGCACGCGAGGCCCCGCGTCGGTTGACCGACGTCCCCGCCAGATTACCAGCCCCTCCGGAAAGCGCTCGACCAAGGGGCCGCCAGCGGCGCAAACGCCTCAGCCGAGCGCCGTCCGGGTCCGCTCGACGTCCTCGTTCATCTGGGCGATCAACGGCTCGATCGAGTCGTACCGGCGCTGCTCACGCAGGTGCGCCACGAAGTCCAGGGCGAGCCGCTCACCGTACAGGTCGCCGGTGAAGTCCAGCACGTACGCCTCGACCCGGCGTTCCCGGCCGGAGAAGGTCGGGTTGGTGCCGATGGAGACCGCGGCGGCCAACGGCTCGGGGTGGCCGCGCCGGACCAGCCGGGCGGCGTAGATGCCGTCGGCGGGCACCGCCGCGTACCGGTGGCCGAGCAGGTTGGCGGTGGGGAAGCCCAGCTCGCGGCCCCGCTGGTCGCCCCGGACCACGACCCCCTCCAACCGGTGCGGCCGGCCCAGGGCCGCCGCGGCGGCGCTGACGTCACCGGCGTCCACGCAGGCCCGGATGTACGTCGAGGAGAAGACCGTGCCGTCCGAGGCGACCAGCGGCGCGCCCTCCACCGCGAAGCCGAAGGTCCGGCCGAGGCGCTCCAGCAGCGCCACGTCGCCGGCCGCCCGGTGCCCGAAGCGGAAGTTCTCGCCGACCACCACCAGCGCCGCGTGCAGGTGCTCGACCAGGATGTCGTGCACGAACGCCTCGGCCGGCAGCCGGGAGAACTCGGGGGTGAAGGGCACCACGCAGAGCACGTCCACCCCGAGCGCCTCGATCAGCTCGGCCTTGCGGGCCGGCTCGGTGAGCACCGCCGGGTGCGAGCCGGGGCGGACCACCTCGGCCGGGTGCGGGTCGAAGGTCACCACCACCGACCGGACGCCGAGTTCCCGGGCCCGCGCCACCGCGTGCCCGATGGTGGCCTGGTGACCCCGGTGCACGCCGTCGAAGACCCCGATGGTGACCACCGACCGTCCCCATCCACCGGGTACCGCCTCGTACCCCCGCCAGCGCTGCATCGCTCTCCTCCCCTGGTCCCACGCCGTCGGGACCACCACCGACGGCGGTCGTACCGGCCCTGGTGTCGCCCGCCGCGCTCAGGCCGGGGCGAGCACGATCTCCGCGCGGGCCCGGCCCTCCCGCTCGCTGACGATAGCGACCAGCCCGCCGGACGGATCGAACACCGCGTACGGGCCGGTGATGCCGGCCGGGCCGAGCGGGCCACCGTGGGACAGCGTCCGCGCCTCGTCGGCGCTGGCCTCCCGCCGGGGGAAGAACCGGTCGGCCGCCGCCGCGAGCGGCAGGCCGACCACGTCGGGGGCCCGCTCCTCCAGCCCGGCCAGGGTGACCGACTCGGCCAGGGTGAAACCGCCCACCGCGGTACGGCGCAGCGCGGTGAGGTGCCCGCCGACGCCCAGCGCGCGGCCGACGTCCCGGGCGATGGCCCGGATGTACGTGCCGGAGGAGCAGGTCACGTCCACGTCCAGGTCCACCACGTCCGGCGTGTCCGGTACGTCCCGCCGCACGGCCAGCAGCGCCAGCCGGGACACGGTGACCCGGCGGGCGGCCAGCTCGACCGTCTCGCCGTCCCGGACCCGCTTGTACGCCCGCTGCCCGTTGATCTTGATGGCGCTGACCGCGCTCGGCACCTGGTCGATCTCGCCGGTCAGCGCGGACAGGGCGGCGCGGATCGCCTCGTCGTCCGCCCCACCGGCCGGGACGGCGGCGGTCACCTCGCCCTCGGCGTCGTCGGTGACCGTCGTCTGGCCGAGGCGGATGGTGGCCGTGTAGCTCTTCCCCGCGCCGATCACGTACGTCAGCAGCCGGGTGGCCCGGCCGACCCCGATGACCAGCACCCCGGTGGCCATCGGGTCGAGGGTTCCGCCGTGCCCCACCCGCCGGGTACGCGCCAGCCGGCGGATCCGGGCCACCACGTCGTGTGACGTCATGCCCCCGGGCTTGTCGACCACGATCAGACCGTCTGTGCTCACGTCGGCCAAGCCTGCCAGACGCCCCGGGACACCCCCGCGCCACCCACCGGGCACCACCGCGGTCACGGATTCGGGACGGAGCCGTGTCGCACCGTACCGGCCGGGCCGGCGCGCCGTAAACGGACAGCGCACACCGGGGTGGTGGTGTCAGAATCAGCCGCGCCCGGTCCGGGACGGATCGGCCGGTCACGAAGGAGACCCATGCCCACCGAGCCCGGTGCGAACGCCGGCACCACCACCCACCGGCCGCCGGACCGGGCCGCGCCCCGCCCCGCCGGGCCGCACCAGGCCGGCCGCCGCCCCGCCGGGCCGGACCAGGCCGCGCAGCGGCCGACCCTGCCGGACTGGATGCTCAACCCGCCGCCACCCCGGGTCACCCTGGGCGACCGGATCACCGCGACCATGCTGCGGGTGCCGGGCGCGGTCGCGCTCCGGCAACGCTGGTGGGTCTGGCGGGACCGGCAGCGGCTGCACGAACGGTTCCCCCGCTCGTTCAAGATCGTGGCGTTCTTCCTGTCCTGGGGACTCGCCCTGTTCCTGCTGCTCACCGTGTACGCGCTGTTCAGCCTCGTCTGACCGGCGGGCGGAGGGGCCGGGTTGCGGGCCGGCGGGGTATCCGTGCGGGGCTACTGCCGCGCCCGCTCCCCCGGGCCGCCCGGTCGATCGCGGCGGTTCCGGGCCGCCCGGTCGATAGCGGCGGCGCTGCCGGCGGCGGTGCGGCGCGGGTGCCCGCGCTCAGCCGGGGCCGGTCACCGCCCAGCGGCCGCTGCGCAGCCGCAGCAGCAGGGCGACCAGGCGGATCGCCACGAACAGGGTGAGTCCCGCCCAGATCCCGCCGAGGCCCAGGTCGAACGCGTAGCTGAGCCAGACCGCCGGCAGGAAGCCGCCCAGGGCGGCGAGCACGGCGAGATTGCGCAGGTACCGAACGTCACCCGCGCCGATCAGCACCCCGTCGAGAGCGAACACCACCCCGCCGATCGGCTGGATCACCACGAACCACGGCCAGATCGCGGCGGCCTGCTCGCGTACCTGGGGATCGGAGCTGAACAGGGTGGGGACCAGGCCGGCGCCGACGGTGCTGAGCACGGCGAAGGCCAGGCCGCAGAGCCCACCGAGCAGCCCGAGCCGGCGGGCGAGCGCGCGGGCCCCGGCCGCGTCGCCGGCCCCGAGCGCCGCCCCCACCAGCGCCTGGGCGGCGATGGCGAGCGCGTCGAGCAGCAGCACGGTGAAGAACCAGAGCTGGACGACGATCTGGTGCGCGCCCACCGCGGCGACGCCGAACCGGGCGGCGACGGCGATCGCGGACAGGAAGCTGGCCTGGAAGGCGACGCCCCGGATCAGCAGGTCCCGGCCGAGCACCAACTGCTGGCGGATGACCTGGGGACGGGGCCGCAGGGCGACCCGTTCGGCGACCAGCGCGGCGACGAAGAGGCCACCGCCGAGGGTCTGCGCGAGGGCGTTCGCGACCGCGGAACCGACCAGGCCGAGCCCCGCCGGATAGACCAGCAGCGGACAGAGCAGCGCGGACAGCAGGTTGGGACCGAGGACGAACCACAGTGGCCGTCGGGTGTCCTGGATGCCGCGGAGCCAGCCGTTGCCCGCCGCAGCCAGCAGCAGGCCGGGCGCGCCGAGCACCGCGACCCGCAGCCACTGCGCGGCGGCGTCGGCCACCTCGCCGTCCGACCCGACGAGGGTACGCGCCAGCGGTCCCGCCGCGACCTGCATGGCGAGCGCCACGATCAGACCGACGGCTCCGGCGAGCCAGGACGCCTGGACGCCCTCGGCCACCGCCGCCGCCCGGTCACCGGCACCGAACCGACGGGCCGACCGACCGGTGGTGCCGTACGCGAGAACGGTGCCGAGCCAGGCGATCAGGGTGAGCACCGTCCCACCGACCGCGAGAGCGGCCAGCGGCAGCCCGCCGAGGTGGCCGACCACCACCGTGTCGACCAGCACGTAGAGCGGTTCGGCGGCGAGTACGACCAGGGCCGGCAGAGCCAGCCCGGCGATCCGGCGGGCCGACGTCACCGGTGGCCCGGCCACGGCGGAAGCTCCCATGGGCCCGATCCTGGCATGCGCCGCGTAACGCACGCAATCGCCGGCCGGTCCTTACGCCGGCACGTCGCCCGGCCACCAGGGCCTACGCGCTGGCCGCCGGGCAGGGCTGGGCACCGCCCGACCGGGGTGGGTTACTGGCGGGTGTCCATCGAGGTCTGCAGGGCGCGACGGGCCTGCTCGCGGGCCTCGTCGGTGGTCTCGGGCTTGGGCTTGCTCGGCATGGCTGATCCCTTCCAGGGAACGGGGTGCCGACCCGCGACACCACGCGGGCGGCCGGCGTTACGCCCACCCCACCAGCCCCGGGGGTCGCCCGGCTCGGCTGGCCCGGGCGGCATGGGCCCGGGTCGGTTCGACCCTGGAAGGAGGGGGCGTCCGGTGGGACACCTCCGCCGACGAGCAGCGCCGCGACACGGCACCGCCCGGAAACCAAGCTATCGTTAAGTTCCACATGCTGCCCACTGTTCCCAGCAAGTGGACGGGCCTCAGCGGGCGAAGAAGTGCCAGCCGAGCCACCACCAGAAGCCGAACAGGCCGATCCGACCCACCGGCACCGAACCGACCTGGTACTGCATGACGTAGGCACAGACGTCACCGAAGGACGGCACCCGCGACCCCTCCCGGCGGGACGCCCACTCGACCACGGCGAAGAGCACCAGCGAGACCAGAAAGCCACCGATGGCCAGCGTCCGCATCATCGCCGCACCAGCCCCCAGAACGCCGCCAGCCAGGCGAACCAGGCGGCGGAACGGACCAGGGCGTCCTCCAGCAGCGGGTCGGCCAGCCGGGAGAAGGTGGGGAAATCGTCCCCGGCCGCCGCCACGAAGGTGGCCCCCTCGAAGACACCGAAGATCATCACCGGCAGCACCCACCAGACCGCGCCCCGGCGCAGCCGTTCCGGCGCGGGCCGACGCGGCACCCGCTGGCTCAGCCCGAGCCAGACCAGCACGCCGCCGGTGCCGATGGTGTAGAGGTTCGCCGAGGTCGAGAAGGAGGGTAGCTGGCCGCCCACCAGGGACAGGCAGGCCAGCACGGGCACGACCACCACTGGACGGTCCCACACCCGGGGCGCCTCGGCGGCGATCTCGTGGGGCTGCTCCATTCCGCGATTGTCCCCTTCCGTCACGGAGCGCGGGAAGGCCGACACTCCCCGGAGTCAGCCCCGATCATCCCGATTGATGAGGGCCACGTCCAACGTGTTACGAATCCGGCCGGCCACCTCGGCCGCCGTACCCTGCCCGGTGAAACCCGCCGCGAACCGGTGTCCGCCACCGCCCAGGGTCACCGCGACCAGACTGACGTCCACCGCGCCCTTGCTGCGCAGGGAGACCGCCCAGGCGTCCCCGGCGATCTGCTTCAGCACGCAGCTCACGTCCGCCTCGGCGGTGCACCGCACCGAGTCGATCAACGGCTCCAGCACCCACGGCTGCTGGTCGTGCCGGGCCAGGTCGTCCAGGGTCGCGTACGTCCAGACGAAGCCGTGGCCGCCGGCCGCCGTCGGCTCCAGGCAGGTCCGGGCGAGCACGTCGGCGTGCAGCCGGACCGCTCCGAACGGCCGGGTGTCGAAGATCCGACGGGAGATGTCCCCGGGCCGGATGCCGGTGGCGAGCAGCCGGGCCGCCAACCGGTGCACCTCGGGCGTGGTGGCGTCGAACCGGAACGAGCCGGTATCGGTCGCCAACGCGACGTAGAGGCACTCGGCGATCCCGGCGTCCAGCGGCACTCCGAGCCGGCGGAGCAGTTCCTCGGCGACCACCGAGGTCGCGGCGGCTCCCGGCTGCACCAGCAGGACGTCACCGAAGCCGGTGTTCGAGGCGTGGTGGTCGAGCACCACCGCCACCGGCGCGGTGTCCAGCCGGTCGACCAGCTCACCCAGCCGCGACTCGCTCGCCGCGTCGAAACAGACCACCAGATCCGGGTCCGGGTACGCCTCGGTGGCCGGCACCAGCAGTTCCAACCCGGGCAGCTCGCGGAACGGCTCGGGCACCTCGGGCGGGCCGGGGAAGGTCGCCTGCACCCGACGCAGACCGGACCGGCGCAGCCCCAGCCCGAAGCCGAGCATGCTGCCGAGCGCGTCACCGTCCGGGTTGACGTGACAGATCAGCAGCACCCGGGCGTCCGGGGCGAGCCGGCGCACCGCGTCGACGGCGGCGGCCCAGTCGGCCTCGGTGGGACCGGACACGGCCACCGGGCCGGTCGGTACACCGTCCCGCTCCGTCGCCGCCACCAGCAGCCCGCCGGACCCCCCGGAACCGGACGGGTCGACGGCGGATCCGCCCGGACCACCCCGTCCGCCCGTCGACCCGCCGGAGTCCAGCGGGCCACCCGGTCCACCGGAGCCGAGCGGGCCGGATGATCCGCCGGAGTCGTCGGTCACCGCCGGTCCCCACCCGTCGAGGAGACGTCGTCGGACTCCTCGCCGGTGGTGTCGTCGGACTCGTCGTCGTCGGAGTCGAGCCGGTACGGCTGGGCGTCACCGGCGTACGCCGCCTTCGCGGCCAGCCGCTGCACCTCGGCATCGGCGTTACGGGCCTGGGCCAGCAGGTCGTCGATGTGCTTGACCTGGTCCTGGACGTCGTCGAGGACGAAGGTCAGGGTCGGCGAGTGCCGCAGGCCGAGCGCCTTGCCGACCGTGCTGCGCAGCATGCCCTTCGCGCTCTCCAGCGCGGCGGCGGTGCCGGCCTGCGCGGCGGCGTCACCGAGCACGGTGTAGAAGACCGTGGCGTCCCGCAGGTCGGCGGTGATCCGCGCGTCGGTGATGGTGATCATGCCGAGCCGCGGGTCCTTGATCTGGGTCCGCACCACCGACGCGACCAGCTCACGCACCCGCTCGGCGTGCCGGCGTACCTTGGCCGGATCCGTCATCTCCGCCACCTCCACGGCATCGACGTTCCGGCCCGGCCGGGCGGCGCGGACGCCACCGGACCGGACCGGCCAACAGTTCGAACAGTACCCGCGCCGGCGTCGCCGTCACGCGGCACCGACTCAGTCGTCCGCGCCGTAGAGACGTCGACGGACCGACAGCAGTTCCGCCTCCGGGCGGCCCGCCACGAGGCGCTCGCACGAGTCGAGCACCTCCCGGACATGGGCCGCCTCCGCGGCCACCACGGCCACGGCGATCTCGGCCCGACCGTGCAGGTCGAGCGCTCCCACCTCGGCGGCCGAGACGTCGAACCGGCGCAACGCCGCGACGATCGGCCGTACGTATGATCTCTTGGCCTTGAGCGACCGGGAGTCGCCCGGCAGCAGCAGGTCGAAGACCGCGGTTCCGGTGAACATCGCCTCGGACGATACCCGGCCACCGCCCCCCATGATCAAGGGGTTTACGCCACACGGGCGTAAACCCCTTGATCAGGTGTCACCGGGGGTCAGCTACGGACCTTCTCCCGCATCTCGAAGGTCTCGATGATGTCGCCGACCTGGACGTTGTTGTAACCGCCCAGAGTCAGACCACACTCGAAGCCCTCGCGGACCTCCGTGGCGTCGTCCTTGAACCGCTTGAGCGAGCTGATCGTGAGATTGTCCGCCACGACCGCCCCGTCGCGCAGCAGCCGCGCCTTGGCGTTGCGTCGGATGATCCCCGACCGGACGATACAACCGGAGATGTTGCCGACCTTGGACGAGCGGAACACGTCGCGGATCTCCGCGGTGCCCAGCTCGACCTCTTCGTACTCCGGCTTGAGCAGGCCCTTGAGCGCCGCCTCGATCTCCTCGATGGCCTGGTAGATCACGGCGTAGTACCGGATCTCCACGCCCTCGCGGTCGGCGATCTCGCGGACCTTGTTGGCGGCCCGCACGTTGAAGCCGATGATCGTGACCGCCTCGGACGAGGCGCTCGCGAGCATGACGTCGCTCTCGGTGATCGCGCCGACGCCCCGGTGGATGATCCTGAGCTGGACCTCCTCGGGGATGTCGAGGTTGAACAGCGCGTCCTCGAGGGCCTCCACGGAACCGGAGACGTCGCCCTTGAGCACCAGGTTGAGCGAGGTCTTCTCGCCCTCCTTGAGCTGCTCCATGAGCGTCTCGAGGGTGGCCCGGCCACGGGAGTTGGCGAAGCTCGCCGCCCGCCGCCGCGCCTGCCGCTGCTCGGCGATCTGCCGCACGGTCCGGTCGTCCTCGGCGGCCAGGAAGGTGTCACCCGCACCCGGCACCGCGGTCAGACCGAGCACCAGGACCGGACGGGCCGGACCGGCCTCGGCGACCTGGTTGCCGTTCTCGTCGAGCATCGCCCGGACCCGGCCGTGCGCCCCACCGGCGACGATCGAGTCGCCCGCCCGCAGGGTGCCCTTCTGCACCAGCACCGTCGCGACCGCACCACGGCCCTTGTCCAGGTGCGCCTCGATCGCCACACCCTGCGCCGGCCCGTCGATCGGAGCGGTCAGCTCCAGCGACGCGTCGGCGGTCAGCAGCACGGCCTCGAGCAGGTCGTCGATGCCGATGCCGGGCTTGGCCGCCACGTTCACGAACATGGTGTCGCCGCCGTACTCCTCGGCGACCAGGCCGTACTCGGTGAGCTGCTGGCGGACCTTGTCCGGGTTCGCCTCCGGCTTGTCGACCTTGTTGACCGCGACCACGATCGGCACCTCGGCCGCCTTGGCGTGGTTGAGCGCCTCGATCGTCTGCGGCATCACGCCGTCGTCGGCCGCGACCACCAGCACCACGATGTCGGTGACCTGGGCACCACGGGCACGCATGGCGGTGAACGCCTCGTGACCCGGGGTGTCGATGAAGGTCACCGCCCGGTCCTCGCCATCGTGCGGGACGTGGACCTGGTACGCGCCGATGTGCTGGGTGATGCCACCGGCCTCGCCGGCCACCACGTTCGCCTTACGGATCGCGTCGAGCAGCTTGGTCTTACCGTGGTCGACGTGACCCATGACGGTCACCACCGGCGCCCGGCTGACCAGACGGTCCTCCGCGACCTCGGCGTCGAGGTCGATGTTGAACTGCGCGAGCAGCTCGCGGTCCTCGTCCTCCGGGCTGACGATCTGGACGTTGAAGCCCAGGTGCTCACCCAGCAGCAGGAGGGTGTCGTCGGAGCAGGACTGGGTCGCGGTGACCATCTCGCCCAGGTTGAACATCTCCTGGACCAGCGAACCCGGGTTGGCGTTGATCTTGTCGGCGAAGTCCGACAGCGAGGCGCCACGGGAGAGCCGGACGACCTGACCCTGACCCCGGGGGGCACCCGAGCTCATGGTCGGGGCCGACAGGTTGTCGAACTCCTGTCTGCGCTGCTTCTTGGACTTGCGGCCACGGGTCGGCCGGCCACCCGGACGCCCGAAGGCACCCGCGGCACCGCCGCCACGGCCACGACCGCCACCACCGGGACGACCGCCGCCACCGGCGGGCGCGCCCGGCCGGAAGCCACCGCCGGCACCGGCACCGCCGGCGCCGCCGCCGGGACCGCCGCGGAAGCCACCGCCACCGCCACCGCCACCGGGACCGCCACGGAAGCCACCGCCACCGCCACCGCCACCGGGACCGCCACGGAAGCCACCGCCACCGCCGCCGCCGGGACGACCCGCGCCACCGCCGCCGCCGGGACGACCCGCGCCGGGACCACCCGGACGGCCGGGACGCTGGCTCGGCATGGAGGCCGGGCTGGGCCGCGGCGGCATCGAGGCCGGGCTGGGCCGCGGCGGCATGGACGCCGGGCTGGGCCGGGGGCCACCGCTGCTGCTGGCCGGCGGCCGGGACTGGCCACCACCGGAGATTCCGAACGGGTTGTTGCCCGCGCCCCGCGCCGGCGGACGTCCACCGGGGCCGGGACGGCCCGGGGCCGGCGCACCGGTACGACCGGCTGCCGGCGAACCCGGACGGGGCGGGATCGCACCCGGACCCGGACCCGGCCGTGGGCCGGGACGGGTGGTGCCGTCCGTCGGGGGCTCCCGGCGGACGTTCTCACGCTGCTGCTGCCGGGCGGCCTGCGCGGCCTTGACCGCGGCCTCCTGGTCGGCCTTCAGCTGGGCGGCGCGCGCCTCGGCGGCGGCCACCTCGATGTCGTGGGCACTCGCCGGCTTGGCGACCGGGGTCACCGCGGGCGGCGGGCCGGGGACCGGCCCCTTCGGCTTCGGACCTGGCACCGGCCGCCGGGGCGGCATCGGCTTGGCCGAGATCCGGGGCTCGCCGGGGGTCGGCGGCGGGGTCGGTGTGGGCGTCGGGGACGGGCTCGGGGCCGCCGCCGGTGGGGCGGACGGTGTCGAGTTGCCGGCGACGAACGCACCACGCAGCCGTCGGGCGACGGGCGCCTCGACCGTGCTGGACGCGGACTTCACGAACTCGCCCATTTCCTTCAGCTTGGCGAGAACGGTCTTACTCTCGACCCCGAGCTCTTTTGCCAGCTCGTGTACGCGGGCCTTGCCTGCCACTGCACTCCTCACTCCGAGGTCGTGCGGGCAGCACCCGCAGCGACCTCACTCGTGCACTTGAAGCCTGGTCATTTCAGGGACTTCATCGTGTGCTCATGTCGGTCGTCCTACCTTGCTAGCGACTCCCGTCCGGTCGGGATGACCGGACGTAGAGCTTGGTGCGTCGACGTGCTTCGCCAGCTCACCGTGATCAGGGACCCCGGTGACACGCAACGCGCGCCCGAAGGCGCGACGCCGCACTGCCAGCGCGAAGCAGGCCGGATCCGGGTGCAGGTTCGCTCCCCGGCCCGGCAGCCTGCGGCCCGGATCGGCTCGGAGGCTGTGACCAGTCTCGTCACCGACCGCGACGACCCGCAGGAGGTCGCTGGCCGGCGCGCGTTTCCGGCAGCCCACACAGGTGCGCTCCGGCTGCGCGCGTCGTACCACTGGAGAAGTCTACCCCTAGCTGCTCGAGATCGCGCCGCCCGGCTCCGGGACGTGATCAGCACCGCGTCGACCGGCCGGCGCGGACTGCTCGGCATCGGAGCGGATGTCGATCCGCCAACCGGTCAACCGGGCAGCAAGCCGGGCATTCTGCCCTTCCCGCCCGATCGCCAGCGACAGTTGGAAGTCCGGCACGGTGACCCGGGCCGTCCGGGTGGAGAGGTCGACCACCTCGACCCGGAGCGCCTTGGCCGGCGACAGCGCGTTGCCGACGAAGGTGGCCGGGTCGTCCGACCAGTCGATGATGTCGATCTTCTCACCGTGCAGCTCGCTCATCACCGCGCGGACCCGCTGCCCCATCGGGCCGATGCAGGCGCCCTTGGCGTTCACGCCCGGCGTGGTGGAGCGGACCGCGATCTTCGTACGGTGACCTGCCTCACGCGCGATGGCGCTGATCTCCACGGTGCCGTCGGCGATCTCCGGAACCTCGAGGGCGAACAGCTTCTTCACCAGGGCCGGGTGCGACCGGGACAGGGTGATCTGCGGGCCGCGCATCCCCTTGGTCACGTGCACCACCACGCACCGGATCCGCTCGCCGTGGACGTACCGCTCGCCGGGCACCTGCTCGGACTGCGGCAGCACCCCCTCCAGCTTGCCCAGGTCGACGCTGACGATGCCCTTCTCGGCCCGCGCCTCGTGCGCCTGCACCACGCCGGTGACCAGGTCGCCGTCCCGGCCCACGTACTCGCCGAAGTGCACCTCGTCGGTGGCCTCCCGCAGCCGCTGGAGGATCACCTGCTTGGCGGTCATCGCGGCGATCCGGCCGAAGTCGTGCGGGGTGTCGTCGACTTCCCGGACCACCGTGCCGTCGGCGTCCAACTCCTGGGCGTAGACCAGGGCCTGCCCGGTCTTGCGGTCGATCTCCACCCGGGCGTGCGACTGGGCGCCCTCGGTGTGCCGGTACGCGGTCAGCAACGCGGTCTCGATCGCCGCGAGGATCGTGTCGAACGGGATCTCCCGCTCGCGCTCCAGTGCGCGCAGCGCCGCGAGGTCGATGTTCACCTCTCCTCGTCCTCCACATCATCTTCGTCATCGTCGATGTCATCGCCGGCCTCGCCGGCCGGGTCGGTGCCGTCGAACTCGTCCGCCTCGTCGATCTCGTCGAGGCGGCTGAACTCGACCTGCACCCGGCCGGGGCCGAGTTCGGCGTAGGTCCACTCCGCGCGCCCGCCGTCCAGGTCGAGCACCACCCGCTCGTCGTCGGCCCCGACCACCCGGCCGGTGACCTGCCGGTCCGCCGGCTGTCCGGCGCGCTGACCGGGCAGTGCCGCCCGGGTGGTCACCTTCACCAGTCGGCCGACGTTGCGTCGCCAGTGCCGGGGCAGGGTGAGCGGGCGGTCCACCCCCGGGGAACTCACCTCGAGCTGGTACTCCCCCGCGACCAGGTCGCCGTCGGTGGTCTCGGCGGCGTCCAGCGCCACCGAGACCACCCGGGAGACGTCCGCCACGGCGTCCAGGTTGATGCCCTGGTCACCGTCGACGATCACGCGTACCACGTGCCGACGGCCGGCCCGCGAGACGGAGAGATCCTCCAGGTCGTACCCGGCGGCGGTGACCACGGGCTCGATCACGGCCCGCAGCCGGGACCGGCGGGCGGCCAGGTCCTCGCGCGGGGCGGTGCTGGCGCGGGGTCTCCCCGTCGACCTGGTGGCACGGCCACGCTGCGTCATCTGGCGCACCCCTCTCGGTGTCGACGGTGCCCGGACGGGCGACCACGGCGGCACGCCACCGGAGCGGTTCGCCCCCGGTGGCTGCGCAGAGCGTAACGCGCCTGCCGCCGAAGCGACCGGGCGGCGCACCGACGTCGTTGCCCGCGAACGGTAGCCGATGGTGTTGACTTGTCCGGTGGCGATCGGCAGAACAACACAGCGTGGCGAAACCTCCGGACATTCCCGGCGAAAGGTGCTCCGTACCGGAACACTCCTGGCCCTCGGCGCAGCCACCGCCCCGGTGACCGGCTGCGGCCTGCTGGGCCGCAACGACCCCCCACCGCCGCCGGACCCGCTGCAGTCGCTGGTCGACGGCGCGCTCGACCTCGCCGCCCGGCACCGGGCCGCGATCGCCGCCGACCCCGCGCTGGCGGCTCGGCTCACCCCGATCGCCGAGGCGCACCAGGCGCACGCCGCCGAGCTGGCCGCGACGATCGGTACGCCCCTGCCGTCCGCCTCGCCGAGCGCGCCGGCCGACCCACCCACCGGGGACACCGGCACGGTGCTCACCACGCTGCGGGAAGCCGAGGAGCGGGGACGGGCCGAGGCGGCCACCCGCTGCGCCGACGCACCCGCCGACCGGGCCGCCCTGGTCGGGTCGATCGCGGCGGCCCGCGCCACCCACGTGGAGGCCCTGCGATGAGGGCACCGACCGTCGAGGAGGCGCTCGGCGCGGCACTGACCGCCGAGTACGCGGCGATCTTCGCGTACGGGCCGATCGGGGTACGACTGGGCGACGCCGCCCGCAAGGCCGCGCGGGAGGCCGAGGCCGCCCACCGGGGTCGCCGGGACGAGCTGGTGCTGCGGCTGAGCAGCGGCGGCGGCACCGTCCCCGCCGACCTCGCCGGGTACGCGCTGCCGTACCCGGTCACCGACGAGGAGAGCGCGCTGCGGCTCGCGGTCGAGGTGGAGGAACGCACCGCCGGGTACTGGCGGGCGGCGCTGGCCGCCACCACCGGCGCGGAACGGGCCCGGGCGCTGGCCGCGCTGACCGACTGCGCGGTCCGGGCCACCCGCTGGCGGCGCACCGCCCGGCGCACCCCGCTGACCGTCCCGTTCCCCGGCCGGACCTGACCGACGCCGCCGGCGACGCGGGCCCGCACCAGCAGGGATCCGTCCCGGGTGGGCCGCCGCCGTCGCGCGGACCTGACCGACGCGGCGGGCCCGCGGCGCGGAGCTGACCGACGCGGCGGGTCCTGCGGCGCGGGGGTGGTCGAGGCGGTCGGCACGTGGACGGGCCGCCGCGGTGGCCGTTCCCTGACACCGGGGTCCCTTCCGTGAGCCAAAGGCGGCACACTGGGCGGATGTCCGTTCTGGGAAACCTGACCCGGCGGCTGGGCCACCACCGCTGGTTCGGTGCCGCCGCCCGGCTGCTGGTCCCCGCCGACCGGCTGGTCGGCCGGGTCACCAAGGGCCGGGTGGTCGCGCTCGGGCTGGTGCCGTCCCTGGTGATCACCACCACCGGACGCCGCTCCGGCAAACCCCGCAGCAACCCGCTGCTCTACGTGCCCGACGGCGACGGGTACGTGGTGGTCGGGTCGAACTGGGGACAGCAGCACCAGCCGTCCTGGGCGCTGAACCTGATCGCCGAGCCGCGCGCCGAGGTGGCCGTCAAGGGTCGCCGGGTGCCGGTCCGGGCCGAACTGGCCACCGGCGCGGAACGGGACCGGCTGTGGCGGCTCCTGGTCACCGAGTGGCCGGCGTACCAGACCTACCTGGAACGGGCCGGCGGGCGGGAGATCCGGGTCTTCCGACTCGTCCCGACCGACGCGTCGGACGGAAGCCACCCCGGCGGCTGAACGGTCCCCGCCCTGCGCACGGGCCCGTCATGCGCGGGCATGGGTGGCGGGAGCCCAGGGGCGCGCACGGTCCCGCCGGGGTCGCCAAGCGCGCGGGGCCGCCGGGGCGCGGGGTCAGCCCAGGCCGCCCTGGACGCCGATCAGGGCGCCGATGAGGTAGGTCGCGGCGGCCGCCGCCGCGCCCAGGAGCAACTGCCGCAACCCACCGAGCAGCCAGGACCGCTTGGTGAACCGCGCGACGATCGCCCCGGCGGCGAACAGCCCGGCCCCGCCGGCCGCCAGGGCCAGCCACAGACTGGTGAAGCCGACCAGGTACGACAGCAGCGGGATCACCGCGCCGATCGAGAAGAAGACGAACGACGAGAACGCGGCCGTCCAGGGGCTGGGCTGGTCGTCCGGGTCGACGCCCAACTCCTCCCGGACGTGCACCCGCAGCGCCTCCTCCGGGTCGCGTCGGACCGCCTCGGCGACCTGCATGGCGAGGTCCCGGGGCAGGCCCCGGGCCACCCAGGCGTCGGCGAGTTCCCGGGCCTCCGCCTCGGGATGGCGTTCCAGCTCCCGGCGTTCCTTGGCGACCTCGGCGGCGACCTGCTCGTTGGCCGACTTGACGCTGGTGTACTCGCCCAGGCCCATCGAGATCGCCCCGGCGACCAGACCGGCGGTGCCGGTGAGCACGATGGCGCGGGCCGAGACCCCGCCCCCGCCGACGCCCGCGATCAGGGCGATGTTGGTGACCAGGCCGTCCATCGCGCCGAAGACGGCCGGCCGCAGCCAGCCGCCGGACACGTCCGCGTGGTGCGCCTCGCGCAGCGCCGCCGGGGTGTCGCTCACGGCAGGGTGAGGATCTCGTGACCGGTCTCGGTGACCAGGACCGTGTGCTCGAACTGGGCTGTCCACTTCCGGTCCTTGGTGACCACCGTCCAGCCGTCGTCCCACATGTCGTACTGGTGGGTGCCCAGGGTGATCATCGGCTCGATGGTGAACGTCATCCCGGGCTCCATCACGTCGGTGGGCCGGGGGCTGTCGTAGTGCGGCACGTACAGGCCGCTGTGGAAGGCCTCACCGATGCCGTGCCCGGTGAAGTCGCGGACCACGCCGTACCCGAAGCGCTTGGCGTACGACTCGATGACCCGGCCGATCACGTTGATCTGGCGGCCCGGGGCGACCGCGCGGATGCCGCGCATCATCGCCTCGTGGGTCCGCTCGACCAGCAGCCGGGCCTCCTCGCTGACCTCACCCACGCAGAAGGTGGCGTCGGTGTCCCCGTGCACCCCGCCGACGTACGCGGTGACGTCGACGTTGATGATGTCGCCGTCGGCCAGCACGGTGGAGTCCGGGATGCCGTGGCAGATCACCTCGTTCAGGCTGGTGCAGCAGGACTTGGGGAAGCCCCGGTAGCCCAGCGTCGACGGGTACGCGCCCTGGTCGACCAGGAACTCGTGGACCACCCGGTCGATCTCGTCGGTGGTCACCCCGGGCTTGCAGTGCTCACCGGCGAGCTGCACGGCCTGGGCGGCGATCCGCCCGGCGACCCGCATCCGCTCGATGGTCTCCGGGGTCTGGACGTGCGAGCCACGCCACTCCTGGGGGCGCTTCTTGCCCACGTACTCCGGTCGACGGATGTGCGACGGCACCGGTCGCCACGGAGAGAGCGTGCCTGGGGTCAACGGCGCACGGACGGTCATCCGTCAAGCCTATCGCCGGACCGGGCGGCCCCCGCAGGGCCGGGTGCGCCCACCGTCCGGTGGTTGCCGCCGCCGGTGCGCTGTGCCAAGGTGTGACCGTGGATCAAGGGGGACCCGCGCCCGTCTTCGCTGCCAGCGCCGAGGTCGACGGGGATCACCTCCGGGTCGTGGTACGCGGCGAGGTCGACATGGCGACCGCCGACACGATGCGGCAGACCGCGCTGCGGGAGCCGGCCCGCCGGCTCACGTTGGACCTGCGCGCCGTCACCTTCTTCGACTCCGCCGCCGTGCACGCCGTCCTGCAGCTCGCCGAGCGTTTCCCGGCCGCGCTGACCGTCCTGCCGTCCCGGCAGGTCCGTCGGGTGCTGGACATCTCCGGCCTCGGCGACCAGGACTGGCTCGCAGCGGACTGAATCGTCCCCGACGGGGGCTCGGGTCCGTCCCGGGCGCGGCCTCAGTCCGCCAGCCGGCGGCGCAACGTCACTACCGTCCCGGTCGCGGTCCGGCTGACGGTCAACTCCCCGAGGGCCCGGATCAGGGACAGGCCCCGCCCCCGGAACCCGGCCCCGGTCGACTCCCGCCACTGGCCGCTGTCCCGGACGGAGGCGACCACGGTCCGGTCCTCGATGGTGACCTCGACGTCGATCACCGGCTCGGTCGGCGTGACCGGATGCTCGATCGCGTTCGCCGCCGCCTCGGAGACCGCCACCGTCAGGTCGAACAGGTCCGTCTCACCGACGGAGTGCGCGACGAGGAAGTCCTCCAGCCGCTTGCGCAGCACGCTCAACCGGGTCGGGTCGGCGGGCAGCCGCAGCGTGAACCGGTCCAACTCGGCCGCCTCCAGCGCGAGCACCGCCACGTCGTCGCGCCGGGGCCGCTCCACCACCCGCCCGACGACGGCGTCGACGAGGTCCGCGACGTGTCCGCCGGCGGCCGCCGCGTCCGCCCGGAGCTGGTCCAGGCCGACGTCGATACCGAGGCTCCGGTCCTCGATCAGCCCGTCGGTGTAGAGCAGCAGCCGGTTGCCCGGCGCGAGGGTCTCGGTCTCGGTCCGGTACGACGTGCCGGGGATGGCGCCGACCGGCGGGCCCAGGGCCCGGTCGTGCAGGAATGCCACGTCGCCTCCTCGGATCAGGAGCGGGGACGGATGACCGGCGCTGGCGTACCGCAACCGCCCGGTGCGGGGATTGAAGCAGAGGCAGACGACAGTGGCGAACGAGCGTCGCTCGACCGAGCCGACCAACCGGTTCAGCCGGGTCAGCGACTCGCCCGGGTCGAACCCCTCCATCACGTACGCCCGCAGCGCGTTGCGGAGCTGACCCATGGCCGCGGCGGCGGGCACGCCCTTGCCCACCACGTCCCCGATGACCAGCACCAACTCGTCGTCGGCCAGGCCGATCGCGTCGTACCAGTCGCCGCCCACCTCGACGTCGGCGCTGCCCGGAAGGTACCGGCTCGCCACCACCGCGCCGGGCAGCTGCGGCAGGGAGCGCGGCAGCAGGCTGTGCTGGAGGGTGGTGGCGATGCGGTGCTCGGCCTCGTAGAGCTGGGCGTTCTCCAGCCGCACCCCGACCAGCCGGGCCAGTTCGGACAGCGCGGTCTGCTCGGCGTCGGCGCGGCTGCCCTCCCGGCACCAGATCCGCAGTTCACCGAGGTGTTCACCGGTGGTGCCGGTCAGCGGCAGGACGGTGGACGGGTCGCCCGCCGAGTCGCCGCCGCCGTCCGCTTCGTACCGGGCCCCGGACGCGGTGACCACCACCCGCGCCGCCTCGACCAGGGTGAGCGCGTGCCGGGCGGCGACCGAGAGCACGTCGGCGGTGGACCGGGCGGTGTTGACCGCGACGGCGGCGTCGGCCAGTGAGCGCAACTGCCGGATGATCTGCCCGCGCAGCTGACCCAGCTCGACGTTGGCCCGGACCCGGGCGATCAGTTCCTGACCGGAGAACGGCTTGGTCAGGTAGTCGTCGGCACCGACGGAGAGCCCGGCGACCGCCTCGGCCGAACCGGCGCGGGCGGAGAGCAGCACGATCGGCACGTGCCGGGTCCGCACGTTGGCGCGGAGCGCGCTGACCAGGCCGAACCCGTCCAGCCTCGGCATCATCACGTCGGTCAGCACCAGGTCGAACGGGTGCTCGGCGACCGCGACGAGGGCGGCGACGCCGTCCGGCACGGCGACCACCTCCCAGTACGGGGCGAGCAGCCGGGTGACGTGTTCCCGCAGGTCGGCGTTGTCGTCGGCGATCAGGATCCGCCCCGACCGGGGTCCTTCCGGCCGGGCCGCCGCGGGGACCGTGGCGTCGTCACCGGCCCAGAACGCGGTCTCGGCGACGTAGAGCCGGGCCTGCTCGGGTTCGGTGAGCGGGACCGGCCCCCCGGCGGCCACCCGGTCCGCCGGCAGGTGCCCGGTGCCGAACGGCACGGTGACGGTGAACGTGCTGCCCTCGCCGACCCGGCTGGTCACGCCGACCTCGCCGCCGTGCATGTCGGCCAGCTCGCGGACCAGCGCCAACCCGATGCCGGTGCCCTCGTGGGTACGTGAGCGCACCCCGGGGACGCGGTGGAACCGTTCGAAGACGTGCGGCAGTTCCTGGTCGGCGATACCGACGCCGGTGTCGGTCACCTCCAGCCGCGCGCCGCCGGAGATCGCCCGGACCCGGACCCGGATCTCCCCGTCGAAGGTGAACTTCACCGCGTTGGAGACCAGGTTGAGGACGATCTTCTCCCACATGTCGCGGTCCACGAAGATCGGCGCGGGCAGCGGCGGGCAGTCCACGGTCAGCCGCAGCCCGGCCCGGTCGGTGGCGGAGCGGAACGTGCTGGCCAGCCGGGCGGTGTAGTCGGACAGGTCGGTGGGCTGGTAGTGGGCGGCGAGCCGGCCGGACTCCAGCCGGGAGAAGTCCAGCACCGTGTTGACCAGCTTGAGCAGGCGCAGCGCGTTGCGGTGCATCATGGTGAGCCGCTGGGTGTAACCGGCCGGCAGCTCCGGGTCGGCCAGCATGTCCTCCAGCGGGCCGAGCACCAGGGTCAGCGGGGTACGGAACTCGTGGCTGACGTTGGCGAAGAAGTTGGTCTTGGCCCGGTCGAGCGCGGCCAGCTCGGCGGCGCGGGCGCGTTCCTGCTCGTACGCCCGCTGCCGGGCCAGCGCGCGGGACACCTGCGCGGCGACCAGGTCCAGGAAGGTGCGGTACTCCTCGGTGAGCGGGTGCCGGGCGGCGACGCCGAGGACGAGCGCGCCGACCGGTTCGTTGGTGGCGGAGACCGGCAGCACCAGCGCCTGCCCGGCCGCGTCGACCGGGGCCGCCACGCCGAGGTCGGCCAGGGCCACGCTGTCGGCCGGTCCGCCCTCGATCACCCGGCGGACCGCGTCCGGCAGGTCGGCCGGCGGGACCAGCCGGTCGGGGTCGGCGCCGCTGCAGCCGACCAGGGTGGGCCGGCCGGTGTCGTCGGCCAGGTAGAGCAGCCCGAACGGGACGTCGGCGCGGTGCGCGTCGAGCACCTGCGCGGTGACCCGGCCCAGGTCGGCGCTGCTGTCCACCTCGGCGAGCCGGGCACCCAACTCGGCCAGCGCCCGGAGCCGCCGCTCGCCGAGCACCCGGCCGGTGGTCTCGTTGACGATGCAGAAGACGCCGCCGATCGAACCGTCCTCCACCCGGACCGGGTCGTAGGAGACGTCGAAGTAGACCTCCTCCACGAAGCCCTGCCGGTCGAGCAGGAAGGGCCGGTCCTCGGCCCGGTACGCCTCACCGGTGCCGCGTACCCCGTCCAGCAGCGGCCCCAGGTCGGCCCAGGTCTCCACCCAGTTGTCCCGGGCCGGCGCGCCGAGCGCCTGCGGGTGCTTGGCGCCGATGGTCGGCTGGTAGGAGTCGTTGTAGAAGGCGAGGTGGTCGTCACCCCAGAACATCACGATCTGGGCCTTGGAGGAGAGCATCATGGCCACCGCCCCGGTCAGCGCCGTCGACCAGTGGTCCGGGTTGCCGAGCGGGGTGGTCGTCCAGTCGAAGTCCCGGATCCGGGTGCCCATCTCGCCCCCGGCGGCCAGGGCGGCCGCCAGCAGCGGAGCCGGGCCGCCGTTGACGGTGCCGACGGATGGGCCGCCCCACCCGTCTCCGCCGCCCCCCTGGGCCGAGCTCATGTTGCCTCCCCGCTCCGGCCTTACCTCAGCGCCCGTGATGATCCGCCCGCCCGTGATCCGCCTTGTACCCAGCCGAGCCAGCAACGTAACGCATCCACGCCGAGGGGCGCTGGTTACCTGCGCCTCATCGTGGCGTGACCCGGCGGCAACCCGCCGACACCGGACCCTACGCCTACAGCGGGGTGACGTACGCGCCGGTGATGCCGCCGTCCACCACGAACTGCGCGGCGGTCATGAACGACGAGTCGTCGCTGGCCAGGAAGGCCACCGCGGCGGCGATCTCCTCGGGTTCGCCGAACCGGCCCATCGGCACGTGCACCAGGCGGCGGGCGGCCCGCTCCGGGTCGGCGGCGAACAGTTCCCGCAGCAGCGGGGTGGCGACCGGGCCGGGGCAGAGCGCGTTGACCCGGACGCCCTCCCGGGCGAACTGCACGCCGAGTTCCCGGGTCAGCGCCAGCACCCCGCCCTTGCTGGCGGTGTACGCGATCTGCGAGGTGGCCGCCCCCATCAGCGCCACGAACGACGCGGTGTTGACGATCGACCCCTTGCCCTGCCGGCGCATGTGCGGGATCACGTACTTGCAGCACAGGTAGACGCTTGTGGTGTTGACCCGGAGCACCCGTTCCCAGGCGTCCAGACCGGTGGTCAGGATCGAGTCGTCCTCGGGCGGGGAGATGCCGGCGTTGTTGAACGCCACGTCGACCCGGCCGTACCGGTCGGCCACCCCGTCGAACAGCTCCCGGACCGCCGTCTCGTCGGCCACGTCGGCGGCCACGAACTCCCCGCCGACCTCCTCGGCGGCCCGCCCGCCGGCCTCGGTGTCGATGTCCACGCAGACCACCCGGGCCCCCTCGGCGGCGAACCGCCGGACGGTCGCCAATCCGATACCGCTGCCCGCCCCGGTCACCACCGCGACCCGGTCCCGCAACCGTCCCTGCACGCTCACTCCTCGGTGCCGATGAAGACGTTCTTGACGTCGGTGAAGGCGTGCAGCGCGTCCGGGCCCAGCTCACGGCCCAGCCCGGAGCGTTTCATCCCGCCGAACGGGGTCCAGTAGCGCACCGACGAGTGCGAGTTGACGCTGAGGTTACCGGCCTCGACCGCGCGGGCCACCCGGACCGCCCGGCCCACGTCCCGGGTCCAGATCGAGCCGGAGAGGCCGTACTCGGTGTCGTTGGCGAGGCGGACCGCGTCGGCCTCGTCGTCGAACGGCAGCACCGACACCACCGGCCCGAAGATCTCCGCCCGCCAGTGCCGGTCGGTGGGGGCGTCGGCCAGCAGCACCGTCGGGGCGTACCAGAAGCCGGGGCCCTCGGGGCAGGTGCCGGTGAAGGCGACCCGCGCGCCGTCGACGTACGACGCGACCCGCTCCCGGTGCCCGGCGGAGATCAGCGGACCCATCTCGGCGGTCTCCAGGGCCGGGTCCTCCACCCGGACGGCCCGGACGGCCGGTTCGAGCAGTTCCAGGAAGCGGTCGTACACCGGCCGCTGGACGAGGATCCGGGACCGGGCGCAGCAGTCCTGGCCGGCGTTGTCGAAGACCGCGTACGGGGCGGTGGCCGCCGCCCGCTCCAGGTCGGCGTCGGCGAACACGAGGTTGGCGCTCTTGCCGCCCAGCTCCAGGGTGACCCGTTTCACCTGCTCGGCGCAGCCGGCCATGATCCGGGTGCCGACCTCGGTGGAGCCGGTGAAGCAGACCTTGCGGACCGCCGGGTGGGTGACGAACCGCTCCCCCACCACCGGTCCCGCGCCGGGCAGCACGGTGAACACGTCCTCGGGGATGCCGGCGTCGCGGGCCAGCTCGGCCAGGCGCAGCGCGGTCAGCGGGGTCACCTCGGCCGGTTTGACCAGTACGGTGTTCCCGGCGGCCAGGGCCGGCGCGAACCCCCAGGCGGCGATCGGCATCGGGAAGTTCCACGGCACGATCACCCCGACCACGCCGAGCGGCTCGTGGAACGTGACGTCCAGCCCGCCCGGCACCGGGATCTGCGCGCCGGTGAGCCGTTCCGGCGCGCCCGCGTAGTAGTCGAGCACGTCCCGGACGTTGCCGGCCTCCCAGCGGGCGTTGCCGATGGTGTGGCCGGCGTTGCGGACCTCCAGCTCGGCCAGCTCGTCGCGGTGCGCGTCGACCTCGGCGGCGAACCGGCGCAGCAGCCGGGCCCGGTCCGCCGGGGCCACCGCCCGCCAGCGCGGGAAGGCCGCCGCCGCCCGCTCGATCGCGGCGTCGGTGCCGGTCAGGGTGGTGGCCGGTACGGTCGCCACCACCAGCCCGGTCGCCGGGTTCACCACCTCGGTCACCGGGTCGTCCTCGGTCACCGGATCTTCCCGCGTCACCGGATCGCCTCCGCTCTGCGGGAGCGTCCCGGTCGTCGGCGGGTGCTCAGAGTCGTTCGAAGCCACGGACCAGCTCCCAGTCGGTGACCGCGGCGTCGAACGCGGCCAGTTCCACCCGGGCCTGGTTGGCGTAGTGCGCGACCACCTCGTCGCCGAACGCCGCCCGGGCCACCGGGGAAGCCTCCCACAGCGTCAGGGCGTCGCGCAGCGTCCCGGGTACGCGTCCGGCGTCCGGATCGTCGTACGCGTTGCCGGTGCACTCCGGCTCCAGCGGCAGGTCGTTCTCGATGCCGTGCAGCGCCCCGGCGACCAGGCCGGCGATCGCCAGGTACGGGTTGACGTCCCCGCCGGGCACCCGGTTCTCCACCCGCATCCCCTGGCCGTGCCCGGCCAGCCGCAGCGCGCAGGTGCGGTTGTCGGTGCCCCAGCGCAACGCGGTCGGCGCGAACGAGCCCGGCTGGTACCGCTTGTACGAGTTGACGTTCGGCGCGAACAGCAGGCTGAACTCGCGCATGGTGGCGAGCATGCCGGCCAGCACCCGCTGCCCCAGCCCGCTCAGGTGACCCGGGCCGTCACCGAGCAGCGCCGACCGGCCGTCGGTGTCGCGCAGCGAGAAGTGGATGTGACAGGAGTTGCCCTCCCGGGCGTTCGGCTTGGCCATGAAGGTGATCGACATGCCCTCCTGGGCGGCGATCTCCTTCGCCCCGTTCTTGTAGATCACGTGATGGTCGGCGCAGGCCAGCGCCTCGTCGTAGCGGAACGCGATCTCGTGCTGGCCCAGGTTGCACTCGCCCTTGGCGCTCTCCGGCACCAGGCCCGCCCCGGCCATCTCGGTCCGGATCCGCCGCAGCAGCGGCTCCACCCGGGCGGTGCCCAGCAGCGAGTAGTCGACGTTGTACTGGTTGGCCGGGGTCAGGTCGCGGTAGCCGCGCCGCCAGGCGTCCTCGTACGAGTCGCGGTAGAGGACGAACTCCAGCTCGGTGCCGGCGTACCCGGTCAGTCCGTGCCCGGCCAGCCGGTCGAGCTGGTGGCGCAGGATCTGCCGGGGCGAGGCGACCACCGGGCCCGACCCGTCCGGCCAGGCCAGGTCGGCCAGGAGCAGCGCGCTGCCCGGCTGCCACGGGGTACGGCGCAGGGTCGCCAGGTCGGGCACCATCGCGATGTCGCCGTAGCCGCGTTCCCAGCTCGACATGGCGTACCCGTCGACGGTGTTCATCTCGACGTCCACCGCGAGCAGGTAGTCGCAGCCCTCGCTGCCGTGCTCGGCGACCTGGTCGAGGAAGTACGGGGCGTGGAACCGTTTGCCCTGGAGCCGCCCCTGCATGTCGGTCAACGCCAGGACCACGGTGTCGATCTCACCGGCCGCGACGGCCGTACGCAACTCGTCGAGCGGGAACGGCGCTGTCCTCATGGCTGGGCCTCCATCACCAAGGGTCTACCGGCCGGACCGGATCACCGTCAATGCCCGCGTCCGTGGGGTGCCGAAACGTGGACCGGCGGCAGCCCTAATTGCCTTGCCGGCGGATCATCACCGGACGCATGCTTGACCCCGTGACCAGGCCCGATCCACCGGGCCACCACCGGGCGCTCGGACCGCCCGGCCCGCGGCGGCGGGGGACGTCGGTCACCTCTCTCACCCGGTACGGCGCTGCGCCGTACCCGACATCCGTCCCCCGCCGCCGCCCCACGCCGACTCCCCGGGGCCCCGCCGCGCCGCAGGCTCAGGTCAGGACCAGACCGGTGACGAAGAGCGCCGCGACGAGCAGGCCGGCACCGAACTCGACGATCATCGACAGGCCGACCGCCTTGAGCGTCTGCACGGTCGACGGCCAGGCGAGCCGGGAGTCGCCCAGCCGCAGCCGCTCGGCCGCCCACACCCCGCCGACGAAACCGAGCACCAGCCCGACCACCGGCACCACGAAGAACCCGACCAGCCCGAGCAGTCCCCCGGCGAGCAGCGACGAGGTGGGCACCCCGGTCCGTTTCAGGTTCCGCCCCGGCCAGAGGTACTTGACCACGGTGCCGGCGGCCACCACGACGGTGGCGGCGACCAGCACCACCCAGCGGCCCGGCCCGGCGTCGGAGAGCAGCGCCCAGACCAGCACCCCGCCCCAGCACAACGGCAGCGCCGGCAGGCCGGGCAGCACCACCCCGGCGAGCCCGGCGAGGATGGCCAGGGCGGCCACCAGGGTCGCCACCGTGTTCGCGTCGGTCAGGCTCACCGGTCACCTCTCAGCCGGGCGGTGATGTCGTGGGCCGGCACCGGGGGCCCGAAGAACCGGCCCTGCCCGGTGTCGCAGCGCAACGCCCGGAGCCGCTCGGCCTGCACGGCGGTCTCCACCGCCTCGGCGGTGACCCAGAGTTCCACCGCGTGCGCCAACCGGACCAGGGCGTCGACGATCCGCTCGTCGCGGTGGGCGGCCGGTTGGTCCGGCCCGTCGGCGCGGATCCCCTCCACGAACGGACCGGCCAGCTTCAGCGAGTGGATCGGCAGCTTCCGCAGGTACGCCAGGTTCGAGTATCCGGTACCGAAGTCGTCGATGGCGAGCCGGACGCCGAGGTCGGCGAGCCGGTTCAGCGACCGCAGCGGCTCCCCGGCCGTACCCATCACCGCGCTCTCGGTCAGCTCCAACTGGAGCAGGTCGGCCGGCAGCCCGCTGGCCGCCAGCGCCCCGGCGACGGTCGCCACGATCGCCGGGTCGTCGGCCTGCCGGGCGGCCAGGTTGACGCTCACCACCAGCCGGGCCTCGGGGAAACCGGTCAGCCACCCGTACGCGTCCCGGCACGCCTGTTCCAGGACCCACCGCCCGAGCGCGACGATCAGCCCGGTCTCCTCGGCCAGGCCGATGAAGCCGTCCGGCCCGAGCAGGCCCAGCTCGGGGTGCTGCCAGCGGACCAGCGCCTCGACGGCCACCATGGAGGAGTCCAGCAGCGCGACGATCGGCTGGTAGTGCAGCACGAACTCGCCGCGTTCCAGCGCCGCCGGCAGACCCGCGGCCAGCGTGGACCGGGCGATGTCCCGGGCGCCACGCTCCGGGTCGTACACCGCCCACCGGCCCCGCCCCTCCGCCTTGGCCCAGTAGAGGGTGGTGTCGGCGGCCTTCATCAGCTCGGACCCGCTGGTCTCGCCGACCGCGCAGTCCACGATGCCGATGCTCGCCGACACGGCGAGCTGCTGCCCGGCCACGTGCACCGGGGCGGAGACGGCGGCCAGGGCCGTCTCGGCCACCCCGATCGCCCGGTCGAGGCCGTCCCCGCCGTCGACCAGGATCACGAACTCGTCCCCGCCCATCCGGGCCACCAGGTGCCCGTGCTCGGCGACACAGTTCGCCAGCCGCTGGGCGATCACCACCAGCAGCCGGTCGCCGAGGTCGTGCCCGAGACTGTCGTTGATCGCCTTGAAACCGTCCAGGTCGAGGAAGCAGACACCGACCCGCCGCTGCGGCTCGGCGCGGGCGAACAGGTCACCGAGGGTCTCGAAGAACAGCGTCCGGTTGGGCAGGCCGGTCAGCGGATCGTGGGTGGCCTGGTAGCGGAGCCGCTGCTGGAGTTCGTGCCGGTCGGTGATGTCCTCGATCATCGCCACCGTGAACCGGGGCCGGCCGTCGTCGTACCGGATCAGCGACACGGCCAGGTCGGTCCAGACCACGCTGCCGTCCTTGCGGTGGTAGCGCTTCTCCACCCGTACCGAGTCGTGCTTGCCGGCGAGGAGTTCCTGGTACAGCTCCCACATCCCGGGTGCGTCGTCGGGGTGGAACAGGCGCGCCACGTTGGTCTGCCGCAGCTCGGCGGGCTGGTAGCCGAGCATGTCGGCGAAGGACTGGTTGACGTCGATGATGTTCCCGTCGGTGCCGGCGATGCCGATGCCGATCGCCGCGCCGGTGAAGACCGCCCGGAACCGGGCCTCGCTGTCGCGCAGGGCCTGTTCCACGTCGTCGCGCGCCTGCCAGGCCGACCGGGCGATCCGCTCCTGCTGGGTGAACGTCCGTTCGCGCAGCGCCCGGGCGAACCCGCCGGCCAGCGCCCCCTGCAGGGCAGCCACCCGGGACCGCCGCTCGGCCCCGGCGGGCACGTCACCGGCGTCGGGGAGGACGTCGGTCAGGAACCGCTCGCCGAGGACCCGGACCGACCAGTCGACGGCCCGGGGTTCGGTCAGGTGCGCCTCGACCAGGGCCCGACCGACCTCGTCGGCCGGCCGGGTCGAGAAGTCCCGGGCCAGGACGGCCCGGGCCAGCCGTACGGTGTGCCCGAACAGCAGCCGCTCGGTCTCGCCCGCGCTCAGCGGCACGTACCCGAGCCGGCGTACCGTCCGGGCCCAGTCGGCGGCGTACCGGCGCGCCCCCGGACGGCTGTACCCCTCGGCGTCCGGTCCCCCGGCAGCGCTGCTCATCCGGTGCCTAGCCGGGTGTGTGGTCGTGCCGGGCGACGCCGCCGAACGCGCCGAACCGCTCCGGCCGGTCGTCGACGTCCGACGGCGAGTCGGGACGCCACAGTGGCATGTGCACCACGCCCGGTTCGAGGACGGTCCAGTCGCCGAAGAACCCGGTGATCTCGGCCCGGGAGCGCAGCGTGATCTCGGTGTCGGTGCGGGCCGACAGCCGCTGGGCGTCCAGCATCTCCTGCGGCTGGTCCTCGAAGGTGGAGTGCGAGATCACCAGGAAGCTGCCGGGTGCGGCGGCGGCCCGCAGGGTGGCCAGCACCTCGGCCGGGCGGTCGGCGTCCGGTACGAAGTGGACCACCCCGGCGAGCAGGATGCCGACCGGACGGTCGAGGTCGAGCAGTCCGCCGGACCGCGCCCCGGCGAGGATCCGCTCCGGGTCACGCAGGTCGGCGTGGAGCACCGTCGCCCGGTCGTTGCCGGCGAGCAGTTCCCGGCTGTGCGCCACCGCCACCGGGTCGATGTCGACGTACACCACCCGCGCCGCCGGGTCGGTCGCCTGGGCCACCTCGTGCACGTTGCCGACGGTCGGGATGCCGGATCCGATGTCGAGGAACTGGTCGATGCCGGCGTCGAGCAGCACCCGGACCGCCCGGCGCAGGAAGTCCCGGCCGGCGCGCATGGTCGCGGGCAGGTGCGGGGTCATCGCCGCGATCTGCTCGGCGAGCTGCCGGTCGACCTCGAAGTTGTGCGCGCCACCGAGGAAGTAGTCGTAGACCCGGGCCGCGCTCGGGCGACTCAGGTCGACCGCCGGTACCCCGTCCGCCTGCTGCACTGTCCGCCCCACTTCCTCGCCGTGCGGCACCGGTGACCGCCGGACACCCGGACGATCACCGGCAGACCCGCAGGTCGTCTGGTGTGCCCATGCTAGGCCGCTGACTCCAGGATCAGCGAGATGCCCTGGCCGACCCCGACGCACATGGTGACCAGCGCCCGCCGGGCGTCCCGGCGCCGCAGTTCCAGCGCGGCGGTCAGCGCCAGCCGGGCCCCGCTCGCGCCCAGCGGGTGGCCGAGCGCGATCGCCCCACCGTTGGGGTTGACGTGCTCGGCGTCGGCGGGCAGGCCCAGCTCCCGCAGCACCGCCACCGACTGGGCGGCGAACGCCTCGTTCAGCTCGACGACGTCCACGTCGGCCAGGGTGAGCCGGTGCCGGTCGAGCAGCTTCCGGGTGGCCGGTACCGGACCGATGCCCATGATCCGGGGCGGTACGCCGGCCGTGGCGGCCCCGCCGATCCGGGCCAGCGGGGTCAGGCCGTACCGGGCGACGGCGGCCTCCCCGGCGACCAGCAGCGCCACCGCGCCGTCGTTGACGCCGGACGAGTTGCCGGCGGTCACCGTGCCGTCCGCGCGGAACGGGGTGGGCAGCGCGGCCAGCTTCTCCAGGGAGGTCTCGCGGGGATGCTCGTCGGTGTCGACCACCCGGGTGCCCCGCCGCCCCTCCGGCACGGTCACCGCCACGATCTCCTCGGCGAACCGGCCGTCGGCCTGCGCCTTCGCCGCCCGCTGCTGGGAGCGGTACGCGAAGGCGTCCTGCTCGGCGCGGTCCACCCCGAACTCGGCGGCCACGTTCTCCGCCGTCTCCGGCATCGTGTCGATGCCCCACCCCCGCTCCATCAGCGGGTTGACCAGCCGCCAACCGAGGGTGGTGTCGTACACCTCGGCGGTCCGGGAGAACGGGGTGGTCGCCTTCGGCATGACGAACGGCGCCCGGCTCATGCTCTCCACCCCACCGGCGACGACCAGGTCGGCCTCACCGGCCACGATCGCGCGGGCGGCGGTGGCGAGCGCGTCCAGGCCGGAGCCGCAGAGCCGGTTGACGGTGCTGCCGGGAACCTCCTCGGGCAGACCGCCGAGGAGCGCGGCCATCCGGGCCACGTTGCGGTTGTCCTCGCCGGCCTGGTTGGCGCAGCCCAGGATCACGTCGTCCACCCGGTTCCAGTCCACCGACGGATGCCGGGCGACCAGCTCGCGGATCACGTGCGCGGCCAGGTCGTCGGGGCGGACGCCGGCGAGCGTGCCGCCGTACCGGCCGATCGGGGTGCGGACTCCGGCCACCAGGTATGCCACGCTCATCGCTGCTGTCCTTCGGGGGTGGGAAGGGCGGGTCGTCCTTCCGGGTGGAAGGCGGGTGGGCGGCGTCGGCCGGGTCACGGCGACACCGACGGTCAGGATATCCGCGCCGGCGTCGGCCGGCCGGCCGACGTGACACGGACCCGCCCGGCCGCCCGGGACCCGGCCGGCTGTTCCCGACCGCGCCTGTAAGGATCCTCACCGCTCGGGCTCCTTTCGATCACGGAGCCGCCGGGCGTATCGTCACCGGACGATGACCAATGTCTGGCACCTCACCGTGCGCCTGTACGTCGATCTCCGACGGCAGGCCAGCGGCATCTGTCCGGCGCGGTAGTCACCTCCCGACACCGCCCGTACCCGCCCGACACCCCTGGGACACGTCGTCATGATCTCCGCCCTGCGCAGAATCCCCTTCTCCGTCCAGATCCTGCTCGGTCTGGTCCTCGGCGTGGCGCTCGGCTTCGTCGCCCGCGCCACCGACCAGGGCTGGCTGACCAGCACCCTCGACACCGTCGGCGGACTCTTCGTCCAGTTGCTCAAGCTGGCCGTGCCGCCACTGGTCTTCACCGCCATCGTGGTCAGCGTGGTGAGCCTGCGCGGCGTCACCAACGCGGCCCGGCTGGCCGGCAAGACCCTGCTCTGGTTCGGCGTCACCGCACTGCTCGCGGTGGGCGTCGGCATCGGGCTCGGGCTGCTCACCGACCCGGGCCGGGGCGTCACCCTGGACACCGCCGCGGCCACCGCCCCGGAACGGACCGGCTCCTGGACCGACTTCCTCACCGGCATCGTGCCGACCAACCCGGTCGGCGCGTTCGTCGAGGGCAACGTCCTGCAGATCGTCTTCCTCGCCCTGGTGGTCGGCGCGGCGGCGCTGCTGGTCGGTGAACCCGCCGAACCGTTCGTCGCCCTGAACCGCTCGCTGCTGGAGATCGTGCAGAAGGCGCTGTGGTGGGTGATCCGGCTCGCCCCGCTCGGCACGCTCGGCCTGATCGGCAACGCGGTCGCCACGTACGGCTGGGACCTGCTCGCCCCGCTCGCCACCTTCACCACCGCCGTCTACGTCGGCTGCGCGATCGTGCTGCTGGTGATCTACCCGGTGGTGCTGCTCGCCGCCGGCCGGCTCAACCCGCTGCGCTTCTACGCCGGGGCCTGGCCCGCCATCGAGCTGGCCTTCGTGTCCCGTTCCTCGGTGGGTACCCTGCCGGTGACCCAGCGGTCCGTCGAGCGGCTCGGGGTGCCCCGCGAGTACGCCTCGTTCGCCGTGCCGTTCGGCGCGACCACCAAGATGGACGGCTGCGCGGCGGTCTACCCGGCGCTCGCGGCGATCTTCGTCGCCCAGGTGTTCGGCGTCGACCTCGGCGTCACCGACTACCTGCTGATCGCCTTCGTCTCGGTGGTCGGCTCGGCCGCCACCGCCGGCCTGACCGGGGCCATCGTGATGCTCACCCTGACCCTGAGCACGCTGGGGCTGCCGCTGGCCGGGGCCGGTCTGCTGCTCGCCATCGACCCGATCCTCGACATGATCCGCACCGCCACCAACGTGGCCGGTCAGGCCCTGGTGCCGACCGTCGTCGCCGCCCGTGAGGGCATCCTCGACCGGAGCGCGTACGACGCCGCCGGCCGGCGGGACCTGACCGAGCCGGTCGGGACGGTGGCACCCGCGGCGGGCACCGGCGTGCTGTCGACGTCCCGCGGGTAGCCGACCCGTTCCCGCCCGTTCCACCTCCTGGAGAGAGCACATGAGCGCCCTGTTCACCCCGCTGACCCTGCGCGGCGTCACCCTGCCCAACCGGGTCGCCCTGGCCCCGATGTGCCAGTACAGCGCCGAGGACGGCCTGCCCAACGAGTGGCACCGGGTGCACCTCGGTTCCCGCGCGGTGGGCGGCGTCGGCCTGCTGCTGACCGAGGCCACCGCGGTACTCCCCGAGGGCCGGATCAGCCCGCAGGACACCGGCCTGTGGTCCGGCGCGCACGTCGACGCGTGGCGGCCGGTCACCGCGTTCCTGACCGCGCACGGGTCGGTGCCGGCGGTCCAGCTGGCGCACGCCGGTTTCAAGGCGTCCACCTACCGGCCGTGGGCGCCGGAGCGCGGCGGGGTGCCGGACGCCGAGGGCGGCTGGACACCGGTCGGCCCCGGCGCGGAGCCCTTCGTACCCGACTACCGGACCCCGACCGCGCTGGACGCGGCCGGCATCGACACCGTCGTCGAGGCGTTCGGTACGGCGGCGGTCCGGGCGGTGGACGCCGGTTTCGCCGCCGTGGAGATCCATGCCGCGCACGGCTACCTGCTGCACGAGTTCCTCTCCCCGCTGACCAACCACCGCACCGACGGCTACGGCGGGGACCGGGCCGGCCGGATGCGGCTGACGCTGGAGGTGGCCCGGACGGTCCGCGCGGCCGTCGGCGAGGACGTGCCGGTGCTGGCCCGGATCTCCGCCACCGACTGGGTCGACGACGGCTGGACGGTCGACGACAGCGTGGTGCTGGCCGGCGAACTGGCCCGGGTCGGGGTGGACCTGGTCGACTGCTCGTCGGGTGGGGCGACGGCCCGGGCGGACATCCCGGTCGGGCCGGGCTACCAGGTGCCGCTGGCGGCCCGGGTCCGCCGGGAGGCCGGGGTGCCCACCGGTGCGGTCGGGTTGATCGTGGAGCCGGAGCAGGCCGAGCGGATCGTCGCCGACGGCGAGGCCGACCTGGTGCTGCTCGGCCGGGAACTGCTGCGCGACCCGTACTGGGCACACCGGGCGGCGGCCAAGTTGGGTGCCGCCACGAGCCGGCCCCAGCAGTACGCCCGCGCGCTCTGACCCACGGTCCGGGTCCCGCCGGTGCGCGGGCGGGACCCGGACCGTCGGCCGCCGACCCGTACCGGCCCGCCCCCGGCCGGAGCCCGACCGCCGGGGCCGGACGGGGGCCGACGGGTCAGCCGGCCAGGTGGGACCAGCGGTCCGCCAGGTCCTGCCAGCGACCCTGGTCGGCCACCGTGCCGCCGATCAGCACCACCACGTGGTCGGCCTGGAGCAGCGCCGCCCGTTTCGACGTGGAACCGACCACGGTCACCCCGGACGCCCGCAGCGCCGACCAGAGCGCCAGCTCGGTGGTGACGTCCAGGGCCGAGGAGACGTCGTCGGCGATCAGCAGTTCGGTACGCGGCGCCAACGCCCGGGCCAACGCGAGCCGCTGCAACTGCCCACCGGACAGCCGGGTGCCCTTGTGCCCGATCAGCAGCCCCAGCCCGCCACCGGCCGCCGCCAGGTCGTGCTCCAACTGGGCGGTCGACACCGCGCCGTCCGCGTCCACCTCGTGCCCGAGCGCGATGTTGTCGGCGACCGTGCCGGAGAGCACCCGGGGCAGCTGGCCGACGTAGCCGACCTGGTTGGGCCGCAGGAACACCTCCGGCTCGGTGACCGGATCCCCGTTCCAGGCCAGCGTGCCGCTGTGGTGCACGATCCCGGCCAGGGCCCGCAGCAGGGACGACTTGCCCGCCCCGACCGGCCCCACGACCAGCACCAACTGGCCGCGATCCACGCTCAGGTCGACGTCGCGGACGGCCACCGTACCGTCCTCGTGCACCGCGCCGAAGCCGGTCAGCGTCAGCCGGCGCAGCGGACGCCGGGGCGCGGGCTCCGGCGCGGGCGCCGTACCGGCGGCCAGGTCCAGCCCCGGCACCGCCGCCGAGTACGTCCCGACCCCGGCCATCGCCACCGTCCGTCGGGTCCACACCTTCGCCGACGGGTACTGCGAGACCAGCGACGCGGTGGTCCAGGCGAACCAGCGGGCCGCGCCGAGGGTGGAGACGGCGATCAGGGTCGCGCCAGCGGAGAGTCCCCCGGTGAGGAAGAGCGCCCACGCGCCGATCGGCAGCAGTCCGCTGATCAGCGCCGGGGTCGAGCGGGACCACACCTGCATCACGATCTCCCGCCGCTGCCGGTCGCTGCGGACGGTGTCCAGCCCGGCCAGGTGGCGCAGCACCGGCCGGGTGGCCCCGGCCAGCTTCACCGTCCGGGCGGCCGACAGCGACGACACCAGGGCGGTGGCGAACGCCGCCCGGGCCGCCACGGTGTCCCGCGCGGAACGTTCCAGCCGCGGCCCGAACAGGGTCGCGGCCAGCCCGGACACCAGCATCGTGCCCAGGAAGAACAGGCCGGGTACGACGCTGCCGGAGACCGCCGTCATCACCACCACGAGGACGATGCTGGTGGCGTTGTCCATCACGTTGTCGGCGAGCATCACCACCCGTTCGGTGTCGCCGCCCTGGGCCACCACCTCGGCCGGGGTGTGCCCGCTGACCCGCCGCGGCCCGGTCTGGCCGTGCACCAGCCGCGCGCCGATCCGTAGGGTCTGCCGCACCCACCACTGCGGGAACCACAGGTTGGTGTAGTACGGCACCGGCAGGGTGACCAGCAGCGCCGTCGCGATGCCCAGGGCCGGCAGCCAGACGCTGCCGGCCCCGTCGACCAGGTCGGCCCAGAGCCACGGCAGCACCGACCCGTCCAGGCCGAGCACCCCGCCCGCGGTGAACAGCACCAACGCGACCAGACCGTACCGGGGATCGTTGACGACCAGGCGGGCGATCTCGCGGAGCGTGCCGGCCGACGGGGCGGGCGGCAGCGGCGGCGCGGTCGCCTTCGACCGGCCGTCCGGGCCGGCGACGGGGGCGTTCGCACCCGCCGGAGCCGGGCCCGGCAGCGGCCAGGGGTCGTCCGGTTCCGGGCCGGTCAGCAGGTCCACCCCGCCGCCGGCACCCCCACCCGCGTGCGCGTACGACGCGGCGTGGCTGGCGGCCAGCAGCGTGGCGAACCGTTCCGACTCGTGCAGCGGCCCGGCCTCGACCACCGCCCCGTCAGCCATCACCACCACCTCGTCGCACTGGCGCACCGAGGAGAGCCGGTGCGCGATGACGATGCCGATCCGGTCGGCGAGCAGCCGCTCGGTGGCGCGCTGCACCCGGGCCTCGGTGACCGGGTCCAGTCGGGCGGTCGCCTCGTCGAGGATCACCACGTGCGGGTCCCGGACCAGGATCCGGGCGAACGCCACCAACTGCTCCTGCCCGGCGGAGAGCACGTACCCGCCCTCGCCGAGCCGGGTGTGCACCCCGTCGGGCAGTTCGGCGAGCCAGCCGTCCAGCCCCAACTCGTGCAGGGCCCGGGTGGCGTCGTCCAGCAGGGCCGGGTCGAACAACGCGACGTTCTCGGCGAGCGTCCCGGCCAGGATCTCGGTGCGCTGCGGCACCACGGCCACGAACCGGCGCAGGTGTTCGACGTCCAGGTCGAGCAGGTCGGTGCCGGCCAGGAAGACGGTCGCGGTGGGCAGGTCGACCGCCCGGGACAGCACCTTGGCCAGCGTCGACTTGCCCGACCCGGTCCGCCCGATCAGCGCGTACGAGCGGCCCGGGGCGAACGTCAGGTGCACGTCGCGCAGCGCGGGGCCGCGCCCATGGTCGCTGGTCGGGTACCGGAAGGTCAGGCCCCGGATCTCCAGGTTCCCCGGCACCGGTGACGCGCCGCCGGCCGGTTCCTGGCGGGCGTCGGCGAGCAGCTGCACCCGGGCCCACGCGCCGAGGGCGTGCTGGAGCTGCGGCACCATCCGGGTGGCGTGCTCGACGGTGCCGCCGAAGGCGAGGGCGAGCAGCCACACGGCGGTCAGCCGGGCCGCGTCGACCTGCCCGGTGACCAGCGCCCAGCCGCCGCCGAGCACCACGGCGGCGATCCCGGCCCGGGTGACGCCCGCCGCCACGGTGGTGACCCGGGCGGTCAGCAGCCACACCCGTCGACCCCGGCGCAGCACCCGGGCCGCCCGCTGCGCGTACAGCCGCAGCACGTACGGGCGGGCCAGGGTGGTGCGGACGTCGTCCTGGCCGTGGATGGACTCCTCCATCACCGCGGCCAGGTCCGACCAGGCCTCCTCCTCGGCCATCCGGGCCGGGCCGATCCGCCCGGTGGGCTTGCGCAGCAGGAACACCAGCAGCACGGTCAGCGCCAGCATGCCGACCCCGGCCGGCCACCAGACCAGCAGCGCGACGGCGGTGGAGAGCACCCCGGTGGCGAGCGCCTGGGTGAGCCGGACGCCGACCCCGCGCAGCTCGGCGCCGACCTGGTAGACGTCCCCGTCGATCCGGTCGAGCAGCTCACCGACCGGGGTTCCCTCCAGGGTGGGCAGGTCCTGGCCGAACGCCACCCGGCACAGCCGGCGGCGGACGTCGGCCGTCCAGTCGGCGGTCAGGCCGGCCATCACCAGACCGATCGCGACGTCGGTGAGCACGGCGGCGGCCAGGGCCACCGCCAGCAGCGTGAACAGACCACCGGAGCGGTTCACCAGTACCGGCCCGGCCAGGGCCGACGCGGCGGCCTGGCCGGCGGCCCCGAGCACGATCAGGACGGCCACGAGCCCCATCCGGCGGGGCGCGGCGACCCACAGGTCACGGAGCAGACGCATGCGAAGTACCTCCGGACATGGGGGGTGGCGAAGCTTCCAGCCTCTCGGTCCCCGGCGGGTTGCTCAACGTATTTACGCCCCCGCCGCCCATCCGGGCCAGCCGCCGCCGGGCAGCCGGGCCGGAGACCGTCCCGGCCCCGGAACGGACCCGACCCGGGGCGGGCCCGACCGGGGACCGGCTCAGAACAGGACGGTCGCCAGGGTGCCGACCGGGCGGAAGCCACAGCGCCGGTACACCCGCCGGGCCGGCAGGTTGAAGTCGTTGACGTACAGGCTCACCGTCGGCGCGACCCGTAGCAGGGCGTCCCGGACCACGGCCGCCATCGCCGCGGTGGCGATCCCGCGCCCCCGCCACTGCGGGTCAACCCAGACCCCCTGGACCTGCGCGGTGCGCCGGGTGACCACCGCCAGCTCGGCCTTGAAGACGACCCGGCCGTCCACGAACCGGGCGTACGCCCGACCGGCGCGGACCAGCTCGGTCACCCGCCGCCGGTAGCTGCGGCCGCCGTCGTCGATCAGCGGCGACGCCCCGACCTCCTCGGTGTACATCGCCACCGCCGCCGGGAACAGCGCGTCGACCTCGCCGGCGCGGACCTGCCGGACCTCCGGGTCGACCGGGACGCCGGGCAGCGCGTCGGTGGCCAGCAGCGGCTGGTTGGGCCGGACGTCCCGGGCCGGCCCCCAGTGCGTGGAGAGCCGTTCCCAGAGCCCGAGGACGGCGTCCGCCCGACCGACGATCGAGGAGCAGATCCGTTCCTCGCCGGCGAGCAGGTCGGCGAAGGCGGCCACCGCCGTCGGGTCGGCGAGGATCGGGGTGAGGTTGCCGCCCACCCAGCAGATCGACTCGAGTTGGCGACGCGCACCGTACCCGAGGATCCGCCCGTCCGCGCGCCACCAGGCGAGGCCGCGCGCGGCGACGCGTTCCGCGACCTGCGCCCCCGCGAAGGGGTCACGGTCGAGCAGCCGCTCGACCGCACGTCGCTCCGACTCCCCCAACTGCCGCACCGGCACCGTCAGCACGGATACCAGCCTGCCAGATGCACCCGACTCTCCGCCGGGCGAGTGCCGAGCCCGGCCGTCCGCCCTACCCCGGGCGAGTACCGAGCCCGGCCACCCCGCCCGTGACGTCGGCGGACGGACCCGGGCCGCCCACTCAGTGCACGGTGACGGTGGGGGTGGCCGGGAGCAGGCCGCGCAGGTCCTCCGGCAGTTCGGCACCCATCTCGTCGGCGATCCGGAGGGCCTCCTCGATCAGGGTCTCCACGATCTGTGCCTCGGGTACGGTCTTGACGACCTTGCCCTTGACGAAGATCTGGCCCTTGCCGTTGCCGGAGGCGACGCCGAGGTCGGCCTCGCGGGCCTCGCCCGGCCCGTTGACGACGCAGCCCATGACGGCGACGCGCAGCGGCACCGGCAGCCCCTCCAGGCCGGCGGTGACCTCCTCGGCGAGCTTGTAGACGTCGACCTGGGCCCGGCCGCAGGACGGGCAGGAGACGATCTCCAGGCCGCGCTCGCGCAGGCCCAGCGACTCCAGGATGGCCGCACCGACCTTGATCTCCTCGACCGGCGGGGCGGAGAGCGAGACCCGGATGGTGTCGCCGATCCCCTCGGCGAGCAGCGCGCCGAAGGCCACCGCCGACTTGATGGTGCCCTGGAAGGCGGGTCCGGCCTCGGTGACGCCCAGGTGCAGCGGGTAGTCGCACTTCTCGGCGAGCTGCCGGTACGCGCGGATCATCACCACCGGGTCGTTGTGCTTGACCGAGATCTTGAGGTCCCGGAAGCCGTGCTCCTCGAACAGCGAGCACTCCCACAGCGCCGACTCGACCAGCGCCTCGGCGGTGGCCTTGCCGTACTTGGCGAGCAGCCGCTTGTCGAGCGAGCCGGCGTTCACGCCGATCCGGATCGGGGTGCCGGCGTCGCCGGCCGCCTTGGCGATCTCCTTGACCTTGTCGTCGAACTGCCGGATGTTGCCCGGGTTGACCCGGACGGCCGCGCAGCCGGCGTCGATCGCGGCGAAGACGTACTTCGGCTGGAAGTGGATGTCGGCGATCACCGGGATCTGCGACTTGCGGGCGATCGCCGGCAGCGCCTCCACGTCGTCCTGGCTGGGCACGGCGACCCGGACGATCTGGCAGCCGGCCGCGGTCAGCTCGGCGATCTGCTGGAGGGTGGCGTTGACGTCGGAGGTGAGGGTGGTGGTCATGGACTGGACGGAGACCGGCGCGCCGCCGCCCACCGGCACCGATCCGACCATGATCTGCCGGCTGGCGCGGCGGGGCGCCAGCGCCGGGGGCGGGACGACGGGCATACCGAGACTGACAGCGGTCACTTCAGATACTCACCTTGAGAAGAGCGTGATCGGGTTGACGACGTCCGCCGTGATGGTGAGCAACGTGAACACGCCACCCACCAGGATCACCGCGTACGTGACGGGCATGAGCTTGAGGTAGTCGACGCGGCCGGGGTCGGCCTTGCCGAACCGGGCGTACAGCCAGGAGCGGACGCGCTCGAACCAGGCGATGGCGATGTGGCCGCCGTCCAGCGGCAGCAGCGGCAGCAGGTTGAACACGCCGATGAAGAAGTTCAGCGAGATGAACAGCAGGACGAACAGTTCCCAGGCGTCGTTGGCGACGGCCTCGCCGCCGAGCCGGCTCGCGCCGACCACGCTGATCGGGGTGTCCATGTCCCGCTCGCCGCCGGTGATCGCCTCCCACAGGGCGGGCACCTTCTGCGGGATTCGCTTCATCGCCTCGTAGGTGCCGACGGCCATGTTGCCGGTGTACTCGGCGGTCGCGCCGAACGCGTCGACCGGACCGTAGGTGACCATGTTCGGGGTGCTGGGGCGCAGGCCGACACCGAGCGCGGCGACCGTGCCGACCGGGCCGGTCTCGTCGTCCAGCGGCGGACGCTGGGTGCTGGCGAGGGTGGCCCGGGTGGTGGCGGCCTGCCCGTCCCGGACGTACCCGATCTCGGCGGTGGCGCCCGGCGCGGCGGCGCGCAGTGCGGTGAGCAGCTGCCCGTAGTTGGCGATCGGCGCGCCGTTGAAGGAGGTGATCCGGTCGCCGTCGCGGAGCTGGGCCACGGCGGCGGGGCTGGCCGGGTCGGCGGGGGTGCAGGCGCGGACGACGTTCTCCGGTACCACGCACTCGCCGAGCACCACCACGGCCGGTTCGTCGCGGGCCTGCTGCTCGGTGGTCGGGAAGTCGGGGTTGGGCAGGCCCATGAAGACGGCGGCCAGCCAGAGCGCGACGATGGCGAGCGCGAAGTGGGTGACCGACCCGGCGGACATCACCACGGTCCGCTTCCAGACCGGGTACTTCCACATCACCCGGTGCTCGTCGCCGGGTTCGACGTCGTCGTCCTGCGGCGTCATGCCGACGATCTTGCAGAAGCCGCCGAGCGGGATGCCCTTGAGGCCGTACTCGGTCTCGCCCCGCTTGAAGGACCAGATGGTCGGGCCGAAGCCGACGAAGTACTTCGTCACCTTCATGCCGAACGCCTTGGCGGTGGCCAGGTGGCCCGCCTCGTGCAGGCTGACCGAGATGAGGATGGCCAGGGCGAAGAGCACCACCCCGAGCAGGTACGCCATCAAGCTCCTTCCACCGACGTCGAGATGATCTCCTGCGCGTACGCGCGCGCCCAGGACTCCGCCGCGAGCACGTCCTCGACGGTACCTGGTTCGTCGAAGTCGGGAGTGTCGTCCAGGACGCGCGCGAGGGTGTCGACGATGCCCAGGAACGGCAGCCGGCCGGCGACGAACGCGGCCACGCACTCCTCGTTCGCCGCGTTGTAGACCGCCGGGCGGCACCGGCCGGTCTCGCCGGCCGCCTTGGCCAGGGCCACCGCCGGGAACGCCGCGTCGTCCAGCGGGGCGAACTCCCAGGTGTGCGCGGTGGTCCAGTCGACGGCGGTGGCGGCGTCCGGCACCCGGTCGGGCCAGCCCAGGCCGAGCGCGATCGGCAGCCGCATGTCCGGCGGGCTGGCCTGGGCGATCGTGGAGCCGTCCACGAACTCGACCATCGAGTGGATCACCGACTGCGGGTGCACCATCACGGTGATGTCGGCGTACGGCACGTCGAACAGCTCGTGCGCCTCGATCACCTCGAGCGCCTTGTTGACCATGGTGGCCGAGTTGATGGTGACCACCGGGCCCATGTTCCAGGTCGGGTGGGCCAGCGCCTGCTCGGGGGTGACCTGCGTCAACTCGTCGCGCCGCCGGCCCCGGAACGGGCCGCCGCTGGCGGTGACGATCAGCCGCCGCACCTCGCCCCGGCTGCCGCCGCGCAGGCACTGGGCCAGCGCCGAGTGCTCGGAGTCCACCGGGACGAGCTGCCCCGGCCGGGTCTGCGCGGCCTTCACCAGGGAGCCGCCGGCGACCAGGGACTCCTTGTTGGCCAGGGCGAGGGTACGTCCGGCGCGCAGCGCGGCCAGGGTCGGCGCGAGCCCGAGCGAGCCGACCACCCCGTTGAGGACGGTGTCGCACGGCCAGGCGGCCAGCTCGGTCATCGCGTCCGGGCCGGCGATGATCTTCGGGATCCGGAAGTCGCCGGTGGCGTACCCGCGCCGGCTCGCCTCGGCGTAGAAGGCGAGCTGGAGGTCCTGCGCGGCGGACGCCTTCGCCACCCCGACCGCGTCGACGCCGAGTTCGAGCGCCTGGGCGGCGAGCAGCGCGACGTTGCCGCCGCCCGCGCCGAGCGCCACCACCCGGAACCGGTCCGGGTTGCGGCGCACGATGTCGATGGCCTGTGTGCCGATGGACCCGGTCGAGCCGAGCAGGACGAGGTCACGCGGAGCAGTCACCCGCGCATTGTCTCCCATACCGCGCCACCCCCCACCGTCACCCCGTTGATCATCAGCTGCCGGCGTGACCCGGTGCGGCCCGACCAGCCGCGTTACCGGTCAGGGCGGCCAGGACGGTGGACAGGTCGCTACCGTCGGTCACGATATGGACGCGCAGCCCGGTCAACTTGCCGGCCAGTTCGGCGTTGAGTCCGCCCCGACCGATACCGCCACCGCTGCCATGGGGCACGGCCGCCACGGCGTGACCGTCGCCGATGAGCACGTCGGTGGCCCGGGCCGGACTCAACGCGTTGACCAGGTACTTCTCCCGGTCCTGGGCGAACTGGATGATCTGGAAGTGCTCGTCGGCACCCGGTCGCCCGAGCAGCCGCCCCAGCCCCTGGACCCGGCTGGCCTGCCGGCCGACCACGGCCCCCTTGGCGTCGACCCCCCTGGCGGTGGCGGCGACCGCGACCTTGGTCCGCGCCCCGGCCACCCGGGCCGCGTCGGCGATCACCACCCGACCCGTGCAGAGTTCCTCGACGAACGCAGGCAGGACACGTTCGACCAGCTCCGCGGAGTCGGCGTCGAGAAGCAGCCCCCGGTCCGGGGCGGGCAGCACCCCGGTGACGAGAGCGACCACGGTGTCACCCGGTGCCCACCCCGACCGGTCCGGCCCGCCGGGCCGCCGGGCCCGGGCGGGACGCTTCAGCCGGGCGGCGCGTTCAGTTCCGGCATCCTGCACCGTGCAGAAGACCCAGGTCGGGCCGACCCGGGTGACGGTGGCCGTGACGGTCGAGCCGACCTCGAGGTGATGCTCCTCGCCGAGGACGACGCTGACCGCCTCGTCCGGGGCGATCCCGCGCGCCTCCACCACGAGCCGGACCGGGCCGACCTTCTCCGCCTGGCAACGGGCACAGCGGGCCCGGTTGTCGCCGCTGACCCGCACCGTCGCCGCACCGTCGTGCGCCGGGCCGTCGTGCGCCGGGCCGTCGTGCGCCGGGCCGTCGTGCGCCGGGCCGATCGGACAGCGCCACTTGCCGGTCTCGTCCGGTTCCGAACCGAGGCGGGCCAGCACCGTCCGGATGTCGACGGCGTTCGCCTCGGCCATCCGGCGCAGCCAGGGCGGCCGCGGGCGCGGCGGAAGCAGATCGTCGACGATGTGGTCGGCCCGTCGTAGTTCCTGGCGGTGGTTCTGGCCCGCCCGCCGGACCCGTTCGAGATCGACGCCCTGGGCCGGGTCCTCCTTGCCGACCGGTGCCGGCTCCCGGCCGGTGGACAGGAAAGGCAGGCGTTCCCCCCGGTCCCGCCGGCGGATCGCCGCCACCCGCACCAGCGCCTGCAACGCGGCCCGCGGGGTCGGGGGCGGCACCAGACGCAGCCGGGCCGCATACCTGATCACGGTGACGTTCCGGGGGTCGCGCAGGTCGAGGGAGACGGTCGGGACCGCCGCCGCGGGCGGCCCACCGGCCTGCCCCCACTCCAGATACCCGTCCGGCCGACCGGCGTCGGGGAAGTCGTCGTACTCCGGGTCGGGCTGCGACAACCGCAGCAGCCTCCGCTCGGCGTACGCGTCGACGCGCCGGCCCGCGAAGCCGTACAGCGCCGCGTAGTGGATCAACGTCTCCCGTACCTCACCGGCGAACAGCACCACCCGGGCCACGAAGTCGGCCGCGCTCAGCCCGCTGGCCCGCAGCGCCCCGACCGCGCCCTCGGGTGACTCGGCCCCGTCGGCGAGCCGCAACTCGACCGTCCGGACACCCGCCGGGGCGGGCGGTGCCCCCGGAACCCGGAGCACCAGCTCGTAGCCGCGCACCTCGGCCGGGAAGCCGTCGTCCCGGTTCGCCCTGTCCGGACGGGGCACCCGCAGGCCCATCCGTTCGGCGACCAGTGGCGGCACCCAGGCCAGCGGATCTGTCGCGGCGTCCGGTGGGCTGTCGACCACCGGGAAGGTCGCCCCCGGGCCGCCGGCGCGCGCGGCGAAGTACCGGGAGACCTCCCCGATCACGTCCAACGCCTGGCTGCCCCGTACCTCGTGGAGCAGTTCCTCCCGGACCCCCGGAAGGAACTCGTACCGGTCCTGCGCCACCTGCCTGACCAGGCCGCCGAGCAGAACCTCGGCGAGCACCGACGGCGGCACCCAGGGCACCGTGAGGTGCTGCACCAGCCGCATCACCGGCAACGTCAGCGGCACCAGGGACAGGGCGACCGCCAGCGTCCGCGCCCCGAGCGAACTCGCCTGGTGGAACACCCGCACCCGGTCCGCCGCCCGGGGCGGCGACGGGGCGGGGGGAGGTACGGCGGCCGGCTGGTCACCGGTGCCGGCCGCGGGCAGGGCCACCGGAAGCACCACCCCGTCGGCCGGCGGCGCGGTGACCAGTTGGGCCCAGGCCCCCAGCCACGCCGGGTCGAGCGCCAGGACCGGCACCGGCGGGCCCGCCTCGTCGAGCAGGTCGTGCTGACCGCTGAACGACAACCTGGTGTTCGGTACGGCCGGCTGCGCCGCCCGTACCCGCCCCGGCTGCGGGGGCAGTCCGGTACGCCGCCAGAAGCGTGCCGGCAGCGGCTGGACGACAGCGGTCGGCCCCCGCTCCGCCAACCGGGTGAGCACCGTCGCGGCGGTGCCCGCGTACCACGCCTGACCGGCCGCGTCGGTGATCACCAGATACGCCCGCCGGCTACCCGCGTCCAGTAGTCTCCCGGCCGGCTGGCGCGGTCCGTGCGGGGTCCGGCCGATCGTGCACTCGCCGGTGCCCGTGTCGAGGTACCAGGTCTCGACCCGCCGAAAGGCACCGATCTGCTCCACCGTCTCCCGGAAGTCCGTGACGACGCCCCGCCAGACCGCCATGGCGGCGGAGGTGTCCACCACGAGCACCAGGTCCAGCCAGCGTTCGGTGACCGGGCGCAGCACGGGCGTCCACACCCCGGTCTGCGCGATGGCGTGCGCGGTGGCCTCCTCGTCCAGCTCGGACCGGCGCTGGGACGGGACCCGCCGCTTGAACGGACGCAGCGCCCGCTGCACGGCGGCGGCCTGGGACAGCGCCGCCGGCAGCGGCGCCCGCCCGGTGGCGGGTGCGGTCTCCGGCCGCGCCGGGAAGACGTCCCGCTTCGGGGCGGTCGCGGTCGGGGCGTGCGGGGGCGCTTCGCGTCGCCGACGGTTGGCCGCCCGGGGCAGGGCAAACCGGCCGGCCGGGACACCGCCGGGCCGCCGGGCCGCCGGATCGGCGTCGGCGGACCCGTCGTCCAGATCGACGTCCAGGTCGAGATCGGCGTCCAGGTCAGGGTCGACATCCAGGTCGAGATCGGCGTACGCCGGCTCCGGAACCCGCCGGTCGCCCGACGGCGGTCGCGCGTACCGGGCCAGCCAGAGCGCCTCGGCGATCTCCCGGGGTGTCGACTCCAGGCCGGCCGCGTCCAGTACCGCCACGAGGCGGGCCACGTCCATCGGCGCTATCCCGTCGGATCGGTCGCCAGGTGCCGCAGCACCACCTCGGCGAGCTGTTGGCGGTCCTGACCGTCCCGCGCGGAGTTGCAGACCAGGAAGATCGCGTTGAGCAGTTGGTCGGTGGCGAGGTCGCCGACGGCCCGCAGTTCCAGGAACCGTTCGATCAGGTCCGCGTTCGCCTCCCGCGTCGCCGGGTCGAAGTGCGCTTCGACGATGCTCCTGAGTCGGGCCTCGTCGGGCTCGTGCATGTCCAGCCGGACGCAGCGGCGCAGGAAGGCGGGCGGAAACTCCCGCTCCCGGTTGCTGGTGAGGATGACGATCGGGAACTCCCGGCACCGCACCAGACCCTGGCTGATCTCCACCGGGTCGGCGGAGTGCTCGACGGACGCCCGGACCGGCTCCGCGTCGTGGCCCAACCGCGCCAGCTCGGGGATCCGGTACTCACCCTCCTCGAAGATGTTGAGCAGGTCGTTCGGCAGGTCGATGTCGCTCTTGTCGATCTCGTCGATGAGGAGCACCCGGGGCCGGTCGTACGGCAGCAGCGCGGTACCGAGCGGGCCGAGGTGGATGTACCGGCCGATGTCCGCCACGGCCGGGTCGCCGTGCCGGGCGAGGTTGGCGTCCTGGAGCCGGCCGATGGCGTCGTACCGGTAGAGACCCTCCTGGAGGGTGGTGCCACTGGTGATCGACCAGCGCAGCACCGGACCGAGCTGCAGTTCGTACGCCACCGCGTAGGCGAGCGACGACTTGCCGAGGCCCGGCTTGCCGCTGATCAGCAGCGGACGACGCAGGTGCATGGCGACGTTCACCAGCTCGATCTCCTCGGCGCTGGCCTGGTAGACCCGTCCGCGTTCCCGGTCGCGCTCGCGGCGGGCGGTCCGCTCGCCGGACGGGTCCAGGCGCACCACCGGGCCGCCGTCGAAGCGACGCCACGGCGGCGCGTCGATGTCCGTCCACTCCCGGCACTCGCCGTCCCCCCGGAACCGGTACCAGTCGCTCATCTCCGCACTCCGTCATGGTTGGTTTCGATGGGTGGGGCCCGAAGGTCGTCCGCCGGCCGGTCCGGGTCGTCGAGGAGCAGCACCAGGCCCCGACAGTCGTGCTGCTCGGCGCCGCCGGCCTCGAACCGGAGTTCGGTGACCATCCTGGGTAGGTCCTGTGACCACCGCGGCCGGCGCTGCTCCCCCTCCCGGGCCGCCCATTCCGTGAGGGCCTGCTCGAACGCGACCGAGAACCGCTGCCCGGCGCAGTGGCCGGTGCCGTCGCCGTCGTGCCGGGGACATCCGGGGCGGGGCCAGACGATCACCGGCACCCCGGCCTGGATGGCCACCGTGATGAAACCACGGACCTGGTCGTCGTCGACGGCGGACGGTCGCCGGGTCAACGTGAGGACGCCGAGATCGCTCTGGCGGACGAGTTCCCTGCCCAGGCTCTCCGGGGTACCGGTGTAGGCGCAGGTCACCGAGCGCGGCTGCACCGACTCGGCGCGGGTGAGGCTGTGCCATCGGTGCTCCCACCTGTGCCGGGTGCGCGGCTCCCGGCGCGTGCGGACCACGACCGGGTGCTCCTCGCCGACACTGAGGAAGTCCTCGGCGGACAGGGTGATCTCGTCGAACGGCTCGTTCAACAGCTTGGGAGGGAGAACGAACTCGACCAGCCGGGCCCGGCCGCCGTACTTGTTGAGGGCGGTCCGCAGCGCCTCCCCGATCAACCGTTTGGTCGCCGCGAGGTCCCGGCTGGTGTCCTCGTCCTGATGGATGACGTCCGGGTGCGCCGAGCCGCTCAGCACCTGGACGGTCAGGTCGTACCCCGGTTCCCTGCCCGGCTCGGTGATCTCGCCGACCGTGACGACGAACCGGAAGTCGTCCGCCGGGGCCGTCCGCTCGGGTGCCACGCCCTGCGGGGCCGCCGGCTCCGGCGTCACGGCCTCCCGCCCCCGGTGTCCGGCGGTCCCCGGCTCCGTTTCCGGACGGCCCGGGGAGATCAGCTCCTGCCAGTCCTTCCGGTCCTGCTCACGCGGCAGGACCAGCCCGGCCAGCGCACCCAGCGGGGCCAGGCCCCAGAGGTCCGCCCACTCGAGCGCCCGCCAGAGGACATCGCGGACGGAACCCGGCGACTCCGGGCCGGGCCAGTCCCTGCCCACCACATCGACGTAGATCTTCGTGAGTCTTCCGGCGTCCCGGCTCAGAAGCATGTCCCGCGCAGCGTCCCGGCCTGCCGGCCTGTCCCGCTCAGCGTCCCGGCCCGCGGGACCGTTCTGCTCGGTGTCGTCCGTCGCGCGGGCGAGGACACCGAGCAGGCCCACCTGCTGCGCCGCGGTCGGTTTGCCGGTGCGGTCGGACGACTCGTACAGCTTCCGGGTGAGGTCGTCCCGAAGGCTGGTCCAGCGGTGGTCCCGCGCGTGGAACAGGTCGTGCGCCCGGAGCACCTCCCGGTAGAGGTCCGGCTCGAACTCGCGCATCGCCCGCACCGAGACGTAGAGCCCGCTGTCCTGGCCCTGGGCCATCACGGTGAGGCCGCGTACCGCGCCGGTGACCGTGTTGAGTACCGGTCCCCCCGACATACCTCCCTCGATCTTGGCGGTGGCGGCGATGCCCGCGCTGTCGAGACCGAACCGCGCCCAGTTCGTGCACTCACCGGCCACTTTGTACATTCCGATGCGCCCGTCCAGTCCCGCGACGTAACCGAAGAGGCTCAGCGGCGTCCGGCTCGTCATGTACTCCTCGGCCAGCCAGACACAGGGATGATCGTCGGCACCGGGCACCCGAACGAGGGCCAGATCCGGGTACTCGTGCAGCGGCCGGTCGGGTACCTCCTCCCCCACGATCGCCTCGATCGTGCCGTCCAGCTCCTTCCCACCGTTGTCCCAGCTCACCCTGACCGTGTCACCCACCTGCCCCTTCGTGACGTGGGCGCAGGTCAGCAGCCACTCCGGTGCCACCCAGAAGGCCGAGCCGGAGTGGGCCTCGCCGCCCGCTTCACGAACCCCGGCCACGGCGTGCACCAGCAGGTGCTCCAGCTGGGCCAGAGCCGCCCCGCCCGCCGTCCGATCCGGTACCACCCGCGCACCGTCCAGCTACTGGCCTGCGGTTCCGTCGGCATTCCGGTCGACGCCGTCGTCATCCTCGGCGGGATCGGGGGCACCGGGGCGCAGCGTGGCCCGGAGCGGGCCGTCGGCACGCCAGGAGACGGTCACCTTGACGCTGGCCTTGCTGCTGGCCTCCGCCAGCAGGCTGGTCAGGCCGGTGGTCTTCAGCGCGAAGTCGACCCCGAACTCGATGCTGACATCGTCAGGTGCCAGCTCGTCCAGGGCCTGCCGGATGCTCGTGGACACCCCCTGCACCAGACCCCGCAGCTCCGCCGGGTCGAGCCTGGGCATCTTCCGCGACGCCGAAACGGCCCGGTAGTCCTCGTCGTACACCGTGGCCCAGATGACCTGCCCGGTCGGCAGTTGCACCTTCGTCTGCTGAACCTGCGTCTGCTCGGCCACACGAACTCCAACCAGAGGGGAACACGAGGGGGTGAGCGACACCATCCGCCCCGCGAGCGCCGTTCGACCGTCCACTGCGGAGCCGAGCGGCGGCCCGACCCCCGTCCACCCTATGTGGACGTCTGCCCAGTTCGGCAGCCCCCAGGACCGCTGTCCGGCATCGGACAGCTCAGAACGGTTGCCCGGACGGTTGCGCCGGTGCGGGCGTCATCGTGGGCTGCGCCACCGGACCCACCCCCTTCGCGGACATCATGACGCCCACCGGCCTGGCCACGGTGGCCTGCGGTGGCGGCCTCGCACACGAGGCGCGACGCAACCGGGAGTAATGTTCGCGACACCCGCTGAGATGGAGGCCCGGCAGCAATGGACATCGCCCTGCACATCGCCGACTTCACCCCGTTCGGCCGGTCCGGCTCCTCGCTGGCCGCCGGTCTGGCCGACACCGCGCGCACCGCCGAGGAGGCGGGCTTTCGCACACTCACCCTGATGGACCACTGGTTCCAGATGGAAGCCATGGCCCCCGCCACCGATCCGATGCTGGAGGGCTACACCACCCTCGGATTCCTCGCCGGCCAGACCACCCGCCTCCAGTTGGGGCTGCTGGTCACCGGGGTCACGTACCGCCACCCGGGCCTGCTGGCCAAGACCGTCGCCACCCTCGACGTACTCTCCGGCGGCCGGGCCATGCTGGGCATCGGCGCGGCCTGGTACGAGCGGGAGCACCTGGGCCTGGGGGTGCCGTTCCCGTCGACCGCCGAGCGCTTCGAACGGCTGGAGGACACGCTCCGCATCTGCCGGCAGATGTGGAGCGACGACGACGGCCCGTTCCAGGGCACCCACCACACCCTCACCGAGACGATCTGCGAACCCCGACCGGTCCAGCGGCCCGGACCGCCGGTGCTGATCGGCGGAATGGGCGAGAAGAAGACGCTGCGGCTGGTCGCCCGGTACGCCGACGCGTGCAACCTGTTCGGCGCCGACCCGGCCGTCATCGCCGGCAAGCTGGACGTCCTGGCCCGGCACTGCGCCGCCGAGGGCCGCGACCCGGCGACCGTACGGAAGACCATCCTCTCCTCCGCCAACCCGGTGGCCGACACCGACGCCTTCCTGAGGGCGATGGAGAGGTACGCGGCTCTCGGCATCAGCCAGGTCTGGGTGATGCCGAGAGCCACCGACCTGCCCGGTTGGGTCGCCACCGTCGGTGAACGGGTCGTCCCCCGCCTCGCCACCATCTGACCGGTCCACCGGGCCGCCGGGGGCCGGGGCCGGGGGTTGGGGGCCGGGGCAACATGCGGCATCTTGGGGTCTCCGGGCAGGGTGAAGGCCCCGGATGCCGCATCCCGAGTCGATCAGTGGCCGGCGGCCCAGCCATCCCCGCCGAGGCGGGGCATCCCCGCCGATTCGGCCCCGCAGCGCGACCCCGTTCCGGGTTCGGGCTGCGGGGCCATCCGGTCAGCTACGGCAGCCGCATGGCCCGGCCACGGACGGCGCGGGCGAAGGTGGCCCACGCGGCGGGCGAGAAGGTCAGCACCGGCCCCTGCCGGTCCTTGCTGTCGCGTACGCCCACCACGTCGGGCAGGTTCGTCGCCACCTCGACACAGGTGGAACCACCGTTGTCGCTACGGCTGGACTTCCGCCACACCGCACCGGTCAGGTCCATGATTTCGTCAACTCCCGATTGAGGTCCCTGGTCGCCCGGCGGGCCCGCCGCAACTCCGCGCCCAGGAACTCCAGCGTCGACAGCCGACCGTCCGTCATCACACCTTTACCGCAGGGTCCTCGGCCGGCGTCACCGGGACGGCACCCGGGGCGGGCCGGCGGGCACGCCCTTCGGTGGGACAGCCCGAGCCCTTCAGAACGTAGTCGATCCGACGCAGGCTGTGAACACCCCGCGAAGAGAGGATCGAGATGGCACGTCGTCCCCCACCCGTACCGCTGGCTCCCCGACACCGTCGGAACTGGACACGGTTCGGTCGGTACTGCTCCTGCGGGCTGCGCTGGCCGTGCCCGGACCGGCTGGTCCGCGTACCGGTGGAGGAGTCGGAACCGCCGACGGCGCGCGGCGGGCCGGCGGAGCGAGTGCCCCGGTGGGCCGGGCCGACCCTGGTGATCTGGTTCGGTACGGCGGCGCGCCGGCCAAGCTCGGGCTGCGGATCGACTACGCGGACGATCCGGTCGGCCTCTCGGTCTACCTCGGCCTGCTCCTGCACGACGCCATCGCCGACCGGGTCGACCTCGACCCCGGCAACGTGCCGCCCGGCGAGTTCTTCGCCCGGTTCGTCGGCTGGACCCGGTCCGCCCGGCCCTGACGCGTCGAGCTTCGTCGGCTGGACCCGGTCCGCCCGGCCGTGACGCGTCGGGCGTGGCGGCGTCATCACGCCGGCACCACACGAAGCGGGCCCTTCCCACCGCGGACCACCGGGACCGGCACCGCCCACACAGTGCTGTCGCGAGGTCGACTCACCTTTCGAAACGTGTTCATCGGGTCGCTAATTGTGAACAGGCACCACGACGGGAGGCACCCCGATGGCCCGCTCCCCGAAACCCGTACCGCTCGCTCTCCGGCACCGCCGCGACTGGTCGCGCCGCCTCGGCCGGTACTGCATCTGTGGGCTGCGCTGGCGCTGCCCGGACCGGCTGAACCGGGTACCGGTCGAGCCGGTGCCGGGAACGCCGCCGGCCGCCCGCCGGCTGGCCCGCGTCCGGCGGTGACCCGCACGACACCCGACTCGGCGGCCTGGCGACGGAGGCCCACACCGACCCGCGCGGGCCGATGAAGGTGGACCGCCACCGACCGGCGCGGAGCCGGTGACGGAGGCCGCCGCCGACCGGACGTAGGCCGATGGCGGAGGCCGCCGCGACCGGACGTAGGCCGACGAGGGTGGGCCGCCGCCGACGGGCGCGGGACCGAACCGGGTCCGACCGGGTGGTGCCTTCCGCGTTCGATTGATCGACCGGTCTCGACCTCCGGAAACCGGCCGGCAGCACGGCCGGCACATTCCGGCGGTAGGTCCGTACCGCGCGCCGGCCACCCGGCCACCGGGTCGGTGGCCCAGCTACGGAGCACACCCTCCACTGTCGACGTCCCGGCCGCCGAACCGTTGGCCCGGCTGGCGATCCGGCGTCCGCCCCGCCCACCCCGACGCCGTCCGGCGACCGCTCCGCCCCCATCCCCGGCGGCGCTCCGCCGGAGCGGTCGACGCCGACACCTGGCCGCCCCGGCCCGCTCCCACGATCCGGGAGGACGGTGACAGGACAGTCGTCGCCTTCCATCGACACCTGACGACGGCTGGCGACTGCTCGAAGAATGGGGGTTGACCTGCGGTTATACCGCCTCCTACAGTGTCGCAAACCGGTTTGACAAACCGGTTTGCGCGGGAGGTGGAATGTCTGTCTCTATCAGTGACGTGGCCGCTCGGGCCGGAGTCAGCCGAGCGACCGTGTCCCACGTGCTGAGCGGCAACCGGCCGGTCAGTCAGCGGGTCCAGTCCCGCGTCCGGGAGGCGATGCGCGACCTCGGGTACGTCCCGAGCCGGACCGCGCAGAACCTTGCCCGGGGCACCACCCGCACCATCGGGCTGCTCGTACCCGACATCGGCAACAGCTTCTTCGCCGAGCTGGCGAAGGGCGTGGAGCAGGCGTCCATCGAGCGGGGCTTCAACGTCCTGCTCGGCAACACCGGCTGGACGTCCGAGCGGGAGCTGTTCTACCTGGAGACGCTGAAGTCGCAGGCGGTCGACGGGGTCGTGTACGCGGCGGGAGCGCCCGCGCCGACCTCCCGGCTGGCCGAGGTGCTGGCCGGCGTCCCGATGGTGGCGGTGGACGAGGAACTGGGCGAGCTGGCCGCCGCCACCATCGTGTCGGACAACCGGGCCGGCGGGGTACTCACCGCGCACCACCTCGCCGGGCTCGGCCACCGCCGGGCGGCCGTGCTCGGGGCCAGCCCCGACCTGGTCAGCAGCATGCAGCGGGTGGACGGCTTCGTCGCCACCTGGACCGAACTGGTCGGCCGGGCCCCGGAGGTGGTCGAGGGCTCCTTCGAGGAGGAGTCCGGCTACCGGGCCGCCGCCGCCCTGGTCCCCCGCGTCCGGGCCGGGGCGGTGACCGCCCTGTTCGCCCTCAACGACCTGGTCGCGCTGGGCGCGCTGCGGGCGCTGCGGGAGGCCGCACTGACCGTGCCGGTGGACTGCTCGGTCGTCGGGTTCGACGACATCTGGGCCGCCCGGCACGTCAGCCCCGGGCTGACCACCGTCCGGCAGGACGCCGTCGGCATGGGGGCACTGGCCGCCGAGGCGCTGCTGCGGGTGCTCCGCGATCCCGCCGGTGCCCCCGGCCCCGGTCGGCAGGTGCTGCCGGTCGACCTGACCGTACGGGGCACCACCGCCCCGCCACCGCAGACCGGAGGTGACGACGATGGCCGTGATTGAGGTCGACGAGGTCAGCAAGGAGTTCCACACCCGCCGGGGCGACGTGCTGGCGCTGTCCCGGACCGACCTGCGGATCGAGCGGCACCAGGTGGTCTGCGTGGTCGGCCCCAGCGGCTGCGGCAAGACCACGCTGCTCAACCTGGTCGCCGGGTTCCTGCACCCGAGCGCCGGACGGGTGCTGGTCGACGGTCGGCCGGTCACCGGGCCGGACGCGTCCCGGGCGGTGGTGTTCCAGTCCGACGCGGTCTTCCCGTGGCTGACCGTACGCGGCAACGTCGAGTACGGGCTGCGGCTGCGCGGCGTCGACCGGGCCACCCGCCGGGAACGGGTCGACCGGTACCTGGAGCTGGTCGGGCTGGCCGACTTCGCCGACGCGTACCCGAAGGAACTCTCCGGCGGGATGCGCAAGCGGGTCGACATCGCCCGCGCGTACGCCTCCGGCCCCGAGGTGCTGCTGCTGGACGAGCCGTTCGGGGCGCTGGACATCTTCACCCGCGAGGCGATGTGGCTGGCGCTGCACGCGGTGAACGTCGCCGAGCCCAAGACCATCGTCTTCGTCACGCACGACATCGAGGAGGCGCTCTTCGTGGGCGAACGCGTGATCGTCATGACGCCCCGTCCGGCCCGGGTCCACCAGGACATCACCGTGCCGTTCGGTCGGCGCGACGACCTGGACCTGCGCGGCGAGACCGCCTTCCAGGACCTGCGGATCCAGATCTCCCGGAGCCTGCGGGAGGTGTCCGCGTGACCACGCCCGAGGCGAAGCTGCCGCACCCCCGGCCCACCGACCGCTCCGGTCTGCTCGGCGTCGGGCTGGGCGGCGGGGTGATCGTGGCCCTGCTGGTGCTCTGGTGGGCACTGACCGACCTGACCGGCACCATCCGGCCGCTGTACTTCCCCGCGCCGAGCGAGGTGCTCGACGCGGTACGGCAGATCTGGCGGAGCATGCTGCCGGACGCCGGGGCCACCCTGGTCCGGGTGCTGGTCTCCTGGTCGCTGGGGTCGGCGCTCGGGGTGCTGGTGGGCCTGCTGATGGTCCGCTCCCGGGTGCTGCTCTACACCCTCACCCCGCTGATCGAGGCGCTCCGGCCGGTACCGCCGGTGGCGCTCATCCCGTTCGTCATCCTGTGGTTCGGCATCGGTGACAGCGGGAAGCTGTTCCTGGGCTCCCTGGCCTGCTTCATGGTCATGGTGGTCAACACGATCGTGTCGGCGAACAACGTCAGCCCGGTCTACGGTCGCGCCGCCCGCTCGCTGGGCGCCCGCGAGGGGCAGGTCTACCGGACCGTGATCCTGCCCGCCATCGTCCCCGAACTCGTCTCCGGTCTGCGGATCGGCAGCGCGCTCGCCTTCGCGGTGGTCGTCGCCGCCGAGTTCCTCGGTGCCGAACAGGGCATCGGTCGGTTGATCATGCAGGCCAGCCGGACGCTGAACACCCCCGTGGTGCTGATCGGCACCATCGTCATCGCCGTCGAGGCGGTGCTGGTGGACCGGCTCATCAAGATCGTCAGTTCCCGTGTCACCCGTTGGTCTGAAAGCTCTTCCTGAAGGAGCACGGTCATGTCACGCACCCCTTCGGTCCCCCGGACCGCCCGGACCCTGGCCGCCGGCCTCGCCGTCGCCGCCCTCACCCTGACCGCCGCCGCCTGCAACTCCGAGGCCGAGTCCGGCGGCCCGGCCGCCGACGGCACCACCACCATCCGGCTCGGCATCTCCCCGTTCCAGGACACGATGATCCCGATCGTGGCCGAGCAGAAGGGCTGGTTCAAGGAAGCCGGCCTGAACGTCGAACTGAAGTCCCTGGCCTGGGACGCCATCATGCCGGCGGTCGCCTCCGGCGGCGTCGACGCGGCCATCAACAACACCACCGGCGTCGTCTCGGTCGCCAACAAGGCCACCAACGTCGTCTACTGGTACGCCTGGAACCCGTTCACCGAGGGCTCGGCGCTGATGGGCAAGAAGGGCTCCGGGCTGAAGACGCTGGACGAGTTCGTGGCCGGCGGGCTCTCCGAGGACGCCGCCCGCGCCGAGACGTTCAAGCAGCTCAAGGGCCGCACCATCGTCACCACCATGTCCACCGACATGGGCAAGCAGGTGGTCGCCGCGCTGGAGTCGGTCGGGCTGTCGCAGAAGGACGTCAAGATCGTCGACCTGGACCCGGACCAGGGCCTGGCCGCCTTCCTCAGCGGCACCGGTGACGCCTACCTGGGCGGCATCCCGCAGCGGGTGCGGGCCACCGCCGAGGGGATGCCGGTGCTCGCCTCCGGCCCGGACCTCGCCCCGCCGCCGATCAACGGCCTGGTCACCACCACCGACTTCGTCGGCGCGAACGAGGAGGCGCTGCTCAAGCTGGTGAACGTCTTCCACCGGATCATCCGGTACTGCGACGCGAACACCGCCGACTGCGGGAAGATCATCACCGACCGGCTGAACCAGGACACCGGGGCCAACCTCACCGTCCAGGGCTTCCAGGACTTCTGGCAGAAGTTCGAGCTGTACGCGCCGAACGCCAAGGCGACCAAGGAACTGATCCTCGACCCGGGCGGCGTCTCCTACTGGAAGAAGACCTGGGACGGCGACAACGCGTACCTCACCTCCAACGGGTCCATCCCGGCCGCCGTCGACGCCGGCAAGCACTTCCTGGTGGAGAAGACCTGGAACACGTACGTCGAGAAGTACGGCGCGGACGAGACCGGGTACTGACCGGCACGACCAGCAGACGGGAGAGCTGCGATGCTGCGGATCCACCAGATCGTCACCGGTGAGCTGGAGAGTTCCCTCTCGGTCAGCCTGCTCAACAGTGGCGCGCACCCCGACCTGGACCGGTCCCTGGTCCTGCCGTACGGGTTCCGGAACGACATCCGGCGGCGCGACGGCCAGGTCACCGAGGGGGTGATGGTCCCGGTGCCGGTGTGGCTGATCGAGGGCACCGACAAGACCATCCTCATCGACACCGGGCTGGGCGACATCGACGAGGTGTCGACCATGCAGAGCCGGTACGGGGTGGACTTCGTCGCCTCCCGTACCCCGGAACAGGACCTCGTCGCCGGGCTCGCCCGGCACGGGGTCCGCCCCGAGGACGTCGACGTGGTCGTCCTCACCCACCTGCACTTCGACCACGTGGGCAACAACGAACTGTTCCCCCGGGCCCGGTTCGTGGTGCAGCGCGACGAACTGCCCCAGGCGGTCGCCCCGCCGTCGTTCTGCATGTTCTACTACCCCGACTACTCGTACAAGATCACCGATATCCGGGACCGGCTGGACGTGATCGACGGGGACGTCGACATCGCCGACGGGGTCCGCCTGGTCAAGATCGGCGGCCACACCCCCGGCTGCATGGTGGTCATGGTGGAGACCGCGCTCGGCACGGTCTGCCTGACCAGCGACGTCATGTACAACTACCGCAATCTCGAGCTCAACTGGCCGATGGGTTCGTTCTGGAACCTGCCCGAGCTGATGCGGGGCTACGCCCGCCTGCACCGCGAGGCGGACGTGATCGTCCCCGAACACGACTGGCAGTTCCGCGAGCACTTCCCGAGCGGCACCATCGAGTAAGGAGTACGGCCGTGAGAGTCCTGCTGCTCGGCGAGTCCTGGTTCATCCACCTGATCCACCAGAAGGGCTTCGACAGCTTCACCAACAGCGAGTACCAGGAGGGCGGGCACGAGTTCAAGGCCGTCCTGCGGGCCCGCGACTGGGTGGTCGACCACATCCCCGCGCACCGCATCGCCGACGACATGCCGACCACCGTCGAGGGGCTGCGGGCGTACGACTGCGTGGTGATCAGCGACGTCGGGGCGAACACCTTCCTGCTCACCCCGTCGGTGTTCCGCACCTCGGCCAGTGAACCGAACCGGCTGGCCGCGATCCGGGAGTACGTGCTCACCGGTGGCGCGCTGCTGATGGTCGGCGGGTACCTGTCGTTCTCCGGCATCGACGGCAAGGCCCGGTACGGGCAGAGCCCGCTCGCCGACCTGCTCCCCGTCGACGTGCTCAGCGGCGACGACCGGGTGGAGGCCCCGGAAGGGGTCCAGCCCAAGGTGCTGACCGCCCACCCCGCCCTGCCCGACGAGACGACCGAATGGCCGGCGCTGCTCGGCTACAACCGCACCACCGCCCGCGACGACGGCGACCTGCTGGTCACCGTCGGCCCGGACCCGCTGATCGCGGTACGGCAGGTCGGCCAGGGACGTACCGGGGTCTTCACCTCCGACCTCGCCCCGCACTGGGCCCCGCCGCCCTTCCTCTCCTGGCCCGGCTACCCGGAGCTGTGGGCCCGGCTGATCACCTGGCTGGCGGCCCGGTGACCGGGGGGACGCCTGACCGGCCGGACGCCGGCCCGGTGACCGGGGACGCGCCCGACCACCCGGCCGGCGGCCCGGTAACCGGGGGGACGCCTGACCGGCCGGACGCCGGCCTGCCGGCCGGGGGGACGGCGTCGCACCGGGAGCCGGTCGAGGTGCTGGTGGTCGGCAGCGCCAACCTCGACCGGGTCATCCGGCTCGACCGGCTGCCCCGCCCCGGCGAAACCGTGCTGACCGGCGACGCCGAGACCGGAGCCGGCGGAAAGGGCGCCAACCAGGCGGTCGCGCTGGCCCGGCTCGGCCGCCGGGTCGCCCTGCGCGCCGCGGTCGGGCAGGACGCCGGCGGCGACACCCTGCTGGCCGGCCTGCGCCGGGCCGGGGTCGACGTCTCCGGGGTACGCCGGATCGAGGGCGTCCCGACCGGCGAGGCGCTGATCCTGCTCGACGGGGACGGCGAGAACTCCATCGTCGTGCTGGAGGGGGCCAACCGGTGGCTCGGGCCGGCGGACGTCGGCCCGGCCCGGCCCGCCCCGGCCGCCGTGCTGGTCCAGTGCGAGGTGCCGACGGCTGCGGTGCGGGCCGCCCTCGCGGTCACCGGACCGCTGCGCATCCTCAACCCGGCCCCAGCCCAGGGGGTGGACGCCGCGCTGCTCGCCCAGGTGGACGTACTGGTGCCGAACCGGATCGAGCTGGCCCAGCTCACCGGCAGACCGGTGACCGACCTCGACGAGGCGCGGGCGGCGCTGGCGGCCCTGCCGGTGGATCGGGCGGTGGTCACCCTCGGCGCGGTCGGCGCCCTGGTCCGGGACGGGCAGCGGTACGAGCTGGTGCCCGCCCCGGCGGTCCCGGTGGTCGACACCACCGGAGCCGGCGACTGTTTCTGCGCCACCCTGACCTCGGCCCTGGTGGACGGGCTCCCACTGGTCGAGGCGGCCCGGTGGGCGGTGGTCGCCGCCGCGCTCTCCACCCGTGCCGTCGGCGCCCAGGGCGGGCTCCCCACCCCCGGGGAGATCACCGAACTGCTCGCCCGGGTGCCCTGACGACCCGGCCTGCCCCTGGCGCGCCCCACCAACCGCACCGGGCGCTCAGGCCCGGCGCAGGACGAAGGTGTCGACCTCCTCGCCGCCGTACCAGTCGGTTCGCAGGCCGACGTGGGTCATGCCGAGCCGGCGGGCCACCGCCTTGGACGCCTCGTTCGCCGGGGACACCACGGCGTGGATCAGCTCGGTGCCGGTGTGCGCCCACTCCCGCTCGATGAGCGCGCGGGCGGTCTCGGTGGCGTACCCCTGCCCCCAGCACTCCGGGTGCAGGTGCCAGCCCACCTCGATGTCGTCGGTCAGCGTCGCGTCGTCCAGGCCCGGCAACTGCTTGATCATCGTCGTCCCGACCACCTGCCCGGTGGCCCGCGACTCGGCCGCCCAGATGCCGTACCAACCGTCCCGGGAACCCCGGGCCGCCCACCGTCGTAGCATCTCCCGGGCCTGCTCCACGTCGGCCAGCGGCCGGGCACCGCCACCGAAGTACCGGAACACCTCCGGCCGGGAGTACATGTCGAAAAGGCGGGCCAGGTCGGCCGGCTCATCCGTCCAGGGGCGCACCAGCAGCCGTTCGGTCTCGACGATCACGGTCATGACGGGTCAGCGTAGTCCGTGGCGGACAGCACGAAGGTCTCCATTTCCACGCCCCCGTACCAGTCGGTGCGCCGGCCGACGTGGGTCATGCCGAGCCGCCGGGTCACCGCGATCGACGGTTCGTTCCCCGGCAACACCACCGCGTGGATCAGCTCCGTGCCGGCGGCGAACTCCCGGGCCAGCACCGCCCGCGCCGCCTCGGTGGCGTACCCGTTGCCCTGGCAGTCCGGGTGCAGGTGCCACCCCACCTCGATCTCGGCGACCGGCGACATGTCCCGGCCGCGCAGCGGCTTCACCAGCGCCGTACCGGCCACCAGCCCGGTGTCCCGCACCTCGATCGCCCAGAAGCCGTACCGGCCGTCCGGGAAACTGGCCGACCGCCAGCCACGGATCACGCCGGCCGCCTGGTCCGGGTCGGTGAGCGGCAGATTGGGCGCGGCACCGAACCAGCGCACCACCTCCACCCGGGAGTAGATGTCGTAGAACCGGGCCAGATCCGTCGGCTCCTCGGTCCACTCCCGCACCCGCAGCCGTCCGGTTTCGGTGATCACCGCCATGACCGGGCAGCGTAATGCGTGCCGGGCGGCGGCGCGGGGAATAAGCCGGCGATGGGTAACGGATGGCAGCGGACGAAACGGATCACCCGGGCGGCCTTCCGGCCGGTACGCGGGCGGGACCTGTCGCTGCACGCCGCGGCGATAACCTTCTACGGGGCGATCGCCGTGGTGCCGGTCGCGCTGCTGGCGATCTGGCTGACCGGGCTGGTCGCCGGGGCGGACCGGGTACGCCGGCTCACCTCGTACGCGGTACAGACGCTGCCCACCGAGATCGGTGCGAACCGGGCGGTGGCCGCGCTGGTCGAGGGCGGCCTGGAACTGACCCCGGTCTTCGCGCTGGCCTCCCTGCTGCCGGCGTCGCTGTACGGCGAGGGGCTGCGCCGGGCGTTCGTCTCGGTCGCCATCCGGCCCGGCCCGGACGAGTCCCTGGTCGGCTGGCGCGGCCGGCTGCTGCTGTTGCCGCTGCTGGCCCCCGCCCCGGCGTTCCTGCTGTCGATCCTGGTGGCGCTGCCGTTGACCACCCGGCTGGTCCGGCAGGGCGGCTGGATCGGCGCGCTCGGTGTGGTGCTGTCGTTCCTGTCGGTCTGGCTGGTGCTCACCCCGGTGCTGCTGTGGGTGTTCCGGGTGGTCGGGCCGGCCCGCCCGGACTGGCTCTCCACGCTGGCCGTCGGCTCGTTCACCGCCGCCAACCTGTCCGGCTTCCTGCACGGCTTCGTGCTGTTCGCCAGCCTGCCGATCGACCTCGGGGTGCCGTTCGGCGGCTTCGACGAGATCGGCGCGGGGGTCGCCGTCATGCTCTGGCTGTACCTCTTCCACGTGATCGTCCTGGCCGGCTACTCCGCCACCCTGGCCCTCTCCCACTGGCGCACCCACCGCCCCCACCCGGTCTCGCCCCGTTGATCATGAAGTTGTTGTCCTCGTGACGGCGTGTCGCGGGTAATAACTTCATGATCAACGGGGCGAAACCGGGGCCGGGCAGGGGGGCAGGGGGGCAGGGGGGTTAGGGGCGGAAGGGGCCGTGTACCTCGTAGGTGATGCCGTCGGTGCCGGCGATGTTGCCGCTCGGGCCGCGCTGGGAGGAGAAGTAGAGGCGGCTGCCGTCCGGGGAGAAGGCCGGGCCGGTGATCTCGGAGGAGGACTGGCCGGGGAGGCGGAGGAAGGGGGCGACGACACCGCTGGGCGTGATCACGTTGATCTCCATGTTGCCGCCGTCCTCGGCCACGTACAGGTCACCGGAGCGGGTGCCGGTGATGTTGTCGACGCCGGTCAGCGGGGCGGTGCCGGCCGGTACGAGGGAGTCATCGTACGCCAGGTCGAGGCGCTGCCGCGCCGCGTCGTACGCCCAGACCCGGTTGTCGCCCTTGGTGGTGAAGTAGCAGACGCCCCGGTCGTACCAGCAGCCCTCGCCACCGGCGAAGCGCTTGGCGGCGGCGACCTGCTTGCGGGTGGCGACCGGGAAGCCGTCCCGGTCGGGGATGTCGGCCCAGGTGACCGGGCCGGCGACCTGGTCGGCGGGCGCGCAGAGCACCTGTACCCGGCCGGTGCGCAGGTCCCCCCAGGTGTCCGGGACGAACCGGTAGAAGCAGCCGTCCGACTCGTCCTCGGTCAGGTAGACCACCTTCCGGTCCGGGTCGCAGGCGGCGGCCTCGTGGGTGAACCGGCCCATCCGGGTACGTTCCTCGGCGTCCCGGCTGCCGTCCGGCCAGGTCTCGAAGACCCGCCCGAGCGGCACCTCCTCGCAGGAGAGCCAGGTGCCCCACGGGGTCGCGCCGCCGGCGCAGTTGACGTTGGTGCCGCCGAGGATCCGGTACGCCGACGCGACCGAACCGTCGGCCCGGAACCGGATCGCGGACGCCCCGCCGACCAGCGGGACCTCGGAGTTGGAGACGTAGATCCAGCCGTCGGAGGTGGGGAAGCACGCGCCACCGTCCGGGGCGGGGTGCCAGAGGTGCCCGGTGCCGGGGACCAGCCGGCCGGAGCGGGCGACGATCCGGCTGGTGAACCCGGCGGGGAGTTCGACGCCGTTGGCGTCGACGGGGCGCAGTTCCCCGTACGGGCTGGGGCCGGGCTGGGCGACGGCGGCGAAGGCCTGCTGCCAGAGCGCGCCGGAGAACGCGGCGGTGCCCGCGCCGAGGACGGCGGCGCGCAGGACGGTACGACGCTCCACGGGAAACCTCCCAGAGATGGCGGTCGATGCCCCGATGACGCTACGGCCACCGGGGCATTGATCGCACCCCCTACCCGGTGAACGCGGGGTGACGGTCGTCGGCCGGGGCCGGGTCGGCCTCCCCGGACTCCGACTCGCGGATGCCGTAACGGCGGTACACCCGGCCGAGCGGCCCGGGGGCCCACCAGTTCCAGCGGCCGAGCAGACGCATGCTCGCCGGCACCAGCAACGCCCGGACCAGCGTCGCGTCCACCACGATCGCCACGATCATGCCGATGCCGACCAGCTTGATGTACGCCATGCCGCCGGTGGCGAAACCGGCCACCACCACGATCAGCAGCAGCGCGGCGGCGGTGATGATCCGCCCGGTGTACTGGAGGCCGGCCGCCACCGAGGCGGTGTTGTCGCCGGTGCGGTCCCACTCCTCGCGTACCCGGGACAGCAGGAACACCTCGTAGTCGGTGGCCAGGCCGAACAGCACCGCCAGCATGAAGATCGGGTTGCTGGGTTCGATGAAACCGGTCGCGGTGAAGCCGAGCGCGTCGGCGAAGTGCCCGTCCTGGAAGATCCAGACCACCACGCCGAAGGACGCGCCGATCGACACCAGGTTCATCAGCACCGCCTTGATCGGTAGCAGCACCGAACCGAAGGCGAGGAAGAGCACGATCAATGTGGCGGTGGCCATCAGCAGCGCCATCCAGGGCAGCCCGGCGGAGAGCGCGTCCAGCAGGTCCCGGTCGGCGGCCGGCCGCCCACCGACCAGCACCTCGGCCCCGTCCGGCGCGGGCAGGTCACGGATCGCCCGGACCGCGTCCTGGGCCACGTCGCCGGTCGGCTCACCGGTGTAGGTGACGCTGAGCAGGGTGGACGTGCCCTGGTTGGCGGCCACGGTCACCCCGGTCACCCCGTCCACGGCGGCGACCCGGTCGGCGAACGGCTGCACCCGGTCGACCGGAGCGCCGGAGACCAGCACGTCGATCGGGGCGACCGTGCCGCCGGGGAAGTCGGCGGCGATCCGGTCGGCCACCACCCGGGGCTCCGACCCGGCCGGCAGCACCCGCTCGTCGAACCCGCCGAACTCCATCCGCAGCGACGGCACCGCCAGCACCACCAGGATCGCCACCACGCCGAGCAGGTAGGGCACCGGGCGGCGCATCACGCTCCGGGCGATCCGGGCCCACGCGCCGCCACCGGCCGCCGGGGTCGGACCGCCGCTCGCCAGACCCGGACCACCGGTCGCCGCCGGGCCGCCGGTCGCCAGACCCGGGCCGCCGGTCGCCAGACCGGGGCCACCGGTAGCCGCCGGGTTCGCGCGTCGGCGGCGCCACGGCAGCGGTACGCGCAGCGCGTTGATCCGGGGGCCGAGCACCACGAGCAGGGCCGGCAGCACGGTCAGTGCGGCCAGCATGGCGATCAGGACGGCGGCCACCCCGCCGAGCGCCATGGACCGCAGGAACGCCATCGGGAAGATCAGCAGACTGGACATGGCGAGCGCGATGATCAGACCGGAGACCAGCACGGTACGGCCGGCGGTGGCCATGGTGCGGGCGATGGCCGCGCGGACGTCCCGGCCGGCGGCCAGCTCCTCGCGGAACCGGCTGACGATGAAGAGCGAGTAGTCGATCGCCATGCCCAGCCCGATCAGCGTGATCACGTTGATCGCGAAGATGGACACGTCGGTGACCATGTTCAGCAGCCGGACCGCGATGAACGCGCCGAGGATGGCCAGGCCGCCGATCAGCAGCGGGGTGGTGGCCGCGACCAGACCACCGAAGATCAGGATGAGCAGCACCAGCAGCACCGGCATGGAAAGGATCTCCGCCCGGGTGATGTCCCGGGTGGTCTGCTCGTTCGCCACGTGCAGGAACGGCACGTTGCCGCCGGTCTCGGTCCGTACCCCCGGGGTGTCGAGGGTGGGCAGCAGTTCGGCGTACGCGGCGGTCTTGGCGTCCTCGTCGGCGGCCCGCAGTTGCACCAGGGCGTACGTGGACCGGCGGTCGGTGGCGAGCAGGCTCGGCACCTGGGTCTCGTACCAGCTGGTCACCTGGCGCACCTCGGGGTGGGCGCGCAGCCGGGCCAGGGTGGTGGCGACCGGGTCCCGGAAGGCCGGCTGGTCGACCGTGGCGGCGTCGCTGGAGAAGAGCACGATCACGTCCGCGCCCTGTGGGCCGAGCTCCTCGGTGATCCGGGTGGCCGCCCGGCTGGACTCGCTGGCCGGGTCGTCGAAGCCGCCCCCGGTCAACTGGCCGAAGACCGCCGCGCCCCAGGTCGAGCCGAGTACGACCAGGACCAGGGCGGCAGCGAGCACCGCCCAGCGCAGCCGTACCACCGCCCGTCCCCACCAGGCGAACATCGCGTCCCCTTTCACCGACCCACTAAGGTCGTAGGCTGTTAACCACCGATAATTGACGTGAACGCCGTTAACTTACGCAACGGTGTTCGCTCAGGTCAAGGAAGGGTACCCGGGATGACCGCACCGAGCCGGCGCGAACGCCTCCGTACCGCGACCGTCGCCGAGCTGAAGGACGGCGCGCGACGGTTGCTGGTCAGCGGCGGGCTGGAAGCCGTCTCGCTGCGCGCGATCGCCCGCGACATGGGCATGACCGCCCCCGCCATCTACCGGTACTTTCCCAGCCTGGAGGCGCTCGTCGCCGCCCTGGCCGCCGACTTCTACGACGAACTGCGCGAGACCGTCGAGGCGGCCCGGGACGCCGCCGGAGCCGACCCGCTCGACCAGTTGCTCGCCATGGCCCGGGCGTTCCGCCGGTGGGGCGTCGGCAACCGGGCCGAGTTCACCCTGATCTTCGGCAACCCGGTGCCGGGGCTGGAGGAGTTCACCGACGCCTGCGGCGACGACGACCACCCCGGCGCGCGCCTCGGGGCCGTCTTCGTCGGTCCCCTCACCACCCTCGCAGAACGGACCGGGCTGCGTACCCCGCCACCGGAGTTCCTCGAACGGCACCTCGGCGACCGGCTCGGCCCGCTGCGGCAGAGTCAGGGCGACCTGTCGCTGGAGATCGCGTACGTCTTCCTCAGCGGCTGGGCCCGGATCTACGGGCTGGTCGCCATGGAGGTCTTCGACCACCTCCGCTGGGCGGTCAGCGAACCGCAGGCGCTCTTCGAGACCGAACTGGCCGCGTTCGTCACCCAGCTCACCCCGACCCCGGACCCGGCCGACACCACCCGACCCTGACCCGTACCGGGCCGGGGCGCACTAGGCTGCCCGGGCATGACACCCGAGTTGCCGACCCGTGCCGATGTCGTGATCATCGGAGCCGGGCACAACGGTCTGGTCTCCGCCGTCCTGCTGGCCCGCGCCGGCCTGACCGTGGTGGTGCTGGAGGCCGCCGACACCATCGGCGGGGCCACCCGGACGGAGAACCCGTTCCCCAAGGTCCCCGGCCTGCGCCACTCCACCGGCTCGTACCTGCTCGGGCTGATGCCGCCCGAACTGCTCGCCACCCTCGACGTGACGATCCCGGTGCTGCGCCGCGACCCGCACTACTTCCTGCCCACCCCGGGCGGGGCCGGCTCGCCGTACCTGCTGATGGGGAGCGACCGGGCGGCCACCCGGCGGCAGCTCACCGAGTTCTTCTCCCCCGCCGACGTGGCCGCCGACGACGCCATGCAGGCCGAACTGGCCGCGCTGCGCGAGGACCTCGCCCCCGCCTGGCTCACCGAGCCGCTGCCCGTCGAGGAGACCGCGCAGCGGTACGTCCGGCCGGCGCTGCGGGACGTCTTCGTCGACCTGGTACGCGGCTCGGTCGCCGACTACCTGGCCCGCTTCGAGTTCCGCTCCGAGCTGCTGGTCAGCATGTACGCGGTCACCGACGGCCTGTCCGGGCTCAACGCCGGCCCGGACGACCCGGGCACCGGACACAACTTCCTCGTACACAACATGTGCCGCCTGCCCGGCGCGGACGGCACCTGGATGATCGCCCAGGGCGGGATGGGCACCGTCTCCCGGACCTTCGCCGAGGCCGCCCGCGCCGCCGGGGCGACCATCACCGCCGGTACGCCGGTCGCCTCGGTGCTGCTGGACGGGGGTACGGTCGCCGGGGTGGCGCTCGCCGACGGGCGTACCGTGCACGCCCCGGTGGTGCTCGGGGCCTGTGACCCGTACCGGTTGATGGAGCTGGTGCCCGACGGCGCGCTGCCGGCACCGCTCACCGAGCGGATGACGGCGGCCCGCCGCCCCGGCAGCACCCTCAAGGTCAACCTGGCGCTGACCGGGCTGCCCCGCTTCTCCTGCCTGCCGGCGGACGCGCCGAGCCCGTTCGGTTCCACCATCCACCTGCTGCCCGGGTCCGCCTCGCTGGTCGGCGGCGGCACCGAGTCCCCGATGGCCGCGCTGCGCGGCATGTGGGCGGACGTGCGGGCCGGGCGGCTGCCCGCCGAGCCGACCATCGAGTGGTACCTGCACACCACCGTCGACCCGTCGTTGCAGGACGAGGCCGGGCACCACTCGTCGGCGCTGTTCGTGCAGTCCGTGCCGTACGAGCTGGCCGGCACCACCTGGGACGAAGCCCTGCCCGGGTACGTCGACCAGCTCGTGGCGATCTGCGAACGGTACGCCCCGGGCACCGGTGACCTGATCGCCGACGCGGTGCCGCTCGCCCCGCCCGGCATCGAGGCGCACTTCGGCATCACCGGCGGGCACATCCACCACGTCGACAACACCGTGTCGTTCACCGACCGGATGCCGTACGCCACCGGTGTCGACGGCCTGTACGCGGGCAGCGCCGGCTGCCACCCGGCCGGCAGCGTCATCGGCGCCGCCGGCCACAACGCCGCCCGCCGCATCCTGGCCGACCTGGCCTGACCGGCGGTACGCGGAGGGCCCTGCCCGGTGTGCGGGCGGGGCCCTCCGCAACGCGTCGGGTCGGGTCGGTCGACGGGGTGACCGCCGGATCAGGTCGACCGAGCGGCGGACGGTTCAGGTGGACGGGGTGGCGGCCGGGGCGTCGGCGCGGTGCGCGCGAATCTTGTGACCGACGCTGGTGAGGCAGCGGCCGGAGGCCAGGTCGAACCGCCAGCCGTGCAGCTGGCAGGTGAGCTGGTCGCCCTCGACGATGCCGAACCGGGTCAGGTCCGCCTTCAGGTGCGGGCAGCGGCGCTGCACCACCCAGTCACCCAGGGTGACGTCCTCGGCGTCGCTGCTGCGCTCGTGCTCGTCGTACCAGCCCTCGGCGTACTGCTGGCGCTCCCGGGACAGACACTTGAAGAACGAGTAGACGAACTCGTTGTACTGCCCGATCCGGGCCGCCGAGAAGCGGCAGGAGAGGAAGAGCGAGTTGACCCAGTCCACCTCGCCGGTGTGCAGCAGGTGCTCCACCAGGGCCCGCTCGGTCCGGAACCGGTACCGGACCTTCTCGTCCGCGTACGGCCGCACCTCCTGGCCGGGGAAGTCCACCACGATCGACTCGACGCTCTCGCCGTCGTACCCGACCAGGTCGAAGCGGACCGGACCGCCGACCCCCTTGGCCAGGTAGATCGACTCCTCCAGCAGCGGCTCGATCCGCCGCTTCATCTCCTTCAGGACGTCGATCTCCGGGTGCCGCCAGGTGGCCTTCTCCGCCTCGATGACCGGACGCTTGCGGTCCCGCATCTCCTCCAGATGGGCGACCTTGCCGGCGAAGAACTCGTCCACCGGCACCGGGTGGGAGGTCTCGCAGCTCTCCGTGGTCAGCTCGGCGACGCTGCCCGGCAGCAGCACCACCCCGTTGGTGCCGCCGACCTTGGCGTACTCGGAGAGGAAGACCGACTGGTCGGGGAAGATGTTGCCCTCGTCGCCGTGGATGTCGTTGAACTGCCACAGCTCGTCGTCGAGGAAGCACGGCGGGCCGGCGATCGGGAAGACGTGGTCGGCCTTCAGGTCGTCGATGTACCGCCAGGTCCGGTCGAACTGCCGGTCCCGCTTCTGCTTGCCGAACGCGGTCTTCGCCGCCTGCGGCAGCTCGTACACCATCGGATACCAGATCGCCCCGGAGAACTGGAGCAGGTGCGCGTGCACGTGCCCCAGCTCGGCGAAGACGCTCAGGTCGGTGGGGCGAGCGTCGTTCTGGTTGAGCAGGCGAACCCCGTCGTACTCGACCCAGAGCGCCGAGTCACCGATCGGACCGTCGGTCGGGCTGGTCAGCGACTGGATCATGATCTTCAACCCGCCGTCGAGCTCGTGCACCTCCTCGTTGCGGGTCTTGAGGAAGTGGGTGAAGCCCAGCTCGCGCAGCTCGTCCTCCATCTCGGAGGTGGGGAACGCGGGGAGCAGCACGGTGGCCTTCTTCGACACGTACCGCTTGAGGTGGGCGGCGTCGAAGTGGTCCCGGTGCAGGTGGGAGACGTACAGGTAGTCGACCTGCCCGAGGGTCTCCCAGTCGAGCTGGGAGTTGTCGGGGAAGGGGAACCACGACGCGAAGTACGCCGGGTTCACCCAGGGGTCGCACAGGATGCTGCCCGCGGCCGTGTCGATTCGCATGCTGGCATGCCCCGTACCGGTCACTCGCACCGCACAGTCCCCCTCAAAGCGACAATCCAGTTCCACGACGAACGCTACCGGAGTGACTGTGGCGGCCGAACCGCGACGCCGCTAGTGCCCTCCGACCCGGCAGCCCGGGACCTGGGTCCGGACCGGCCCGGCTCGGTGATCCGGGCGGCGCCAGGCCGGTCGGGCCGGGCCTGGTGAGCCGGGGGGGGTGCGGGGGTCGGCAGCCGGGCCCGGCCCGGGCGGCGGGGCATGGTGAGGCGGGCGGGCGGCTGACTGGGCGTGGTGAGGCGGGCGGGTGGCCGGGCCGGCGCTACGCGGGCGGCGACCAGGACCGGTGATCAGGATCCGCCGCCCGCCAGCGTTCCACCAGCTCGGGCAGTTCGTCCGGTGGGGCCGCCAGGTGCACCTGCTGCGTCCCGGCCGTCTGATGGTCCCGGTCCTGCTGGACGTTGCCCGCGCTGCAACAGGCACAGAGCAGTCGGGTGCCGCTGGCCGGCTCCGCCCCGTAACCCCGCTCGGTGAACAGCTCCACCAGGGCGTGCACGTCGGCGGTGCGCGCCGCGGTCACGTCGACGACGGTGGTCGGCAGCGGCGACGCCCGCAACAGCAGCAGTTCGTCGAAGACCGGGTAGGCATGCCCGTCGACCTCGCGCTCCCCGTTCGGTGCGCCGTCGTGTACCACGATCTCACCGAACCGGCGGCCCGACTCGGGGGTGGGCACGTTGAGCACCCGGGCCCGGGTGGGGCAGAGCCGCTGTGCCCAGACCACCTCGCCCGGCCGTCCGGATCCAACCGGATCGGGGTCGGCCCGAAGTCGGCGACGATCTCCCCCGACCCGTCCGGCACCGACAGCCCGAAGCCACGCCAGGCGTCCCGGGCCGTCGTCCAGTCCCCCACGATCGTCGCCGCGATGCCCAGGTTCCAGAACGCCGGGTCCTGGGTGTCCCGCGCGGCCCGCGCCGCCGCCTCCCGCCCCAGCTCGTACGCCCTGGTCCAGTCGCGCAGGAACTTGTACGCCAGTGCCGCGTCGTAGAACCAGGTCGGCGCTCCGGAGTGCTCGGGATGCCGACGGGCGAGCTGTTCCAATGACTCCCCGGCGACCGACCAGTCCTCGGCGTCCCACGCCTCGTACGCCCGCCTCAGCAGCTCCCGACTGGTGGTGCTGGACACCCGTCAACCCCCGTACGGCCGGACCCAGCGCCACGGCCGACGCGGGGCGTGCCAGACTAACCGGAGATCCGATCCGAGGGAAGGACCGACAGTGGCAGGAAGCGAGCCGGTAACGTCGCCAGATCAGCACAAGCCGGGGCATCGCAAAGCCGGTCAGATCGGCGCGGTCGTCGTCGCGCTGTCGCTGCTGGCGATGATCTGCGGTAACCACGAGGGCAGGGTCGAGGACATCTTCCTGATCGCCGGTGCGGCGATACTGCTGCTGATCGTCATCGGCGACGTGGTGCTGCGCCGCAGCGGCCTGCGTTCCTGATCCGGCCCGGCCCGGCACCAGACGCCGACCGGACGACGTGCCGAGGGCCCGCCCCCCATCCATCAGGGGCGGGCCCTCGACTGTGTCCGTCCTCGGAACTACCGGTTGGTCGCGTGGGACGCGTCGTCGCCCGCTGACATCGTGCCCGCCTCAGCGGCCGAGCAGGATGTCCTGGACGTCCTTCAGCGCCGCGTCGACCTCGGCCTCGAAGTAGCCTCCCGGCACCAGCGGGAAGCGCATCGCGTCCAACTCCTTCGGGTTCACCGGCATCGGCCCGCGACCCGACATGCCACCGAGCAGACTGTCGAAGAAGCGGTCCACCTGGTCCGGGTCGTACCCGCTGCCGAACCGCCGTACCTGGAAACCGCGCCGAATCTGGTCGACCCGGTGCAGATCGCTCCCGGGTGGCCCGGCCATCGGCGGAGCGCCCATCGGCGGACCGGACGGTTGCGGTGGCAGTGCCGGAGGCATCCCCGGGGGCGGGCCGCCGACCGGCGGGGGACCCGCCGGACCTCGACCGCGTAGCTCACGCTCAGGCATCCGGATCTCGGCGGTCATGTCGGCCCGGCCGTGTCGCCCGGCTTCGAAGCCGTCGAACCGGTCGTCCGGGCCGAATCCGCCCGGTCCGGCGGGCAGACCACGCGGCGGCGGACCACCAGGGCCGGGCGGCGGAGCGGCGTGGCTGCGCGGGCCGTCGTACCCGCCACGGGGCGGCGGACCGTCGTAGCCGCCCGGAAAGCCTCCGGTCGGCTCGTCGTACCGGCCGTACCGGTCCGGTGGACCCGGCTGGTTGGGCATCGGCCGGGGCGGCATCGGCGGCGGCACCGGCATTCCCCGCTCGTCCCGCATAGCCGGCGCCATGCGGTCCGGCGGACCCATCCGATCCGGCGGACCCATCCGGTCGGGGGGACCCATCCGGTCGGGCGGGCCCATGCGATCGGGCGGGCCCATGCGATCGGGAGGACCGATCCGGTCCGGCGGACCCATCCGGTCCGGGGGACCCATCCGGTCCGGGGGACCCATGCGATCCGGCGGGCCCATACGATCCGGCGGACCCATGCGATCGGGCGGGCCGAGACGGTCAGGAGGACCCATGCGATCGGGCGGACCCATCCGGTCGGGGGGACCCATGCGATCGGGCGGGCCCATGCGGTCTGGAGGGCCGAGACGGTCGGGGGGGCCCATGCGGTCCGGCGGGCCGGGGCGGTCAGGGGGGCCCATCCGGTCGCCGAGTCGGGGGTCGCCGCCACGGCCGGGGACGGTGCCGCCGCGCTCCTCCAGCTCGGCGAGCTGCCGCTCCACCCGGTCCAGGTGCAGGTCGACCTGCCACTCGTCGTAGCCGTTAAAACGGACCCGGAAGACGACGTCGTGGACTTCCTGGGAGGCCACGGGCGCGCCGACCGGCTCACCGGCGAGGGTCGCCTCGACCCGGTCCAGGAAGGCGTCCACCTCGTCGACCTTGTAGCCCCGGCGGAGCGCCTTTCGCCGGAAACGCTGACCCTGACTCGCCACTATGTCTCCTGGTTCAGTTCGCTACGCCCCGTCACGCCGTCGCCCCGTCGGGCGCGTCGTGGTCCTTCTCCTCGGCAGCGGCCAACTGCCCGCACGCGCCGTCGATCTCCCGCCCCCGGGTGTCCCGGACGGTGGTGGAGACCCCGGCCTCGCGCAACCGCCGGACGAACTCCCGCTCGACCGGCTTCGGGCTGGCGTCCCACCGGCTGCCGGGGGTCGGGTTGAGCGGGATGAGGTTCACGTGCGCCAGTCTGCCGGCCAGCAGCCGGCCGAGCAGGTCGGCCCGCCAGGGCTGGTCGTTGACGTCCCTGATCATCGCGTACTCGATCGACACCCGACGGCCCGTGCGCGCCGCGTAGTCCCATGCGGCGTCCAGCACCTCGGCGACCTTCCAGCGCTGGTTGACCGGCACAAGCTCGTCGCGCAGCTCATCATCGGGGGCGTGCAGGGAGAGCGCAAGGGTCACCGACAGGTCTTCAGCGGCGAGCCTGCGAATTGCCGGCACCAGGCCGACCGTGGAGACGGTGATGTGCCGCTGGGACAACCCGAGACCCTCCGGGGCCGGCGACACCAGCCGGCGGATCGCCGCGATCACCCGGGCGTAGTTCGCCAGCGGCTCCCCCATGCCCATGAAGACCACGTGGGACAGCCGGGACGGTGACCCGGTCACCACGCCGGAGGCGGCCACCCCGGCCAGGTAGACGGCTTGGTCGACGATCTCGGCGGTGGAGAGGTTACGGGTCAGCCCGGCCTGGCCGGTGGCGCAGAACGGGCAGGCCATGCCGCAGCCGGCCTGGCTGGAGATACAGACGGTGACCCGGTCCGGGTAACCCATCAGCACGCTCTCCACCAGGGAGCCGTCGTGCAGTCGCCAGAGCGCCTTGCGGGTGGCCCCGTCGTCGCAGGCCAGCTCACGTACGGGGGTGAGCAGTCTCGGCAGCAGCGCGTCGGTCAGCCGCTCCCGGGCGGCGGCGGGCAGGTCGGTCATCTGCGCGGGATCGCGGACCAGCCGCCCGAAGTAGTGGGTGGACATCTGTCGGGCACGGAACGCCGGCTCCCCCAGCTCGGCGACGAGCGCCTGCCGGCCCGGCAGGTCGAGGTCGGCGAGGTGGCGAGGGGGCATCGAGGCGCGGCGGGCAGCGGCGGCGTCCGGATCGACCGGGATCATGGGCAGACTCGTCATGGCTGGTCCAGTCTTCCACGCCCGCGCCGCACCCGGCCCGTCCGACGGGACCGGGAACGCTCCCGGGGCTCTGACCAGGACGCCCCGACGCCGTGATCCATGCCTCAGCCCACCACCGGTACGAACACGGCGAGCAGCAGATAGGCGGTGGGGACCGCGAAGAGGATCGAGTCCAGCCGGTCCATCAGGCCACCGTGCCCGGGGAGCAGGTTGCTCATGTCCTTGATCCTGAGATCCCGCTTGATCATCGACTCGCCGAGGTCGCCGAGGACCGCCGCGACCGAGACCGCCATCCCGAACAGCGCACCCCACCAGGGAGCCACGTCGAACAGCAGCCAGAGCAGCAGGGCGCTGCCGAGCGCCGCCGCGGTGACCGAGCCGGCGAAGCCCTCCCAGGACTTCTTCGGGCTGATGGTGGGAGCCATCGGGCGCTTGCCGAAGTTGGCCCCGGCGGCGTACCCGCCGGTGTCGGAGAGCACCACCGCGACCAGGGTGACCACGACCCGCAGGTGACCGTCGTCGGGCACCGCGGCGAGCAGCGCCGCGAACCCGGCCAGGAACGGCACGTAGACGGCGATCATGGCAGCCGCGACCAGGTCCCGGCCGAGGTTGGCGAACCCGTCGGCGAGTCGCCACACCGCCGTCGCCAGCAGGGTGACCAGCAACCCGAGGGTCAACGCGTCCGGACCGGACCACCAGGCCAACCCGATGGTGATCACCCCGCCGGCGATCAGCGGGACCATCGGCGGGTGGGCGTCCGCGGCACGTACCGCGCGGACCATCTCCCAGATGCCGATCGCCACCGCGACCGCCAGCACCACGACGAACGCCTCGAGGGAGAGGAACAGCGGCACGACGATCAGTACGCCGAGGGCGAGCCCGACCATGATCGCGGCCGGCAGGTTCCGTCCCGCCCGGCTGGGTCGGCCGTGCCCGGCGGAGGAGCCGCCGCCCCGGACCGGCCGCCGTCGGCCCCGCCAGCGGCCGGGGGGCCGCTGCGGTGCGGGGACCGGCCCCGCCGCGCGCTGCCCCGGGTCGCCGTCCGGGTCCGGGTCCGCCGGATACGGCGGGTTCGGGTCCGCCTGCGGCGGCTGACGGTACGGGTCGGGGGTCACCGGTGACACCGGGTCGGTCGACCAGGCCCGCTCGAAGTCCGGATGGCCGGGCACGAGGGTGGGCTGGTCGTCCGGGCGGGCCCCGTCGTCGTACTCCTGCGGGGTCCAGGTCGCCACGGGCTGGTCGGCGTACGCGTGCCGCACCCGGGCACCGGGCTCCAGCTCGCGCTCCGGCCACGGGAGAGCGGCGGGTCGGGCCGTGCGGTCCCGTCCGCGAGGTTCGATGCTGCCGTAGGAGTCGAGGTGGGACATCACGCACCGAACGGGTGCGAGGCGACTTCCACCACAAGACGCAAGACCAAGACCATCCCCTGCACGCGACTGTTGTCCGTCCGGTTCGCCCGCCGATGGCGGGGAGACTCCCACTGTTCACGGTGCGGTAGTGGCGAATCGAGCCGAGCCTACTGCACGTGATGGCCGCGCACTTCCGCAGACGAGGCCGGCCGCACTCCGGGTGCGGCCACCCGGCGCCGGACAGTCGACGGCACCGGTGCCCGACCGCTGACGGAGCGGACGGTACACCGGTGCCGGAGAGCGCGGCCCGCCGGAGCGTACGGGCGGCGGGTGCCGCCCTGACCGCTCAGACCTCGAGCAGCTCGGCTTCCTTGTGCTTGACCAGCTCGTCGACGCTGGCGACGTAGCGCTGGGTCAGGTCGTCGAGTTCCTTCTCGGCGCGGCGGCCGTCGTCCTCGCCGGCCTCGCCGTCCTTGACGATGCGGTCCAGTTCCTCCTTGCCCCGGCGGCGGATGTTGCGGATCGCCACCTTGGCCTCTTCACCCTTGTGCCGGGCGACCTTGATCATGTCGCGGCGGCGCTCCTCGGTCATCTGCGGGAGCAGGATACGGAGCTGGTTGCCCTCGTTGTTGGGGTTGACGCCCAGGTCGGAGTCCCGGATCGCCTTCTCCATCGCGGCGAGCTGCGAGTTGTCGTACGGCTTGATGATCGCCATCCGCGGCTCCGGGACGGCGACCGAGGCCATCTGGGTCAGCGGCGTGGGGCTGCCGTAGTAGTCGATGATGACCTTGGAGAACATGTTCGGAGTGGCCCGGCCGGTACGGATCGCGCCGAACTCCTCCTTGGCGTGCTCGACCGCCCGCTCCATCTTCTCCTCGGCCTCGAGGAGGGTGTCGTCGATCACCTGTCCCCTCGCCTCCTTCTCTGCTTCGTCGTGGTCTGTCGGGTCCGGCTGGCCGGTCAGGCGGTGATCAGGGTGCCGATCCGCTCGCCGGCCACCGCACGGATGATGGTGTCCTCACCCTGGGCGCCGAAAACCAGCATCGGCAGGCCGTTCTCCATGCAGAGGCTGAACGCGGCGGCGTCGGCCACCCGGAGGTTGCGGCGCAGCGCCTCGGAGAAGGTGATCGAATCGATCTTGCTGGCGGTCGGGTCGAGGTTCGGGTCGGCGGTGTAGACACCGTCCACGCCGTTCTTGCTCATCAGCACCACGTCGGCCCGGATCTCCAGGGCCCGCTGGGCGGCCACCGTGTCGGTGGAGAAGTACGGCATACCGGCGCCCGCGCCGAAGATGACCACGCGCCCCTTCTCCAGGTGCCGGATCGCCCGCAGCGGAATGTACGGCTCGGCGACCTGGGCCATCGTGATCGCGGACTGCACCCGCGTCTCGATGCCCTCCTTCTCCAGGAAGTCCTGCAGCGCCAGGCAGTTCATCACGGTGCCCAGCATGCCCATGTAGTCGGCCCGCGCGCGGTCCATGCCACGCTTCTGCAACTCCGCGCCCCGGAAGAAGTTGCCGCCGCCGACCACCACCGAGACCTGCACACCACGGCGGACCACGGTGGCGATCTGCCGGGCGATGGCCTGTACGACGTCCGGGTCGACGCCGATCGCGCCGCCACCGAAGACCTCGCCGGAAAGCTTCAGCACGACCCGCCGGGCCCGGCCGGGCGGTGGGGCTGTCGGATCGTCCTGTGCCCGGCTCCGGTCACTCACAACCTGCGTCATCCGCCCGCCCTTCCCTCGCGCACGTCCGGTACGCCGCGTCCTGCGAATCTGCCGATGTCGACCCTATGTGACGAGGAGGCCGCGGTGCCTGTCACGTACACCTGCGGCCTCCCCCTCGACGTTTCCTGCCAGCCGGGCGTCGTCACACCCGGTCACCGGCTCAGGCCTGGCCGACCTCGAACCGCAGGAAGCGGGTCACCTCGATGCCGGCCTCGGCCAGCACCTGCTTGACGGTCTTCTTGTTGTCGGCGACCGACGCCTGCTCCAGCAGGACGAAGTCCTTGAAGAAGGCGTTCACCCGGCCCTCGACGATCTTCGGCAGCGCGGCCTCGGGCTTGTTCTCCTCGCGGGCGGTCTGCTCGGCGATCCGGCGCTCGGACTCGACGACGTCGGCCGGCACCTCGTCCCGGGTGAGGTACTTCGGCCGCATCGCGGCGATCTGCATGGCGACGCCGCGGGCGTCGGCGTCGGCGGCCTCGTCGCTCTTGCCGCTGTACTCGACCAGCACGCCCACCGCGGGCGGCAGGTCCTGGCTCTTGCGGTGCAGGTAGACGGCGGTGGTGCCGGCGAGCGTGCCGAAGCGGTTCAGCACCAGCTTCTCACCGATCTTGGCGGACTGCTCCTGCACCAGGTCGGCGACGCTCTTGCCGTCGATGCTGCTGGCCAGCAGCTCCTCGGCGGAGCTGGCCCCGCTGGCCTCGCCGTGCTCGACGAGCTGCTGGGCCAGGGCGATGAAGGCCTCGTTCTTCGCCACGAAGTCGGTCTCGCAGTTCAGCTCCAGCAGGGCCTTGCCGGAGTGGGCCACCAGGCCGTTGGCCGCGGTCCGGCCGGCCCGCTTGCCGACGTCCTTGGCACCCTTGACGCGCAGGATCTCGATGGCCTTGTCGAAGTCGCCCTCGGCCTCGGTCAGCGCCTTCTTGGAGTCCATCATGCCGGCGCCGGTCAGGTCGCGGAGCTTCTTGACGTCCGCGGCGGTGAAGTTGGACATGGCTCTCTCTTCGGTGTTGAGGCTCGGTGGGATGGTCTGTGCGGTGCCGGTCACCCGGAACCGGGCCGGAGCTGACCGGCGTACCCGCCGTCTCCCGCCGGCCGCACGACACGGCCGGCGGGAGGCGACGGAGCGGTCACTCGGCGGCGGCGGCCGCCGGCTGCTGCTCGGCCTTCGGCTCCTCGTCGGCCTTCTTCGGCTCCTCGAGCAGCTCGCGCTCCCACTCGGGCAGCGGCTCGTCGGCGGCGACCTGGCCCGCCTCGGGCTTCTCGTCGGCACCCCGACGCCGGCCGGAACGGGCGATCAGACCGTCGGCGACGGCGGCGGCCACGACCTTGGTCAGCAGCTCGGCCGAGCGGATCGCGTCGTCGTTGCCCGGGATCGGGAAGTCGACCTCGTCCGGGTCGCAGTTGGTGTCGAGCACCGCGATGACCGGGATGTTCAGCTTGCGGGCCTCGTCGACGGCGATGTGCTCCTTCTTGGTGTCGACGATCCAGACCGCGGCCGGGAGCTTCTGCATGTCCCGCAGACCACCGAGGGTCTTGGTGAGCTTGATCTTCTCGCGGGAGAGCTGGAGGGTCTCCTTCTTGGTGTAGCCGGCGGCGGTGCCGCTCAGGTCACCCAGAGCCTCGAGCTCCTTCATCCGCTGGAGCCGCTTGTACACCGTCTGGAAGTTGGTCAGCATGCCGCCGAGCCAGCGGTGGTTGACGTACGGCTGGCCGACCCGGGTCGCCTGCTCGGCGATGGCCTCCTGGGCCTGCTTCTTGGTGCCGACGAACAGGATGCTGCCGCCCTCGGCGACCGTGTTGCGCACGAAGTCGTACGCCTTCTCGATGTAGTCGAGGGTCTGGCGCAGGTCGATGATGTAGATGCCGTTGCGCTCCGTCATGATGAAGCGCTTCATCTTCGGGTTCCAACGGCGGGTCTGGTGCCCGAAGTGGACACCGCTTTCCAGCAGCTGACGCATGGTCACGACGGCCATGGTGGGGTACTCCTCGAGGATCCCTGGTTGTCACGCCCGGCCGGCGGCCGGGCGTCCTGGCGTCTGGTCGCCGGTCATGGTGGGCCCGACCACTGTCGGGACCAGGGGACCGTCGCCCCACGGTTGATCATGGGGAGGACGCGCGAAGTCGACCGCACGAGGCGGTCGCCAGTCGACAAGTGTACGCCCCCACCCGGCACCGCAGCCCCGGGGTTCGCGAACCACCCGCCGACGACCCGGACCGGGCCGGGGTCGGGCGGGTCGGGTCGGGTCGTCAGCGCGCCGCCAGGGCCGCGGCCACGAAGAGCACCAGGCCGACCGTCAGGTAGGCGGTGGGCGGACGGAGCCAGCCACGGCTGCCGTCGGCCAGCGCGAGCCCACCGGTGCGCAGACCGTAGAGGCCGACACCGAAGATCGGCAGTCCGCCGACCAGGAAGATCCCCACCACGGCGTGTGCCACCGGGACGGGGTCGGCAGTCAGTCCGTGCAGCAGCACGCGCAGGGCCGGGATCTCGAAGATCAGCACGACCAGGGCGATGAGCACCGCGAGAGCGGGGCGTCGGGTCCGGTAGACGCCGTCCCCGGTCGCCGGGCCGGGACGGCCCAGCGTCCCCGCCGGGGGGAACGCCAGCGGATCCCCGCCCGGTGGCGGCAGGTCCGGCCGCGGACCGACCGGCGGCATCGGCCCGGTCGGCATCTCCAACGGATGGGGCCGGCCGTCGATCGGGCCCGCGTCGGCACCTCGACCGGGGTCCGGGCCGAGCACCACCTCGACGCTCCGGCCAGCGTCCGGGCCGAGCACTCCCTCGGCAGCACGACCGGCCTCCGGCCCATGCCCGAGTTCGGCCCCGCGCCCGTGCTCCGGCCCATGCCCGAGATCCGTCCCGCGCCCCGGATCGGCACCGCGGGCGGCGGCGGTCCGGCCACCGTCACCGTTCCGGGAGGGCTCGATGATCGGATACCCACCGAGCGGTGACGGTCGACCGGGATCAACGCCACGCGTCCGCAGCGGCGCGTCGGCCTCGTCCCGGAAGGAGTCACCGTCGCGGAAAGAGTCCCCGTTCCGGAACGAGTCACCCTCACGGAAGGAGTCGCCGTCGCGGAAAGGGTCGCCGTCACGGAAGGAGGTCAGCGGCTCCGCCTCGCCGACGGACCGGGCCTCACGCGCTGCCCGGGAGACCCGGTCGCCGCGCAGATCACTCCCAGTGACGTCGCCGGCGCTCGTCTCGGCCCGCCGGGAACGAGACGCTCGGTAACTCTCCGTTTCCGGCCGGTCGACTGCCAGTGGGTCGTCCACTCCGAAACGACCCGAGTCGGCGTACCGGCTCGCCGGAGGATCGGTCAGGTCCCCGTATCGGCGCTCACCGGTGTCGACCCGCTGTTCGGGGGCCCTGAAGTCGTCCCCTCGATAACGGTCCTCACCGTTGCCACGCCACTCTGGGTCGCCGTAGCCACGGTCACCGGAGTACCAGCTCGACTCCTGATCTTCGGGGAAGCTCCGTCGTCCGTCCACGACGGGCACGGTATGTGACAGATGCCAGCCCGCGCCATTCGCCGCACCGAGGTCACCTCGAGCGATCACTCCCATCACTCTCCGTACGAGTCGTCCGCGCCGGCCGACTCCCGGCCATACCACGTACGGGGCATGATCGTCCGGTTGTCCACAACCGCCCTCGTTGTCCACAGCTGGCCGGTCGGTACCTGCGGAAGACCCCCGCCCCGGTACACCCTGCCGGCATGACGAGACGAACCCAGGCGGTCGGCGCGTACGGCGAACGGTGCGCGGTCCGACATCTGATCGGGGCGGGGCTCCGACCGGTCGCCCGCAACTGGCGGTGCCCGGACGGCGAGATCGACATCGTCGCGTGGGACGGCGACGTCCTCGCCTTCTGCGAGGTGAAGACCCGCCGGGGTGACGGGTACGGCACTCCCGCCGAGGCTGTGGTGTCGGCGAAGGTCCGCCGGCTCCGCGGGCTCGCCGTCCGCTGGCTGGCCGAGACCGGAACGACCGCCGACGAGCTGCGCTTCGACGTCCTCTCGGTCCACCTGTCCGGGGCCGGTGCCGCCCGGGTGGAGCACCTCAAGGGGGCGTTCTGAGATGGGTGCCCGGTGAGCTACGCCCGGGTGCTCTGCGTCGGACTGGTCGGGGTGGCCGGGCACGTGGTGGAGGTGGAGGCGGATCTCGCGCCGGGGCTGCCCGCCATCGCGATCTCCGGTCTGCCCGACACGACGTTGCACGAGGCCCGCGACCGGGTCCGTGCGGCCATCGTCAACTCCGGTCAGAAGTGGCCCAACCGGCGGATCACGTTGAACCTGCTCCCGGCGACCCTGCCGAAGTTCGGCTCCGCCTTCGACCTGGCCATCGCGGCGGCGCTGCTGGGCAGCGCCGGTGAGTTGCCGCTGCTCCCCCTGGAACGGGTGGTGATCCTCGGCGAACTGGGGCTCGACGGCACGGTCCGGCCGGTGCGCGGGGTGCTGCCGATGGTCGCCGCCGCAGCCCGCGCCGGGCTGGACCGGGTGATCGTCCCGGAGCCCAACGCGGCCGAGGCGGCGGCCATCCCCGGCGTGCGGGTCCGGGCCGTCGACACCCTGCACCGGTTGGTCGCCTTCGTCCGGGAGGGCAGCCCGCTGATCGACCCGCCGGCCCCCGAACCGGCCAGCCCACCCACCGGCCCCGACCTGGCCGACGTCGCCGGGCAGGGGTACGCCCGCCGAGCGCTGGAGGTGGCGGCGGCCGGCGGACACCACGTGGCGCTGCTCGGGCCGCCGGGCACCGGCAAGACCATGCTGGCCGAGCGACTGCCGTCGATCCTGCCGGAGCTGGACGACGAGTCCGCCCTGGAGGTCACCGCCCTGCACTCGATCGCGGGGCTGCTTCCGCCGAGCGGCCGACTGCTGCGCCGGCCACCGTTCCAGGCCCCGCACCATACGGCCACCGTGCCCGCGCTGGTCGGTGGCGGATCCGGGCTGGCCCGGCCGGGCGCGGTGTCGCTGGCCCATCGTGGGGTGCTCTTCCTCGACGAGGCCCCCGAGTTCAGCAAGACCGCGCTGGAGGCACTGCGCCAACCCCTGGAACACGGTCGGGTCCAGTTGGCCCGGGCCCGGGGCGGCACGGAGTATCCGGCCCGCACCCAGTTGGTGCTGGCCGCCAACCCCTGTCCCTGCGCCCGGCCGGCCGGGGACACCGCCTGCGAGTGCAGCCCGTTGACCCGTCGTCGCTACCTCGGCCGGCTCTCCGGTCCGCTGCTGGACCGGATCGACGTCCAGGTGACGATGCTGCCGGTCCGGGCGGCGGAGCTGATGGGGGCGGACGCCGGCGAGTCGTCGGCTGTGGTGGCCGCCCGGGTGGCGACGGCCCGTTCGGCGGCGGCCGAGCGCTGGGCGACGGTCGGTCACCGGCTCAACGCCGAGCTGCCCGGTCCGCTGCTGCGGCGACCGCCGTTCCGGCTGCCGCCCCGCGACACCGCCGAACTGCGGGGCCGGCTGGACACCGGATCACTGTCGGCCCGGGGCTTCGACCGGATCATCCGGATGGCGTGGAGCATCGCCGACCTGGACGGCCGGGTCCGGCCGGACCGGGAGGACGTACGGGAGGCGATCGGCCTCCGGACGGGAGAAGGCTTGTGAGCGACGACATCCAGGACCGGCTGGCCCGCGTCGCGCTGACCTGGCTCGCCGAGCCCGGCACCTGGTCGGTGTACCGGCTGGTCGACGGCCTCGGTGCGGACGCCGCGCTCGACCTGTTGATCGACGGGGGCGCGCCGAACGACTGGTTGCGACGGGCGGTGGCCGCCCGGCTGAACGCCGGTGATCCCCGGTTGGTCGCCGCCGAGGCGATGGCCCGCGCCGAGCGGTTGGGTGCCCGCCTGGTCACCCCGGTCGACGCCGAGTGGCCGCCCCAGGTGGGCGCGTTGTGCCGGCTGGTTCTCTCCGGGGCGTCACGGCGGGTGGACACCGAGACCGCTCCGCCGCTCTGTTTCTGGGTGCGCGGCGGATGGCCGCTCGGTGAGACGCTGGAACGTTCGGTCGCGGTGGTCGGTGCGCGGGCCGCCACGTCGTACGGTGTGCACGTCGCCACCGAGCTCGGGTACGGCCTCGCCGAGCGGGGCTGGACGGTGGTCTCCGGCGGGGCGTTTGGTGTAGACGCCGCCGCGCACCGGGGCGCGCTGAACGCCGGAGGCGTGACGGTGGCGGTGCTGGCCTGCGGGGTGGACCGGCCCTACCCGATCGGCAACAACGCTCTCTTCGACCGGATCACCGAGACCGGCCTGCTGGTCAGCGAGTGGATGCCGGGTGCGGAGCCGCTGCGTTCCCGTTTCCTGGTCCGCAACCGGGTCATCGCCGGCAGCACCCGGGGCAGCGTCCTGGTGGAGGCGTCCGCGCGCAGCGGTGCGACGCAGACGATGCGGCGGGCGCTCGCCATCGACCGGCCGGCGATGGTGGTACCCGGCCCGGTCACCTCGGCCATGTCGGTCGGTGCGCACGAGCTGTTGCGCGAGTACCCGGCAGCGCGGCTCGTCACCGGTGTGCCGCACGTGCTGGAGGAGGTGGGGCGCATCGGTGACGACCTGGCCCCGCCGGTCCGGGGGCCGGATCGTCCGACCGACGGGCTGGACGACGAGGCGGCGCTGCTGCTCGACGCCATGCCCCGGCGTGGCGTCGTCGGTCCGGACACGCTCGCCGTCCGGGCCGGGGTGGAGGTCCGCACGGCGTTGCGCAAGCTCGCCCTGCTGGAGGAGCTGCGTCTGGTGCGACGACGGGACGGCGGCTACGCCATCATGCAGCCGGCCGCCCGCTCCGGCGGTCCGGTGGCCGTCCCCACGCTCCGGCCGGCGGCTGATCCCGCGCTAGCTCCGACGGCGGCTGCTGAACCTGCGGGACATCCGACTGATCCTGGGGGACATCCGACGGCGGCGGCCGATCCTGCCGGAGATCGGACGGCGGCTGATCCTGCGGGAGACCGTCCGGCTGCTCTCCGGGCGGGGGTCAGTCGCCCTCGAACCGGATCTCCACGTCGTGATCCCTGATGCACCGGCGGGTGAGCGCCGCCAGGCTGCGGACCCGGGCCGCTTCGACAGGGGTGCCGGCCGCCTCGGCGAGGGAACGCAACTCGGCCAGGAGACGGGGTGCCTCCCGCGCGCTGACCACCAGTTCCCCGCAGGGGTCGAACCGGTCCAGCAGCGGCGTGCGGCCCCCGCCGCGCACCCGGGTCAACAGGCGCAGCAGCACGTCGTCGGAGTCGTCGACCACCTCGACCGGCACGTACGAGGACCGACGGGAGGAGGCACCGGACCGGATCATCCGGTAGAGCACGACATCCAGTCCCATCCGGCTGCCTCCACCGTCGACGTCTGTTCACCCGTACCGGACCGGTCCACCGGACAGACCTGTCGTCGGGCACGACGACCACGCCACCGGGCGAGCCGGGACGGCCCTGCACCGACGTCACGCGTGCCCGCCCGGCACGCCCGTCGAGTCGGGGCCGGCGGGTCCGCCGCGCTGCCACCCGCCTGCACCGACCGTAAGCTGTACCGGTGCCGGGGACAACCAGATCCCATCGGGGCCACCTGCCGAGCCGGCCCATCGACCATGGGGCGACGCGATGAGCCAGCCCATCGACCATGGGGCGACGCGATGAGCCGCCGCAGCGACAGCACCCGTGCCCGGCACGAGGCGCTGCCCGAGGCGTTACGCGACGCGGTGGACGAGTTCGCCCGCCAGTTGGCGCAGGTACGCGGCCACTCTCCGCACACCGTCCGGGCGTACGTCACCGATCTGGTCTCGCTGTTCGACCATGCCGTCCGGATGGGCGGGCGCACACCGGCCGATCTCGACCTGACGATGCTGCGGAGTTGGCTGGCGAAGCAGCGGACCCTTGGCGCAGCGCGCAGTTCGCTGGCCCGGCGAGCCGCGTCGGCCCGCACCTTCAGCGCCTGGGCACACCGGTCCGGTCTGCTCCCGACCGATGTGGCCGCCCCGCTGTCCAGCCCGAAGCCGCATCAGGAGTTGCCGACGGTGCTCCGGGCCGACCAGGCCGCCGCTCTGCTCGACGCCCCCCGCCGGCACCGGACCGCCCCGCCGGCAGGCCCGGCACCGGGTTCGTCTCCCGTGCCCGAGGGAGACGGCGACGTGCCCGAGGGACACCGCGACGTCTCCGAGGGAGACGGCGGGTCCGAGAGAGACAGCGGGTTCGAGGAACACGGCTACGGGGCTGCGGAAGACCACGGTGGGCCCGAGGGAGACGGCGCGGCATCCACGGGGCGCGGCAGCGTAGTGGATGGAGACAGCGAAGCGCTGGTACTACGCGACCAGGCCATGCTGGAGATCCTCTACGCCACCGGAGTGCGGGTCAGCGAACTGTGCGGACTGGACACCCGGGACGTCGATCATGGTCGCCGGCTGCTCAGGGTGTTCGGCAAGGGCGGCCGGGAACGGTCGGTGCCGTACGGCGTACCCGCCCAACGGGCCCTCGACGGCTGGTTGCGTCGGGGCCGACCCGTCCTCGCCGGCTCCGCGTCCGGTGATGCCCTGCTGCTCGGCGCACGGGGCGGACGTCTGCACCCCACCATCGCCCGACGTGTCCTCGCCGGGTACGCCGAGGCCGCCGGGCTTCCGCACACCAGCCCGCACGGCCTTCGTCACTCGGCCGCCACCCATCTGCTCGAGGGCGGCGCGGACCTGCGCGCGGTGCAGGAGATTCTGGGGCATTCGTCACTGTCGACCACCCAGATCTACACGCACGTCTCGGTGGAGCGGCTCCGGGCCGCGTACCGGCAGGCCCACCCCCGCGCCTGAGCCGGAACGAACCCCACCGGACAGGGCTGGACCAACCAGGGCCGGACGGAAGCACGCAGGCCAAGAACGGACCAACCAGGCCCAGACGGGGAATCGCGCAGGCCAGGAACGGAGCGACCAGGCCCAGACGGGGAATCGGGCCGGGAGAGGACCAACCTGGGGGGCCGGAATCGCGCAGGCCAGGAGACGGAGCGGCCCGGGTGGCCCTGAGTGCGCCGCGGACCAGGGCCCGCAGATCCAGGTCGTCGCGCGGGACAGGAACGGGACGGGGCCGCCGAGCCGCGCGGCGCCCCGGACCGGGGTGGACAGTCAGCCGCGCCGTGGTGAGGAGCCCGGCCCACCGGCCGATGAGCCACGCAGCACCACGTCAGGTCCCCGCCCCAGGTCCAGGACCATTCGTACGTCGTCGTACCGCTCGTCGCCGACCGCGATGACGTTCGGCAGCCGGCCCCACTCCCGGAAGCCGCACTGCTCGTACAGTTCGATCGCACCGCGGTTGTTGCCCCGTACGCCGAGGGTGAGGGTCTCGATGCCGGCCTTGCGGGCATCGTCGACCAACGCTTCGATCACCGACCGGCCCAACCCGAGCCCACGCGCGGTCGGGTGGGCCATCACCTTCTGTATCTCGGCGGAGTACCCGAAGACCGGTTTCCTTCCGCGTCGCCACGACCCGGTGGCCGCCACCCGTCCCTGCACCACGGCCAGCACCAGCGCGGCGTCACCCGTCCCGACCAGCGCCATGATCTCGTCCAGCCAGCTATCGGTCTCGGTACGGGTCGGCGGGACGACGTAGCCGACGGCACCACCCCGCTCGACGACCGCGTGCACCACCCGGTGCACGTCGGCGCGGAGCTGCCGGTCGACGGTGGTGGGCCAGAGCAGTTCGACGCGAGAGGTCATGAGCACCAATTGTGGGTGATCGGCACCTTTCGTTCGGGAAATCTGGCAGCGCGTCGTCCGCCAACCGTGATGCGCCGTCCCGGAACCGTGCGGCCTGCGCCCCAGTTGGGCCGTCGTCGAACCCGCGAACCGGGCGGGCCCGACAGCTACGATCACGGAATGACCGTCCCCCGGCCGCCCGACCCGATCCCCGGTGCCCGGCTGGCCTTCACCCTCGACCCGGCGGTCAGTCATCTCAACCACGGTGCGTTCGGCGCGGTGCCGCTCCCGGTGCAACGGGCCCAGCAGCGGCTACGGGACGAGATGGAGGCGAACCCGCACCGGTTCTTCGACCGGGGTCTGGTGGACCGGATCGCGCACGCCCGCCGACACCTCGCCGGGTTTCTCGGTGCGGACCCGGACGGCAGCGCGCTGGTCGGCAACACCACCACCGGCGTCGCGGTGGTACTCCAGTCGCTGGGGCTGCGCCCGGAGGACGAGGTGTTGACCACGGAGCACTGCTACGGCGCGGTCGCCCTCTCGATCCACCGGGAGTGCCGGCGCAGCGGCGCCTCGTCGCGGGTGCTGCCGATGCCGATCTCCGCCACCGACGAGGAGATCGTGGAGATCGTCCGTGCCGGCCTGCGCCCGGGGCGTACCCGGCTGCTCGTCGTCGACCAGCTCACCTCCGCCACCGCCCGCCTCCTCCCGGTCGCCGCGATCGTCGGCGTCGCCCGCGAGCAGGGCGTGCCGGTCCTGGTCGATGCGGCGCACGTACCCGGCATGCTGCCGGTCACGGTGGCAGGCATCGGTGCCGACTTCTGGGTGGGCAACCTCCACAAGTGGGGGTACGCGCCGCGCGGCACCGCCCTCCTTGCGGTCCGGCAGCCGTGGCGGGAACGGATCGATCCACTGACGGTCTCCTGGGAGCAGGAGGGCGGGTTCCCGGCCCGGGTCGAGTGGCAGGCCACCCTGGACTACACCGCGTGGCTGGCCGCACCGGTGGGGCTCTACACGCTGCGCTGCCTCGGTGTCGACCGGGTACGCGCACACAACGCCGCGCTCGCCGCGTACGGACAACGGGTGGTGGGCGATGCCCTCGGGGTGGCCCCGGCCCACCTGCCCGACCCCGGCGGACCGGCGGTGGCGATGCGACTCGTCCCGCTGCCGCCCGGAACGGCCACCACCGTCGACGGGGCGAGGGCACTGCGGGACCGGATCGCCGACCGGCTCGCCGCCGAGGTGGCCGTGATGGCGTGGGGTGGGCGTGGCTGGTTACGCCTCTGCGGTCAGGTCTACAACTCCGCCGAGGAGTACGAGCGGCTCGCGGTCCGCCTGCCACCGCTGCTCGCCCAACGCTGACCCCGACCGGCACGCGGGCAGACAGGACAGCGACCGCCGGGAAGACGGCCACCGGGAGCACAGTCGCCGGGCACACGGTCGGTGGGCGGACGGTCGGTGGGCAACCGACCACTGGGACCACGGTCGCCGGGATCGCCGGATCGGCGACGGGCAACAGCCGGACCGGGACCGGCCCGAGCAGCGCGAGCGGATCGAGGTACTCCGCGCCCCGGCGCAACCCCCAGTGCAGGCAGGCCGGCACGGGACAGCCTGGGTGCCCGGCCGCGAGTTCACCCAGGACGGCGCCGGCGGTTACCGGGGTGCCGGCGCGTACCGTCGGGTGGACCGGCTCGTAGGTGGTGCGCAGACCATCGGCGTGCCCCACGGTGACCACCGGCCGGCCGGCGACCATGCCGGCGAACAGCACCGCCCCGTTCCCCGCCGCGCGGACCGGGGCACCGGGCGCGGCAGCCAGGTCGACGCCCCGGTGACCGGGCAGCCAGGGCCGGGGAGGTGGATCGAAGGCCCGGACCGGACGAGCCGGGCCGTCCACCGGCCATCGGAAGACCAGCCCGGACCCGGCGTCCGCCGGAGCGGCGACCCGGCCGGTTGCGGCGACCGGCCCGCCGACCAGCTCGACGGTCACTCCGGCGAACGCCGCCAACGCCAACACCAGCACCCCGCACGATCGCGCCACTCCCTGACGCCCTGTCTCCGCCACAGAGCGCAGCGTGTCCCGACCGTGCCCCGACGGGCCACTCCGATCAGCTCGGCTGTGGACAGCGGAGAAGCCTGTGGACGACCACCCGCGCCGTCCGATGATCTGCTATACGGTCAGCCGACGCACCAGGCCGGAGCAGGGCCGATGCCCCGGCCGATCGGTCACCGGCAAACGCGGTTCCAACCGGCGGCGACCGCCGGGCCCCAGCAAGGGAGGCCCCGGACCACCACCGGAGACCGCTGGGCAAGCACGAGAGGCCCCGGACCACCACCGCAGACCACTGGGCAAGCACGGGGGGCCGCCGCTCTCTAAGCTGGCCTGGTGGCCCGCGACTGGTACGCCTGGCATGCCGACTACGACCACCCGGACTCCGCCCTGGCCCGCCGGCTCGCCGAGGTGCGGCGGCAGGTGGGCGCGGCGCTGGACCGTGCTCCGGCCGGTCCGTTGCGGGCGGTCAGTCTCTGCGCCGGCCAGGGCCGGGACCTGGTCCCCGTACTGGCCGAACACCCTCGGCGGGCCGACGTCACGGCCCGGCTGGTGGAGCTGGATCCCCGCAACGCCGAGTTGGCCGGCGAGGCGGTCCGGGCCGCCGGACTCACCGGTGTCGAGGTGGTCCGGGCCGACGCCGCCCGGACCGACGTGTGGGCCGATCTCGTCCCCGCCGATCTCGTCCTGGTCTGTGGCCTCTTCGGGAACATGGGTGACGCCGACGTGCGGTCGGTGATCCGGCACTGCGGGGAGCTCTGCGCGACCGGCGGCACGGTCGTCTGGACCCGGCACCGGGGAGCACCGGATCTGGTCCCGACGATCTGCGGGTGGTTCGCCGAGGAGAGCTTCGAGCTGCTCTCCCTCACCGATCCGCAGGTCCGCAGCGCGGTGGGGGCGCACCGCCTCACCGGCCCCTGCCGGCCGCTGTCGCGCGGGGCCACCATGTTCCGCTTCGTCGAGTCCGACCGGTCCGGCGGCCCACCCGAGACCGATACCGAGACCAATACCGACGCCGAGACCAATACCGCGACCGACGCCGAGACCGAGACCGACGCCGAGACCGGAGACAGAGACCGAGACCGGCAGCGAGAGCCATGCCAGGACCGGCAGCGACACCAGGACCGACGACGGGGGCGTTCGCGATGAGCACTGTGGAGGATGCCAGCCGGCCGTCCCGGGTCGCCGGACCGGACGAGGGGATCAGTCATGAGGAACTCCAGCTCGCCGCCCGCAACCACGGCATCCCGCTGGAGGCGCTGAGCTACGACGTCACTCCGGCCGGTCTGCACTATCTGCTCATCCACTACGACATCCCGGTGCTCGACGCGGCGGCCCACACGCTGACCGTGGACGGAGCGGTGGCCACGCCGCTCACCGTCGACCTGGCCGCTCTGCGGGAACGTCCCCGGGTCACCCACCGGGTCACCCTGGAGTGTGCGGGCAACGGCCGGGCACTGTTGCGTCCCCGGCCGGTCAGTCAGCCCTGGCTGGTCGAGGCGGTCGGCAACGCCGAGTGGACCGGTACGCCGCTGGCGCCGCTGCTCCGCGAGGCCGGCCTGGACGCCGACGCCGTGGACGTGGTGTTCACCGGCGCCGACCACGGGTTCGAACGGGGGGTCGAGCAGGACTACCAGCGCGCCCTACCGGTCGCCGACGCGCTGCGCGGGGAGGTCCTGCTGGCGTACGAGATGAACGGTGCTCCCCTGCTGCCGCAGCACGGCGCGCCGCTACGGCTGATCGTGCCGGGCTGGTACGGCATGGCCCACGTGAAGTGGCTGCGCCGGATCACGGTCCTCACCCGGACCTTCGACGGCTACCAGAACGCGGTGGCGTACCGGCTGCGTCAGGAGCCCGACGACCCGGGGGTACCGGTGACCCGGATCGCGCCGCGCGCCCTGGTCCGGCCGCCCGGCGTCCCGGACTTCATGTCCCGGGTCCGGGTGCTGCGTTCCGGTCCGTGCACGGTGGACGGACGGGCCTGGTCCGGGTACGGCCCGGTGGTGTCGGTGGAGGTGACCACGGACGGGGGCGACACCTGGGCACCGGCCAGGCTGGACGATCCGGTCGGTGGTGAGTGGGCCTGGCGGCGCTGGTGGTACGACTGGACGCCGCAGCCGGGGCGGTACGTGCTGGGCGCGCGGGCCACCGACGCGTCAGGGCGCAGCCAGCCGGTCGAGCCGCCGTGGAACCGGGGCGGCTTCGCGAACAACCTGGTGCAGCGGGTGGACGTGGTGGTCCTGGCGGACTGAGCTGAGCGCCGCCGCAGGGGCCGAAACCGCAAGCGCCCACGCCGGCGACACGGCACGACGGGCCAACGACACGACGCACCGACGAGCCGACGGGACGACAGCACCACGACACGACAGCGCGGGCACCACGGCGCGGGGAGCACGGCGGGACGGGCCGAGGAGACGGCGCGACGACACGAACGGCGACGGGACGGCGGAATCCTGGACGGCGACGGCTGGGCGATGCAGCTCGGGCACGCTCCGGCCGGGGTGGGACGGTGGGGCCGTGGCTGGCGTCAGCCGCCGAAGCCCGAGTCGGCGGGGAGGGAGATGTCCGGCTTCTCCAACTCCTCGACGTTGACGTCCTTGAACGTCATCACTCGGACATTCTTGACGAAGCGCGCAGGACGGTACATGTCCCACACCCACGCGTCGTGCATCTCCACCTCGAAGTAGACCTCGCCGTCGGAGTTGCGCACGTGCAGGTCGACCTGGTTCGCCAGGTAGAACCGGCGTTCCGTCTCCACCACGTAGGAGAACTGACGGACAATGTCGCGGTACTCCCGGTAGAGCTGAAGCTCCATCTCGGTCTCGTACTTTTCGAGATCTTCCGCGCTCATCGCACTCCGCCCTCCATGACCACATCTTCCCCCACCGGTGCCGGCGGTCGAGGCTGCTCGCCCAACGCCACGCCGACGGTACCCCCTGACCGCCCCGAACGCTCCATCGGCTCGTGACCCGGCACCCGCGCGGGACGCCGGGCGCGGGGCGGACGGCCGTCCCGGCCCGAGATCGCCGCCACGTTGACGTACGAGAACCGGTGCTCCGGGCACGGCCCGTGCTCGCGCAGCGCCGCGGTGTGCTCGGCGGTGATGTACCCCTTGTGCTCGGCGAAGCCGTACGCCGGGAACTCGGCGTCCAGCGCCACCATGATCCGGTCCCGGGTGACCTTGGCGAGCACGCTGGCCGCCGCCACGCAGGCCGCCACCCGGTCACCCTTCCACACCGCCAGCCCCGGCACCTCCAGGCCGTCCACGCCGAACCCGTCGGTCAGCACGTACTCCGGCCGGGTGGTCAACGAGGCGAGCGCCCGCCGCATCGCGGCCAGGTTGCACACGTGCAGGCCCCGGGCGTCGACCTCGTCGGCCGGGACGACCACCACCGCGTACGCCAGGGCGCGGGCCACGACCTCGTCGTACACCCGTTCCCGGGCGGCGGCGGTCAGCAGCTTGGAGTCGGCCAGCTCGTCGATCTCGCCGCGCCGTCCCTCGGGGAGCACCGCGGCGGCGGCCACCAGCGGCCCCGCGCACGCCCCCCGGCCGGCCTCGTCCGCACCGGCGACGTACCGGAAGCCACGCCGCTGCAACGCGCGTTCCAGGGCGTACAGGCCGCCGTCGCGGCGCACGACGGTACGCGGGGGCGTCAGCACGCCGCCTCACCTCCCAGTACCCGGGTCAGCACCGCCGGCAGGTCCACCGGGTAGTACCGCTCGGTGGTGGTCGCCAACTCCTCCGGCGGCCACCAGCGGTGGCCGGTGACGCTGGCCCGCTCGATGTCGTTGAAGCCCGTGGTGTCCACCTCCCACGCGGTGATCCGGACCAGGAAGAACTCCTGTTCCTGCCGGTACCAGACCCCGGCGAAGGGGAACTCGACCGTCTCCCGCCACACCGGCGTCCCCAGTTCGGCCGGGGTGAGCCGCAGCCCGGTCTCCTCGGCCAGTTCCCGGGCCGCGCCGGCCGCCGGCTCCTCCCCGGCGTCCAGGCCACCACCAGGGGTCAGCCAGTACCGGAAGTCGGGGCGGGCCGGGTCGACGCCGTGGAAGAGCAGGACCCGCCCGGCCGCGTCGACGAGCAGGACGCGCGCGGCGCGTCGGGGGGTGTGGACGGTCACCTCTCCAGCCTGCCAGACCGGTCCGGCGGACCGGCGACCACCCGAGGCGGTAGCGACCACCCGAGGTGCCCGCGACCACCCGAGGCGGTAGCGACCGTCCGAGGTGCCCGCGCCCACCCGAGGCCCCGGCCGCCGCCCGACCCAGGTACCCGGGACCGTCCGAGGTGCCGCCGGCCCCTCCGGTCAGGGGTTCGGGATGCCCTCGAAGGAGTCCGGCACCGACAGCCAGGTGGCCCGGTTGAACGGCCAGAACACGGTGAACGCCCGGCCGACCACGTCGTCCACCGGGATGGTCGCCTGGTCGATGTCCTGGAGCCGCTCCCAGTGCTCCAGCGAGTCGCCGGAGGCGGACCGGTGGTCGCCCATCACCCACAGCCGGCCGGCCGGGACGGTGATGTCGAACTCCTGGTCGGCCGGCTTGTCCCGACGACCGTCGGCCGAGTAGATGTACGGCTCGTCCAGCGACCTGCCGTTGATCATCAGACGGTCCTGCGCGTCGCAGCAGACCACGTGGTCGCCGCCGACGCCGATGACCCGCTTGATGAAGTCCTCACCGTCCGGGTTGCCGCTCCACTCGGTGGGCGCCTTGAAGACCAGCACCTCGCCGCGCCGGGGCTCCCGGAAGTCGTAGACCAGCTTGTTGACCAGCACCCGGTCATCGATCTTGAGAGTGTTCTCCATCGACGGGGAGGGGATGAAGAAGGTCTGCAGCACGAAGGCGCGTACCAGCACCGCGACCAGGATCGCCACACCCAGGAGGACCGGCAGCTCCTTCCAGAAGGAACTGCGGGGCTTGTCCGTCTGCTCGTCTATCACGAGTGGAGCCTACGTCGCCCGACGCGCATCGATCGACCGGAACGCGCGAGAAGCCAGCCCGCCCCGGCCAGTGGGACGAGCGGCAGCAGACCGCCGACGGTCCGGACCGGCGTGGGGGCGGCCGAGGGGGCGTCCAACCGGGCGAACGTCTCCGGCACCGGCAGGGACGTCCAGCGGGCCGAGGGCCAGACGATCAGGAAGGCCCGGCCGACCACGTTGTCGATCGGCACCGGCCCCTGGCAGCGGGCGTCCTGGGAGACCAGCCGGTGGTCGCCGAGGACGAACAGCTGGCCGGACGGGACCACCACCTCGTCGAACCGGCGGGACCGGCACTCCCGGGCGTTGGGCGGCAGGTCCAGCGGGGAGTCCCGCAGCACGTACGTCTCGTCGAGCGCGACACCGTTGACGGTGACCCGGCCCTGCTCGTCGCAGCAGGCCACCCGGTCCCCCGGGACGCCGATCACCCGCTTGATGAAGTCCTTCTCGCCGGGGCGGCTCACCCCGACCAGGTCGCCGAGGGTCTGGCCGAGCTTGCCCAGGAAGCCCGGCTCCGGGCCGGCCTCCACCTGGGGCGCCCAGCGGTCGGTGCCCCGGAAGACCACCACCTCGCCGCGCCGGGGCTCCCGGACGTCGTAGACGACCTTGTTGACCAGGACCCGGTCCCCGATCAGCAGGGTGTCCTCCATCGACCCGGACGGGATGAAGAACGCCTGGAGGAGGAACGTACGGATCAGGACGGCAAGGCAGAAGGCCACGATGAGCAGCAGGGGCAGCTCCTGCCAGAGCGGCATCTGCCGACGGGACCGCCGGGGCCGACGCCGCCACGGGTCGGCCGCGCCGTCCTCGTCCACTGTTTGCACCACGCCCACTCCCCGGTTGCGCAGACACGACTACCGCCCGGGAGCCTCTCGTCGAGGCCCCACGGGCGGTAGTGGAGATCGTCACTCCGGCTGCGCCCGCCCGACCAGAGTAGTTCGCCCGGGTTCGATGGGCGCGCTGGCGGTCGGTGGCGTGGCGACCGAGATCAGCTCGGCAGCTTCTCGCGCTTCTCCTTGATCTTGGCCTTCTTGCCCCGCAGCTCACGGAGGTAGTAGAGCTTGGCCCGCCGGACGTCACCGCGGGTCACGATCTCGATCCGGTCGATGGCCGGGCTGTTGAGCGGGTACGTCCGCTCGACCCCGACGCCGAAGCTGATCTTGCGGACGGAGAAGGTCTCCCGCAGACCGTCACCCTGGCGGCGGATGACCACGCCCTGGAAGATCTGCACTCGGGACCGGTTGCCCTCGACGACCCGCGCGTGCACCTTGACGGTGTCACCGGCGCGGAAGTCGGGGAGGTCGGTCCGCTTCGACTGGGCGTCAAGAGCGTCCAGGATGTTCATCGCTGCAACCTCGTAAGGCTCACGGCGCGCCGGTGGTCGGCACGCGAACGGGTGATTCTGATCCCCGGGTGGTGGTCGGCGGCACCCCCGGTCGGGACCTGCGCGGCGACCCCGGTCGGGGATCCTCGGCTCCACCCACGGTGTGAGCGGAGACGGCAACCTCCCTACTCTGCCACACCCCGGGTCGGCACCGGAAATCCGCCCTGCTCCAACGCCGCCACGTCCCGTTTGTCCAGGTCGTCGGCGAGCGCGGCCAGCATGTCCGGCCGGCGGGCGGCGGTCCGGCGCAGCGCCTCGTCCCGCCGCCAGCGGGCGATCCGGCCGTGGTCGCCGGAGCGGAGGATCTCCGGCACGTCGTGTCCGCGCCAGCTCGGCGGCTTGGTGTAGACCGGGGCCTCCAGCAGCCCGTGCGCGTGCGACTCCTCGTCCAACGAGCCGGCGTTGCCGAGCACCCCGGGCAGCAGCCGGGTGACCGCCTCCAGGATCACCAGCACCGCCACCTCACCGCCGAAGAGCACGTAGTCGCCCAGGGACACCTCGGTCACCGGCATCCGGGCCGCGGCGTGCTCCAGGACCCGCTGGTCGATGCCCTCGTACCGGCCGCAGGCGAACAGCAGCCGCTCCTCGGCGGCCAGCTCGTGCGCCATCGCCTGGGTGAACGGCGTACCGGCCGGGGAGGGCACCAGCAGCCGGGGCTGCGGGGCCTCCGCCGGGGCGAGCGCGTCGAGCGCCTCACCCCACGGCTCCGGCCGCATCACCATGCCCGGCCCGCCGCCGTAGGGGGTGTCGTCGACCGTGCGGTGCACGTCGTGGGTCCAGCTCCGCAGGTCGTGTACGGCCAGCCGGAGCAGCCCGCTGGCGCGGGCCCGGCCGATCAGCGACAGGTCGAGCGGGGCGAGGTACTCCGGGAAGATCGACACGATGTCGACACGCATGGTGGGGTGCTCCTGCCGGGATAGCAGCGGGCGTCACAGGTCGACGGGCACCACCGGCCGCAGCGGGCCCAGGTGCGACCGGCGGCACGGGCCGCAGCGGACGTCAGAGGTCGAGCAGACCACCGGGCGGATCGACGACGACCCGACCGCCCGCGAGGTCGACCTCGGGCACGATCGCCCTGACGAACGGGATCAGCGCGGTACGCCCCTCGGGGCGGCGCACCACCAGCAGGTCCGAGGCGGGCGCGTGGTCGATCCGGGACACCTCGCCCAGCCGTTCCCCGGCCGGGGTCACCACGGTGAGCCCGACCAACTGGTGGTCGTGGAACTCCTCCGGGTCGTCCGGGGCGTCGACCTCGGCGCTGTCCACCACGAGCAGCGTGCCGCGCAACGCCTCCGCGACGTCGCGGTCCAGCACCCCCTCGAAGGCCACCAGCATGCGGCCCTGGTGCCAGCGGGCCTCCTCGACGACCAACCGCTCGGGGACCCGGAACGGCACCCCGGGGCCGGGCGCCGGGTTCGCCGGGGGTGTCGCCCCGGGCTCGGTGCGCAGCACCATGCCCGGGGCGAAACGTGCTTCGGGCTCGTCGGTCCGCACCTCGACGGTGACCTCACCGCGGATACCGTGCGGTTTGCCGACCCTGCCGACGACGAGCAGCATCAGTACGAGTCGACGATGTCGACGCGTACCCCGCGTCCGCCGATGGAGCCGACCACCTGGCGCAGCGCCTTGGCGGTCCGGCCGGACCGCCCGATCACCGTGCCCAGATCCTCCGGGTGCACGCGGACCTCGAGCCGCTTGCCCCGACGGGAGTCGACCAGCCGGACGCGCACGTCGTCCGGGTGGTCGACGATGCCCTTGACCAGGTGCTCCAGGGCCGGACGGAGTGCCACGTCAGCCCTGCCCGCCGGCGTCGGCAGCAGCCGGCTCCTCGGTCTTCGGCGCCTCGGCCTTGTCCGCCTTCTCGGCCTTCTTCGCCGGCTTGGCGGGGGCGTCGGTCAGGCCGGCGGCGGCCTTCGCCTCGGCCTCGTACGCCGCCTGGCGGTCGGCCCGCTCGGCGGCGACCTTCAGCGGCGGCGGGGCCGGCAGGCCCTTGAACTTCTGCCAGTCACCGGTCAGCTCCAGCAGTCGCTGCACCGCCTCGCTCGGCTGCGCGCCGACGGACAGCCAGTACTGGACCCGCTCCGACTTGACCTCGATCACCGAAGGGTCCTCCTTCGGCTGGTAGATCCCGACGAACTCGATCGCCCGGCCGTCCCGCTTGGTGCGGGAGTCGGCGACGACGATGCGGTACTGCGGGTTGCGGATCTTGCCCATCCGCAGGAGCCGGATCTTTACGGCCACAGTGTTTTCGCTCCTGTTGCGATTCTCACCGGCCCGAACGGGCGGTGCGGCGGGTGAGAGCCGACCGGCACAGTGGGGTTTGGGCCGGGGACTGCTCGGTGGACTGGCATCGTGCCCGGGTTAGAGGGCGCCGGACACGTGCCGGATACCAGCCAGCTATTGTGCCAGACCTCCCGCCGCCCCTGCACACCGGGTCGGAACGGGTCGGGCCCGGACGCGCGGGTCAGCGGACCGGTGGGCGGTCCCAGCCCGGCGGCAGGGCCGGCGGTGCCGTCCAGTCCGCCGGCGGGGTGAAGTCGCACCAGGTGCCGTCGAACGGGAACTCCCCCGCCTCGGCGAGGGCGATCACCCGCTTCCCCTCGGCCCGCACCGCCGCCTCGTCGGCCACCCAGTAGTGCTCCGGGAAGGCCAGCCGCTCGGTGAACTCGTCCTCGTCCTTCCACTGCCAGGACCGGTCCGGCCGGACCACCACGTCGAGGTCCTGGTCCACCACGTCCACCCCGGCCAGCGTGCCGTCGTCCCACCGGACGCCGGGCTCCTCCAGGTTGACGTACCAGTTGGCGAAGCGCCCCTGCTCGTCGGAGAACCACCAGACCGAGTGGGCCGCCCCGGTGGGCAGGAACTTCAGCAGCGACGGACCGCTCCACCGGCCGACCCCCAGCCCGTACGACGGCGCGGTCACCCACTCGGCGAACGGCATCGCCCGCATGCCCCGACCGTCGGCGTGGATCTCGGCGGCCACCGGGGTGCCGCGGGCGATCCAGATCAGCAGGCCCCGCTCGTCGTCGCTGACCACCCGGGCCGGACGGACCCAGCCGATCCGCCCACGCCGCACGTTCCGGTGCACGATCAGCCGTCCCGGCTCGAACCTCACCACACATCACCCCCGCGTCCGCCGGGATCCGTACCGGCCGGCACCGGATACCGCCAGCTCAGTAGGCGCGGGCGAGGACGGCGACCAGGTCCGGCTCGTCCTCGGTGTCGGGCACGGAGCCGTCGGCGCGGAGCAGGCAGCGCACGGTGACGCCCTGGCCGTTCGCCTCGGCCTCACCGGCCACGCCCACCGCCGACCACGGCACCCGGGCCCAGCCGGTGGCGGCGGCCTCGATCGCCTCGGCCAGGGTGGTCACCTCGACCGTGCGGGACTCGCGGTGGGCCAGCGCCTCGTCGTGCAGGGCCTTCTGGTCCGCGTCGAGGGCGGCCAGCACCGCGCCCACCACGTCGGCCACCGGGGTCGGGGTCTTCGAGCCGTCGGTACGCCGGACCAGCACCGCGTTGCCGGCGGCCAGGTCACGGGGGCCGACCTCGACGCGTACCGGGTAGCCGCGCAGCTCGGCGTCGACGGCCCGGCGGCCGAACGGGGTGTCGACCCGGTCGTCGAGCGCCACCCGCACCCCGGCGTCGCGCAGCGCGTCGCGGAGCTTGGCCGCCGCCGCGCCGACGCCCTCGCCGTCCTTGACCACCATCACGTACGCCTGGATCGGCGCGAGCTTCGGCGGCACGCGCAGCCCGTTGTCGTCGCCGTGGCACATGATCAGGCCGCCGAGCATCCGGGTCGAGGTACCCCAGGAGGTCGTCCAGGCGTGCTCCCGGCCGCCCTCGGCGGAGGAGTAGGTGATGTCGAACGCCTTGGCGAAGTTCTGTCCCAGCTCGTGGCTGGTGCCGAGCTGGAGGGCCTTGCCGTCGCCCATCATGCCCTCGCAGGTGTAGGTGGCGGTCGCCCCGGCGAACCGCTCCCGGGCCGTCTTCAGCCCCACCTGCACCGGGATGGCCAGCACGTTCACCATCAGGTCCTCGTACGCCTCGTGCAGGATCTTGCGGGCGTAGGCGCGGGCGTCGTCCCGGGTGGCGTGCGCGGTGTGCCCCTCCTGCCAGAGGAACTCGCTGGTGCGCAGGAAGATCCGGGGGCGCAGCTCCCACCGGACCACGTTGGCCCACTGGTTGAGCAGCAACGGCAGGTCCCGGTACGAGTCGACCCACTTCGCCATGAACTCGCCGATCACCGTCTCGCTGGTGGGGCGGACCACGACCGGCTCGGCGAGCTGCTTGCCGCCACCGTGGGTGACCACCGCCAGCTCGGGCGAGAAGCCCTCGACGTGCTCGGCCTCCCGCTTGAGGTAGCTCTCCGGGATGAACAGCGGGAAGTACGCGTTCTCCGCCCCGGCGTCCTTGATCCGGGCGTCCATCTCGGCCTGCATCCGTTCCCAGATGGCGTAGCCGGCCGGTCGGATGACCATGGTGCCCCGCACCGGCCCGTTGTCGGCGAGCTTCGCCTTGGCGATGAGGTCCTGGTACCAGCGGGGGAAGTCCTCCGCACGGGGAGTGAGCACGCGTGCCATGACCGGACATCCTATGCGCCCCGGTGGCGGGGCCGGCGACCGGTCAGGGCCGGTCCCGTCGCCGGGTGGGTCGGCGGCCGTTCTGCCACCATGGGTGCGGTGGAGCTTCCCAGGCACTGCGGCACCTGCTGCGTGAGTCGCACCACGCCCGACCGGAGGATCTGCCCGACCTGGTGATGCGGGTGGCTCCGCTGGTGGACGTCCGGGCCGCCGTGATCTACCTCGTCGACCACCGGCAGCGGTGGCTGGTTCCGGTGCCCGGCCGACTCACCCCGTCCCGCCCGCCGGTGCCGATCACCGGCACCATGGCCGGGCGGTCGTTCAGCGTCCTGACCAGCCACGAGGTCGCCGGGTCGGAGGGCAGGTCGCTGTGGCTGCCGCTGCTCGACGGTACCGAACGGCTCGGTGTGCTGGAGCTGGTCGGGGACGGCCCCTTCGACGGGGCGCACCGTGACGGGTTGGCCGTGTTCGCCACCCTGCTGGCCGAGTTGCTGGTCTCCCGCGACCAGTACGGCGACGCGCTGGAGCTGATCCGGCGACGGGCACCGATGCGGCTCCCCGCCGAGCTGCTGCGGGCCCAGTTGCCGCCGTTGACCTTCGCCACCGAACGGCTGGTGATCAGCGGACTGCTGGAGCCGTGTTACGACGTGGGCGGGGACGCCTTCGACTACGCGGTCAACGGCGACCTGGCCCACCGGGCGCTGTTCGACGCGGTGGGGCACGGTACGCAGGGTGGCCTGCGGGCCGCGGTGCTCGCCGCGATCGCGCTGGCCGCGTACCGCAACGCGCGCCGGCTCGGGTTGTCGCTGGTGGGGACGTACCACCACATCGACGACGCGGTCCGGTCGCACGACCGGACCGGGATGACCACCGCGATCCTGGCCGAGCTCACCGACGGCCTGCCCGCGCCGGAGACGACCCGCCGGCTGATGCACGCCATCCTCGACCATCAGAACGACGTGCTCTCCGACGACGCCACCGTGCTGATGGCCCGCTGGCGGGGGCTGACCCGCCGGCACGCGGGCGGCCACCGGCGGCGTCCCGCCCACGCACCGGGTACGGGACAGCGGCGTCGCACCGGGGACGGCGGGCGGCGCCGACCGTAGACTTCGAGCGGATGGCCGAGATCCGGGACACCGCGCGGCAGCGGCTGCGGGACGTGATCGTGGACGCCGCCCGCGCGCAGACCGTCGCCGTGGGCTGGGACAGCGTCCGGATGGGTGGCGTGGCCAGGGCGGCGGGCGTGAGCCGGCAGACCGTCTACAACGAGTTCGGCAGCCGGGCGGGGCTGGCCGAGGCGCTCGCCCGGCGCGAGGTCGACCGGTTCGTCGGCGCGGTCCGCGCGGTGCTGCGCCGGCACGACGACGACGTACCGGCCGGGGCGTACGCGGCGATCGCGCACACCCTCACCGAGGCGGCCGACAACCCGCTGATCAAGGCGATCCTGTCCGGTCCCCGGGGCGGCTCGGACGAGTTGCTGCCGTACCTGACCACCCGTGCGGAGCTGGTGCTCGCCGAGGCCGCCGGTGCGGTACGGGAGTGGGCGGCCGGTCGGCTGCCCGACGCCGACCCGGCGGCGCTGGCCTTCGCCGCGGACGCGGTGGTGCGGCTGGTGGTCAGCCACATCGTGCTGCCGTCGGCGTCTCCCGAACGCACCGCCCACGCCCTGGCGGAGCTGGCGGTCCGGCTCCTCTCGTCGGCCCGCTGACCCGTCGGACTCGGGCCCGCCGGACCATCCGGCCCCGCCGCAGGTCCTCCCGCGCCTACCGGATCACCCGGCCGCGCAGGACGATGCGGCTGGGGGCGCGGACGACGCGCAGGTCGCGACGCGGGTCCTCGGGGTAGACGACCAGGTCGGCGGGGCCGCCTTCGGTGAGGCCACCGAAGCCGAGCCAGGCACGGGCCCGCCAGGAGGCGGCGGCGAGGGTGTCCTCGGCGGACATGCCGGCCCGTTCGTGCAGCAGCAGCATCTCCTCGGCGGCGAGCCCGTGGTCGATCCCGCCGCCGGCGTCGGTGCCGACGTAGATCGGCACGCCGGCCTGGTGGGCGGCGCGGACCACCTCGGGGAAGCCGTCGCGCAGGGCGAGCATGTGGTCGGCGTACCCGGGGAACTTCGGTCGGGCCTGCTCGGCGATGCCGCCGAAGGTCTGAATGTTGATCATGGTGGGGACCAGGGCGGTGCCCCGCCGGGCCATCTCGTCCACCAGGTCCAGGCTCAGCCCGGTGCCGTGCTCGACCGAGTCCACCCCGGCCCGCACCATGACCGCCACCGCCTCCTCGGAGAAGGTGTGCACGGCGGCGCGTACCCCGGCGGCGTGCGCGGCCTCGACCGCGGCGGTCATGGTGGCGGCGTCCCAGGCCGGGGCGAGGTCCCCGACGCCCCGGTCGATCCAGTCGCCGACCAGCTTGACCCAGCCGTTGCCGGCGCGGGCCTGGGCGGCGACGGTGGCCGCGACCTCGGTGGCCGGCACCTCCACCCCGATGTCGCGCAGGTAGCGGCGCGGCGGGGCGATGTGCCGGCCGGCGCGGGCCAGGCGCGGCACGTCCGGGTCGTCGTCGAGTTCCGGGTACGGGTACGGCGAACCGGCGTCCCGGATGGCGAGCACCCCGGCGTCGCGGTCCACGATGGCGAGCTGCCGGGCCTGCTCCAGCGAGCCGACCGGGGCCCCGCCCCGGGCGATACCCAGATGGCAGTGCGCGTCGACCAGACCGGGCAGGACGTACCCGTCGGCGGCGATGGTCTCCGCGCCGGGCACCGGGTCGAAGGTCACCCGGTCCCCGACCAGCCACAGGTCGCGCACCTCGTCGTCGGGGAGCACCACGCCACGTACGTGCCAGGCCATTCGTCCTCCGTCTCGCCGGGACCGTCGGGATCATTCTTCCCGCCCGGACCTCGGCCGATCGGAGGGGGCAACGGTGTGGGGCCCGGCCGTGACCGGCCGGGCCCCAGGTCGTACGTCGGTCAGGTGCCGGCGCGCTCCAGCACCGACCGCCGCCGCGCGGTCCACGCCGGCAGGTCCATGGTCGTCTTCCAGGGCCGGTCGATGGTGATCAGACCATCGGTCTCGACACTCGGCTCGTAGCCCCCCTTGGGGCTGAGGAGAAGTTCGGTCAGCGTGACCTTCTCGCGCAGCGGGTCGATCACCCGGTAGCTGGGTACGCCAGCGGCGGCGTAGAGCCGAGCCTTGTCGTAGCGGTCCCGGAAGGTGGAATCCGGGGAGGCCACCTCAACGGCGAGGACGGCAGCCTCGACCGGCACCGGTGACCGGTTCGCGTGTTCGACGCGGACCGCAACCACGTCAGGGCGCGGCTCGTTCCGTCGGTCCACCGAGAGGGACTGATCGATGCTGACGAAGTAGTCGTCCGGGCAGTGCTGTTCCAGAGCGAACATCACCCGGGCGCAGATGAACTGGTGCAGGGGCGTGGGGGACGGCACGATCAACCTTCCGTTGACCAACTCGTACGGAAGGTCCTTCGGCAGGTCGTCGAGGTCGTCGACCGTCCACTCCGAGCGCTCCGGCAGGATCGGCGCCGCAGTCATGGGGTTCTCCTTCCAGGGAACCCCATCACCGCAAGAGTTCATCCCGTCACCCTACGCTGTCGACACGCCGGGTCAGCCCGGCTTGCCGCCGCCCTTGCCGAACTTGTTGAAGTCGATCTTCGGCAGCTTGAAGCCCGGGGGCAGGCCCTGGCCGCCGGCCAGGTCGTTCGGGTCCAGGCCCGGCGGGAGCTGCGGCATGCCGCCGGGGAAACCACCGGCCATTCCGGCCCCGGCGCCCGCTCCGGTACGCGGCCGGTTGCCGCCCTTGGTGCCCTTGCGCTTGTTCTTCGGGCTCTTGGTCGCCTTGCGCCGGCCGCCACCGGGCAGGCCCATCATGCCGCCCATCTGCTTCATCATCTTCTGCGCGTCGGCGAAGCGGTTGAGCAGCTGGTTGACGTCCATCACGGTGACCCCGGAACCGTTGGCGATGCGCGCCCGCCGGGACCCGTTGATGATCTTCGGGTTGGTCCGCTCGCCCGGGGTCATCGACCGGATGATCGCGGTGACCCGGTCGAAGTGCTTGTCGTCCAGCTCGGCGATCTGGTCCTTCATCTGCCCCATGCCGGGCATCATGGCCAGCACGTTGGCGATCGGACCCATCCGACGGACCGCGATGAGCTGGTCGAGGAAGTCCTCCAGGGTGAACTGCTCGCCGCCCATCAGCTTGGCGGTCATCTTCTCCTTCTGATCGGCGTCGAAGGCCTGCTCGGCCTGCTCGATCAGAGTGAGGACGTCGCCCATGCCGAGGATCCGGCTGGCCATCCGGTCGGGATGGAAGACGTCGAAGTCCTCCAGCTTCTCGCCGGTGGACGCGAACAGGATCGGCTGCCCGGTGACCTCCCGGACGCTCAGCGCGGCACCACCCCGGGCGTCGCCGTCGAGCTTCGACAGCACCACGCCGGTGATACCGACGCCGTCCCGGAACGCCTCGGCGGTGCGGACCGCGTCCTGGCCGACCATCGCGTCGATGACGAAGATGACCTCGTCGGGCTGGACCGCGTCCCGGATGTCGGCGGCCTGCCGCATCATCTCGGCGTCGATACCGAGCCGACCGGCGGTGTCGACGATGACGATGTCCCGGGCGGCCCGCCGGGCGTGCTCGATCGAGGCCCGCGCCACCTGCACCGGGTCGCCGGTGCCGTTGCCGGGCTCCGGGGCGTACACCTCGACACCGGCCCGGCCACCGAGCACCTGGAGCTGCCCGACGGCGTTGGGGCGCTGGAGGTCGGCGGCGACCAGCAGCGGCTGGTGACCCTGGGTCTTGAGCCAGCGGGCCAGCTTGCCGGCCAGGGTGGTCTTGCCGGAGCCCTGGAGACCGGCCAGCATGATCACCGTCGGTGGCTGCTTGGCGAACTGGAGCCGTCGGCTCTCGCCACCGAGGACGTTCACCAGCTCCTCGTTGACGATCTTGACGATCTGCTGGGCCGGGTTGAGCGCCTGGGAGACCTCCGCGCCGCGCGCCCGCTCCTTGACGTTGGCGATGAAGCCCTTGACCACCGGCAGGGCGACATCCGCCTCCAGCAGCGCGAGCCGGATCTCGCGCGCGGTGGCGTCGATGTCGGCGTCGGTGAGCCGGCCCTTGCCGCGGAGCTTGGTGAAGATCCCGGAGAGGCGGTCACTCAAGGTGTCAAACACGCGAACATCCCGTTGGTCGGTGGTACGGCGGGCACAACCCGGCCGGACGGACGCCAGCCGGCACCGCTAGGGTAGCCCGCCGCCCGCGCCCGCGCTCCGGCCCGGGCCGGCGTCCGGAGATCACCCGGGCCGCTTCCGGCACCAGGCACACCGGCCGCCGCCCTGCCCCGGGCCTCACACGGCGGCCAGGACGGCGGCTTCCAGGCGGGCCCGTTCGGCGTCGTCCGGCCAGCCGCCGACCAGGTAGAAGGCGTCCACCACGTCTCCACCGAGGGTGGAGATCCGGGCCGCCCGCACCTCGACCCCGGCCGCGTCGAGCGCGCTGGTCACCCGGTAGAGCAGCCCGGCGGCGTCGGCGGCCCGCAACTCCAGCAGCACGGCGTCGGTGGCGGCGTCCCGGTGCCAGACCACCCGGGGGGCCGCGCCGGTCGCCCGGGCGGCGAGGGCGCGCCCGCGCAGCCGCTGGGTGACCGACACGTCGCCGACCAGGGCGCGCCGCAGGTCGGCGGCGAGCGCCACCGGGTCGGGGGCCAGCCCGTAGCGGGGCTGCACCCGGCACTCCACCAGGGCCCGCCCGTCGTGGATGGAGGCGTCTGCGGTGAGCACCTCCAGCCGGTGCAGGGCCAGGCAGCCGGCCACCGTGGCGAGCAGGCCGCGCCGGTCCGCCGCGGCCACCGCCACCCGTTCCCCGTCGAGGTGCACCACCGGCAGCGGTTCGGCCAGCAGCGCCGGGTCCGGGGCGGGCGGGGCGGGCAGCACGCCGGTGTCCAGGGCGGTACGGACCCGGGTGACCAGGTCGGCGACCAGCCGACCCTTCCAGTCCGACCAGGCGGCCGGGCCGGTGGCCGCCGCGTCCGCCCGGACCAGGGCGTACAGCAGGTCGAGGGTGGTCGGGTCACCGACCGCCTCGGCGACCCGGGTGATGGTCACCGGGTCACCCAGGTCGCGGCGGGTGGCCACGTCGGGCAGCAGCAGGTGCAGCCGGACCAGCGTGCCGATCAGGGCCGCCTCGGCGGGTGGCAGGCCGATCCGGGTCGCCACCGCCTCGGCGACCGGCGCGCCCAGCGTGCTGTGGTCGGTCGGGCCGCCGGGGACGCCGGGCAGCCCCTTGCCGACGTCGTGCAGGAACGCGCCGATCAGCAGCAGGTCGGGGCGGTCGACCTCGCGGGCGTACCGGCTGGCCTCGGCGGCGGCCTGCACCAGGTGCCGGTCGACGGTCCACCGGTGCACCGGGTTGTGCTGGGGGAGGCTGCGCAGCCGGGGCCACACGGGCAGCCAGCCGTCGACCAGCCCGTACCGGTCGCAGGTCTCCCAGGCGGGGATCAGGCCGGGACCGGCGCCGAGCAGGGTGACCAGCGCGGCGCGGGCCTCGGACGGCCACGGCGACGGCAGCGGCGGGCAGTACGCGGCGAGCCACTCGCAGGTGGCGCGGGCGATCGGCAGCCGGGTGACGGCCGCCGCGGCGGCGACCCGCAGCGACAGCGCCGGGTCGGGGCGGGCCCCGATGGCGGTCCGGGCGAGCACCAGCTCGCCGTCGTGTTCGACGACGTCCCGGGCGACCGGGCGGCGGACCGGCCGGTGGTCGCCGCCGCGGCGGCGGCCGCGCAGCCGGTCCGCGGCCCGCCAGGCGTCGTCGAGGGCGTGGCTGACGGTGCGGGCGTCCCCGGCGACCCGGCGGAGCAGGACGTCCCCGTCGTGGCCGCCGGTGTCGGGCCCGGCGGACGGGGGCTGGCGCAGTCCGAGCAGCCGGGCCACGCCGTCGCGTTCCTGGGCGAGGAGCCGGTCGACCCGCCGGCCGACCTGCTGGTGCAGGGCGTCCCGGGTGTCCAGCAGGCGCAGGTGCGCGGCCCGGACGGCGGGGCGCAGCGCGTCGGTGAGCCCGGCGGTGGCGATGGCCCGCAGGATGCCCACGTCGCGCAGCCCGCCGGCGGCCTCCTTCAGGTCGCCCTCCAGCAGGAAGGCCAGGTCGCCGTGGGCCTGCCAGCGGCTCTCGGTGGTCTCCCGCAGCGCGGGGAGCTGCCGGACGGCGGTGCGTCGCCACTGGTCGGCGGCGGTGCGGACCAGTTCGTCGGCGACCCGTCGGTCCCCGGCGACGTGCCGGGCGTCGAGCAGGCCGAGGGACACCTTGACGTCGTCGAGGGCCACCGAGAGCGCCTCGCCGACGGTACGCACCGAGTGGTCCAGCCGGAGCCGGGCGTCCCAGACCGGGTACCAGATGCCGGCGGCCAGTTCGTCGATGCCGGGTACCCCGGTGTGCACGAGGACCAGGTCCAGGTCGCCGTGCGGGGCGCACTGCCGTCGGCCGAGCCCGCCGACGGCGACCAGGGCCACCCCGTCCCGGTCCGGCAGCAGGGTGGACAGCCAGCGGTCGTACCGGTCGGCCCGTTCGCGGCGGGCCGCCTCCCCCACGCCGTCGACCCCGTCGACCACGGGGGTGTCGGGTCCGGGGGTTCCGGACGCGTTCTCCGTGGTCGACGGGGTCATGACGGTACGCCGGTCAGAGGGCGTCGAGGCCGCGTTCGCCGGTACGCACCCGGACCACGTCCTCGACGGCGGTCACCCAGACCTTGCCGTCGCCGATCTTGCCGGTCCGGGCGGCGCCGACGACGGCGTCCACGACCTTCTCGACGTCGATCTCGTCGGTGAGCACCTCGACCCGGATCTTGGGCAGGAACTCGACCGTGTACTCGGCACCCCGGTAGACCTCGGTGTGCCCCTTCTGCCGGCCGTACCCCTGGACCTCGCTGACGGTCAGGCCGGCCACGCCGAGGGCGTGCAGGGCCTCCTTCACCGCGTCCAGCTGGTACGGCTTGATGACCGCGGTCACCAGCTTCATGTCCAACCCTTCCATCGCGTAGACGTTAACCGGCGACCTTTTCGCTGACCGGGGTGGTGGGCTCCGCCGGCTTCGCTGCCGGTGCGGTCCCGCCGATGCCGGCCATCGCGAAGGCCCCACCGGCGCTGCCCGTGGACGGCGACAGGTCGTAGCCGCTCTCCGCGTGCTCGGCGATGTCGATGCCGTCGACCTCGGCCTCCTTGGAGACCCGGAAGCCGATGGTCTTCTCGATCACGAAGCCGAGCACGAAGGCCACCGCGAAGGAGTAGACCGTGACGATCAGGGCGCTGAGCGCCTGGACGCCGAGCTGGGCGACCCCGCCACCGTAGAACAGGCCCTCGTCGGCGACGAGCGAGCTGACCGAGCTGGTGCCGAAGAGGCCGATCCAGAGGCAGCCGATCCAGCCGCCGACGAAGTGCACGCCGACCACGTCGAGCGAGTCGTCGTAGCCGAGCTTGTACTTCAGGCCGACGGCGAGGGCGCAGACCGCACCGGCGACCAGGCCGAGCAGGACCGCCGCCCAGGGGGCGACGAAGGCACAGGCCGGGGTGATGGCGACCAGACCGGCGATGGCCCCGGAGGACGCGCCGACCAGGGTCGGCCTACCGTCGCGGACCTTCTCCACGACGAGCCAGCCGAGCACCGCGGCGGCGGTGCAGACCTGGGTGTTGAGGAACGCGATGGCGGTGGTCGAGTCGGCGGTCAGCTCGGAACCGGCGTTGAATCCGAACCAACCGAACCACAGCAGACCGGTGCCCAGGGCGACCATCGGCACGTTGTGCGGCTTCATGGCCTCCTTGGGCCAGCCGAGTCGCTTGCCGAGCACCAGCACCAGGGCCAGCGCGGCGGCACCGGCGTTGATGTGCACCGCCGTACCACCGGCGAAGTCCAGCGCGCCGAGCTTGGCGCCGATGAAGCCGCCACCCCACACCCAGTGGGCGACCGGGAAGTAGACCAGGGTGGCCCACGCCCCGGCGAAGATCAGCCAGCCGGAGAACTTGGCCCGGTCGGAGATCGCGCCGCTGATCAGCGCGACGGTGATGATCGCGAACATCATCTGGAAGGCCATGAACACGTAGAGCGGGATGCCGGTCTCGCCCCACAGGTCGGTCTCGGCCATGAAGGTCTTGGTGCCGAGGTACTGACCGACGTCGCCGATCACGCTGGCCTTGTCCTCACCGAAGGCGAGGCTGAAGCCGTAGAACAACCACAGAATGCTGATGAGCCCCATGGCGGAGAAACTCATCATGATCATGTTGAGCACGCCCTTGGACCGGTTCAGACCGCCGTAGAACAGCGCCAGACCCGGCGTCATGAGCAGCACGATCGCGCTCGATATCAGCAACCACGCGGTGTTGCCGGTATCGATCGTCGGTGCTTCAGGCACGCTGGCCTCCTAAAGGTGAGGTTCCCTCCTTCGCGGCTTCCGGGGCAGCGTCGCCCGTACGCCGGTTGCGCGAAAGGTTCCGCCCCGGCTGTTTCGCCTTCGGTCCCGGCCCGGTTTCCGGTCCGTCACGAGTTGTTTCGAACGTGTGAAGAAACGCGCACTTACCGCAGCGCCCATTCCAGGGTGTGCCGTTCGTAGTCGAGCAGCCGCAGATCGCGCATCGGACGCCGGAGATGCCCCTTGTGCACGATCCGGACGAACGCCGGGTCGCCGGCGGCGGCCATCCGCCGGATGCCCTCGACGTGGTCGACGATCCGCTTGCGGATGGTCCGGATCAGCCGGTGCCGGTCCCGGGGGATCAGCCCGTACGCGTCGGCGAACAGGCGCAGCCGACGGGGCCGGTCCGGCCGCTTCCAGCCGAGGGTGTAGGAGTCCCGGTCGGAGAAGATCGGCACCCAGGTCCACGCCGCGTACGCCACGTCGTAGATCCGCGCGCCGGGCGAGGCCAGGTCGAAGTCGATCAGCCCGAGGGTGCCGTCCGGTCGCCAGATCACGTTGTGCGGGGCGGCGTCGTGGTGGCAGATCACCTCGGTGTCCGGCGGGGGCGGGCCGAACGAACGCCAGACCGCCCCGGGTGGCGGGACGAAGCCGTACTGGGCGTCGTGGAACATCCGCAGCATGGTCGCCACGGTGACCAGCGCCTCGTCGGTGACCCAGTGCGGGGCGAGCGGGTACTCCCCGCACTCCCCCTCCATGTACGAGAGGATCTCCCGGTTCCGCTCGTCCATGCCGTACGCCCGGGGCGCGCCGGTGAAGCCGACGTACTCCAGGTGGCGCAGCAGGCCGTGTACCGCCGGGGTCCACGGCCCGGCGTTGCGGCGGACCGTGTCGCCGACCTTGACGACGGTGCTGACGTTCCCGCCGTGCAGCGGGATCTCCTGTGCGGTCACGTGCGGTCTCCCCAGGCCCGGTGCCGGATGGCGCTGGTCACGCCAGCCGGCGTGGACGCGGTCGTCAGTGGTCACCCGAGGTTACGCGTCCCGGGCGAGCGGCTCGGTGCCGAGCAGCGCGTCGACGAACTGGGCCGGGTCGAACGGGGCCAGGTCGTCCTTGCCCTCACCCAACCCGACCAGTTTGACCGGAATGCCGAGTTTGCGCTGCACGGCGATGACGATGCCGCCCTTGGCCGTGCCGTCCAGCTTGGTGAGCACCACGCCGGTCACGTTGACCACCTCGGTGAAGACCCGGGCCTGCTCCAGGCCGTTCTGGCCGGTGGTGGCGTCCAGGATCAGCAGCGTCTCGTCGATCGGGCCGTGCTTCTCCACCACCCGCTTGACCTTGCCCAGCTCGTCCATCAGACCGATCTTGTTCTGCAACCGGCCGGCGGTGTCGATCAGGACGGTGTCCACCCCGGTCTCGATGCCCCGCTTGACCGCGTCGAACGCCACGCTGGCCGGGTCGGCCGCCTCCGGGCCCCGGACGGTCTCCGCGCCGACCCGGCCGCCCCAGGTCTCCAACTGGTCGGCGGCGGCGGCCCGGAAGGTGTCCGCCGCGCCGAGCAGCACGCTGCGCCCGTCGGCCACCAGCACCCGGGCGATCTTGCCGCAGGTGGTGGTCTTGCCCGCGCCGTTCACCCCGACCACCAGCAGCACCGCCGGCGCGCCCTCCTTCGGGGCGGTCCGCAGCGACCGGTCCAGCGTCGGGTCGAGCGCGTTGACCAGCTCGGCGGCGAGCAGCGCGCGCAGTTCGGTGGTGTCCCGGGTGCCGAGCACCCGGGTCCGCTCCCGCAGCCGGTCGACGATCTCCCGGGTGGCGTCGATGCCGACGTCGGCGGTGATCAGGCTGTCCTCGATCTCCTCCCAGGCGTCCTCGTCCAGCCGGTCCCGGCTGAGCAGGCCGAGCAGCCCCTTGCCGAAGGCGTTCTGCGAACGGGACAGCCGGGAGCGCAGCCGGACCAGCCGGCCGGCGGTCGGCTCGGGGACCTCCAGCGGGGGCGCCTCCACCACCGGCGGCACCTCGACCACCGGCGGCTCCACCACCACCGCACCGGACGTCTCGGCCGGCGGGGCGGTCGGGCGCTCCTCGACCCGGGTCGGTGCCTGCGTCCGGGGCAGCGGGGGCTCCGGCCGCTTGCGCAGCTTGGGCACCACCAGCCCCACCACCGACAGGAGCAGCACACCGAGCAGGACCAGTGCGACTACGAGGTAATCCGCCATGGACGAAATCCTGTCAGATGCCGGCGCGGTCGGCTCAGCCACCGCGCCCGATGGCCGGTGGAGCTGCGACTTCGCCGGTATCGTCCGGTGGGTGGCGGGTGCGCCGACAGGGTAGAAATGGTGAGCCGCTCTCGCCTCGGAGGTCTCCATGCCCAGCCCCCGCCTGCTCATCGGTCCGTTGCTGCGACGGGTCGTCGGCACGCGGGCCACCGTCTGGGTGGAGACCAGCGCCCCGGCCGTGGTCCGGGTCCGCACCGCCGACGGGGCCGCCGGCAGCGCGTCCACCTTCTCCGCGTACGACCACCACTACGCGCTGGTGGTGGTGGACGGGCTCACCCCGGACAGCAGCACCACGTACGAGGTGCTGGTCGACGACGAGGTGGCCTGGCCGGAGCCGCGCGACCCGTACCCGCCGAGCGTGATCCGGACCCGCGCGGCCGACGACCACGACCAGCCGGTACGCCTGGTCTTCGGCTCCTGCCGGGAGACCACCCAGCACGCCACCACCCGCAAGCTGCCCCCGGACGCCCTCGACGCGTACGCCCGGCGGTTGATGGCCGACCCGGACGACGCGGACCGGCCCGACCTGCTGGTGCTGCTGGGTGACCAGGTCTACGCCGACGTGACCTCGCCCACCGTGCGGCGGCTGCTGCGTCGACGTCGGCGGCGGCCGAAGGGCGCCCCGGCGGACCAGGTGGTGAGCTTCGACGAGTACACCAAGCTGTACCTGGAGTCGTGGCGGGATCCGGAGATCCGCTGGCTGCTCGCCACCGTGCCGAGCGTGATGATCTTCGACGACCACGAGATCATCGACGACTGGAACACCTCCGCCGCCTGGCGGGCGGACATGCGCGAGCAGCCCTGGTGGGCGGAGCGGATCGGCAGCGGGCTCGCCTCCTACTGGGTCTACCAGCACCTGGGCAACCTGGACCCGGACGAGATCGCCGCCGACCCGGTCTACGCCAAGGTCACCGCCGCCGGGGACGCCACCGGGATCCTCAAGGAGTTCGGGCACCGGGTCGACCAGGAGTCCGACCTGGCGCACGACACCGAACGCTGGCGCACCGTGCAGTACCAGTGGAGCTACGCGCTGGACATCGGCCGCACCCGGCTGGTCATGCTGGACAACCGGTGCAGCCGGGTGCTGGAGCCGGGCCTGCGGGCGATGCTGCCGCCCGGCGAGTGGTCCTGGTTCGTCGACCAGGCCCACGGCGTGTACGACCACCTGGTGGTCGGGTCGTCGCTGCCGTGGCTGCTGCCGCCGGGCATCCACCACGTCGAGGCGTGGAACGAGAAGCTCGCCGCGTCCCGCCGCCCCTGGGTGGCGAAGGTCTCGGAGCAGTTGCGCCGGGCGCTGGACCTGGAACACTGGGCCGCCTTCCAGCGCTCCTTCGAGGCGCTCGGGGCGCTGTTCGCCCGGATCGGGTCGGGGACGCCCGGCGCGCCCGGTGACCGGGTGGGGGCCGGCCCGGCGTACGCGCCACCGGCGTCGATCAGCGTGCTGGGCGGGGACGTGCACCACTCGTACGTGGCCCGGGCCCGGTTCGGTGCGGGCATGGCGACCCCGGTGCACCAGTTGACCTGCTCGCCGATCCACAACCAGGTGCCGGCCGGGATGCGCCCGCTGATGCGGCTGGGCTGGTCGGCCGGGCCGTCGGCGGCGGTCCGGGCGCTGTCCCGGTCGGCCGGGGTGCGCCGGTCGGCGGTGCGCTGGAAGAAGCTGGCCGGCCCGTACTTCGGCAACGCGGTGGGCACGCTGCTGCACCGGGGCCGGGCCGCCGAGGTGACCATCGAGGGCACCACCGGTGACGGCCAGCTACGCACGGTGGCGCAGCAGCGGCTGACGGCCGGCGGCTAGGACCCGTGTCGAGGTCCCCGGCTCGGCCTGGGACGTCGACCCCGGCACTGGGCGGGGCCCCGTAGGCTCGGTGCCGTGGACAACCAGTTGCCCGAGCTGCTGCGGACGGTCGAACACGAGCTGACCGCGCTGCTGCGCCGGGGCCGGGCGGTCTCCTGGGGGGTCGTCCGGGAGGTCCACCCGCACCTGGAGCCCAACACGTACGGGCTGCTGCTCTGGCTGCGGCGCAGCGGCGCGGTCCGGCTGACCGACCTGTCCGTCCGGCTGGGGGTCGGCAAGGGCACGCTCAGTCGGCAGATCCGGGGGCTGGAGGAGCTGGGCCTGGTGCGTCGCGAGCCGGATCCGGAGGACCGGCGGGCCGCCCGGCTCAGCCTGACCGTGGAGGGGCAGCGCCGGTTCGACGCGGCCCGGGGCAGCCGGGTGGAGGAGTTGCAGCAGTCCCTGGCCGGCTGGTCGGCCGACGACCTGGCGGAGTTCGCCCGGCTGCTGCACCACTTCAACGAGAACTGGACGCCCGAGCGGTGAGCCCCGCCCCGCCGGGCTGAGACCTGGGCCACGGCGGGAACAGGGACGCCAGCGCAGAAGTTGTTGCCCGAGGCAACCAAAGTTACGGTTGCCCCGAGCAACTTCTCGCCGTTGGAGGTAGTGACGATGACCCAGGCCGCCGCGCCCCCTCGGACGACCGGCGGCGAGATGACCCACCGGCAGGTGCTGGAGGCCCTCTCCGGCCTGCTGCTGGGCATGTTCGTCGCGATCCTCTCCTCCACCGTCGTCTCGAACGCGCTGCCCCGGATCATCACCGAGCTGCGCGGCGGGCAGTCCGCGTACACGTGGGTGGTCACCTCGACGCTGCTCGCCATCACCGCCACCACCCCGCTGTGGGGCAAGCTCGCCGACCTCACCAGCAAGAAGATGCTGGTCCAGCTCTCCCTGGTGATCTACGTCCTGGGTTCGGTGCTGGCCGGCCTGTCCCAGTCCACCGGGCAGCTGATCGCCTGCCGGGTGGTGCAGGGCATCGGGGCCGGCGGTCTCACCGCACTGGCCCAGGTGATCATGGCGACGATGATCGCGCCCCGCGAGCGCGGCCGGTACAGCGGCTACCTGGGCGCGGTGATGGCCGTCGGCACCATCGGCGGCCCGCTGATCGGCGGCGTCATCGTCGACACCTCCTGGCTCGGCTGGCGCTGGTGCTTCTACGTCGGGGTGCCGTTCGCCGTCGCCGCCCTGGTGGTGCTCCAGAAGACGCTGCGCCTGCCGGTGGTCAAGCGCCCGGTGACCATCGACTGGTGGGGGGCCACCCTGATCACCGCCGCCGTCTCGGTGCTGCTGATCTGGGTCTCCCTCGCCGGCGACAGGTACGACTGGATCTCCTGGCAGACCGCCGTCATGGTGGTCGGGGCGCTGCTGCTCGGCGCGGCGGCGGTCCTGGTCGAGACCCGGGCGGCCGACCCGGTCATCCCGCCCCGGCTGTTCCGCGACCGCACCATCACCCTGGCCACCGTGGCCAGCGTCGCGGTCGGCGTCGGCATGTTCGGCGCGTCGGTCTTCCTCAGCCAGTACTTCCAGATCAGCCGGGGCCAGAGCCCGACCATGGCCGGCCTGATGACCCTGCCGATGATCCTCGGCCTGCTGGTCTCCTCCACCGTCACCGGCCGGGTGATCACCCGGACCGGCCGCTGGAAGCGGTACCTGGTCGCCGGCTCGGCGCTGCTCACCGTCGGTTTCGCGCTGATGGGCACACTCCGCTACGACACCAACTTCTGGCTGCTCAGCACGTACATGGCGATCGTCGGCGTCGGCCTGGGCATGACCATGCAGAACCTGGTGCTCGCCGTGCAGAACACCGTCGGCGCGCACGAACTGGGCGCGGCCAGCTCGGTGGTGGCGTTCTTCCGCAGCCTCGGCGGCGCGGTCGGCGTCTCCGTCCTCGGCGCGGTGCTCGGCCACCGGGTGAAGGACTACCTGGCCGACGGCCTGACCCGGCTCGGCGTCCCGGCCTCCGGCACGGCCGACGGCGGCACCCTGCCCGACGTGCACACCCTGCCCGGACCGATCCGGACCGTCGTGGAGAGCGCGTACGGCCACGGCGCCGGCGACATCTTCCTGGCCGCCGCCCCGTTCGCGCTGATCGCGCTGATCGCGGTCAGCTTCATCAAGGAGGTCCCGCTGCGGCGGCACACCGACCCGCTGACCGACGAGGTCGAGCAGGAGTCGACGGTGGCCGTCGGGGCGGGCGCGGCGGTGATCCGCACCGGCGAACGCGGCTGAGGGGCCGACGATGACCGTGGGACCACCGGTGGACCGGCAGGAGTACGGCCCGCGCGCCCGGCCGCTGCCGTTCGAACGCGGCACCGACGGCCCCCGCGTGGTGCTGGTCGGCGTGGACGGCACCCGCACCTCGCTGCGCGCCGCCGCGTACGCGGCCGGACTGGCCCGCCGGCAGGGGTCCGCGCTGGTGGTGGTCTTCGTCAGCTCCCCGGCCCCCTACACCGCCCTGGCCGACGGGGTGGTGGCCGGCGCGGTCCAGCGCACCCAGGACGAGCTGGCCGCCGACCTGCGGGCGGAGTGCCGCCAGGGTGCCGAGGAGCTGGGACTGCCGGTCACCTTCCTGTGCCGGCGCGGCGACGCGTACGCCGAACTGCGCGCGGCGGCCGACGAGACCCGGGCCGACCTGGTGGTGGTCGGCTCGTCCGAGCAGGCCGGGCACCGGTTCGTCGGCTCGGTCGCCACCCGGCTGGTCCGGGCCGGCCGCTGGCCGGTCGTCGTGGTCCCCTAGGCACTGGGGCACCGGAACGCCGGAAGCACCGCGACGTGCCGGGGCCGCCGGGACGTCGGGGCGAAATCCGGTCGCCGGTTGTCGGACCCTGCCGTCAGGATGACCCGATGACCTGGACAGCACCGCAGATCACCCGTACCCCCGAGGCGTACGTCGGCGACGAACGCACCATGGTGGAGGGCTGGCTCGACTACCACCGGCAGACCCTGCTGCTCAAGTGCGCGGGGCTGACCGCCGAGCAGCTCCGCACACCCAGCGTCGCCCCGTCCGGGCTGACCCTGCTCGGACTGGTCCGGCACATGGCCGAGGTCGAAGCCTGGTGGTTCCGGGAGAACTTCGCCCGGCAGACGGTCGACTACCCGTACTTCACCGAGAAGAACCCGGACGCCGACTTCGACGTCACCGACGCCGACGCCGAGGCGGACCTGGCCGTCTTCCACCGCGAGGTGGAACTGGCCTGGGCCGCCGTGGTCGGCCGGTCGCTCGACGAGACGTTCACCGAGGTCAGGCCGAAGGGCCGGACGTTCAACCTGCGCTGGGTGTACCTGCACATGATCGAGGAGTACGCCCGGCACAACGGCCACGCCGACCTGATCCGGGAACGCCTCGACGGCGTGACCGGCGACTGACGCCCGGTTCAGTACGCCAACGCGGCCCGCAGGTAGCGCAACCCCGCCGGCCCGCTCCACCGGTACGCCGGCAGTCCGGCCACCCGGGCGCCGCTGACCATACGGTCGTCGTCGTCGACGAAGAGCACCCGGTCCGGCGGGGTACGCAGCGCCTGGCAGGCCGCCCGGAAGTACTCCTTCGCCGGCTTGTGCACCCCGAGGATCGAGGAGTTCACCACCACGTCCAGCTCGTCGGCCAGCCCCAACGCGGCCAGGTCGGCGTCGAGCAGGTCGGTGGCGTTGGTGGCGAGACCGACCGGGATCCCGGCGGCCCGTACCTCGCGGACGAAGCCGAGCACCTCGGCGTCCACCTCGCCCCGGTACGCCTGCCACTCGTCCACCGCCGCCCGGGCCTGCTCCCGGTCACCGGCCGGCCCGGCCAGCGCGTCCGCCACGCTGGTCAGCCAGTCGGCGTGGCTGACCTGCCCGACCAGCACCGGCTGGAGCCGCCCCCAGTGCATCGCGATGTCGGTGAGCACCCCCGGGGTGAGCCCGTGCCGCCGCTCCACCCCGGCCGCGACCGCCGGGTCGAAGCGGCGCAGCACGCCGTCGAGATCCACCAGGAGCGCCGTCGGCCGTTCCCGAGTCACTGTCGATTCTCCTCGCTGCGGCCGAGCCGCTCGTTCTCCCCGTCGGTCCGGTTTATCCGTTGGCTGATCACCTGGGTGACGCCGTTGCGCATGGTCACGCCGTAGAGCGCGTCGGCGACCTCCATGGTCCGCTTCTGGTGCGTGATCACGATGAGCTGGCTCTTCTCCCGCAACTGGGCCAGCAGCGTGATCAGCCGCCCGAGGTTGACGTCGTCCAGGGCCGCCTCGACCTCGTCCATGATGTAGAACGGGCTGGGCCGGGCCCGGAAGATCGCCACCAGCATCGCCACCGCGGTCAGCGAGCGTTCCCCACCGGAGAGCAGCGACAGCCGCTTGATCTTCTTGCCCGGCGGCCGGGCCTCCACCTCCACGCCGGTGGTGAGCAGGTCGTCCGGTTCGGTGAGGATCAGCCGGCCCTCGCCGCCCGGGAAGAGGACCGTGAAGACCTGCTGGAACTCCCGGGCGGTGTCGGCGAACGCGCTGGCGAACACCTCCAGGATCCGGTCGTCGACGTCCTTGACCACGGTGAGCAGGTCCCGCCGGGTGGCCTTCAGGTCCTCCAGCTGCTCGGAGAGGAACTTGTAGCGCTCCTCCAGCGCGGCGAACTCCTCCAGCGCCAGCGGGTTGACCTTGCCGAGCAGGGCCAGCTCCCGTTCCGCCTTCGCGGCCCGTTTCTCCTGCACCGGCCGCTCGTAGCGGACCGGCTCGGGCACCGGCAGGCCGTCCCGCTCGGCCGCCGCCACGTCCGCCTGGGTGGGGGGTACCGGCTGGTCCGGGCCGTACTCGCCGATCAGCGCGGCCACGTCCAGGCCGAAGTCCTCGGCGGCCTTCGCCTCCAGCTGCTCGATGCGCAGCCGCTGCTCGGCGCGGGCCACCTCGTCCCGGTGCACCTGGCTGGTCAGCCGCTCCAGTTCCGCGCCGAGCCGCTTGGCCGCGCCGCGTACCTCCTGGAGTTCGGCCTCCCGCGCGGCGCGTTCGGCGGCCACCGCGTCCCGGTGCGTCTCGGCCTGCCCGATCGAGGTGGTCAGCCGGGTGAGCGCCTCCCGCGCGCCGCCGGCCACCGCGCGGGCGATCGCCGCCCCCCGGGTACGGGCCGCCCGGCGCGCCGCCGCCCGTTCCCGCGCGGCACGTTCCGCGCCGGCCTGCCGGCGCAGCGAGTCGGCCCGGCCGGCGATCGAGGAGACCCGCTCCTCGGCGGTACGCACCGCCAGCCGGACCTCCATCTCGTTCTGTCGGGCCTGCGGCACCAGCGCGGCCAACTGGTCGCGTTCCTCGGTCGACGGCTCGGCGTCGAGCGGGGTGGCCTCGGCCAGCCGGAGCCGTTCCTCCAGCTCGGCGAGGGCGGTCAGGTCCCGTTCCCGGGCGGCCTGGGCACGGGCCAGCGACTCGCCGAGCCGGTCGGTCTCGCCCTTCGCGGAGCGGGCGGCGGCCCCCAGTTCGGCCAGCCGGCGGGCGGCGGCGTTGCGGTGGCTCTCCGCCTCGCGTTTCGCGGCGGCGGCGTGCTGGACCGCCTCCTTGGCCTCGGCCACCTCGGCGCGCGCCTCGACGAGCTGGTCGCGCAGCTCGGCGCTGGTCCGCTCGGCGGTGAGCCGGTTCGCGCGGGCCTCCTCGACGGCCGCGGTCACCTCGATGAAGCTGGGTGCCTTGGCCGACCCGCCGGCCGCCGCGTACGCCCCGACCACGTCGCCGTCGGGGGTGACCGCGCGCAGCTCCGGGTTGGCGGTGACCAGCTCGGTGGCGGCGGCGAGATCCGCCACCAGCACCACGTCCCGCAGCGCCCGGTGCACCGCCGGACGCAGCGCGTCGGCACACTCGACCAGGTCCGGGGCCCACTGGGCGCCGTCGGGCAGCTTCGGGCGCAGCGCGTCGGCGGGGCCGGCCATCCCCGGACCGGCGGGACTGCCGACCAGCAGGCCGGCCCGGCCGGCGTCGGAGATCTTGAGTAGTCGCATCGCCTCGACCGCCTCGTCGACCCCGGAGACGGCGACCGCGTCGGCCAGCCCGCCCAGCGCGGCGGCGAGGGCCGCCTCGTGGCCGGGGGCGACGGTGAGCAGCCCGGCCAGGCTGCCCAGCAGGCCGGGCACCTGGTCGGCGCGGGCCAGCAACGCGCCCGCGCCGTCCTTGCGGCGCAACCCGATGGCGAGCGCCTCTTCGCGGGCCTTCCAGGTGGCGGCGTCCTTCTCGGCGGCCCGTTCGGCGTCGGCCAGCGCCCGGACGGCCGCCTGGGCCCGCTCGTGGACGGCCACCGCCTCGGCGTGCCGGGTGTCCAGCTCGACGTTGTCCCGGTCAGCCTCGGTGGACTGTTCGGCCACCGCGTCCAGGTCGGCCTGCGCCTGCTCGGCCCGGGTCAGGGCGTCGGCGTGCGCGGCGGCCAGCCGTTCGATCTCCTCGCCCCCGCTGGTGGTCCGGGCCCGCGCCGAGTTGACCTGGCCGGTGAGCCGGGCCAGCCCCTCCCGCCGGTCCGCGATGGCCTTGGCGGCGACGACGAGTTCCCGTTCGGCGGCGGTGAGCTGGCGTTCCAGCTCCTGCCGGTGCTCCACCGCCTCGGCCAGCCGCACCTGGTCGTCGGTGAGCGCCGCGCGCAGCTCCTCCTCCTGCTCGCGGATCCGCTCGGCCTCCGCCTCCAACTGGTCCGGGTCGCGGCCGGGCCGCTCGTCGTCCGGGGTGGCGCTCAGGTGCCGCAGCCGCTCCCGGGCGAGCTGCTCGATCGACCGGAACCGCTCGGCCAGGGCGGAGAGCTTGTACCAGGTGTCCTGGGCGGCGGCCAGCAGCGGGGCGTCCTCGGCCAGGGCCGCCTCCAGCTCACCGAGACGCTGCTGGACCTGGGTGTGTTCCTCCTCGACCTGCTCGCGGCGTTCCCGCAGCGCGGCCTCGTCGGCGATCTCGCGGTCCAGGGTGCCGCGCAGGGTCGCCAGGTCGTCGGCGAGCAGCCGCAGCCGGGCGTCGCGCAGGTTGGCCTGGATGGCGGCGGCCCGCCGGGCCACCTCGGCCTGCCGGCCCAGCGGCTTGAGCTGGCGGCGCAGCTCGGCGGTGAGGTCGGTGAGCCGGTTGAGGTTGGTCTGCATCGCGTCGAGCTTCCGCAGCGCCTTCTCCTTGCGCTTGCGGTGCTTCAGGACGCCGGCCGCCTCCTCGATGAAGGCCCGCCGGTCCTCCGGCTTGGCGTGCAGCATGCCGTCCAGCCGGCCCTGGCCGACGATGATGTGCATCTCCCGGCCGATGCCGGAGTCGGAGAGCAGTTCCTGGATGTCGAGCAGCCGGCAGGAGTCGCCGTTGATCTCGTACTCGCTCTCGCCGGAGCGGAACATCCGGCGGGTGATGGAGACCTCGGTGTACTCGATCGGCAGCGCGCCGTCGGTGTTGTCGATGGTGAGGGTCACCTCGGCCCGGCCGAGCGGGGCCCGGCCGGCGGTGCCGGCGAAGATGACGTCCTCCATCTTGCCGCCACGCAGCGCCTTCGCGCCCTGCTCGCCCAGCACCCAGGCGATGGCGTCGACGACGTTGGACTTGCCGGAGCCGTTCGGCCCCACCACGCAGGTGATGCCCGGTTCCAGTTTGAGCGTCGTGGCGGAGGCGAAGGACTTGAACCCCTTCACCGTCAGGCTCTTGAGATGCACCTTCTCGATCCTCGTCCGGTGGCCGCCGGGTCGTCGCGGGTCGCCGCGCCGTGGTCGGCTGCCGTGCCGGGCCGGGCCGCGCGGACCTGGTCAACCCGCAGACTAACCCGCTGCCGGCCGGACCCCGGTACGCGACCCGCCCCGAACGGGGGACGCGGAGGAACAAGCGTTACACAGAGCTGCGCGCCGGCACACAATGTGTCGGCGCGCGATTTCTTTGCTGCTGCGATTCAGTTTTCCAGGTGACCGGAGATCAGGTCAGCGCGGGCTCGGCCAGCCGGAGCAGGTCGTCCGCCTCCGCTGCTGCCGCCGCGAGCCGATCGTTCTCGGCACGCAACCGCGTGATCTCGAACTCCAGTGCCTGAACCCTGGCACGCAGCCGGGTGACCTCGTCGAGCAGACGCCGATCGGGCGCCGCACCAACGTGGCCGTACAGGGCCTTCGCCATTCTAAACTCCTTGAATTGCGCTGCCGGTAAGGCCGGCCAACGCGCGCCCAATGGTTCGCGGCTGCCACCCCGATGGTAAATTCGGGCATGACCGGGCGCGACTGGCGACACCTATATATTGGGCCGCCAACCCCCCGTTCGTCAAGTTGACGCAGGCCATAGATCATCTACGCGTCGACCCGCGAGCTGCGCGAGAGCCGCCAACCAGGCACGGACCATCGGCGTCCGGACGGGAACACTGTAACTGCACAGCGTTCCGAATCGATTACACCGCGAGTCGGTTTCGCCTTAACTCTTCCTTAGCCGGATTGCCGCCCCGGACGCCCGCCACGTAGCGTCACCTCGGCCCGTCACCGCAGACCCTGGAGGCACAGGAGTGTACGGCTGGACCGACCCGAGCGCCCCGGAGCCGGACCCCCGGCGTACCGAACCGCCGACCGAGGAGCCGCCGTACTGGGACAACGGTCGTCCGATGCCCCGGTCGGCGTACCTCTTCGGTGACGAGCCGGAGCGGTCCGACGACCCGGCCCACCCTGCTACCCCGGACGACCGGCGGTACCGTCAGCCGGCCGCCGACGAATGGCACACCGGGGAGCGGCGGTACCCGCTCCCGGCGGACACCCACCCGGCCGGGCCGTTCCCCGGCGGGTCCGGCAGCTCCCCGTTCCCCGGCGGACCCGGCAGCGGGCCGTTCCCCGGCGCGGCCGGGCCGCTCGCCGGACGGTCGGCGGGCCCCCGGTCCGGGGACGCGACGCCCGGGGACGGGCGGCACCGCTCCCGACGACGTCTCCCCCGGCCACTGCTGATCGCCGGCGCCGCCGCGACCGCCACCCTGGTGGTGGCCGTGGGCGTCGGCGCGGTGCTGCTCCCCGACGACGAGCGGACCGGCACCACCGCCACCGCCGAGGAGGTGCCGGTGGCCCCGCCGCTGCCCGGTGCCGACCTGCCGCCGTCGGGATCGGCGAGCCCCAGCCCGTCACCGACCACGGCCAGCCCCAGCCCGTCACCGAGCCGCAGCGTCAAGCCCACGCCGGCCCCGAGCCGGACCACCGCCCCGTCCCGGCGCACCGCCGAGCGGAGCAAGGCACCGACGCCCCGCGCCACCACCGCCGCGCCGCTGGCCACCGGCGGCACCGAGCAGGCGCAGGTCGTCGCCCTGGTCAACGCCGAACGGGCCAAGGCCGGCTGCGGCGCGCTGAGCGTCGACGCCAAGCTCACCACCGCCGCCCAGCGGCACAGCGAGGACCAGGCCGCCCACAAGAAGATGTCGCACACCGGCAGCGACGGCAGCGACGCCGGTGACCGGCTGGACCGGGTCGGCTACGACTGGCGCGGGTACGGCGAGAACGTCGCCTGGAACCAGCAGACGCCGGCCGCCGTGATGGCCGCCTGGATGAACAGCGCCGGACACCGCGCCAACATCCTGAACTGCGCGTTCACCGAGATCGGGGTGGGCGTGGCGCGCAGCAACGGCCCGTACTGGACCCAGGTCTTCGGCACCCCCGCCTGACCGGGTCCGCGCCGGAGATTCGCAGCGCGGGGTCTGTTCCGGGGTGCCGGCCGGGCGACCGGCCGGCACCCGGGGTGGCGGTCAGCCGCGCGGGGCCGCCGTGCGGGGGCGGGGCTGGCAGCGTGGGCAACTGTAGGACGAGCGGTTCATGAACGCCTCCCGCCGGATCGGCGTACCGCACCGCCGGCAGGGTTCGCCCTCCCGCCCGTACACGTTCAGCGCCCGCTCGAAGTAGCCGCTCTCGCCGTTGACGTTGACGTAGAGCGCGTCGAAGCTGGTGCCGCCAGCCGTGATCGCCTCGCCGAGCACGTCCCGGACGTGGCCGAGCAGCCGCTGGGCCGCCGGGGCGGTCAGCGCGTCGGTGGGGCGTACGCCGTGCAGCCCGGCCCGCCAGAGCGCCTCGTCGGCGTAGATGTTGCCCACCCCGGAGATCAGGGTCTGGTCGAGCAGCGCCCGTTTCACCTCGGTACGCCGTCGCCGCAGCGCCGCCACGAAGCCGGCGTCGGAGAACTCCGGGTCCATCGGGTCCCGGGCGATGTGCGCGATCTCGCGGGGCAGTTCCGCCCCGCCGGTGGAGACCGCCACGCCGCCGAACGTGCGCTGGTCGACGAAGCGCAGCTCCGGCCCGTCGTCGGTGAACCGGAACCGGATCCGCAGGTGCAGCTCGTCCGGGGCGCCGACCGGCTGGACGAGCAACTGACCGGACATGCCCAGGTGCCCGACCAGGGCGTCCCCGCTGTCCAGCGGCAGCCAGAGGTACTTGCCCCGGCGGCGGGCGTCCCGCACCGTCCGGCCGGCCAGCACGTCGGCGAAGTGCGCCGCGCCGGGCAGGTGCCGGCGGATCGCACGCGGGTGGCGTACCTCCACCGCGCCGATCTGTCGACCGGTCACCCAGCGGGCCAGGCCCTGCCGGACCGTCTCCACCTCGGGCAGCTCAGGCACGGCGCAGCTCCGGCGTACCGTCCCCGGAGTCCGCCGGATCGACGGCGGCCACCCCGACGGCCCCGACAGTCCCGTCCGCCTCGACGGCGGCGGCGGCCCGGTCCGCCTCGATGGTGGCGACAGCCCGATCCGCCTCGACGGCGGTGGCGGCCCGGTCGGCCTCGATGGTGGCGGCGCGCTCCGCTTCGGCCTGCTCGGTGAGGGTGCGCCAGGCCGACTCGGCGGCCCGCTGCTCGGCCTCCTTCTTGCTCCGCCCCTCCGCGCCGCCGTACCGGTTGCCGGCCACCACCACCCAGGCGGTGAAGGTCTTGAGGTGGTCCGGACCGGTGCCCTCGATGCGGTACTCCGGCACGCCGAGGCCGAGCGCGGCGGTCAGCTCCTGGAGGCTGGTCTTCCAGTCCAGCGCCGCGCCCCGGCCGGCCGACTCGGCCATCAGCGGGTCGAACAGCCGGTGGATGACGATCGCCGCGGTGTCCAGCCCGTACTGGAGGTAGATCGCGCCCAGCAGCGCCTCCAGCGTGTCCGCCAGGATGCTCGCCTTGTCCCGGCCGCCGGTGGCCTCCTCGCCCTTGCCGAGGAGGAGGTACTGACCGAGGCCGCCCGGCCCGAGCCCGCGGGCCACGTCGGCGAGGGCCCGCATGTTGACCACGCTGGCCCGCAGCTTGGCGAGCTGCCCCTCGGGCAGGTCGGGATGGTTGCGGAACAGCGCGGTGGTGATCACCACGCCGAGCACCGAGTCGCCGAGGAACTCCAGCCGCTCGTTGGTCGGCAGGCCGCCGTTCTCGTACGCGAACGAGCGGTGGGTCAGCGCCCGTTCCAGCAGCTCCGGATCCAGGGTCACCCCGAAGGCCGCCTCCAGATGGCCCACCGGGGCACGGCGACGATTGTCGTTGGTCATGGGATCACCTCGGTGTGCGTGGAGCGGTCGGGGCAGTCGGCCGGCGGGCCGGCGGTGAGCAACGTGGCGACCCGGGTGGTGGCGGCCCGCCGCCAGAGATGGGCGGCGAGCGCGATACCGGAGGCGACGTCCTCCCCCTGGGCGGCGCCGTGGCAGACGACGACCGTCCCGGCCACCCCGAGCAGCGCCGCCGCCCGGGGCGCGCCGCCGCTGGCGGGTGGCCCTCCGGCCATCGCGTACGCGCCCTCGATCGCCTTGAGCAGCACGTTACCGGTGAAACCGTCGGTGACGACCACGTCGGCGCGTCCCCCGAGCGCGACGTCGTAGCCCTCGACCAGCCCGACGTACCGGGCGTCGCAGGGCAGCGTCAGGGCGGCGAGCAGCGGATCGGCGGCCCGACGGAGCCGGTCCCCCTTGCCCGCCTCGACGCCCACCGAGAGCAACCCGACCCGGGGGCCGGTGACCGCGTGGGCGACGGCCGCGTACGCGGCACCGAGCACGGCGTGCCGGGCCAGGGTGGTGGCCCGGGGTTCCAGGGAGCCGCCGACGTCCAGCAGCACCACCGGCCCGGCGATCGCCGGCAGGGTGGCGACCAGGGCGGGGCGGCGGACGTCCGGCCAGCGGCCGAGGCCGAGCGCGGCGGCGGTGACGGTGCCGCCGGTCGAGCCGGCGGAGACCACCGCGTCCGCGCTGCCCTCGGCGACGGCGGCGACCGCCGCGCGGACGGTCGTGGCCGCCCGGGACGACTGGATGGGCTGTTCGGCCATGGTGACGGCGTGCCGGACCGGGCGGATGCTGACCCGGGCCCGCTGGGCCGGGGTGAGGACGTCGACGAGCCCGCCGGCCACCTCCGTGGGGCCGACGAGCAGCAGGTGCAGGTCCGGGTCGGCACGCATGGCCCGCAGAGCGCCGTCAACCACCACGGCGGGTGCGTCGTCCCCGCCGAGGAGGTCAACGGCGATCCGCGCGACGCCCGGCTCCACCGGTACACCGGCCGGGACGGGCCGGCCGGCGGCGGAGGGAGCCGGGGCGTCGGGCGACAGCCAGGACGTGCGCGCCGCCCGACCGGGGGTCGGGAGCGTCACTCGGCGACCGGGTCAGACCTCGAGGACCTGGCGGCCGTTGTAGGTGCCGCAGACCGAGCAGGCGGCGTGCGGCAGCTTGGCGGACTTGCACTGCGGGCAGGCCACGGTCGCGACCACGGCCGCCTTCCAGTTCGCCCGGCGGGACCGGGTGTTGCTGCGCGACATCTTGCGCTTCGGGACGGCCACGGTTCTTACTCCTCTGTACGGGTCAGTTGCGACAGGCCCGCCCAACGCGGGTCGATCTGCTGGTGACTGTGGTCGGCCGGCAGATCGTCCCAGTGCACCCCGCACTCGGGGCACAGCCCTGGGCAATCCTCCCGGCAGCGCGGGTTGGTCGGCAGTGTGAGCACCACCGCGTCCCGCAACGCCGGCTCCAGGTCGATCAGATCTCCCTGCATCCGGCCCACCTCGTCCTCTTCGGTCGTGGCGTCCGTGGTGCTGTTCTCGTACGCGTACAGCTCCTGGATCGTCACGGCCACCGAGTCGTTGATCTCGCGCAGGCAGCGACCGCACTCGCCCCGGACCGGACCGGAGATGGTCCCCGAGACGAGCACGCCCTCGGACACCGACTCCAGCCTCAGGTCGAGGTCGAGGTCCGCGCCCTCCGGCACGCCGATCAACTCCACGCCGAGGTCCGCCGGTGCCGGGACCACCCGCTGGACCGTACGCAGAGCACCAGGCCGACGCGGCAGGTCCCTCGTGTCGAGAACCAGCGGCGACCTGGGGTCGAGGTGCGATGGCGTGTGTTTGGGCATAGTCAGACTCCGGCCGTGGGTAGGCCGACAAACGAGGTTACCTGGGCGACCGCCGGACCGTCGAACCGGGGGCGCGCCCGCCCCGCCGTGTCGGTTGTTGAGGTGCCGCTCAGAAGGGTAGCGGGCGTTCCGACTCGTCACCGCCGAAGGTACCGATCTCACGCAGCGCGTGCATCTTGTCCCGCCCGCGCTCGATCGAGGCCAGCGCCCGGGTGAGGAACTGCTCGAAGTTGGCCAGGGCGGTGTCGACGTAGTCGTCGACCTCCTCGCGCAGCCGCTGGGCCTCGGCGCGGGCCTCGGCGATGATCCGTGCCCCCTCGTGCTCGGCGGAGACGGTGATCTCGTTCACCGAGACCAGCCGGGCGTGCTCCGCCTCCCCCTCGCTGATGATCCGGTCGGCCTCCCGCTTACCGGCCTCCATGATCTTGTCCCGCTCCTCCAGCAACGCCGCGGCCCGGCGCAGGTCGGCGGGGAGTTCGGCACGCAGCTCGTCGAGCGCGCCGATCATCTCCCCGCGGTCGACCATGCAGTTGTTCCGCGACATCGGGACGGAACGCGCCTGCTCCAGGATGGCGATCAGTTCGTCGATGCGGTCGAGCGGGTCCACCGGTACCTCACTCCTGTCGTCGTCGGCCGACCTTCATCATGCGGGCCTGGGCCGGGTTCCTGCTGCACCCATGATGCGGGGTGCCGACGAGCGCCGGCCGCTGCCACCCACCCGGCGCGTCGCCACCGGGGCGGGCCGCGCGTACGGCGCGTCGCCGCCGGCGCGGCCGTCCCCCGCCGGAGCGGGGGCCGGTCAGGAGCGGCGGCCGGGGGCCAGCCGGGCCCGCAACTGCTCCCGGACCAGGTCGGGCACGTGCGGGGAGACGTCGCCGCCCCACTTCGCCACGTCCTTGACCAGGCTGGAGGAGAGGAACGAGTAGAGCGGGTTGGTCGGCATGAACAGCGTCTCCACCCCGGCCAGGCCGATGTTCATCTGGGCCATCTGGAGTTCGTAGTCGAAGTCGCTGACCGCCCGCAGCCCCTTGACCAGGACACTGGCCTCCTGCTCCCGGCAGAAGTCGACCAGCAGCCCCTGGAAGGACTCGACCCGGACGTTGGGGTAGGAACAGGTCACCTCGCGGAGCATGGCGAGCCGCTCGTCCACGGTGAACAGGCCACTCTTGGACTGGTTGATCAGCACGCCGACGATCACCTCGTCGAACAGGCGGCTGGCCCGACCGATGATGTCGAGGTGTCCGTTGGTCACCGGGTCGAACGAGCCGGGACAGACCGCACGTCTCATGATCGGCGACCGTACCAAAGGGTGGTCTCGCCGTAGCGCCGACTGCGCTCACCAGTGACGCCTTCCACCCATTCGACCGGCCCGGACCGGGTGGCCCGCTCGATCACCACGAGGGCGTCCGGGGCCAGCCAGCCGCCGTCGACCAGCGCGGCCAGCAGCGCGGTCACCTCCTGTGCCGGCACCGCGTACGGCGGGTCGGCGAACACCAGGTCGTACGGGTCGCCCTCCGGGCCGGCGGCGAGCACCGTCGACACCTTCCCGGTGACCAGGCGGGCGGCCGGGGCGGCCCGGAGCGTGGCGACGTTCTCCCTGATCACCCGGGCGGCCCGGGGATCGGACTCGACCAGCAGCGCGTGCGCCGCCCCCCGGGAGACCGCTTCCAGGCCGACCGCGCCGGACCCGGCGTACAGGTCGGCCACCCGGGAGCCGGCCAGCTCCAGGCTCGCCTCGACCGCGCTGAACAGCGCCTCGCGTACCCGGTCGGAGGTGGGGCGGGTGCCGGCGCCGGGCGGCGCGGCGATCCGCCGGCCACCGAGCGTCCCGGCCACGATCCGGGTCACCGTCGCTCCCTGTCCATGCCCCAGACGCTACGCGACGTCGCGGGCGACCCGGCGGCGGCGGCAGGTGGGCGCGGCGCGACCGACCACTGACCGTACGTGCACCGATGATCTCAGATCGATAACATCGTCCTCAGTGGTCACTGGCGGCTGTGTCGCCGCTGTCGATGTCGCTAGGGTCACCCCCGGTGTCGGCAGTTCCCCGCCGACCGACGGTGTCGGGGTGGCCCGTCACGCGACGCGCCGACGACCCGGCAGCGACCGTCCACCGCCGCCCCACGCCGTACCCCTGACGTTGCTCACCCCGGGAGTACGTGTGTTCCGTCCCACGCTGTCGCTACGGCGACCGTTCTCCGTGGCCGCCGCCGGCCTGACCGGCCTGGTCACGGTGTTCGCGGTCGCCGCGCCCGCGACCGCCACCAACCCGTCGCCGGTGCCCCCCTCGGCCCCCGCGACGGCCGAGCCCACCCCGACCGCCGCCACGCCGCCGCCGGCCACCTGCGTCGACGCCGACGAGGCCCGGTACACGCACACCTTCGACGGGCCGAAGGGCGAGGCCAGCATCACCCTGGTCAACGGGCCGCTGTGCCAGGGCGAGGAGCAGGAGCTGGCGCTGGTGTCGTACCTCGCGCCGTCGGCGAAGTTCGCGGTGCCGCAGTACCTGTTCGACAAGTCGGTGAAGAAGTTCACCGGGGTGGCCGAGGGCGAGATCGGCGCGGTCACCAAGCTGGAGTTCAAGGTCGAGGTGCCGGCCTGCTTCACCCAGGTCGACTTCGTCTTCGGCAGCGAGATCATCGACCCGATCACCGAGAAGGGCGACCGGTACGGCGACCGCAAGGTCGGCAGCGACAAGGGCATCGGCTCCCGCTCCAAGGGCAAGGCCGCCTGGTACAACGGCGGCGCGGGCAGCTGCGTCGAGGCCCCGGCGGTCGAGCACCGGTCGGACTGTGACGGCGGCTTCGACCTGGTACTGGTCAACCGGGGCAACGTGCCGACGACGTTCGCGGTACGCGGCAGCGGCGGGTACACCGAGGACGTCACCGTGGCCGCCGGCGCCAGCGCCACCAAGGAGCTCACCGCCGAGCAGGGCAAGGAGGTCACCGTCGAGGCCCGGGGCATGGAAACGTTCACCGGCGGCTGGACCAAGCCGGAGGACTGCCAGGAGCCCGAGGTCGGCGAGCCGGAGACCGCCTTCGACAGCACCTGCGAGGAGCTGATCCTCGAGGTGGTCAACCCGGCGAACGGGATCAACCTCACCTCCACCTTCACCCCGAGCGTCGGCACCCCGAAGACGGTGACCTTCGAGCCGGGCACCACCAAGGAGGTCACCTTCCCGGCCGCCGAGGGCCTGAGCGTGGTCGTCACCGGGGACCTGGCCTCCGAGGAGCCGATCACCTGGACCGCACCGAAGGGCGGCTGCGCCGACGGCGGTACCGGCGGCGGCGAGGGTGACGAGGGCGGCCTGCCGGTGACCGGCGCGGCGGCCGGCGGCATCGCGGCCGGCGCGGCAGCCCTGCTGGCCCTGGGCGCGGTGCTGTTCGTCGTCGCCCGTCGCCGACGGATCCGCTTCACCGCCTGATCCGGGCAGCGTCCACGAGGGGCGTCGGTGACCGCGAGGTCACCGGCGCCCCTCGCCGTCGCGCGGACCCTCGTCGTTGCGCCGCCCTCCGGTCCACGCGCCGCTGCGGCGCGCCCGGGTCAGCCCTTTTCGAGGTACTCGGCGCGTTCGGCGTCGACCAGGGCGGCGACCGAGGCCGCCAGGGCCGGGTGCCGGGCCAGCTCCGGATCCTCCTCGACCAGGGCGATCGCCTCGGCGCGGGCGTCGCGGATCAGGTCGGCGTCGCGGAGCAGGGACAGCAACCGCAGGTGCGAACGGCGACCGGACTGGGTGGCACCCAGCACGTCGCCCTCGCGGCGCTGCTCCAGATCCAGCTCGGCGAGCTTGAAACCGTCCGTGGTGGAGGCGACCGCGGTCAGCCGTTCCCGGGCCGGGGTGCCCTCCCCCGCCTCGGTCACCAGCAGGCACAGCCCGGCGGCGGAACCCCGCCCCACCCGGCCCCGCAGCTGGTGCAGCTGGGAGACACCGAACCGGTCGGCGTCCAGCACGATCATCACGGTGGCGTTCGGCACGTTCACGCCCACCTCCACCACGGTGGTGGCGACCAGCACGTCCAGCTCACCGGCGGCGAAGGCGCGCATCACCGCGTCCTTCTCGTCGGCCGGCTGTTTCCCGTGCAGCACGCCGATCCGCAGCCCGTGCAGCGGGCCCTCGGCCAGCAGCGGGGCCACCTCGGTCACCGCCAGCGGCGGTCGCCGACCGGAGTCGTCCTCCTTCGGGGCCTCCTCCTCGCTGGCCGGCCCCTCCCCGATCCGGGGACAGACCACGTACGCCTGGTGGCCGGCGGCCACCTCCTCGCGCAGTCGACGCCAGGCCCGGTCCAGGTAGGCGGGTTTCTCGGCGGCCGGCACCACGTGCGAGGCGATCGGCGAACGGCCCTGCGGCAACTGGGCGAGGGTGGACACCTCCAGGTCGCCGTAGACGGTCATGGCGACCGTCCGCGGGATCGGGGTGGCCGTCATCACCAGCACGTGCGGCGGCTGGTCGGCCTTGGCGCGCAACGCGTCCCGCTGCTCCACCCCGAACCGGTGCTGCTCGTCCACCACCACCAGGCCCAGGTCGGCGAAGTCGACGCCCTCGTACAGCAGGGCGTGGGTGCCGAGCACGATGCCGGCGCGGCCCTCGGCGACCTCGGCCAGCGCCCGGCGGCGGGCCGCCGCGCCCAGCGAACCGGTGACCAGCTCGACCCGGGTGGCCTGCTCGGCCGCCCCCAGTTCGCCGGCCCGGGCCAGCGGGCCGAGCAGTTCGGTGATGCCCCGGTGGTGCTGGGCGGCGAGCACCTCGGTCGGGGCCAGCAGGGCGGCCTGCCCGCCGGCGTCGACCACCTGGAGCATGGCCCGCAACGCAACGAGCGTCTTGCCGGAGCCGACCTCGCCCTGCAACAGCCGGTGCATCGGGTGCGCGGTCGCCAGGTCGGCGGCGATCTCCCGGCCCACGTCCCGCTGCCCGCCGGTCAGCTCGTACGGCAGGTCGGCGTCGAAGGCGGCGAGCAGCCCGTCCGGTTTCGGGGGCCGGGGGCGGGCCGGCCAGTCGGCGGCCCGGAGCTTGCGCTGCACCAGGGTCACCTGCACGGCGAACGCCTCGTCCCACTTGAGCCGCCGCCGGGCGCGGTACAGCGTCTCCTTCGCCGACGGCCGGTGGATCTCGCGCAGCGCCTCCGCCAGACCGACCAGGTTGCGGGTGGCCCGGACGGTCGCCGGCAGCGGATCCTCCGGCGGGGTGAAGGTGTCCAGCACGGTACGGACGCACTTGGCGATCACCCAGGTGGGCACCGCCGCGGCGGCCGGGTACACCGGGATCAGCGCCCCGGCGAACTCCTCGACCTCCTCGCTGGCCGCCGCCTCGCCCTCACCGCCCTCGCCGAGCAGGACGTACTCCGGGCCGTTGAGCTGGCGTCGACCCCGGAACTCGGTCACCTTGCCGGCGAACAGCCCCCACCGGCCGGGCCGCAGCTCCCGTTCCCGCCACGCCTGGTTGCCGAAGAAGGTGAGGCTGAGCACGCCGCCGGAGCCGTCCCCGACGGTGACCTCGAGCAGGTTGCCCCGGCGCTGCCGCATCGGGCGTATCGCGGTCTTCTGCACCTGGGCCAGCACCGTCACCTGCTCGCCGACGTCCAGCGAACGGATGTCGGTGTGCTCGCCACGCTCGTCGTACCGGCGGGGGAAGTGGTAGATCAGGTCCCCGGCGGTGTGCAGGTCGAGATGGCCGGCGAGGGCCTTGGCGGTCTTCTCCCCGACCAGTTTCCTCAGCGGTGTGTCCACCGTGCACGACTCGGTCACTCGACCCCCACCAGGAGCGGATAGTGCGGTTGGCCCCCGGCGTACGCCTGGACCTCGACGAACGGCCAGTGCCGGGCGACATGCGCGCGGACCGCGTCGGTCAGCCCCGCCGGGGCGTCCGCGCCGGCCAGCAGGGTGACCAGCTCGCCGCCGCCGCCGAGCATCCGGTCGAGCAGCGCGGTGCAGGTGTCGAGCAGGTCCGCGCCGACCAGGTGCACCTCCCCCTCGACCAGGGCGAGCACGTCACCCGGCCGGCACGGACCGGCCACGGTCAACGCCTCCCGGCCGGCGTGGCAGACCTCGGCGGACCGGCAGGCCCCGGCCGCCTCGGCCATCGCGATCACGTCGTCCTCGAAGGAGCGCTGCGGGTCGCGGACGGCGAGCGCGGCCAGCGCCTGCACCGGCGACCGGGTCGGCACCACGCTGACCTTGACGCCCAGCGGCTGCGCCTGGTGCGCCACGGTGCCCGCCACCGCCCGGGTGGCCGGGTCGGTGGGCAGCACCACCACCCGGGCCGCGCCGGTGGCCCGGACCGCGTCGAGCAGTTCCCCGGTGGACGGGCTGCCGGCGAGCACGGTCGCGCCCTCGCCGGACAGCAGCGCGGCCAGGCCCGCCCCGGACGCGACCACCACGGCCGCCCGGTCGGCACCGTCCGCGCCGGACCAGCGGGTCGCCGCGGCCCGGTCGGAGTCGTCCGGTCCGGGCCACCGGGTCGCCACCGCGCGGTCGGAGTCGTCCGGGCCGGGTCGCTGGGCCACGGCCGGCTGGTCGGCGAAGCGGGTCACCGAGATCAGGTACGGCCGGCCGGCCACCACCCCGGCCTCGACCGCCGCGCCGACGTCGTTGACGTGGACGTGCACGTTCCAGGTGGACGACTCCTGCCCGGTGGCCGCGTCGCCGACCACGACCAGCGAGTCGCCGAGGGCGTCGAGGGTGGCCCGTAGCCGGGTCACCGCCTCGGGCGCGGCGTCGAGAAGATACTGCACCTCGTAGGCGTACGCCTCGGAACCGGTCTCGCGGACGGCGGTGACCGGCGGGCGGACCGGGCGCGGCACGGTCGCCGGCCGGTCGGGCGGCTCGCCGGCGACCACCTCGACCAGGGCGTCCAGCAGCAGGCAGAGGCCCTGGCCGCCGGCGTCGACCACCCCGGCCCGGGCCAGCGTCGCCAACTGCTGCGGGGTGCGGGCCAGCGCCCGGGTCGCCGCGCCGGCCGCCGACCGGACCACCGCGCGCAGGTCGTCGCTGTCCGCCTGCTCGGCCCCGGTCGCCGCGGCGGCGGCCACGCTGAGCAGCGTCCCCTCCACCGGGTGGGCGACCGCGCCGTACGCGGCGGTGGCCGCGCCGCGCAGCGCGCCGGCCAACTCGCGGCCCCGGACGGTCGGGACGGTGGTGAGCGCGTCGGCGAGCCCGCGCAGCAGCTGCGCGAGGATCACGCCCGAGTTGCCCCGGGCGCCGAGCAGCGCCCCGCGCGCCATCAGCCGCAGCGCGTGCCCGTGCGGGGTGACCGCAGCGCCGCCGCCCTCGGGGGAGGTGTCCAGGTCCATCGCCAGGGCCTGCTGGGCGGAGGTGAGGGTGAGCACCAGGTTGGTGCCGGTGTCGCCGTCGGGCACCGGGTAGACGTTCAGGTCGTCGATCTCGCCCTGGTGCCGGCGCAGGGCGTCGAGGCCGCTCGCGCACCAGCGGCGCACCGCGTCGGCGTCCAGGGTCTCCAGCACGGCGAGAAGCCTACTGGCGGGCACCGACAGCCGCCGGACATCACCGCCGGGCGGCCCGGCACACCGGTTCGCCGGACGGCGGTGGGTGCGGTGACGGGCGGTGGTCCCGGCGGGTCGGGAGCCGGTTGGCTGGTCCCCGGGGGTATCGGGTAACCTGGCCAGGTTGCCCGGGCAGCACCTGCCGGCGACCCTCGTGAACGAACAATCCCAGGAGTATCCCGTGGCTAGCGTGTGCGACGTCTGTGGCAAGGGGCCGGGCTTCGGCCACAACGTGTCCCACTCGCACCGGCGGACCAACCGCCGCTGGAACCCGAACATCCAGTCGGTGCGTACCCCGGCCGGTGGCGGCAACACCAAGAAGCTGAAGGTCTGCACCTCGTGCATCAAGGCCGGCAAGGTCACCCGCGCCTGACGCGGTAACCCCGCCACTTTCACCGTCGTCACTGCCGGCGGGTCGGATGCGACCCGCCGGCACTGTCGTGTCGGAGTCGACCCACCGATGCCGTCGTGTCGGGGTCGACCGTCCGGCACTGTCGTGTCGGCCGGTCGGCGCAGTGCGCGCGACGGAACCACCCCCGGAGGGCCGCCCAGTGGCGCTGAGCCTTGGTCGCGACGAACTGGTCATCGTCGGAGTGCCGCCGGGGGTGCTCGGCGTGCTCGGCGAGATCCTGCCCGCCGGCAGCACCGTGATCGTCGAGGACCCGGACGTGATCCGTCGCCGGGACCTGCACCGGACGCTGGCCGGGCTGCCGTACGTCTCCCGGGTGGTGCCGGCGGCGTACCGGGACGGGCTCGACCTCGACGCGCTGCTGGCCGCCGAGCCGGGGCTGGCCGCCGCCCGGGTGGTCATGCCCGGCCTGGAGTACACCGTCACCGCCGCCGCCCGGCTCGCCGAGCGGCTCGGCCGGCCCGGTGGCGGCCCGACCGCCGCCGCGACCTTCACCGACAAGCACCGGATGCGGCGGCTCGCCGCCGACCACGGCCTGCCCAACCCGGCGTACGCGCTGGTGTCGACGCCGGCCGAGGCGGAGGCGTTCGCCCGCCGGGTGGGTGGGCCCTGCGTGCTCAAACCGACCCGCCGGGCCGGCAGCCTCGGCGTGCAGCTCATCGACGACCCGGCCGACATCGCCGCCGCCTGGACGGCCACCGCCTGCCCGGACGGGGCCCCGGAGCAGGTCGCCGCCCCCACCGGGGTACTGGTCGAGGCGCGGCTGACCGGCCCGGAACACAGCGTCGAACTGCTGCTCGCCGAGGGCGAGGTGCTCTTCGGGAACGTCACCGGCAAGCGGGTGCTGCCCGGCCGGCATCCGGTCGAGACCGGTCACACCGTCCCGGCCGCCCTGCCCGACCCGGCCCGCCGGGAACTGCTCGACGCGGCCGCCCGGCTGGCCGCCGCGGCCGGGTTCCGCACCGGCGTGCTGCACAGCGAGTGGATCGTCGTGGACGGGGTGCCGACCCTGGTGGAGTGCGCCGCCCGGCTCCCCGGTGACCTGATCGCCGCGCTGATCGCGGTCGCCTACGAGGTGTCGTTCGTCGAGGCGTACCTGCGGGTGCTGGCCGGGGAGCGGCCGACGCTGCCGGACCGGGCCACCGGGGCGGCGGCGGTGGAGTTCCTGCTCGCCCCGCCCGGCACGGTGACCGCCGTCGAGGACGTCCGTCAGGCCCGCCGGTCGCCCGGGGTGCTCGACCTCTCCGTCGACGTGGCGGTCGGTGACCGGGTGGTGCCGGTGGTCTCCTCCGGGCAGCGCAGCGGCCACGTGCTGACCTGGGGGGCCGACCCGGCCGAGGCGGAGCGGAACGCCCGGACCGCCGCCGCCCGGGTCCGGTTCACCGTCACCTGAACCCGCCCCGGCCCGGCACACCGGCCGCGCTGGTCCCGGGGTCCGCCCGGTCGGCCCACCCCCGGGGTCAGAGGGTGCGGCCGAAGGAGAGGCAGCCGGGGGCGTCCCGGTAGAAGCCGAAGTTGGGGATGCGCTCGTAGCCGGCGGCCTGGTACATGGCGATCGCCTCCGGCTGCTTGTCGCCGCACTCCAGGACGAGTCGCTTGCGGCCCTGCTCCCGGGCCGAACGCTCGACCGCCGCCAGCACCGCGCGGGCCACGCCGCGGCCCCGCGCCGCCGGGGCGGTGTACATCCGCTTCAGTTCGGCCAGCTCGCCGGTGTCACCGTGGCTGCGCCAGCCCCCGCAGCCGACCGGTTCCCCGTCGAGGTACGCCACCAGGAACGCGCCGTCCGGCGGCTCGAACTCGGCCGCGGCCACCGGCGTCTCGTCGCCGCTGCCGCCGTAGCGGGCCCCCAGGTCGGCCAGGGCCGCCCGGACCAGCCGCTGCGCCACCTCGGCGTCGAAACGCAGCAGGCGGATCTCGATGTCGCTCACCCCGGCAGCGTACGACCGCGGCCGGCCCGGGAGCGGGCCGACCGCCCCCGATCGGTCGTACGTCACCCTCCGGGCGGGCGGGTCCCCGGGCGGCGGGCCCTCGACCGGCGGGTTCCCGACCGGCCGCCGACGGACGTGGTCGCGGGCGGGCGGGAAGGTCCCGGGCCGCCGAAGTGATCACGGGCGGGAACGGGTGCGGGCCGGTGGGAACCGTCGCGGGCGGGGGTCAGCGGAAGTGGTCCCAGCCGGCCGGGCCCTCCCACGGCCGGCCGTCCACGCTCACCCCGGCCCCCTCGGACACCCGGCCGATCGGCCGCCACGGCGGCGGCAGCGCCACCGCCGGCGGGAAGGTCGCGGCCAGCGCGTGGTCGTCGCCCCCGCCGAGGATCCAGGTGTACGGGTCGACGCCGAGCGCCTGGGCGGCGTCGGCCATCTGCCGGGGCACCTCGAAGGCGTCCCGCCGGACGTCGACGGCGACCCCGCTGGCCCGCGCCACGTGCCCGAGGTCGGCGAGCAGCCCGTCCGAGACGTCGATCATGGCGGTGGCGCCGAGCCGGGCCGCGTACGGGCCGGCCGGGTACGGCACCTCCGGCCGCCGGTACGCCTCGACCAGCAGTTTCGGTGTCCGGAAACCCCGGGACAGCACGGTGTAGCCGGCGGCGGCGTACCCGATCCGGCCGGCCAGCGCGACCACGTCCCCGGGCCGCGCGCCGGAACGGACCACCGGGGGCCGTCCGCCCAGGTCCCCGAGGGCGGTCACCGCGACGGTCAGGGTCGGGCTGGCGGACATGTCCCCGCCGACCACCGTCGCCCCCACCGTGGCGGCCTCCGCGCCGAGCCCGTCGGCCAGCCCTTCGGCCCACGCCACGTCCAGGTCGACGGGGAGGCAGAGGGCGACCAGCAACGCGGTCGGGGTGGCCCCCATGGCGGCGATGTCGGCCAGGTTCGCCGCCGCCGCCCGGTGCCCGACGTCCACCGGGCCGGACCAGTCCCGCCGGAAGTGCCGCCCCTCCACCAGTACGTCGGTGGAGGCGACCACCCGGCCGTCCGGGGCGGCCACCACCGCCGCGTCGTCGCCGGGACCGAGCAGGCAGGCCGCCCCGGCCGGCAACCGGGCGGTCACCCGGTCGATCAGGCCGAACTCACCGGTACCCGTGACCCTCACCGCGTCACCCCGTCAGTGCTCATGCGCTCCCACCGCTGTGCTCGCTCACCGCTTCTCCTTGACCACCGATCGGGATCGGACCTGCTCGGTAGGGTAGTTTCACTCCTCGGGCCGCCCCTGGCGGCGGCGGACGGAGGTCGAGTCGTGGTACAGGCGTACATCCTCATCCAGACAGAGGTGGGCCGGGCGCGTGACGTGGCCGGTGTGATCGCGGACCTTGCCGGCGTGGTCCGGGTCGACGCCGTCACCGGGCCGTACGACGTGGTCGTCCTCACCGAGGCGAACACCGTCGACGAGCTCGGCAAACTGATCGTCAGCAAGGTGCAGATGGTGCCCGGCATCACCCGTACCCTGACCTGTTCGGTGGTGCGACTGTAAGTGGACGAGCAGAAGACTCCCCCCGGCGACCCCGCGGACACCCCGGCGGCCAGCGGCGGCGACCCGCCGAAGCGGCGCGGCTGGGACCGGTCGACCCGGAACGCGGCCCTGATCTCCGCGCTGGTCGCGGTGCCGGTCACGGTGGCCGTGGCCGGATTCACCTTCGCCTCGCTCGCGCCGGACGAACCGGCCGGTCCGGGCCCGAGCCCGAGCGCGTCGGCGGCCCGCCCGCAGTCCACCGCCCCGGTGGAGATGCCCGCCGCGCCGCTGGCCGAGCGGCCCGCCACGGTCTGCCGGGCGTTGCTGTCCCAGCTTCCGCCGACGGTCCGGGAGCTGCCGCAGCGGCCGGTCACCGCCGGAGCCGAGCAGAACGCCGCGTACGGCGACCCGGCCCTCACCGTGGCCTGCGGCGTGCCGGAGCCGGCCGTCCCGCCGGAGACCGCGGTCTGGGTGGTGGACACGGTCTGCTGGCACGTCGGCGAGCGGGCGGACGCCACCGTGCTCACCACGGTCGACCGGGAGGTCGCCGTCCAGGTCAGCGTGCCGAGAACGTACGAGCAGCCGTTGCAGTGGGTGGCTCCGATCGCGCAGACGGTGGTGGCCTCGGTGCCGTCCGGAGGTGACGTCCCGGCCGGCTGTCTGGGCGGCTGAGTCACGGCTGTCGGGCCGGTGGTCCCGGGCGCGGGGCCACCGGCGGGCCGCCCCCGGCAGCGCCGCCCCGGGGCGCGGCACCCTCGCCCCGCTCCGACCCGGCAGCGCCGGCCCCGGACGCGGCGACCTCGCCTGCGCCGGCCCGGCCTGCTCGGGGCAGGGTCAGCTCCGGGCAGGGTCAGCTCCGACGCAGGGCGGTCCGGATCAGCCGGTTCACCAGCTTCGGGTACTCCAACCCGGAGGCCGCCCACATCCGGGGGAACATCGACGACGGGGTGAAGCCCGGCATGGTGTTCACCTCGTTGAGGTAGACGTCAAGTTCCGGGGTGACGAAGAAGTCCACCCGGGCCAGGCCGGAGCAGTCCAGCGCGGTGAAGGCGCGGGTGGCGTACTCGCGCACCTGCCGGCTGACGTGCTCGGGCAGCTCGGCCGGGACGTCGTACTCGCAGACCTCGTCGGCGTCGATGTACTTCGCCTCGAAGTCGTAGAAGTCGTGGTCGGCGACGACCCGCACCTCGGCCAGGACGGACGCCTCCGGCGCGCCACCCGCCTCGCCCTCCAGGACGCCGCACTCGATCTCCCGGCCGACCACGGCCGCCTCGACCAGCACCTTGACGTCGATCTCGCGGGCGGTGGCGATGGCCGCGTCCAGATCGGACCAGTCGGTGACCTTGCTGATGCCGAAGGACGAGCCGGCCCGGGAGGGCTTGACGAAGACCGGCAGGCCGAGCCGGGCCTTGTCCTCATCGGAGAGGGTGGTGCCGCTGCGCAGCACCGCGTACGGGCCGACCGGGATGCCCTCGACGGCGCACAGCTTCTTGGTGAACTCCTTGTCCATCGCGGCGGCGGAGGCGAACACGTTCGCCCCGACGTAGGGGATGCCGGCCATCTCCAGCATGCCCTGGATGGTGCCGTCCTCCCCGTACGCGCCGTGCAGGACCGGGAAGACCACGTCCACGCCGGCCAGGGCGCGCGGCCCGTCGGTGGGGTCGAGGACCAGCAGGCCGTTGGCGGTCGGGTCGGCCCGTAGCACCACCTCGGCACCGGTGGCCGAGGTGATCTCCGGCAGTCGGCGGTCGGTGATCGCCAGCCGTCCCGGGTCGCCGTCGGCGAGCACCCACTGCCCGGCCCGGGTGATACCGACCGGCACCACCTCGAACTCGTCCGGATCCAACGCGCCGAGAACGCTGCCGGCGCTGACGCAGGAGATGCCGTGTTCGGGGCTACGTCCGCCGAAGACGATGGCGACTCGGGTCTTGCCTGGGGTGGTCACTGGTGTCATCTCCGGTTCGCGACTGCGGTGGCCCGCGAGCCCGTGGCGGCGCTCGCCTGGTCGACCTTACTGTGCGTGGCCGCAGGCCGGTGGCGATACCCGGAGCGGACGCCACCCTCTCCGCAATCAGTCAACCGCACATATACGGTGCGTAACCGTCCACTCCGGCACGGACCGTCGGACAGGACCGGATAACATCCACGATGCCCGATCCCTCGGCCCGGTGCCGGCCGGTTGGCACGCTGGTCAGCAGCCGTATCGACGTCCGACGGCGATCACCTTGACCCGTTGCCGGCCGGCGCGGACCATGCCCAGCGCCATGAACGCGCCGGCGATCCGGTCGGCGGCGGCCCGGCTGCTCGCGCCCACGACCTGGCGGCGGCGCTCCGGCATGGTCCGCTCGTTGCGGACGGCACCGTCGAGCGGGCGGACGTCGGTGAGCACCACCAGGAACCGGGTCACCGGCCACCACCGCCGACCCCGGAGAACACACCGGACACCCGCCGCACCACACCGGACGGCGCCGGTCGCAGCACACCGGACGAGGTCGGCCTCGGCACCCTGGATGCCGCGTGCCGCGCCACGCCACCCCTAGCGTGGCGCGGCACGCGGGACCGGACGGCCGCTCCCGTCGTCCGGTCGGACCCGGGTCGCCGCGTCCGCCGCTGCCCGGGCCAGCAGCGACGACGACGGCGGCGACCCGGGACGTCATGATCAGGAGGCACGCCGGACCTCCTCGGGCTCGGCCGTGGTGGCGGCCAGGCCACCGGAGGAGTCCCGACAGACGTACGCGAGGTTCGCGTGGATCCAGGTGCCGTCGTTGTCCCGCAGCACCGGGCACGCACACCAACGACAGCGCGACACCCGTGGCCAGCAGCCGCTCGCCGACATGGGATCTCCTTCCGGTGCGCCGTGGTGGGAGACACGTGGTGATCGGGTGGGGGAGAAGAACCCGACCACCACGCGTCTCATTTCCCCTCCGGTCACTCACCATCACCGTCGCCACGACCACCGATGGTGAGGACGCCATGACAGGTTGCCACCATCACGGCAATGAATGCAACTCTCATCCACTTTCTCTCATGCACACGATCCCAGGATCTATGGGAGCATCGATGCATGGCACCGAAGACCGCCCGGGCCCGCCGGCTCGGCATCGCCCTGCGTACCCACCGGGAGGCGGCCGGCCTGACCCTCGAGGCCGCCGCCGACGAGATCAACAGCACCCGCAGCACCCTGTCCCGGTACGAGAACGCCCAGACACTGGTCAGCCCGGCGACCGTCCGGGCGCTGCTCACCCTCTACAAGGTCGGGCCGGAGGACGTCGACGCCGCCGTCCAGCTCGCCAAGGACGCGCGCAAGCCAGGCTGGTGGGTCTCCTACTCGTACCTGCTGGACCGGCGCACCATCGACTTCATCGCGCTGGAGGCCGAGGCCAGCGCCATCGCGAACTTCGAGCCGTCGGTGGTGCCCGGCCTGCTCCAGACCGCCGACTACATCCGGGCGGTGATGCGCGGCGGACCGCACACGCTCACCGACGAGCAGGTCGAGCAGCGGGTCCAGGTCCGGCTGGACCGGCAACAGCGGCTCACCAGCGCCGAACCGCCCATCTTCGACGCGATCGTCGACGAGGGCGCGCTGCTGCGGCCGGTCGGCAACCCGGGGGTGATGGAGGCGCAACTGCACCACCTGCTCAAGATGATCGAGCTGCCCAACATCACCCTCCAGGTCATCCCGCTGGCGGCCGGGTACCACCGGGGCACCCGGGGGTCGCTGCACATCCTGGAGTTCCCCGACCCGGAGGACCCGATCATCGCCTCGGTCGAGACGGTGGCCGGTCAGATGGTCCTCGACCGTCCGGGTGACCTGCGTACCTGCACCAAGATCATGGAACACCTGCGAACCGTCGCGCTCAGCCCGAAGGCGAGCCGCGACGAACTGGTCCGAATCCTGAAGGGACGACAGAAATGACATCGACCACCACCACGGCGCTGCCGACAGCCGAGTGGCGCAAGAGCAGCCACAGCGGGGACGAGGGAGCCTGCGTGGAGATGGCGGTCATCCCGCCCACGGTCGCCATCCGTGACTCCAAGGACCCGGACGGCCCGGTGCTGCTGTTCGCCCCGACCGCCTGGGCCGCCTTCGCCGACGCGCCACCGGCCCCGCCCGGCGTGTGAGTCGCCCGCCCCCTCCGGTGCGCCGGACGCACCGGAGGGGGCACCCGCTCAACCGGGCAGTCGGGCGGTGACCGCGGTGGCGTCGAGGTCGGCGGACCGCGTCACCGTGGGGTGCAGCCCGTACCCGGTCAGCTCCACACAGAACGTGTCGACCTGCCGTTCGCTGATCTCCACCACCAGGTGCCCGCCCGGGGCGAGCCAGCGCACCGCCTCCCCGGCCAGCCGGCGCAGTACGGCGAGCCCGTCCGATCCGCCGTCGAGCGCCACGCCCGGCTCGTACCGGCGCGCCTCGGGCGGCATCAGCGCCATCGCCCCGGTCGGCACGTACGGGGCGTTGGCGACCACCAGGTCCAGCCGGCCCCGCCAGCGCGACGGCAGCGGGTCGAACAGGTCGCCCTCGTACACCGGCACCGCCGGGGCGGCCAGGTTGCGCCGGGCGCACCGGACGGCGGCCGGGTCCAGGTCGGCGGCGGCCTGCCAGCGGGGCCGCAACCGGCCCGCCAGCACCAGCGAGATCGCCCCGGAACCGCAGCACAGCTCGACCAGCGCCGGTTCCGGCCCGGCCACCGCCTCGGCGGCGGAGACCAGCAGGGCGGTACGGCGACGCGGCACGAACACCCCCGGGTCGACGGGCACCCGGAGCCCGCAGAACTCCACCCAGCCGAGCAGGTGTTCCAGCGGCTCGCCGGCCACCCGGCGGTCCACCAGCGCGGCCAGCGTGCCGGGTGCCTCGGCGGCCTCGACGAGCAGCTCCGCCTCGTCCTCGGCGAAGACACAGCCGGCGGCGCGCAGCCGGCGGACCAGGCCGGCGCGATCAGGGAGTCCAGCCGACGCCGCCGCGCCGGGGCGATCGGGCGGGGCGGGCAGCGGGGCGGAACGGTCAGGATGGGACGACGGTGCCATGAAGGGCCTTTCGGGAACGCTCGTCGGCGCTCCCCCACCGGTCGGCTAGCGGCGGGACGCCACCGGGACGGAAGGGAGCACCGGTCCTGCTGTCTGGGGGATCGGACTCACCTCCTCGCTTCGGGCCGGCACGGGCACCGCACACCATAGCCCAACCACCGCAGCCGGGCGGTCCGGGGCGCTCCGTCCCGTGGCAGGTCCGGTCAGGCCGCCGCCGGGGCCGAGGCGTCCAGCGCGGCGGTCAGGTCGGCCACCAGGTCGGCGGTGTCCTCCACCCCGCAGGAGAGCCGGACGAAGCCCGGGGCGGTGTCGTCCCCCCACTGGGCCCGCCGGTCGGCGGTGGTGTGCAGCCCGCCGAACGAGGTGGCGGCGGCCACCAGCCGGGACGCGGCCAGGAACCGGGCCACCCGGTCGGCGTCACCGAGGTCGAACGACACGATCCCCGGCACCCGGGCCATCTGCGCCGTCGCCACCGGGTACGCGGGGTCGGCGGGCAGCCCCGGCCAGCGCACCCCGGTCACGTCGGTACGCGCGGCCAGCAGCCGGGCGACCGCCCCGGCGTTCGTGGTCTGCCGGGCCAGCCGCAGGTCCAGGGTGCCCAGGGACCGGTGCGCCAGCCAGGCGTCGAACGCGCCGGGGATCCCGCCGGTGGTGGTCCGCCACCCGGTCACCGTGGCCAGCAGGTCCACCGACCGGGTCGCGACGTACCCGAGGAGCAGGTCCGAGTGGCCGGTCAGCGCCTTGGTGCCGGAGGCCACCACCACGTCCGCGCCCAGCTCCAGCGGGCGCTGCCCGAGCGGCGTCGCGGTGGTGTTGTCCACCGCCAGCAGCGTCCCGGCCGCCCGCGTCCGCTCCGCCAGGGCGGCGATGTCGCAGACGTCCAGGCCGGGGTTGGCCGGGGTCTCCAGCAGCACCAGCCGTACGTCGTCCAGCGCCGGGTACGGTCCGGCGGTCGGCGCGTACCGGACCGTCACCCCCAGCCCGGTCAGCGTCTCCGCCGCGAACGAGCGGACCGTGTAGTACCCGTCGGCGGGCAGCAGCACGGTGTCCCCGGGGCGCAGCACGGCCAGCAGCAGCCCGGTGATGGCCGCCTGCCCGCTGGCGAAGACCCGGCAGTCACCGCCCTCCAGCTCGCCGATCGCCGCCTCCAGCAACCGGCGGGTGGGGTTGTCGCCCCGGCCGTACCCGTTCGGGCTGGCCGCCGGCCCCCGCTCCGGGTCGAGGTGGTACGGCGCGGCGAACACCGGGCCGGGCAGGAACGGCTGACCCGGCTCGGGTTCCGGCAGCCCGGCGTGCACACAGCGGGTTCCGTCCCGCCAGTCCCGCTCCCCCGTCACGACGGCTCCCTCACTCCGGTTTCGTGGTCCGGCTCATCAGCGCGCGTACCGCCAGGCGCGGGTCGACGCCCTCGTGGCAGACCCGCTCGACCTGCTCGGTGATCGGCATCTCCACCCCGTGCGCGCGGGCCAGGTCCCGGATCGCCAGGCAGCTCTTGACCCCCTCGGCGGTCTGCCGGGTGGCCGCCTGCGCCTGCTCCAGGCTCTCGCCCCGGCCCAGGTGCTCGCCGAAGGTCCGGTTGCGGGACAGCGGCGACGAGCAGGTGCCGACCAGGTCACCCATGCCGGCCAGCCCGGCGAAGGTCAGCGGGTCCGCGCCGAGCGCCACGCCCAGCCGGGCGGTCTCGGCCAGCCCCCGGGTGATCAGCATGGCCCGGGTGTTGTCCCCGAACCCCATCGCGGTGGCGATCCCGTACGACAGGGCGATCACGTTCTTGACCGCGCCACCCAGCTCGCAGCCGATCACGTCGTCGTTGGTGTACGGCCGGAAGTACGGCGTGGTGACCGAGCGCTGCACCAGCGTGGCCCGGCCGACGTCGGTGCAGGCAACCACGGTGGCGGCCGGCTGCTCGACGGCGATCTCCGGGGCCAGGTTGGGGCCGGAGACCACCACCACCCGGTCCGCCGCCACCTTGGCGGTCTCCACGATGACCTCGCTCATCCGTTTGGTGGTGCCCAGCTCGATCCCCTTCATCAGGGAGACCAGGGTGGCGTCCGGGGCGAGGTGCCCGGCCCACTCGGCGAGGTTGCCGCGCAGCGTCTGGGAGGGCACCGCCAGCACCACCACCTCGGCACCGGTGATCGCCTCGGCCGCCACGTCGGTGGCCGTCACCCGCCGGGACAGCCGTAGGTCCGGCAGGTACTCCGGGTTGCGCCCGTGCGACCGGATCGCCTCGGCGACCGGGGTCCGGCGCGCCCACACGGTCACGTCCCGCCCGGCGTCGGCGAGGATCTTGGCGAACGCGGTACCCCAGGAGCCGGCCCCGAGCACCGCCACGTGCCCGCTCACGCCGCGTCCCCGAACCGCTCGACGCCGGTACGCGGCGCGCCGGGCAGCCGCGCCGGCCGTTCCCACAGCGGGGGCGGGGTGCCGCCGCGCAGCTCGGCCAGCAGGTCACGAATCCGGAGCATGATCTCGTCGGTCATCTCTTCCAGGGTCGCCTTCGTCGGGGTCGCGTCCGCCCAGCGGCTCAGGTCGACCGGCGGACCGGCGGCCACGCTGACCGGGATCCGGGGCCGCAGGTTGACCCGGTTGCGGTGGGGGTCGACGATCTTCTCCGGGCCCCACATGGCGACCGGGATCACCGGTGCCCCGGTGGCCAGGGCAAGCCGGGCCGCCCCGGTCTTGCCGCGCATCGGCCACAGGTCCGGCTCCCGGGTGAGGGTGCCCTCCGGGTAGATGATCACCGCGCCCCCCTCGTCGAGCGCCTCGACCAGGGCGTCGAGCGAACGGGCCGCGTCCACGCTGCCCCGCTCGACCGGGATCTGCCGGCACCAGTGCAGGATCCGCCCCACCACCGGAACCCGGAAGACGCTGGCCTTGCCCAGGTAGCGCGGCCAGCGGCCGGCGTCGTACACGTAGTGCGCGGAGACCAGCGGGTCGGCGTACGAGAGGTGGTTCGGCACGATGATCACGCCACCGGTACGCGGGACGTGCTCCATGCCGGTCCAGGTCCGGCGGGTCCAGACGGTCATCACGGGCTTGACCACCACCACGGCGAACCATTGCCAGAACCCCAGCCTGCGCCGTGCCACCCTGCCTCCTCGTTCCGCCCGGCCCCGCGTTCGCGCCCACCGGTGACGCCCGCAGCGAAATCATGCCTGCTTCCCCTGGACGGGGCCAGCGAGGGTGCCGTCGCGCGGTGGCAGGATGGGCGCGTGACCGAGCCGAGCTGGACCGTGGTGGTGCCGGTGAAGCGCCTCGAGGGGGCGAAGAGCAGGCTACGCGGCGCGCTGCCGGGCGTACCGCACGAGGCCCTGGCGCTGGCCCTCGCGCTGGACACGGTCGACGCGGTGCTGGCCTGTGACGCGGTCGGCGCGGTGCTGGTGGTGACCGACGACACCCGGGTCGCCGCCGCGGTCCGGGCGGCCGGGGCCCGGGTGCTGCCGGACGCCCCCGACGCCGGGCCCGACGCGGCGGCACGGCTGAACGCGGCACTGCGGCACGGCGCGGCCACCGCCGGTGGCGGCCTAGTGGCCGGGCTCACCGCCGACCTGCCCGCGCTACGGCCGGCCGAGCTGGGCGCGGCGCTGCGGGCCGCCGGCCACCTCCCGGGGGTACGCCACTTCGTCGCGGACGCCCCCGGGGACGGCACCGTGCTGCTGGCCGCCCCGGCCGGCGTACCGCTGGACCCGCGGTTCGGGGTGGGCTCGGCCGCCGCCCACGCGGCCAGCGGGGCGCTGTCCCTGGCCGGTGCCTGGCCGACGCTGCGCCGGGACGTGGACACCCCGGCCGACCTGGCGGTGGCCGCCGGGCTGGGGCTGGGACCACGGACGGCCACGCTGGCCGCCGGTTGCTGCCCCACCCCCGCCTGACCGGGGGGGGTGGGTCGCCGGTGGTCGCCTGTTCCGCTCCCACCAGACCGGACGCGCCGCCGGCGCCCCGCCCGACCGGTGGGCCGCCGGCACCGGCCCGACCGGTGTACGGTGCGGGGCATGCAGGGCACCGTGGCGACCTTCGACGGCACCACCCGTACCGGCGTGCTGCTTCTCGACGACGGCACCGAGCTGCCCTTCCCGGCCCGGGCCTTCGACGCCTCCGGGCTGCGGTTGCTCCGTCTCGGGCAGCGGGTCCGGATCGACCGGGACGCCGCCGGTGAGGTCGTGCGGGTGACCTTGCCGACCATGGCCTGACCGGAGCGGCCGAAGTTCATTTTACGTTCACCGGCGTCGGGTCATGATGGCTGCGTGAGCACCCCGCCGCCCCGCCGCCGCCCGGTCCGCCCGCGCCGATCCGCCACCGCCGGTCCCGGCGGTGCCCCCGGCGACGCCCCCGGGGGCGCTCCGGTCGACGCCCCGCCGCACACCCCCGTCGCCGGCACGCCGGACACCGCACCCCGAGCCGACGCCGACACCGCACCGGACTCCCCCGCACCGGACGCTCCGGTCGGACCCCTCGGCGCCGCGGGTGACCCGCCGATCGACGACGGCCAGCCGGGTGAGGGCGCCGGTGGGGCCGGCTCCGCCGGACTGGACGAGGTGACCGACCCGGGTGGCCCCGCACCGGCGGAACCGGCCGACGTGCCGGGCCCGGTCGTCCCGGGTGGTCCCCCACCACCGGGCGACGACCCGGCCGAGCCGGCCGAACCGCTCCCCGAGGACCGCTTCCTCAACCGGGAACTCTCCTGGCTCGACTTCAACGCCCGAGTGCTCACCCTCGCCGAGGACCCGCGCACCCCGCTGCTGGAACGGGCCAAGTTCCTGGCCATCTTCGCCAGCAACCTCGACGAGTTCTACATGGTGCGGGTGGCCGGGTTGAAGCGTCGGCTCTCCGCCGGCCTGCCGGTACGCGGCGGGGACCGGATGCCGCTGCGGACCCAGCTCGAACTGATCGCGGAGAAGACCGTCGGGCTGGTCGCCCGGCACGCCGCCTGTTTCGTCGACGACGTCCGGCCGAAGCTGGCCGCCGAGGACATCCACCTGCTGAACTGGTCCGACCTCGGGGACGCCGAGCGGGAACGGCTGCGCACCTACTTCCGGGAGCAGATCTTCCCGGTGCTGACCCCGCTGGCGGTGGACCCGGCGCACCCGTTCCCGTACATCTCCGGGCGGTCGCTGAACCTGGCGGTGACGGTCCGCGACCCGCACGGCGGGCAGGAGCTCTTCGCCCGGGTCAAGGTGCCCAACAACGTGCCCCGCTTCGTCCGGGTCTGCCGGGACCTGCCCGGGGTGCGGTTCCTGCCGGTCGAGGAGCTGATCTCGGTACACCTGGGGCAGCTCTTCTCCGGCATGCAGGTGGTCGAGTGCCACCTGTTCCGGGTCACCCGCAACGCCGAACTGGAGGTCGACGAGGACCGCGACGAGGACCTGCTCCAGGCCCTGGAACGGGAACTGGCCCGCCGTCGCTTCGGCCCACCGGTACGCCTCGAGGTGGCCGCCTCCATCTCCGACCACATGCTGGAGCTGCTGGTCCGGGAGCTGGACATGGACACCCAGGACGTACTGCGGGTCCGGGGCCTGCTGGACCTGTCGGCGCTGTGGCAGCTGTACGGCGAGGCGGACCGCCCCGACCTGAAGGACCCGCCGTTCGTGCCGGCCACCCACCCCCGGCTCACCGAGGGCGAGGTGCCGCGGAGCGTCTTCGCCACCCTGCGCGACGGCGACATCCTGGTGCACCACCCGTACCACTCGTTCGCCACCAGCGTGCAGCGGTTCGTGGAGCAGGCCGCCGCCGACCCGAATGTGCTGGCCATCAAGCAGACCCTGTACCGGACCAGCGGCGACTCCCCCATCGTGGACGCCCTGGTCGACGCGGCCGAGGCCGGCAAGCAGGTGGTGGTGCTGGTCGAGCTGAAGGCCCGCTTCGACGAGGTCGCCAACATCGGCTGGGCGCGCACCCTGGAACGGGCCGGCTGCCACGTCGTGTACGGGCTGGTCGGGCTGAAGACGCACTGCAAGACCTCCCTGGTGGTCCGGCAGGAGGGCAACCACATCCGGCGCTACTGCCACATCGGCACCGGCAACTACCACCCGAAGACCGCCCGGCTGTACGAGGACTTCGGCATGCTCACCGCCGACCCGGAGATCGGCGCGGACCTGACCGACCTGTTCAACGTGCTCACCGGGTACAGCCGGCAGACCACCTACCGGCGGCTGCTGGTGGCCCCGCAGGGCATCCGGCGCGGGCTGATCGAACGCATCGACCGGGAGATCGCGCACACCCGGCTAGGCGCGCCCGGCCTGGTGCAGATCAAGGTGAACTCGCTGGTCGACGAGGAGGTCACCGACGCCCTCTACCGCGCGTCCCGGGCCGGGGTGCACGTGGACCTGCTGATCCGGGGCATGTGCACGCTCCGGCCGGGGGTGCCGGGGCTGTCGGAGAACATCCGGGTCCGGTCGATCCTGGGCCGGTTCCTGGAGCACTCCCGGATCTTCCGGTTCGGCAACGACGGCGCGGCCGAGTTCTGGATGGGCTCGGCCGACCTGATGCACCGCAACCTGGACCGCCGGGTGGAGGCGTTGGTGCAGGTCAGCGACCCGATCGCGCGCGCCGAACTGGACCATGTGCTGACCGCCGCGATGAGCCCGGAGGTGGACGCCTTCGAACTGGCCGCGGACGGCACCTGGCGACGCCGGGAGGGCACCCCGGAGGCACCGCTGACCGACCTCCAGGCGCTGCTGCTGCGCCGGGTCGGCGGCACCGCCGGTTGACCGTCGACCGGCATAGGCTGAGCCGATGGTCGAAGAGGAACGCAAGTACGCGGTACCGGCCGCCTTCCGGCTGCCGGACCTGTCCGCCGCCCTGCCCGACGGCGGCCGGCTGCACGCCCCGGAACCGGTGACCCTGGACGCCACCTACTTCGACACCGCCGACCTGCGGCTGGCCCGGTCCGGGGTGTCGCTGCGGCACCGGGTGGGCGACGACCGGCCGTGGACGGTGAAGCTGCCGACCCGCACCCCGGAACGGCGGTACGAGATCTCCCGTCCCGGCCCCGCCGACACCGTCCCGGACGAGCTGGTCGCGCTGGTCACCGCGTACCACCGGGGTGCGCCGCTGCGGCCGGTGGCGCTGGTCAACACGGTGCGGCACCGCCGGACGCTGCACGACCCGGACGGGGCGCTGCTCGTCGAGGTGGTCGAGGACCAGGTGACCACGGTGGCCACCGGCGGCGCGGCCACCGCCGACAGCAGCTTCCGGGAGGTGGAGGTCGAGCGCGGCACCGCCGCCGACGACCTGCTCGACCGGGTGGAGGAGCTGCTCATCGCCGCCGGGGCGCACCGCGGGGTGTTCGTCGCCAAGCACGTCAGGGCGCTGGGCCCGGCCGCCGGGGAGGCACCCGACGTGGCCGGCCGGGCCGACCTGCCGCGACGCCCCACGGCCGGCGACGTGGTCACCGAGGCGGTCCGGCGCGGGGTCCGCCGCATCCTCCGCAACGACCCGCTGGTACGCCTGCACGGCGAGGCCGGCGACCTGGACGCGGTACGGAAGATGCGGGTCGGCTGCCGGCGGCTCCGCAGCGACCTGCGCACCTTCGCCCGCCTGGTGGAGCCCGATTGGGCGGGCCCGCTGCGCACCGAACTGAGCTGGTTGGGCGGGGTGCTCGGCGCGGTACGGGACGTCGACGTGCTGCGGGAACGGCTGCGGCGCACGGCCGACGCGGATCCGGTCGACCCGCTGGACCGGGCTGCGGTGGACCGGCTGGACGCCGCGCTCGCGGCCCGGCGGGACGCGGCGGCGGCCGAGGTGGACGAGGCGCTGCGTTCCCCCCGCTACCTGGCCCTGCTGGAGTCCCTGGTCGAGGCGGCCCGCGCGCCCCGGCTCACCACGCGGGCCGACGCCCCGGCGAAGCGGACGCTGCGCAAGCTGGCCGCCAAGCCGTGGCGGCGGCTGGCCGAGGGCACCAAGCGGCACGCTGGGGTCCCCGCGCTCGACCCGCTCGGCCCGGACGAGACCTGGCACGAGATCCGCAAGGAGGGCAAACGCGCCCGGTACGCGCTGGAGGCGGTCGCCCCGGTGGCCGGCGGCGGCGCGGCCGACCTGGCCCTGGCGCTGAAGGAGGCGCAGGATCTGCTCGGCGCGCACCAGGACGCGGCGGTGGCCGCCGAGACCTGGACGGAGCTGGCGCTGGCCCACCCGGACGATCCGGTGCTGGCGGTGACCGCCGGCCGACTGACCGAACGGGAACGCCAGGCGGTCCACCGGGCCCGGGCCGCGTTCCCCGAGCGCTGGCGCACGGTGGTCGGCCACCGGAGAGGCTGGCTGACGTGACCGTCATCCGGGCCGCCGGCGGGGTGGCGTGGCGACCGGCCGCCGGCGGGGCGGCGGGGCTACCGGCCGCCGGCGGTGGTCCCGTCGACGGCCGCGTCGACCTCGCCGGCGGGGTCGAGGTCTGCCTGGTGCACCGGCCCCGGTACGGGGACTGGTCGCTGCCCAAGGGCAAGCTGGAGCCGGGCGAGCACCCGCTGCTCGCGGCGGTCCGCGAGGTCGCCGAGGAGACCGACGTCCGGGCGGTGCCGCAGGTACGACTGCCGTCCTCGACGTACCACAGCGAGGGCCGACCGAAGGTGGTCGACTACTGGTCGATGCGGGCGGTGGGCGACGGCGGTTTCCTGCCCGGCACCGAGGTCGACGACGTACGCTGGCTGCCGGTCGACGCGGCGACCGAGCTGGTCAGCTACCCGCACGACGCCGAGGTGCTGCGCGCGTTCGCGGCCCTGCCGCCGGTGACCGGCACGGTGGCGCTGGTCCGGCACGCCCACGCCGGGTCCCGGGGCACCTGGTCCGGTCCGGACACGGCCCGTCCGCTCGACGCCACCGGCTGGGCCCAGGCCCGTACGCTGGCCCGGCTGGTGGCGGTGCTCCGGCCGGTACGCCTGCTCTCCGCCTCGGCGCGCCGCTGTGTGCAGACGCTGCACCCGCTGGCCGAGCTGCTGGACCTGCCGATCGAGGTGGACCGGACCCTGAACGAGCCGGAACCGGGTCAGCAGCGGGTGGAACAGGCCCTGGCCGCGGCGGCCCGGCTGACCGAGCTGGCCGCGTCGGGTGCCCCGGCGGTGGTGTGCAGCCAGGGCAAGGTGATCCCGCCCGCCCTGGCCCAGCTGACCGGCCGCGCTGACGACTTCGGCACCGACAAGGGCGGTGGCTGGCTGTTGGCGTTCACCGCCGACGGCCTGCTCCCCCCCGACCGCCTCTGAACGGCCCGCCCTCCCCCCGACGGCCCGCCGGACACCGGAACGCCGCTGAACGAACCGTCCCCGCCGGACCGCCGCAGCGCCGTTGAACGGCCCCGTCCCCCAGGACGGAGAAGGGGCGTCCACCTCGACGGTGGACGCCCCTTTCCGGGCTGCCGGTCAGCGGGTGGCGGTCTTCTTCGCCGGTGCCTTCCGGGCCGGCGACTTCTTCGCCGCCGTGCTCTTGGCCGTGGTGGCCTTGGCGGTGGTGCTCTTGGCCGCCGTGGCGCTCTTGGCCGCCGTGGTGCCGGCCTTCTTCGCCGTGGTCGTCTTCTTCGCGGCGGCGGTCTTGGTCGCCGCGCTCTTCTTGGCCGGAGCGGCCTTCGCCCCGGCCGCCTTGGTACCGGCCGCCTTCGTGCCGGTGGCCTTGCTGCCGGCCGTCTTCGTACCGGCCGCCTTGGTGGTCGCCTTCGTCGCGGCCTTGGTGGCCGTCGCCGGGGCGGCCTTCGCCGCAGCGGTGGTCTTCCGAGCGCCGGTGGCCTTGGCCCCGGTCGCCTTGGCTCCGGCGGCCTTCGCCCCGGTGGCCTTGGTGCCGGCCGCCTTCGCACCGGTCGCCTTGGCACCGGTGGTCTTGGCCGCCGCCGTCGTCTTGGTGGCGGTCGCGGTCTTCTTCGCGGCGGTCGTGGCCTTCGGCGCCTTGCCGCTGGCCACCAGTTCCTTGAAGCCCGCACCCGGCCGGAAGGTCGGCACGGATGTCTTCTTGACCTTCACCGCCTCTCCGGTGCGGGGGTTCCGGGCTGTTCGGGCAGCGCGTACACGCTTCTCGAACGCTCCGAACCCGGTGATGGACACCTTCTCGCCCTTGGCCACCGCCGCCTGAACCTCCGCGAGGACCGCGTCGAGCGCCGCAGTCGCCGCCTTCCGGTCTCCCAGGCGAGCGGCGAGCGCCTCGATGAGCTCGGCCTTGTTCACGACTTCCTCCCGATTGTGCAACTGACTCGACGCGAGCCATTCTGCGCGCACGGTATGCCCTCTGCTGCCCGGACACAAACATTCGGCGGAAAAAAGCCCTTGTGTCGTAACGGATTCGCCCCCGCCGGAGGACCGGCGGGGGCGAAAACCCAAGCGGTGGACGGACGAACGGCTATGCCAGCACCGGCAGGAACGGCGACCGCCGAGCCTCGTACGCGGTGATGTCGGCCTCGTGGCGGAGGGTCAGTCCAATGTCATCCAAGCCCTCGATGAGCCGCCAGCGGCTGAAGTCGTCCAGCGGGAAGGGCCAGGTGTCCGCGCCGACCCGTACCTCGCGGGTGGTCAGGTCGACGGTGACCGGGGTGGTCGGGTCGGCCTCCAGCCGGCCCCAGAGTTCCTCGACGGTCTTCAATTCCAGCTCGACCGGGAGGAGTCCCTCCTTCAACGCGTTGCCGCGGAAGATGTCACCGAAGCGGGGCGAGATCACCGCCCGGAACCCCCAGTCCCGCAGGGCCCACACGGCGTGTTCCCGGGAGGAGCCGGTGCCGAACTCCGGGCCGGCGACCAGAATCGACGCTCCGGAATACGAGGAATCGTTCAACACGAATCCCGGGTCCTCCCGCCAGGCGCTGAAGAGGCCGTCGGCGAAACCGGTCCGGGTCACCCGCTTGAGGTACACGGCGGGGATGATCTGATCGGTGTCCACATTGGAACGGCGCAACGGCACGGCGGTGCCGGTGTGCGTGGTGAAGCTGTCCATCGTCTCGGTTATCCCTTCACAGATCGGCCGGCGCGGCCAGCTTGCCGATGACGGCGGTGGCGGCGGCGACCGGAGGCGACACCAGGTGGGTACGACCGCCCCGGCCCTGCCGGCCCTCGAAGTTGCGGTTGGAGGTGGAGGCCGAGCGCTGCCCCGGGGAGAGGGTGTCCGGGTTCATGCCCAGACACATGGAACAGCCGGCGAACCGCCACTCCGCACCGGCGTCGGTGAAGATCTTGTCCAGCCCCTCCGACTCGGCGGCCTGCCGTACCGCGGCGGAACCGGGCACCACCAGCATGCGTACCCCGTCGGCCACCTGGCGTCCGCGCAGCACGTCGGCGGCGGCGCGCAGATCCTCCAGCCGGCCGTTGGTGCAGGAGCCGACGAACACCACGTCCACCGCCAGGTCGCGCAGGGCGGTGCCGGGGCTCAGGTCCATGTACTCCAGCGCCCGCCGGGCGGCGGTCCGCTCGGCCTCGGTGCCGAACTCCTCCGGGTCCGGCACGGCGGCACCGAGCGGCGCGCCCTGCCCCGGGTTGGTGCCCCAGGTGACGAACGGGGTCACCGTCGAGGCGTCCAGGGTGACCTCGGCGTCGAAGACCGCGCCGTCGTCGGTGGGCAGGGTCCGCCAGTACGCCACCGCGGCGTCCCAGTCGGCCCCCTGGGGCGCGTTCGGCCGCCCCTTGAGGTAGCCGAAGGTGGTCTCGTCCGGCGCGATCATGCCGGCCTTCGCGCCCCACTCGATGGACATGTTGGCGATCGTCATCCGGCCTTCCATGGACAGGGCGCGGATGGCCTCGCCCCGGTACTCCACGATGTGGCCGCGTCCGCCGCCGGTGCCGACCTGGGTGATCAGCGCGAGGACCAGGTCCTTGGCGGTGACCCCGGGGCCGAGCTGGCCGACCACGTTCACCGCCATGGTCTTCGGGCGGGCCTGCGGCAGGGTCTGGGTGGCCAGCACGTGTTCGACCTCACTGGTGCCGATGCCGAAGGCCAGCGCGCCGAACGCGCCGTGGGTGGCGGTGTGCGAATCGCCACAGACGATGGTCATGCCGGGCTGGGTGAGGCCGAGCTGCGGCCCGATGACGTGCACGATGCCCTGGTTCTCGTCGCCCAGCGGGTGCAGCCGTACGCCGAACTCGGCGCAGTTGCGGCGCAACGTCTCGATCTGGGTACGCGAGGTCGGGTCGGCGATGGTGAGCAGGTCACCGCGCCGCCGGGAGAACGCCGGGTCGGCGTACCCGGTCGGGGTGTTGTGGTCCTCGGTCGCGACGGTCAGGTCGGTACGGCGGACCCGGCGACCGGCCAGCCGGAGGCCGTCGAACGCCTGCGGGCTGGTGACCTCGTGCAGCAGGTGCAGGTCGATGTAGAGCAGGTCGGGTTCGCCCTCGGCGGCCCGCACGACGTGCGCGTCCCAGACCTTCTCGGCCAAGGTCTTTGGCTTCGGAGTGACTCCCACCATCTGGACATCCTAAATTCTGGGAGGTAAGTTTCGGCTTGTGGGACACAGTATGAGCGGTGTCGGCGTTCTCGACAAGGCGGTGGTCATCCTGGCCGCCTGTGTCGACGGCGCCAGCCTGGCCGAACTCGTTGATCGCACCAAGCTGCCCAGGGCCACGGCCCACCGGCTGGCGCAGGCGCTGGAGATCCACCGGATGCTGGTCCGGGACACCCAGGGGCGGTGGCGTCCCGGCCCCCGCCTGGGCGAGCTGGCCAACGCCGCCCCGGACGTGCTGCTGACCGCCGCGGAGCCGCTGCTGGCCGCGCTGCGCGACGCCACCGGGGAGAGCGCCCAGCTCTACCTGCGCCGGGCCGACGAGCGGGTCTGCGTGGCCGCCGCCGAGCGCGCCAGCGGGCTACGGGACACCGTCCCGGTCGGTTCGGTGCTGCCGATGACGGCCGGCTCGGCGGCCCAGATCCTGCTGGCCTGGGAGCCGCCGGAGGCGGTGATGCCGCTGCTGCCGCGCGCCAAGTTCACCGGCCGCACCCTGGCCGAGGTACGCCGCCGGGGCTGGGCGCAGAGCGTCGCCGAACGGGAGGCCGGTGTGGCCAGCGTCTCGGCCCCGATCCGGGACCGCACCGGCCGGGTGATCGCCGCGATCAGCATCTCCGGCCCGATCGAGCGCCTCGGCCGCCGCCCCGGCGAACGCCACGCCATGGCCGTCGTCCGCGCCGGCCAACGCCTCTCCGGCCTCTAACCCCCCACCCCCACCCGCCCCCAGCCCGCCCTCGCCCTCGCCCGCCCTCGCCTCGTTGATCATGAAGTTAGTGACGCGACACGCCGATGCGCGTGGCAATAACTTCATGATCAACGCTGAGGGCCGGGGGGCCGGGGTGCGCCGGGAGGGGTGGGAATGGGAGCGGCCCGCCTCAGAGGTGAGGCGGGCCGGCTGGTGTGGTAGCCCCGACCGGATTCGAACCGGCGCTACCGCCTTGAGAGGGCGGCGTCCTGGGCCGCTAGACGACGGGGCCAAGACTTTTCCTGCTTCACCGCCCTGTCGAGCGGTGCCGCCGTAGTCTAACCATGTCCTCCGCGCCGGCCGTGGACCGGGTGGGAGGCCGATGAAGACCCGACAGAAGCGAAACAGCCCGCCCCTGAACGGGACGGACCGGTGACGCTGTAGCCCCGACCGGATTCGAACCGGCGCTACCGCCTTGAGAGGGCGGCGTCCTGGGCCGCTAGACGACGGGGCCAGAACTTCTTGTGCATCGTCACCCTGCCGGGCGACGATGCTGGACTCTATCAGAGATCGTTTACTGCCTCCGCTTGGCGGCGGGGGCCGAACTCCTTCAGAACCAGCGACCGAGGTTCTCACGAACCTCGGCTGCGCTGGGGTACCAGGACTCGAACCTAGACTAACTGAACCAGAATCAGTCGGGCTGCCAATTACCCCATACCCCATTGGTACCTCGCGGCACCGGATCGGCACCTTCCGGCACCGGGGAGAAACTTTACTCCACCGGTGCCGGCAGGCCAAATCGGGTTACCCAAACCGCCGCTGAGCAGCGGATTCGCTCCCCCGAACGGGTCAGACCGCACCCGCCCGGGTCAGCTGAGCGGGACCACCGGGTTGGACAACTCCCCGATCCCCTCGATACGCACAGTGACCGTGTCCCCGTCCGTGAGCGGGCTAACCCCGGCCGGCGTCCCGGTCAGTACGACGTCTCCGGGCAGCAGCGTCATCACGTGCGAGATGTACGACACCAGGGACGGCACGTCGAAGACCATGTCCTTGGTCCGACCGAGCTGACGGACCTCCATCTCCTCCGGGTCGCGCCCCACCTCGCAGCGGACCTCCAGGTCGCTGACGTCCAGACCGGTGCTGATCCACGGCCCGATCGGGCAGAACGAGTCGAAGCCCTTCGCCCGGGTCCACTGACCGTCGGTGCGTTGCAGGTCCCGGGCGGTCACGTCGTTGGCGCAGGTGTAGCCGAAGATGGCCCGTTCGGCGGCGGCCCGGTCGGCCCGGCGTGCCCCCGGCGGCCCGATCACCACGGCCAGCTCGGCCTCGTGCTCGACCTGCTTCGAGAAGAGCGGCAGCCGGATCGCGTCCCGGGGACCGATCACGCTGGTGGAGGGCTTGAGGAAGAGCAGCGGCTCCTTCGGCACCTCGCTGCCGTGCTCGGCGGCGTGCTCGGCGTAGTTGCGCCCGACGCAGACCACCTTGCTGGGCAGGATCGGCGAGAGCAGGCGGACGTCCGACAGGGCCCACCGGGCCCCGCTGAACGTGATCTGCCCGAACGGGTGGCCCTCGATCTCGGCGATGGTGAGACCCTGCGGCCCCGCCTCCGGCTCGCCCTCGACGGCCCCGAACGACATTCCCTTGGCATGAGCAAAACGAGCGATACGCACGCAGCCAATCTAGCCCGCCGCGCGGATGACGCCGCGTCGCCACGGGGCGGGCATCCTAGCCACGCCGCAGGTCACGCGGGTCGGGTTCGCCGGTTGCCACCCGGCCGGGACGACGTCGCCCCTAGCGTCGGTCCGGGAGGTGTGAACGTATGGCCGCATCGACACGACCTCACCGGGCCCTGGCGGTGCTCGTCCACTGTCTCGGGGTGCTCGCCGCGCTGCCGGCGCTGTCGACACCCGACCGACCACCGGCGCAGGCACCGCCGCCCGCACCATCGACGCAGGCACCGCGTCCCGCGCCTGTGACACAGGCACCGCGCCCTGCACCACCGGCGCAGGCACAGCCGCCCGGGCTATCGGCGGCTCCGAGGACCCCGGGCGCGGCGGCGGACCCGAGCCCGGCAGCGAGCCCGAGGGTGGCAGGAAGCCCGCACGCGGCAGCGAGCCCGCACGTTTCAGCGGATCCGAGGGCGGCGGCGAGCCAGGCTGCCGCGGTGGGGCCGGCGGTGGCAGCGCACCTGGCGGCCCCGACGAGCCCGGCCGCGTCAGCGTCCAGGGCCGCGCCGGGTGGACCGGCTTCGGCGGCCCGTCCGGGGACACCGAGGGCGGGCCGGGAGATCCCGGCGAAGGTACGGGTGGCCGTCGCACCGGCCGGCACCCCGGCACCGGCGTACCGGATCGAGGTACGCAACGACGGGAGCGCGCCGGTGGACGCCACGGTCCGGCAGGAGGTGCCGCCCGGTGCCTCGGCCACCACGATCACCGCCGGCGGGCGGGCCGCCCCGGCCACGGGCCGCGGTGACGCGACCGAGATCACCTGGCGGCTGCAGCTCCCGGCCCACAGCACCACCACCCTGAACACCGCGCTGACCGCCGCCGCGCCGGACCAGCCGCTGACCGCGCCGACCTGCGCCTTCGCCAGCGACGGCAACCGGCCGTACGACTGCGCCACAGCGACCTGGCAGCGGACGGCGAACCAGACCGTGGAGACCCGTCAGCCGTTCTGGCAGCGGCCGGGCGCGGCGGCGCTGGTCGGGTTCGCGGCGCTGCTGCTCGGCGGGACCGGCGGTTGGCTGCTGCGGCGGCGGCGCGGCCGGTCCGACGACGGGCTGGCCGGCGTCCCCGCCGGCCGGGGCACCCTCTACCCGCGCCCGGCGGTGCCACCACCGGCGTACCGTCGCCGCAAGCCACCGGTGTGGCTGCTGGTGGGGATGTCCGCGGCGGTCCTGGCCGGGGTGGTCGGCGCGACGGCCTGGACGGCCACCTCGCGGGTCGCCGCCATCGACACCGACCAGCAGCCGACCAGCGGCGCGTGGACCGGGCAGGGCCAGGCCGGGCCGGTCGGCGTACCGCTGCGGGAGCGGGCGTTCGAGTTCACCGTCTACCGGGTCGCCTGCGCCGGTGCGACGCAGCGGCAGCGCTGCCAGGCCACCGTCGGGGTACGCAACCTCACCCCGGAGCAACAGGTCTGGCATGGCGAGCTGCAACGGGCGTACCTGCCCGGCGGCGGTTGGGTCAACACCGACCAGGTCGCCACCCGGGGCGTCAACCGGGGGCGGGACGTCTTCGCCGAGCCGGTCGCGGCGGGTCAGCGGGTGGTGCTGCCGCTGGTCTTCACGGTGCCGGGCACGGGCGTACCCGAGCAGTTGGAGCTGCGCAGCGGGGTCTTCTCGGCCGGCGTACGGGTGCAGGTGCCCTGACCGGGCACCACCGGCGTCCCCGGTCGGGCTGCGGTCGTACCCTGGGAACCGTGACCGCCGCCCCCGCTCCCGCTCCCGACCGGTGACCGGGCTCCCTGCGGCGGCCAGGCTTTCCGCGGCGACCTGGCTTCCCCTGCTCCAGGCCCACCAGCGGCGGGCCGACGCGCTGACCGCCGGGCACCGGGCGAGGAAGGCGACGGGGGAACGCCACGCGATCGACGACTTCCTGTACGACTACTACGGCACCCGGCCCGCGGTGCTGCGCCGGTGGCACCCGGGTGTGGGCGTCGCGCTGGCACCCGGGCCGGACGGCCCCGCCCCGCACCGGCGGTGGCGGTGGTACGCCACCGACCCGGACGGGGTGGTGCGCCTCGACGTGGCGGCGTTCCTGGCCGACCGGGCCGACTCGGTACGTTTCATCCACCGTCTGCTGTCCGCGATCGCGTCGCGGCCGGCGTTCACCGGCTGCTTCGGGCTGCACGAGTGGGCGATGGTGTACCGGCAGCGCGAACACCGGCACCCGCTTCCGCTGCGCCTCGGGCAGCAGGGCACCGACGCGGTGGTCGAGTCCCACCAGATCCGCTGCACGCACTTCGACGCGTACCGGTTCTTCACGCCGGCGGCGGTGGGCCTGAACCGGCTCCGGCCGACCCGGGAGAGCCAGGTGGAGCTGGACCAGCCGGGCTGCCTGCACGCCTCGATGGACTGCCACAAGTGGGCCACCAAACTGGGTCCGGCGGTGCCCGGGGAACTGGCCCTGGACTGTTTCGAGCTGGCCCGGGACATCCGGCTGCTGGACATGCAGGCGTCCCCCTACGACTTCTCCTCGTACGGCGAGCCGCCGGTGGCCATCGAGACCCCGGAGGGCAAGGCGGAGTACGTGGCCCGGCAACGCGGGTACGCGGAACGCGCCGGCCGGCTCCGGGCCCGGCTGATCGACGTCTGCGCGACGCTGCTCGGGGCGGCGGAGCACCCCGGGGGGTCCCGCCCGGCCGTGGTGGACGAACCACCGACGGTGGACAGGACCCCGGGCGCCCTCAGCTCACCGGGCAGGTGACGAGGGCTCAGCTCGCCGTACAGGGTGACCGGCGGCTCAGTTCGCCGTACGAGTGACCGGGCGGCTCAGTTCGCCGTGCAGGTGACCGGCGGGACGGTGGGAGCGCCGGTGGCGCTGCCCAGGAAGCCGAAGGTCGTCTCCACGCCGTACCCGAGGGCCCCGTTGTAGCCGACGTTGCGGGCGCTGACCGCGCTGCCGGTCTGGGTCAGCTCGGTGTTCCACGCCTGGCTGATCTGGTGACCGGTGGGCAGGGTGAAGCCGACCGTCCAGCCCCGGGTCGGGGCCATCCCGTTGCCGCGTACGGTCACCTCGCCCTGGAAGCCGCCCTGCCACTGCCCGACGATCCGGTAGACGGCCGTGCAGCCGATGCCCGGCAGCGTGGTCGTGGGCGTCGGCGTCGGCACCGCAGTCGGGGTGGCCGTCGGGGTGCTGGTCGGGGTGGCCGTCGGCGTCGCGGTCGGGGTGGGGGTGGTTCCGGAGAGGGCCGCGGCCAGCGCCGGGTACCAGCGGTCGGACATCTTCTGGTCGCCGGTGGCGCTGGGGTGCACCCCGTCGTACGTGTCGGTGGCGGTGCTGAAGCCGGTCCACTGGTCGACCACCACGACCGGGGACTGCGGGGTGGTCTTCCCGGCCGCCCAGCCGTCGATGACGCTGTTGAGCGCCACCACCCGTTGCCCGCAGTCGGAACAGTTCGACGGGCTCATCGGAATGATCTTCGCGACGATCACCCGCATCGCCGGGTTGGCGGCCCGCATCTGGTCCACCAGCTTCGAGTACGCGGCGAGGATGGTGGCCGGGGCGATGTTGTTCCACACGTCGTTGGTGCCGAAGTGCATGAGCACGATGTCGGGGCTGGTGGCGGCGAGCCAGCCGGGCAGCAGGTTCTGGTTGGCGACGTTGGTCACCAGGTACCCGCCGTGTCCCTCGTTGTCGCCGTCGTACGGCTGCCCGCAGCCCTGCGGGCCGAGCGTGCCGACGAAGTCGACGTTCGAGTAGCCGGTGGACTGGAGGCGGTTCCAGAGGACCGACCGCCAGCAGCCGGGTGAACCGGTGATCGAGTCACCGAGCGGCATCACCCGGACCGGTGCGGCGACGGCCGGCGCGGCGCTGACCGGCTGGGCGGGTGCGGCGGCGACGAGGCCGACGGAGAGGGCGAGCGGGACGGCCGCGAGGGCGGCGAGCAGGGCCGAACGGAGGGACCTTCGGAGCATGGTGAGGGAACTCCTGTCACAGGATGTGGTGTCGAGGTGTGACGGCCCTGTTGCTCCCGGAACCATTCCACCAGAAAGCGCTGTCCCGCTCAATGTCCCTGGTGCGCCGGTCCACGCGCAGTCTGGGGATGGAGGTCACGGCGGGCCCGGCGGGCCCCCGCAGGTCCCGGGACGGAGGTCAGGGTCACGGCGGGCCCGGCGGTCCCCCGCCGGTTCCGGGACGACGTTGCGGTCGCGTTGACCCCGGCGGTCCCCGTGGCTTTCAGTGGTCGTGGCGGAGCCGGTCCGCCAGGTCCGCCGGGGTGGCGACGAACCAGAGGTGGCGGCCCCGGTTCGACTCCTCGACGAAGTCCCGTAGCGAACTGCTGCGGGCGACCTGACCGGCGATGTCACCGACCACCGCCACCCGCAGGTGGTAGTTGACGAACTTCTGCACCACGGCGGCGGCGACCCCGCTGCGCAGGGTGAAGAACTCCGGCGCGAGCCGCTCGACCGGCAGCAGGACCACCTCGACGTGCTCCCCGGCCACCTCGGCGACCACGTTCGCGGCGTCGGCGGCCCCGCACAGCGGCGGCCCGTCGGGCGCGCAGGCCAGCACCGGGACCCCGGCGAGATGGACGAGGACGTCAGCGGCCATGTCCGGCAGCGTAACCAGCCGTCGTACCGGGCCGGGGCCGATTGAGCAGCGCCGGTACCGATTGCGACGGGGCCGATTGCGCCGGTGGCCGGGCCGATCGGGCAGCGCCGGGGTCGATTGCGGCGGGGCCGCCGGACCGGGTGGTGCCGGGTCGCCGTCAGCGCGTTCCCGGCCGGCGCGGGACGGGTCAGTCGCCGTCCACCCGGCGGTTGCGTTTGATCTGGCTGCGGCGCTTCTTCTCGTCCAGTCGGCGCTGCTTGGCGCCCCGGGACGGGCGGGTCGGCCGGCGGGGTGGCGGCGGCGGGGCGACCGCCTCGCGCAGCAGCGCGGCCATCCGGTCCCGGGCCGCCTCCCGGTTGGCGAGTTGGGCCCGGTGTTCGCTGGCGGCGATGGTGAGCACACCGTCCACCAGACGTCCGGCCAGCCGCTCCAGCGCCCGGTCCCGCAGGTGCGGTGGCAGGCTCGGCGAGCCGGCCAGGTCGAAGCTCAGCTCGACCCGCGAGTCGGCGGTGTTGACGCCCTGCCCACCCGGTCCGGACGAGCGGGAGAACCGCTCCCGCAGCTCCGTGCCGGGGACGACCAGTCGGTCGGTGACCCGCAGTCCGTCATCCATGGCCCGAGGTTAGCCGCCGCCCGGCCCACCGGGGAGCCAGCCGACCAGCCACCCCGGCGGCCGATCGGCTCAGCCAGCCGGGAATCCGGTGGCTCAGCCGCCCCGGCCGATGATGGTGTCGGCGGTCTGCTGGACCTGGTCGATCGGGATGGCGAAGCCGATGCCGATCGAGCCGTTGCCGTCGATGGTGGCGATCGCGGTGTTCACGCCGACCACCTCGCCCCGGGCGTTGACCAGCGGGCCACCGGAGTTGCCCGGGTTGATCGAGGCGTCGGTCTGCACCGCCGTGTGCCGGTTGTCCCCGAGCCGGACCTGCCGGTCCACCGCGCTGACGATGCCGGCGGTCACCGTACCGGGCAGGCCGAGCGGTGAGCCGACCGCCAGCACCGGCTCCCCCACCCGGGTGGTTCCCGCCTTGGCCAGCGGCAGTGGGGCCAGCCCGGCCGACGACGGCACCCGGAGCACCGCCAGGTCGCTGCGGGGTTCCCGCCCCACCACCTGCGCCGGAAGCCGGCGACCGTCCGGCAGCTCCACGGTCACCGTCGCACCGGTTCCGCCCTTGGCCAGGATGTGGTCGTTGGTGACGAGGTGCTGCTGGTCGTCCACGGCGAACCCGGAACCGGTGGCGCCCCGGCCCCGACCGGCGTCGACCAGCACCGTCACCACCCCGGGCACGGTCCGTTCGGCGGCGGTGACCAGTTCCGCCGGTACCGGCGCGGCCGACGCCGCCGACGTGCCGGGCGGTTCACCGAGGCCGGCCACCCAGCCGCCGGCCACCGCGCCCGAGGCGGTGGAGAGCGCCACCACCGCCGCGGCGGCGGCGAGCAGCCGTCCGGGTCGCCGGCCTCCGGGCCGGTCCGGGCCGGTTCCGGTCCCGTGCTCCCGGGGCCACCCGTCCGGGCCCAGCTCCGGCGAGACGAACCAGGGTCCCCGTGGCTCGCCGAGTCCGGTCTGCACCGCCATCCGTCCGCTCCTCACGTGAAGTCCGTTCATGGCAGGCGGGAGAACCATCGCATCGAGCCGGCCGCCGCGCCCATGGCGAGGATCAACCCCAGGCCGATGAAGCGGGCCGAGACGTCCTGTCGCACCTTCCGGTAGCCGACCGAGGTGCCGATGTCCTCGTACACCGCCCGCAGTTCCTCGCTGGTGGTCGCCTCGTGGAAGCCGCCGCCGGTCTCCTCGGCGACCGCCCGCAGGGTCTGCCCGTCGACCGGTACCTGGATCGGCCGGCCGCCCCGGTCCACGAAACCGGACAGGGTGCCGAACGAGATGGTGTGCACCGGCACCTTCGCCGACACCGCGTCCCCGGCCGCCTCGATCGGATCCTTGCCGGAGGTGTTCGCCCCGTCGGAGAGCAGGATGATCCGGGCCGGGGGTGGATCGGTGGCGGCCCGGCTGTCCAGGGCCTTCACCGCGCCGAGCGAGGTGTTGATCGCCTCGCCGATCGCGGTGCCCTGTACCCCGGTGGCTCCTTCGACGAGCCGTTCGATGCCCTCGTGCAGGGCCTCCCGGTCGGTGCTGGGTGGTACCAGCACGGCGGCGCTGCCGGCGAAGGCGACCAGCCCGACGTTGAACTCCTTGGGCAGCCCGTCGACGAACCGCCGGGCGGACTGCTTCGCGGCGGTCAGCCGGTCCGGGTCGACGTCGGTGGCGAGCATCGAGGTGGAGACGTCCACCGCCACCATCACGGTGGCCCGTTCCCGGGGCACCCGCACCTCGGCGGTCGGGCGGGCGAAACCGACCACCAGCAGCGCCAGCATGGCCAGGAACAGGCCCGCCGGCAGGTGCCGTCGCCAGGTGGGCCGAAGCGGCGCGACCCGGTCGAGCAGCCGCAGGTTGGTGAAGCGCACGGCGTACCGGCTGTGCCGGCGCTGCGCCCACACGTACGCCACGACCAGGGCGACGACGCCGAGCAGCAGCCAGAGGCGTACCGGGGACTGCCAGGTCATGCCGTACCTCCCTGGGCCGGGCCGGGGCGTCCGGCGGGTGCGCGGGCCGACCGGCGCTGGGCGTGCACGTGCCGGACGATGTCGGCGCTCCAGTCCCGGTCGGTACGCAACGCCAGGTGGTCCGCGCCGCTGCGCCGCAGCGCCTGGCGTACCTGCTCGCGTTGGGCCGCCGCCGCCCGGGCGAACCGGTCCCGCAGCGCCGGGTCGCCGGTCCACACCTCGCGGTGCCGGCCGGTCTCCGGGTCGACCAGGGTGACCAGTCCGACGTCGGGGAGTTCCCATTCCCGGGGGTCGCTCACCTCGACGGCGAGCACCTGGTGGCGGACGGCGAGCCGGCGCAGCGCGGGCGCCCACGCCGGTTCGTGGCGGGGATCGTCCGGCATCCCGTCGAGGAAGTCGGAGACCACCACGACCAGGCCCCGGCGGGCGGTGAGCCGGTGCAGCGCGCCCAACGCCCCGGCCAGGTCGGGGATCTCGTCGGCGTGGGCGGGTGGCGAAGTGCCACGGGCCAGCTCGGCGACACGGGACGGGCCGGCGGCGTGGGGTGGACCGGCGGCCCCGGTCCGGGGCGCGGCGAGCAGCGACCGAAGCAGGTTCAGCAGGTGCTGACGGCCGCCCCGGGCGGGGAACCGGTGCAGCCCGCCGGAGCTGAGGATCTGCCCGCCGAGCCGGTTGCCGGCCCCGGCGGTGAGGAAGCCGACCGCCGCCACCGCCGCCACCGCCAGTTCCCGCTTGTCCAGGTCCGCGGTACCGAACTCCATGCTCGGGCTGGCGTCCACCAGCAGCCAGGTGGTGAGTTCCCGGTCGGCGTCGACCTCCCGGACGTGCGGTACGGCGGTACGCGCGGTCACCGCCCAGTCCATCCGGCGTACCTCGTCCTCGCCGGGCCGGTACTCGCGGCTGCCGGCGCTCTCGCTGCCGGGGCCGGGCAGCAGGCCCCGGTACTGGCCGTGCAGGAGTCCGTCCAGCCGGCGGGTCACGGTCAGTTCCAGTCGGCGCAGCTTCTGGTCCGGGGTCAGCTCGGCCAGCCCGGGGTGCCGCGGGTCGCGGGTCGGCGGTGCGCTGGTCCGGCTCATGCCGCCGCCAGGTCGGGGGTGAGGGGGCGACGGTCGGGGGCGACCTGGGGTGGGGGCACCGCCGCGACGAGCCGGTGGACGATGTCCTCGGCGCGCACCCCGTCGGCGACCGCGTCGAAGGTGAGCACCAGGCGGTGGGCGAGCACGTCCACCGCCAGGTCCCGGACGTCGGCGGGCAGCACGTACTCCCGGCCGCGCAGCAGCGCCTGGGCGCGGGCGGCGGCGACCAGTCCGAGGGTGGCCCGGGGGCTGGCCCCGTACGCCAGCAGCGGGGCGATCCCGGGCAACCCGAAGCGGGCCGGGTCGCGGGTGGCGAGGATGAGCCGGACCACGTACTCGGCGACGGCGTGGTGGACGAAGATGCCGGCGGCGCGGGCCTGGAGGGCGCGCAGCCGCTGCGGGTCGAGCACCCGGCGGGGCCGGGGTTTGTCGGTGCTCATCCGGTAGAGGATGGCCAGTTCGTCGGCGTCGCCCGGGTAGTCGACGACCACCTTCATCAGGAACCGGTCCCGTTGCGCCTCGGGAAGCTGGTAGACGCCCTCGGACTCGATCGGGTTCTGGGTGGCGAGCACCAGGAACGGCTCCGGTACGTCGAAGCTGCGGCCGCCGATGGTGACCTGCCGTTCGGCCATCGCCTCGAGCAGCGCCGACTGCACCTTGGCCGGGGCGCGGTTGATCTCGTCGGCGAGCACCAGGTTCGCCATGATCGGGCCGAGTTCGACGTCGAAGGTCTCCTGGGTGGCCCGGTAGACGCGGGTGCCGACGATGTCGGAGGGGACCAGGTCCGGGGTGAACTGGATCCGGGAGAAGGTGCCGCCGACCACGGTGGCGAGGGTCTGCGCGGCCAGGGTCTTGGCTACTCCGGGTACGCCTTCCAGCAGGCAGTGCCCGTCGGCGACGAGGGCGACAAGCAGGCGTTCGACGAGCCGGTCCTGCCCGACGATCACGCGTCTGACCTCGAAGAGGGTCTGTTCCAACTCGATCCCGGGGCCGGCGGGATCGGCCGGGCTGGGCAGGCTGGCCAGGGTGTCCGAGATGTCCGTCACGGTGCTTGCTTCCCGGACGCAGCGGCCGACAAACGTCGGACTTGACCGCCGGATCGCCCCGATCGGTGGCGAACGGGGACGGCCCGCCCAACCTGCCCCGAAACTCCGACGGGGCCGGCCGGGCGGGCCGTTCAGGGCACCGGAACCCGGGTGCGGCGGGTGCCGGGCCGACGGGTCAGCGCTGTCCGCCGACGGTTCCGGGGTCGGCGACGATCAGGTGGAAGCCCCGGTCGGACGGGAAACCGCTGGAGTTGCGGGTCTCCACGTACACCCCGTTCGGGGTGTCCAGGCGGGAGGCGACGCCGATCTCGCCGGACGGCGGGATGCAGCAGTCGAAGGAGAGGCCGATGGTGGCGACGTACCCCGACCGGCTCACGTCGTGGTTGAAGATGACCTGGTACTGGCCGGGGCCGTACTTGGTCACCGAGACCGCGTCCGAGCCCCGGGCGAGGGTGCCGTTGGCGTCGACCACGGCGAAGGACACCGAGCCGGGGATGGAGTTCGCCGACGGGCCGGGCTTCATCGCTTCGCGTGCCTTCCGGGCGTCCTCCGGTGAGATCAGCGGCTGGCCGGCGGACCGGCCGACCCGGTCGGACCCGGCGTCGGGCCGGGCTGCGGCGATCCCGCCGCCGGCCAGGGTGAGCCCCAGCACGACGAACGTCACCGTGGCCGCCTTACGTGAGAACAGTTTGGCCATGACAGGTCTCCCTTTTCTTAGAGCACGGCGAGCAGGGCCGTCACGCAATTAGCGGGACGGATCGTTGTTGGTTTCCACCAGCTCGGGAGTACGCGATTCAGCACCCTCACCCGAGCCGGGAGCTAGGCACACTTACCGGACTTGAGCTGCCAAGACTACGGAGAGTCGCAGCCCACACCCTCAGGAACCTAGCACCGGCAAAAGCGGCCGGTCAATGCCCGGACACGCATTACCCGACAATTAACGCCACCTCACGAAATAGCGATCACCAGATCCAAGAAATGTTCGTGAAACAAACCGGGACACCGGCGGTGGGCCGGGCGGCTACCGTGACGCCGGTGACCGTACGTACCGAGGACCAGCCGACGGCCCACACCCGGGCCGACACCCGTACCGTGCTCTGCTGGATCGCCGTGGCACCCGGCCTGGCGTGGGCCGCCGTCCGGCTACCCGGGCTGGAACGCGGCGCGCTGGTGCAGGCGGTGGCCTTCACGCCGTACGTGGCGGCCTGGACCCTGCTCCCCCTGGTGCTGGCGCTCGCCCTGCGCCGGTGGTGGCCGGCGGCGGTCGCGGCGCTGACCGCGGTGGCCCTGGTCGCGGTGGTCGCGCCCCGGGCGCTGCCGGCCACCCAGCCGGCGACCGACGGGCCGACGCTGCGGCTGCTCACCGCCAACCTGCTGGCCGGCGCGGGCGACGCCGCGACCCTGGTCCGGCTGGTCCGCGACGAACGGGTCGACGTGCTGGCGGTGCAGGAGTTCACCCCGGACGCCCAGGCCGACCTGGACCGGCTCGGCCTGGCCGACCTGCTGCCCCACCGGCAACTCAACGCGGAGGTCGGCACCACCGGCTCCGGCCTCTACGCCCGCTTCCCGCTGGCCGACGTCGGGACCCGCCGCAACGCCGGCTTCGGGTTCAGCCAGGCGTACGGGACCCTGGCCGTGCCCGGCGCGCCGCCGGTGCGCGTCGAGTCGGCACACCCGGCGGCCCCGCACGCGCCGTCGGTGGTTCCCGACTGGCGGACCGATCTCACGGCCCAGCCCCCGGCCACCCCGGACGGACCGTTGAGCATCCTCGCCGGGGACTTCAACGCCACCCTGGACCACGCGCTGCTGCGCGACCTGATCGCCACCGGGTACGTCGACGCGGCGGACGCGGTCGGAGCCGGGCTGGCCGGCACCTGGGGGCCGTACGACGGCGACCCGATCCCGCCGGTCACCATCGACCACGTCCTGGTCGACCGGCGGATCGCGGTCCGCGCGGTGCGGGTGTCCGGGCTGCCCGGCAGCGACCACCGGCCGGTCCTCGCCGAACTGCGCCTCCCCCGCGCCTGAAGGGGCGGGGCGGCCCGGCCCCCCTTCCCCGCGCCGGCCCGGCTCAGACGTGGGCGCGGTCCAGGCCGTAGGTGAGCGCGTCGACCAGGGCGTGCCAGCTCGCCTCGACCACGTTGGGGTGCACCCCGACGGTGGTCCAGTCCCGACCGGCCCCGGCGGTCTCCACCAGGACGCGGGTCACCGCGCCGGTGCCGTGGCTGCCCTCCAGGATCCGCACCTTGTAGTCGGCCAGCTCGAAGTCACGCAGCTCCGGGTAGTGCCGGGTGAGCGCCACCCGCAGCGCCTCGTCCAGGGCGTTGACCGGGCCGTTCCCCTCGGCGGTGGCGAGCACCCGCTCGCCGCGTACCCGGATCTTCACGGTCGCCTCGGAGACCACCGCGCCGTCCTCGCGGTGCTCGACGATCACCCGGTACGACTCCAGGGTGAACGGCCGGACCGGGACGCGGTCGGGCAGCTCGGAGCGGACCAGCAGTTCGAAGGACGCGTCGGCGGCCTCGAAGGACCAGCCGCCCGCCTCGAGTTCCTTGACCCGGTCGGTGATCCGGGAGAGGGTCTCGGGTTGGCCGGTCAGGTCCAGGCCGAGTTCACGGCTCTTGAGCTCGATGCTGGCCCGACCGGCCATCTCCGTCACCAGGATCCGCATGCCGTTGCCCACCACACCGGGATCGATGTGGTTGTAGAGCAGCGGATCCACCTTGATCGCGCTCGCGTGCAGCCCCGCCTTGTGGGCGAAGGCGGCGGCCCCGACGTAGGCCTGGTGGGTGTCGGGGGCGATGTTGGCGATCTCCGCGATGGCGTGCGAGACGCGCACCATCTGTTCCAGGCAGCCCTCCGGTAGGACCGGCAGCCCGAGCTTGAGTTGCAGGTTGGCGACCACGGCGAAGATGTCGGCGTTGCCGGGGCGTTCGCCGTATCCGTTGGCGGTGCCCTGGAAGTGCCGGACGCCGGCCTCGACGGCGGCGACGGTGTTGGCGACCGCGCAGGCGGTGTCGTTCTGGCAGTGGATGCCGAGCCGTTCCGGGCCGACGCCGAGCCGGGCGGTCAGGTCCGCGATGACCGTGGTCACCTGGGACGGCAGCATGCCGCCGTTGGTGTCGCAGAGCACCATCACCTCGGCGCCCGCGCCGAGGGCGGTCTCCACCACGGCCGCGCCGTACGCCGGGTCGGCGCGGTAGCCGTCGAAGAAGTGCTCGCCGTCGACGAAGACCCGGCGGCCCTCGGCGACCAGGTGGCGCACCGTGTCGTCGATCATGGCGAGGTTCTCCGCCGGAGTGGTGCGCAGGGCCCGCTCGACGTGCCGCAGGTCGGCCTTGGCGACCAGGGCGACGGCCGGGGTCTCGGCGTCCAGCAGGGCCCGGACCTGGGGGTCGTCGGCGGCCGTGCGGCCGGCCTTGCGGGTGGCGCCGAACGCGACCAGCAGCGCGTGCCGCAGGTCGAGTTCGGTGCGGGCTCGGCGGAAGAACTCGGTGTCCTTGGGCACCGCGCCCGGCCAGCCGCCCTCGATGAAGCCGACGCCGAACTCGTCCAGCAGGCGGGCCACGGCGAGCTTGTCGACCACGGAGTAGCTGATTCCCTCGCGCTGGGCACCGTCGCGCAACGTGGTGTCGTAGACCTGGTACGTCATGGGGAGACCTTTCTGGAACCAACAAAAAGACCCCCCGCGGGATGCGGGAGGTCTGCGCGCTCGGCGGAGGGATGCCGGCGCGCTAGGTGCCAATAATCAGGGCGGTGCTGGTCACGAGCCGTACTCTGCCACCCCGGCGGGGAATCTGGGAGGAAGAGTCCACATGGTGGGAGGCTCGGTCGCGGAGGGTCGCCATAGCAAGCCGGACCGGCAACCACGGGCGTAACGCTCCGTTCGTGATCGACTTCACAAGTGACCCGGCCGCCACCTGCGCGTCACAGCCCTAGGGAAGCATCTGGAACCAATCCAGTTACCGGCCCCGTGCCGCTCGTCAAGGAGGACCTGTGCTCACTGTCGGTGACAAGTTCCCGGACTACGAACTCACCGCCTGCGTCTCCCTGGAGGCCGACAAGGCGTTCGAGACGATCCACCACAAGTCGTACCAGGGCAAGTGGCGGGTGGTCTTCTTCTGGCCCAAGGACTTCACCTTCATCTGTCCCACCGAGATCGCCGAGTTCGGCCGGCTCAACGGCGAGTTCGCCGACCGCGACGCCCAGGTGCTCGGCGTCTCCGTCGACAACGAGTTCGTCCACTACGCCTGGCGCAAGGACCACCCGGACCTGCGCGAGCTGCCGTTCCCGATGCTCAGCGACATCAAGCGCGAACTGACCGCCGCCTGCGGCGTGCTCGGCGCGGACGGCGTGGCGCAGCGCGCCACCTTCATCGTCGACCCGGACAACGAGATCCAGTTCGCCATGGTCACCGCCGGCTCGGTCGGCCGGAACGTCTCCGAGGTGCTGCGGGTGCTCGACGCCCTGCAGACCGACGAGCTGTGCCCGTGCAACTGGAACAAGGGCGCCGACACCCTGGACGCCACCAAGCTGATGGCCGGGGTCTGACCGATGGGCCTCGACGCCGTCAAGGCGGCCCTGCCGGAGTACGCCAAGGACGTCAAGCTCAACCTCGGATCGACCGTCGGCACCTCCACCCTCAAGCCGGAACTGGCCTGGGGCACCGCGCTGGCCTGCGCCGTCGCCGCGCGCAACCCGGTGGTGCTACGGGAGATCGCGGCCGAGGCCGCCACGCACCTCTCCCCGGAGGCGGTCGAGGCGGCCAAGGGCGCGGCCACCATCATGGCAATGAACAACGTCTACTACCGGGCCAAGCACCTGATCGGTGACGAGTCGTACGGCTCGATGCCGGCCCGGCTGCGGATGCAGATCATCGCCCGGCCCGGGGTGGACAAGGGCGACTTCGAGCTGTGGTGCCTGGCGGTCTCGGCGATCACCGGGTGCGGGGTGTGCCTGGAGTCGCACGAGAAGACCCTGCGCGGCACCGGCTTCACCCGGGAGCAGGTGCACGAGGGGCTGCGCATCGCCGCCGTCGTGCACGCCGCCGCGGTGGCGCTCGACGCCGAGGCCGCGCTGGCCTGATCCGCCGCAGGACGCACGGGATCACCCGACAGGCACGGGGGTCGTCCGGACCGGACGGCCCCCGTGCCCGTGCCGGCGGTCGGCCCGGTGCCGGGTCGCGGCGCACCGCCGACGGGCCGCCCGGCCGGCGTACTGCCGGCGCACCGCCCAGCCGGCGCACCGCCCGGCCGGCGCACCGCCCAGGTGTGCGATCCCGGCCAGGGGGTACCGGGAAACCCTGACCGGACCGCCGAGGCAGGAGGGGACCCATGGACGGGCTCGATCCGCGTGCCGTGCACGCATCACCGGAACCGGTGACCGACGAGGGCCAGGGCGCCTTTCCCGGTACCGCGCCCACCGGCACGTTCGATCCGTGGCGCTACCGCGACGAGAGCGGGGTGACCGGAGCCGACCTGGTCGGGTACCAGGTCGAGGCGACCGACGGGTCGATCGGGAAGATCGACGAGGCCAGCCACGAGGTGAACGCCAGCTACCTGGTGGTGGAGACCGGCCCGTGGATCTTCGGCCGGACGGTGGTGCTCCCCGCCGGCACCGTCAGCCACGTCGACCACGGGACCCGGACCGTGCACGTCGACCGGAGCCGGGACCAGATCAAGGCCGCCCCCGAGTACGACGCCACCGACCGGGACCCGGCCTTCCGGAACCGGCTCGGCGGGTACTACGACGACACGTACGCGCCGGTGCCGCCGGGCACCGCCCGGTAACCAGAACGGACGTCACAGCCGGTGGAGATCCGCTTCACCGGCCGTTACCGTGTCAGGGGTGGATGCCATCGAGGTGAACAGACGAATCCCCTTCTCCGCCATGTTCAACTTCCGCGACGTCGGCGGCTACCCGGGCCACGACGGACGCACCGTACGCTGGGGCCGGCTCTACCGGTCCGACTCGCTGCACCGGATCGACGAGACCGACCGGGAGGCGTTCGCCGCCCTCGGCGTCCGGACGGTGATCGACCTGCGCCGCCCCACCGAGGTGGCCCGGGACGGCCGGGTCCCCGAGTACGACGGGCTGGCCTACCGGCACGTCCACCCGGAGCACCGGAACTGGGCCGAGCAGATGTACGACCCGGAGACCAGTCTGGCCCGCTTCCTCGCCGACCGGTACGCCGACCTCGCCGAGACCGGCGCGGCCGGGCTCGGGACCGCGGTCGGGTTGATCGCCGACGCCGGCAACGCGCCGGTGGTGGTGCACTGCGTGGCCGGCAAGGACCGCACCGGCATCGTCTGCGCGCTGACCCTGTCGGTGCTCGGGGTGAGCGACGCCGACATCGTCACCGACTACGCGCTGAGCACCGAGGCGTCCGCGCGGTACAGCGCCTGGCTGGCCGCCAGCATGCCGGGCGCGGAGAAGCTGCCCGCGCCGTTCCTCGCCTCGCCGGCCGAGGCGATGACGTTCTTCCTCGACGAGTTGCGCGGGCGGCACGGATCGGTGGAGGGCTACCTGCGCCACGCCGGGCTGACCGACCAGCACTTCACCGCGCTGCGCGCCCACCTGCTCGACTGACCCCACCGCCCCGCCCGCGCCGGCCCCGCCCGGTGGCGGTGCCCGTCCGTGTACCGGGGCGCACGGACGGGCACCCTCCGGCACGGGAAGCGTCCGGAGGGTGCCTCACACCCCGAGCAGCGGGAAGGCGCGGTGGCGGCGGGGTGGGACGAGGAAGTTCTGCCGTCGGGTGCAGGTGAGGAAACGCTCCAGGCCGTTGTCCTGCTCGGCGACCCGGTGCCGGCGGGCCAGGTCCACCGACGCCTGGCTGCGCCGCATGGTGGCGAAGAAGTCGGCGGTCGGGACGAACACGCTGAAGTGCAGCTTCGGCTGGTTGCTGCCGTCCGGCACGTCGAGGGCGTCGAAGCCGGGTCCGTCGATGCGCAGGTGCATCGGGGTGCCGTCGGCCGCCCGGGAGGTACGTTGCAGCGTCGACAGGTGTCCCATCCGGCGTTCGCCGGCCGGCAGGCCGATGCCCCGGGCGGTGCGCTCGGCGTAGTCGGGGCCCCGGTTCTCCGCCGGCAGGAAGGACGGCCCGCCGCCGTCGGTGAGCTGGTCGGCGTTGCCGGGGTGCACGGCCGGGGCGTGGAACATGTACTGCACCCGTTTGGCGAAGCTGCCGTTCTCGCTGGGCGGGGTGGTGGCGGTCGCCATGTCGTAGAACTGGAGCATGTCGAGGATGACGTGCGACAGGTGCTGGATGCTGCCGTTGTCCAGGTAGTCGCCGGGTCGCGCGGTGGTCAGCCGGGCCGCGTCGGTGCCGGCGAAGGTGCAGATCGCCGGCGGGCCGGAGGCGTTGGTCTGCTGGTCGGAGAAGCCCATCCACATCGGCGAGTCCGGCTGGATGAACCGCGCGTACGGGAGCTGGTTCTGCTCGGCCACCGAGCGGGGCAGGCCGACCTGGGTGAACATGTGCCGGGTGGAGGTGACCGTCAGCAGCCCGGCGAAGGCCGGTGACGGCACCGCCTGTCCGGCCAGCCGCCCGCTGCCGCCGAACCAGGCCAGCACGTCCTGGATGGTGGTGGCCCGGTCGCTGCGGAAGGTGAACAGCAGGTCGTTGGCCTCGATCCGGACCGGCACGGTGAACCGGCGCTTGGTGACGCCGGGCTGGTCCGGGTGTACGTCGGTGGGGCCGGGCACCGCCTCCTCCAGCACCGACCGGGCCGGGTCGGCGGCCAGCCGGGGCAGGTGCGCGTCGACCACCGGGCCGGGCAGCCGCCGGAAGTACGGCAGCCCGTACGACACGAAGGTCATCAGGCCGGCCGCGCCGAAGGCGTACCGGGACTCCAGTTCGTCGAGGACCCGGGTCAGTTCCCGCTGGTCGGCCGGGCCGGGCGTACGGCCCAGGGTGGCGGTGAGGTAGACGGTGTGCACCGGCGGCATGGTGAACGGGCCGCCGGTCGGCGAGGTCTGTTCGGGAGCGCTGTACCGGGCCACGTCGAACTGGATGTCCGGCAGTGGCGACGTGGCGCGGGACGGGGCGGCCGGGCGGGTCGGGGTACGGGCCACCGAGGAGCAGGCGGCCAGCGCGGTGGCCGCCGCGACCAGGGCCCCGCCGCCGAGCAGCGCCCGCCGCCGCAGCGCCACCCGGTCGTCCGCTCCGACGCCGGACGAACCGGCAGCGGACGAACCGACGGCGGACGAACCAGCAGCGGACGGGCCGGCAGCGGACCGGTCGGGGGTGGACCACGGCGGGTCCGCGGAGGTGGTCATTCACACGCTCCGGGTCAGGGCGGCGCGCAGGGCGGCCCCCAGGGCCGCCGGTTCCGGGGCGGTCAGCCGGACGGCCCGGTCGGGCAGTCCGACGAAACCCTCCCGGGAACCGCCGTTGCGGGACGGGGTCACCACCAGCGTGCCGCCGTCGGCCTCGACGTCGACGTGCCGGGTGCCCTTGACGTACGTCGAATAGGCGCGCAGCCCGAGCGTGGCCAGCATCGGCGCGAACGGGGACGCCGCAGCGCCGACGTGCGGGTTGGCGACGCCGGTGTGCGACGCGGCGAGCATCCGGCGCAGCGCCGCGCCCAGGCCCGCGTCGTCGACGTCGGTGTCGAGGACCTCATGGCTGCCGTTGGCGACCCAGAACCCGTCGACGGTCAGCGAGGACGACCAGGCCAGGTAGCGGTCCCGGCGCAGGTCGAGGGCGGCGAAGGTGGTCATCGGGGGTTTCCTCGGTTCGAAGGGGGCGTCCCGCCCGAGCGTAGCGGGACGCCCCGGTGACTCACCGTACGGGAATGATCCGGACGGTCACCCCCTTGGAGGCGCCGTACTGGACGATGTTGTTGAGGGCGTTCTGCTGGGCCGCGGAGCCGACCCCGCGCGGTACGGCGATGTCCAGGGCGCGCCCGGTGACCTGCGAGCCGGTGATCGTGGTGCCGCCGTGGCTGACCGACGCCCCGTTCTGCGCAAAGCCGGCCACCTTGTCGACGTACCCCTTGCCGAGGCTGGTGAGCCGGCCGGCGTTCTGGTACGACTTGGCGCTCAGGTCGACGCTCTTGATGCTGGTGGCGACCCCGTTGGCGAACTTGTCGATGGTCGGGAAGTTCTTCGGCAGGTTGCCGCCGAGTTTCGCCTCGATCGCCAGGCCCCGGGCGAACTGGTTGAGTTTCCAGGCGCTGCCGGCGGCCCGCAGGGCCGAGCCGAGACCACCGGTGAGCGCGCCGATGCCCGCGCCGATCGCGAAGTCCCGCAGGCCGTCACCGAGGCTGTACTTGCGTCCGCTCAGCGCCGCCGCGCCGGCCCCCATGCCCACTCCGGCCGCGCCGCCCATCAGCGCCCCGATCAGGAGCGGCACGCAGATCGGGCAGTCGCCGTTGGGGTCGGAGAGGTTGACCGGGTCGTTGAGCGCGTACAGGTACAGGTTGGCGCTGCCCCCGCCGAAGCCCGCCGGGTCCTCGCTGACGAACCGGCCGGTCTCCGGGCTGTGGTAGCGGGCCCGGTTGTAGAGCAGCCCGGTGTCGGCGTCGTACTCCCGGCCGGTGTACTGCTGGGTGTTGCCGCTGGCCGCCCCGGTGGCGGTGACCGCGCCGAACGGGTCGTACGTGTACCGGCTGGTCAGCGTGCCGTCGGTGGTGTCGGCCAGGCCGAGGACGCTGCCCAGCGCGTCGGTGACCGGGATCCGGGTGCCGTCGGCGTCGGTGCGGACCAGCGTCTGGTCCAGCCCGGTGGTGAGCCGGTCGGCGGTCACCATACCGGCCACCCGCTCCTGCACCAGGTTCGCCTCGTCGTACAGGAACGTGGTGGTCTGGCCGCCGGCGGTGCGGCTGCTGCGCCGGCCGGTCGGGTCGTAGCCGAACGACGCCGCCACCCCGGGGCCGGTGACCCCGGTCAGTTCGCCCCGGGCGTTCCAGGTGTAGCCGCGCAGGCCGTCGCCGGTCAGGTTGCCCTCGGCGTCGTACGTGTAGGTCCGGCCGCCCCGGGCGGTCAGCCGGTTCGCCGCGTCGTACGTGCCGGTGGGGGCGGTGGCCGGGACGGTGACCGAGGCGAGGCTGCCGGTCAGGTCGGCGACCCGCCCGTTGCCGTCGTACCGGTAGCCGAGCTGGCCGACCGGGATCCCGCCGCTGGTCTGGTACGCGATGCTGACCAGTTGGGAGGCGGCGTCGTAGCCGTACCGGGCGGTGAGCCCGGCCTGCTCGACCCGTTCCACCCGGCCGGCGGCGTCCCGGTGCCAGCGCACCGACCGGCCGCCCTGGGTGACCGTCTCCAACAGCCCGGCCGGGTCGTACGTGTAGGCGACGGCCGGCTGGCCGGGCACGGTCATGCCGGTGCGCTGGCCGGCGGCGTCGTAGCTGTACCCGACGGTGCCGGTGGGGCCGGCGACGCTGGTCACCTGGTTCCGGTCGTCGTAGCCGAGGGTCAGGGTGCCGCCGGCCGAGTCGACGATCGAGGCGAGCCGGTCGGCCGCGTCGTAGCCGAACTCGCGGGTGCTCTCGTACTGACCGCCGGCGGTCGCGCCGTACCCGATGAAGGTGGTCCGACCCAGCAGGTCGTAGCTGGTGACGGTCTTGCGGCCGCGCCGGTCGGTGTGCGACACGACCCGGTCGAGTACGTCGTACGTCTGCTGCGCGCTGGCCCCCAGCGGGTCGGTGACCTTCACCGCCCGGTCCGAGGTGTCGTACTCGACGGTGGTGCTGTTGCCCCGGGCGTCGGTGACCTTGGTCAGGTTGCCGTTGCCGTCGTACTCGTAGGCGGTGGTGCGGCCGAGTCCGTCCACCATGGACAGCAGATGGTTGTCCGGGTCGTAGTGGAGCTGGGTGCGGACCCCGGTCGGGTCGGTGGTGGTGACGGTCCGGCCGGCCGCGTCGACGAAGGCGCGGGTGGTCCGGCCCAGCGGGTCGGTCACCGCCACCAGGTCACCCTGGTCGTAGCTGTAGGTGGTGGTGTTGCCGAGCGGGTCGGTGGCCGAGGTGACCTGCCCGGACGCGTTGTAGGTGTACCGCTTGGTGCGGCCGGCCGGGTCGGTGACCGCGACGGTGTTGCCCCGGTCGTCGTGTTCCAGGGTGGTGACCCGGCCCTGGGCGTCGGTGACCGTGCCGATCTGCCGGTACGGGCCGACGGCGGTGAAGGTGGCGGCCTGCGCGGCGGCGGTGCCGGCGTCGGAGGTGAGCGTGGTCAGCTCACCGGTCGGCCCGTACGCCAGTTCGGTGCGCCCGCCGTGCGGGTCGACCAGCGCGGTCGGCAGCCCGGTGGCCGGGTCGCGGACGGTGGTGGCGGTGCGCTGCTGCGCGGTGCCGACGGCGGTGGTCTCGGCGACCACCCGGCGGTTGGCGTCGAAGCTGGTGGCGCGGAGCGTGCCGTCCGGCTCGGTGACGGTGGTCTTGGTGATCCGCCCGTCGGTGTCGGTGGTGTACGCGAACTGGTACGTCGCCCCGTTCGGCATCACCTGGCCGGCGACCCGGCCGGCGCTGTCGTAGGTGTTGGTCAGGTAGGTGATGTTCCGGGCGTCGGTGACCGAGGTCATCCGGTGCGCGCTGTCGTAGGTGTACCGGGTGGTCCGGCCGCCCGGGGTGGTGACCTCGGTCAGCCGGCCGGCGCTGTCGTACCCGTAGGTGACGGCCCGGCCGGCGTTGTCCTGGGCCCGGGTGATCCGCCCGCTGGTGTAGGAGAGCTTGATCCAGCGGCCGTTGGGCGAGGTGATCTGGGTGATGTCGCCGGCCTGTCCGCCGCTGGACCGGGTCAGGGTGATCTGGTTGCCGTGCCGGTCCCGGATGGACTGCAACGGGGTGTTCTCGCCGAACACCCAGACCATGCCGTCCGAGCGGACCAGGTCCCAGCCGTCGCCGTTCCAGCTCATCAGGGCGTCCCGGAACGGCCCGGTGCTGCCGACCACCTTGAACACCGCGTCGGTCCAGCCGGTGCCGGGGCTGATCCGCTCCATGTGGACCTTGCCGCTGTCCGGCAGGATCAGGTCGGCCTCGACGTACTCCTGCCGGGAGTGCACGAACACCCCGTAGGAGAAGTTGGTGCCGATGCCGAACTCGCGCATCTGGGTGTCGTTCTGGCGGTAGCTGCGGGTGATCGAGATCGGCAGCACGTCGTCGACCACCAGGTCGGTGTGGGTGTCGACGAACAGGCCGCTGCCCAGGTCGACCGGGTCGCCGCCCTCATCGCCGTCCTCACCGGGGCCGGTGCCGGCGGGCCGCTTGCCGCTGCCGTTGAACATCGCCCCGGTGAACTCCCAGACCCGCACGTCGGGGTCGGGTACGACCTGCTTGCCGTCGGCGCTGACCGTGCCCCGGCCGTAGACGTACCAGCCGGCCTCGCCGCTGGTCACCGCGCAGACGGCGGGGGCCTTCGCGGGGGCGCTGGCCTTGCGGGGGTACGACTTGACCGGGGCCGGGGTGCACGGCGCGCGGGTCGGGTCGTAGTCCCAGAAGTCCAGCCGGGCCCCCGGGGCGAGGCCCTGGGTGTTCGGGTAGATGATCTGCGCGCCCTCCGGCAGCACCACCGCGCCGCCCGGCTGCACGGTGAAGTAGACCGGGGTGCGGACCCCGGCGGGCAGCGGGAACGGCGGCTGGTCCACCGGCAGGGCGGTGATCGACAGTTCCCGTACCGGCTTTCCGGCCCGGTCCTTGACCACCGTGCCGGCCGGCAGGCGCACCTCGAAGCCGGGGATGGCCGGCGTGGTCAGCACGGTCCTCTTGCGGGTCGGCGAGTCGATCCGGATGGTGTTGGCGGTGTCCAGCCGGGTCATCCAGATCGGGTACGACAGTTCGGTTGTCCGCCCGGCGGTCAGGTCCACCCCGGTCTCGAACCGGCCGAACTCCCGCCCGGTGGTGCTGGCGGTGGCCCCCTCGATGACCAGCACGTGGTGTCCGGCGGTGAGGCCGGTGAGCAGGAACCGCCCGGTGGTGTCGGTGCGGGTGCTGCGCCGGCCCACGCTGAGCGTCACGTCGGCCAGCGGCTTGCCGTTGAGCAGCAGGGCCTGCCCGGCCAGCGCGGTCGTCCCCTCGGGGGCGCGCAGGCCCGGCTCCCGCTGGGCGTACCCGCCCGCCCGGTGGCTGTCCCAGTCCTCGCCGGCCAGGTTGAACCGGTCCGGCACCCAGCTCTCGGTGGGGTCGGCCGGGGCGGCTGTCCCGCCGCGCCGGTGCTCGTCGACCCGCTCCCCGACCGGCCGTGCGGCGGTCGTGGTCCCGGCCGTCGCGCCGCTCCGGCCGGCCGCCACGGCGGCGGGCAGCCGCACCTCGACGGTGAGCGCGCCGACGTAGGTGGTGTCCGGGTTGACGAAGACGGTGTACGTGCCGGTGGTCGCCAGGGTCAGCGAGGCGAACGTGCAGGAGCTGCCGCAGTACGCGCTGCTGGTCTGGTTGGTGCCGTCCGGCTTCCGGACGATCGCGCTGGCGTTGTACGTGCCGTAGGTGCCGGCGGTGCCGGCCACGGTGACCACCTGCCCGGCGGTGCCGGCGAAGCTGACCACCGCGTTCTGGCCGGGCACGGTGGTGGTCACGGTGACCGGCGACCCACCCGGCGTGGCGGTCGCCGTGGCGTCCGCCGGCACGTCGTGCACCCGGACGGTGAGCGCGCCCCGGTAGCTGGTGTCCGGGTTGACCAGCAGGGTGTACGTGCCGGCCACCGGCGCGACCTGCTGGTCGAAGAAGCAGGTCGCCCCGCAGTACGCGCTGCCGCCCAGGTTGGTGCCGTCCGGCTTACGCAACTGCCCGGAGGCGTTGTACGTGCCGTACGTGCCACCGCTGCCCTGCACCGAGATCCGCTGCCCGGCGGCGGCGGTGAACGACACCACCGCGTTCTGCCCCGGCACCGTCGTCGTCACGGTCACCGCCGACCCGCCCGGTGTGGTCGACGCGGTCGCGTCCGCCGGCACGTCGTACACCTGCACGGTGAGCGCGCCGGTGTAGGCACCGTCCGGGTTGACGAGCAGGGTGTAGGTGCCGGTGACCGGCAGGGTGAGCACGTCGAGGAAGCAGGAGCCGCCGCAGTAGGCGCTGCTGCCCAGGTTGGTGCCGTCCGGCCTACGCAACTGCCCGGAGGCGTTGTACGTGCCGTACGTGCCACCGCTGCCCTGCACCGAGATCCGCTGCCCGGCGGTGCCGGCGAACGACACCACCGCGTTCTGCCCCGGCACCGTCGTCGTCACGGTCACCGCCGACCCGCCTGGCGTGGTGCTCGCGGTGGCGTCCGCCGGCACGTCGTACACCCGCAGGTTGACCGTGCCGACCTTCGCGCCGGCCGGGTTGACCAGCAGGGTGTACGTGCCGTCGGCCGGCAGCACGGTGGTGTCGATCAGACAGGACGCGCCGCAGTAGACGCTGCCGCCCAGGTTCGTGCCGTCCGGCCTGCGCAGTTGCGCGGACGCGTCGTACGTGCCGTAGGTGCCGCCGCTGCCCTGCACCAGCACCCGCTGCCCGGCGGTGCCCGCGAACGACACCACCGCGTTCTGCCCGGGGACGGTGGTGGTCACGGTGACCGCCGCCCCGCCGGGCGTGGCGGTGACGGCGGCGTCGGCCGGTACGTCGTACACCTGGGCGGTGACCGCGCCGGTGTAGGTGCCGCTCGGGTCGATCAGGATCGTGTACGTCCCGTCCACCGGCAGCACGGTGGTGTCGAACAGGCAGGACGCGCCGCAGTACTGGCTGCCGGTCAGGTTGGTGCCGTCCGGCTTGCGGACGATCCCGCTGGCGTTGTACGTGCCGTAGGTGCCGCCGGTGAGCTGCACCAGCACCCGCTGGCCGGCGGTGCCGGGGAACGACACCACCGCGTTCTGGCCGGGGACGGTGGTGGCCACGGTGACCGACGGGCCGCCCGGCGTGGTCGACGCGGCGGCGTCCACCGGCACGTCGTACACCTGGACGCCGATGCCGCCGACCGCCACGCCGGCCGGGTTGACCAGCACGGTGTGGGTGCCGGTCGCGGCGAGCGTGATCGAGTTGAACGAGCACCCGGCCGCACAGGACGAGTTGCTGGCCAGGGTGGTGCCGTCCGGGGCCCGCAGCGACACGGTCGCGCCGGCCGAGCCGAAGGTGCCGTTGGCGAGGGTGACGGTGACCGCCTGACCGGCGGTGCCCGGGAACGACACCACCGCGTTCTGCCCCGGCACGGTGGTGGTCACGGTGACCGCCGCCCCGCCCGGCGTGGTGCTGGCGGTGGCGTCCGCCGGCACGTCGTACACCCGGACGCCGATCGTGCCGATCGCGGTGCCCTTCGGGTCGACCAGGATCGTGTACGTCCCGTCGACCGGCAGGGACGCCACCTCCAGCAGGCAGCCGGTGCCGCAGCCGGTGTTCGACACGACGCTGGTGCCGTCCGGCCGGCGCAGCGTCACCGTCGCCTCGTTCGACCCGTACGTACCGCCGCTGAGCTGCACCGCGATCCGCTGGCCGGTGGTGCCGGCGACGGAGACCACGCCGTTCTGGCCGGGCACCGTGGTGGTCACCGACACCGCCGCCCCACCCGGGACGGCGGTCACCGCGGCGTCCGCCGGCACCGCGTGGACCTTGACGGTGATCGTCCCGGTCACGGTGCCCTTCGGGTCCACCAGGATCGTGTACGTGCCGTCGACCGGCAGGGTCACCGCGTCGAGGAAGCAGCCGGTGCCGCAGCCGGTGTTCGACACGACGCTGGTGCCGTCCGGCCGGCGCAGCGTCACCGTCGCCTCGTTCGACCCGTACGTGCCGCCGGTCAGCTGCGCCGAGACCCGCTGACCGGCGGTGGCCGGGAAGGACACCACGCCGTTCTGGCCGGGCACGGTGGTGGTCACCGACACCGCCGCGCCGCCCGGGGTGGTGCTGGCGACCGCGTCGCCCGGCACGTCGTACACCTGGGCGGTGATCGCGCCGACCTTCGTCCCGGACGGGTTGACCAGCACGGTGTACGTGCCGGTCGCCGGCAACGGCACGGAGGTGAACGAGCAGGACGTCCCGCAGGACGAGTTGCTGACCACGGTGGTGCCGTCCGGGGCGCGCAGGCTCACCGCCGCGTCGTACGTGCCGAAGGTGCCGTTGCCGAGGTTGACGGTGACCGCCTGACCCGCGGTGCCCGGGAAGGACAGCACGGCGTTCTGGCCGGGGACGGTGGTGGTCAGGGTGCGGGCCGGGCCGTTCGGGGTGGTGCTCGCGGTGGCGTCGGCCGGCACGTCGTACACCTGCACGGTCGCGCTGCCGAGGTAGGTGGTGTCCGGGTTGACCAGCACGGTGTACGTGCCGTCGACCGGCAGGGTGACCGTGTCGAAGAAGCACGACGAGCCGCAGTACACGCTGCCGGTCAGGTTCGTACCGTCCGGCTTACGCACCACGGCGCTCGCGTTGTACGTGCCGTACGTGCCGGCGGTCATCTGCACCGACACCCGCTGGCCGGCGACACCGGCGAAGGAGACCACGCCGTTCTGGCCGGCGACGGTGGTGGTGACGGTGACCGGTGCGCCGCCCGGGGTGGCGGTCACCGTGTGGTCCGCCGGCACCGCGTGCACCTGCACGGTGACCGCGCCGACCGCGGTGCCGTCCGGGTTGACGACCACGGTGTACGTGCCGTCGACCGGCAGCACCACCGTGTCGAAGAAGCACGACGAGCCGCAGTACACGCTGCCGGTCAGGTTCGTACCGTCCGGCTTACGCACCACGGCGCTCGCGTTGTACGTGCCGTACGTGCCGGCGGTGAACTGCACCGACACCCGCTGGCCGGCGACACCGGCGAACGTCACGGACGAGTTCTGCCCCGGCACCGTCGTGGTCACCGTCACCGGGTCACCGCCCGGGGTGGTGGACGCGGTCGGGTCGGCCGGCACGTCGTACACCCGGACAGTGACCGCGCCGACGTAGGCGGTCTCCGGGTCGAGGACGAACGTGTACGTGCCGTCGACCGGCAGGGTGACCGTGTCGAAGAAGCAGGACGCCCCGCAGTAGGCGCTGCCGGTCAGGTTCGTGCCGTCCGGCTTCCGGAGCTGCCCGGCCGCGTTGTACGTGCCGTACGTCCCCCCGGTCACCTGCACGGCCACCCGCTGACCGGCGACACCGGCGAACGTCACCGACGAGTTCTGCCCCGGCACCGTCGTGGTCACCGTCACCGGGTCACCGCCCGGGGTGGTGGACGCGGTCGGGTCGGCCGGCACGTCGTACACCCGGACGGTCAGCTTGCCGGTCTTCGCCAGCTCCGGGTCGATGTGGACGGTCCAGGTGCCCTCGGTGGAGAGCACGGTGCGGTCGAACCAGCAGGACGCGCCGCAGGAACTGTTCGAGGTGACCGTGCCGCCACCGGGCCGGCGCAGCGAGACCGTGGCGTCGTAGGTGCCGAACGTGCCGTCGCTGACCTGCACCGAGACCCGCTGGCCGGTGGTGCCCGGGAAGGTGACCGTGGCGTTCTGGCCGGGCACGGTGGTGGTCACGGTGACCGGGTCACCGCCCGGGGTGGCGCTCGCGGTGGCGTCCGGCGGCACCTCCCGCACGGTCGCCGTCACCGAGCCCGTGTGCCCGTCGGCCGCCGCCACGACCAGGGTGTACGTGCCGGCGGTGCGGGCCCGGACGGTGTCCACGAAGCCGGCCGTGCCGACACAGCCCAGCGAGCGGACGGTCCGCCCGTACGGGTCGAGCACCTTGACGCTGGAGATGCCGCAGGAGCCGAAGGTACCGCCGGTCAGGTCCACACTGGCCTGCTGTCCCTCGGTCAGGTCGAAGACGACCAGTCCCAGGTCACCGCCGGTGCCGATGGTGACCGGGTGGGCCACCCCGAGCGCGGCCCGGCCGGTGTGCGCGACGTCCGTAGCCGCGTACGGCGGCGGGGCGACGAAGAGGTCCGCGCCGCTGGACACGCTGCCGTACCGGGTGCGCACGGTGACCCGGCCGGAGGCGACGCCGGTGGGCGTCTCCACGGTGAGGCTGCCGGCGGCGGCCGAGGTGACGGCGGCCCGCGTCCGGTTGACGGTCAGGCCGTTGTCGGCCACCGGGGTGGCGAAGCCGGTCCCGGTGACGGTGACCGGGGTGCCCGGCACCGCCACGGCCGGGGTGACCCCGGTGATGGTGGGGGCGGAGGTGTCCGGGCCGGCGACCACGAAGCTGGCCGGGCTGGCGGCGGTGTCCCCGCCGACCTGCACGGTGACCGGGCCGGTGGTCGCGCCGGCCGGCACGGTGGCGGTCAGCCGGCGTCCGCTGGCCCCGGTGACGGTGGCCGGTACGCCGTTGAACCGGACGGTGTTCTCCGCCGGCACCGTCGAGAAGCAGCCACCTTCGACGGTGACCGTCGCGCCGACCTCGGCGGTGGCCGGGACGACCGACAGCACCGCCAGGTCGGGGGTGCCCTCGTTGACGACCGAGGTGGGGTTGCCGGCCGCGTCGTAGCCGTACCGGGCGGTCCGGTTGGCCTGGTCCTGCACGCCGACGAGCTGACCGGCGGCGTCGTACGCCCAGCCCACCCCGTCGCAGGAGACCGAGGCGGGGGCCAGCGCCGGCAGGTCCGCCCGGACGGCGAGCGGCAGCAGCACCACCAGGGCGGCGGCGACGGAGGTGAGTCGGAGGCGGGGACCGGCCCACACCCTGGAGCGGATCGTTCGGCGGCGCGACGGTCCCGACATGCTGACTCCCTCTGACGCGGCAACCTGCGTCAGGAAGGTAGGGCAGCATCGATATCCGGGAATAGATCGGCCGTTCGGCCAGCACGGTCGGCGACCGGGCCACTACCGGCCCAAACGGCGACCGCCCCGCCGGCGGTGTCGGATATCGGACACCACCGGCGGGGCGATTGGTCGGAAAGGTCGTCGGCCCGCCCGGTAAGGCGGACGGCTGGCGTGGCCGGTCGGAGCACCCGGCGGAACGCTTGCCGGACCGGGCAGAGCACCCGGCGTTCGGCCTGCCGGTCAGAGCACCCGGCGGACCCAGCCGTACGGGTCGGCGGCCGTCCCGCGCTGGATGTCGACCAGCTGCTGGCGCAGGCCCATGGTGAGCCGGCCCGGCTCGCCGGCCCCGATGGCGAACTCGCCGTCCGGGAACCGCACGTGCCCGATCGGCGTGATCACGGCGGCGGTGCCGCAGGCGAACACCTCACGCAGCCGCCCGGACTCCGCGTCGGCCTGCCAGTCAGCGAAGGTGACCGGCCGCTCAGCGACGGTCAACCCGGCCTCGCTGGCCAGGGTCAGCACCGACTCACGGGTGATGCCGGGCAGGATGGTCCCGGTCAGCGGCGGCGTGACCAGGGTGTCGTCGTCGTAGACGAAGAAGACGTTCATGCCGCCCAGCTCGTCGACGAACCGCCGCTCGACCGCGTCCAGGAAGACCACCTGGTCGCAGCCGTGCTCGATGGCCTCGGCCTGCGCGACCAGCGAGGCGGCGTAGTTGCCGCCGCACTTGGCCGCGCCGGTGCCGCCGGGCGCGGCCCGGGTGTAGTCCGGGGAGACCCAGACCTTGACCGGCTGCACCCCACCGGCGAAGTACGACCCGACCGGCGAGGCGATCAGCACGTAGAGGTACTCCTGGGCCGGCCGGACACCGAGGAACACCTCACTGGCGAACATGAACGGCCGCAGGTAGAGGCTGCCGTCCGCACCGGACGGCACCCACTCCTCGTCGATCTCGATCAGCCGGTGCAGCGAGTCGAGGAACACCTCCGGCGGCAACGCCGGCATCGCCAGCCGCTCGGCGGAGGCGACGAACCGGGCCGCGTTGGCCTCCGGCCGGAACAGGGTCACCCCGCCGTCGACGGTGCGGTACGCCTTGAGCCCCTCGAAGATCTCCTGCGCGTAGTGCAGCGCGGCGCTGGCCGGGTCCATCGGGATCGGGGCCCGTGCCTCGACCCGGGCGTCGTACCAGCCCTTCCCTTCGGCGTAGCGGATCGTGACCATGTGGTCGGTGAAGACCCGGCCGAAACCCGGGCTGGCCAGCAGGGCGGCCCGGTCGGCGACGGCTACCGGCGCGGGGTTCCGACGGATCTCGAATTCGAGCTTGTCACCACCGCTCATCGCGCTGACCTCCCTGCGGGATCACGGCATGCCGACAGCACGCCGAAGGACTGGTGTTGTGAAACTTACCCCGAACGGTCGTTCAGCGGGAAGGTCGGCGGGCGTCCCGAAACTACCGACCGTGACACCGGGACCGGTCGGACGTGGTGTGGCCGGACCGTTCAGGCGGTGGCGTACCCGGCCAGCCGGTCGCCGACCTCCTCGGTACGCAGCGGTACGCCCGGCGTCCGCTGGGACAGCTCGGTGGCGACCGCCTCGGTGACCCGTACGGCGGCGTCGGGGTGGCCGAGCTGCTCCAGCAGCAGCGCGGCGGAGAGCACGGCGGCCACCGGGTCGGCGACCCCCTTGCCGGCGATGTCCGGAGCGGAGCCGTGCACCGGCTCGAACATCGACGGGTACCGCCCCTCGGGGTTGATGCAGCCGCTGGCGGCCAGCCCGATGCCCCCGGTGACGGCGGCGGCGATGTCGGTGAGGATGTCACCGAAGAGGTTGTCGGTGACCACCACGTCGTACCGCTGCGGCTGGGTGACCAGGAACATCGCGGCGGCGTCGACGTGCTGGTACTCGGTGGTCACGTCCGGGTGTTCGGCGGCGACCGCCTCGAACGCCCGCGCCCACAGCGAGCCGGCGTGGGTGAGCACGTTGGTCTTGTGGACCAGGGTGACCCGGCGCCGCTCGCGGCGGGCGGCCCGGGTGAACGCGTCCCGGATCACCCGCTCCACGCCGTGCCGGGTGTTCAGGCTCTCCTCGGTGGCGACCTCGGCCGGGGTGTCCCGGTGCAGCGATCCGCCCGCCCCGGCGTACAGCCCCTCGGTGCCCTCCCGCACCACCACCAGGTCGACCTCGCCCGGCTTGACGTTCGCCAGCGGGCCGGCGGTGCCGGGCCAGAGCCGGGAGGGACGCAGGTTGACGTACTGGTCGAAGGCGAAACGCAGCTTGAGCAGCAGACCCCGCTCCAGCACGCCCGGCGGGACGGTCGGGTCGCCGACCGCGCCGAGCAGGATGGCGTCGTGTCCGGCCAGTTCGGTCAGCACCGAGTCGGGCAGCACCTCGCCGGTGCGGTGGTAACGGGCCGCGCCGAGGTCGTACTCGGTGGCCGTCACCCCGGGGAGCACCGCGTCGATGACCTTGCGGGCCTGCGCGACCACCTCGGGTCCGATCCCGTCCCCGGCCACCACCGCGATCCGCGCCACGTTCCACTCCCTCGGCTCACCGTTGAATCCGTACGGTACGTCGCTGTCCCGTTTTCCGGTACGGAGTGCTCAGGATATGGGAAAGAGAGATGCACAGTTCCTTTCCAGCTGACATTCATGGTGCGGTCAACTCGGCACCCTAGAGTGGGTCCGAACGGGTCACGGGGGCCCGTGGCGGGTGGTCGGCGACGGCGGCGGCACCGTCCGGAGGGAGCAGCGACATGCGGATCGAGGAACGGACCCGGACCCGGTGGGTGGATCAACCCGCCCATGTCAACCGCCGCCCCGACCTGCGGCTCGGCACCCGGAGCCTGCTCGACCGGTGGGGCTCCGTCGCCGGTGACCGGCTCACCGCCACGCACACCGTCCGCACCGGCACCGCCGAGTACACGCTCGTGCTCAACGCCCCGGACTGGCTGGGCCGGCGCGGCATGGGCGAGGCGCTCGCCGACGCGGTCGCCGAGCTGCGTGCCGTCGACCTCACCTACGGCCCCACCCGGCCGGAGAGCCTGGTCTCCCGGCTGCGGCGGGGCGAGATCAGCGCCGAGTCGTACGCCCCGCTCGCCGACCTGGTGAACCGGTGCGCCGCCATGCGGGCCGCCACCGACGGCTGGTTCGACGCCTGGGCGGTGCCCGGCGGCTTCGACCCGGGTGGCCTGCTCGGCGGGTGGGCGGTGGAGCGGGCCGCCGCCCGGCTGCGCGCCGCCGGGGTACACGACTACGCCGTGGTCAGCGGCGCGGACCTGGTCGTGCGGGGCCAGGCCCCGCACGGCGGCCCGTGGCGGGTGGCGGTGCACCACCCGGACGCCGCCCGCGCCCCGCTGGTGCTGGAGATGACCGCCGGCGCGATCGGCACCTCCGGGGTCTCCGGCCGACGTGACCACGTGGTCGACCCGCACACCGGGGAACCGGCCCGGCAGTGGTCGGCGGCCACTGTGGTGGGACCGGACCTGTCGGTGGCCGACGCGTACGCCACCGCGCTGTACGCCGCCGGCCCGGCCGGGCTGGCGTGGTTCCCGGACGGCTCGCCCTACCGTCCCCTCTTCGCCGACCACTCCTGACCTTCGCCGGAGCCACCGTCAGCGGCACCCGCCGTCCACTCCTGACCGGACGGGCCGCCTGACCGGCCCGGCGCACGCCGACGTTCCCGGCCGTCCGGCACGACGGACCGGCCGTGATCGGCCCTCACGGTCTCGGCAACAACCGCGAGGGCCGGTCGACGACGAGTGCGCGTGGCTCGCGCATCCGAGGGGTGCGGCACCGACCGGCCGGACGCCGGACGCCGCCACCCGAAGACGGGTCGACACCGTGAGTTCGGTCAGTAACCGCACGTGTACGCTAGCGAACTGCCGTATCCTGCCGCAAGAGTCTCTACAGCGGACCATCCGGTGGGACGTCGCGGGCCCGTCCCGAACGGTGCACGGGGTCGGTGACACGGCGGGTCGGCCGGATGGCACGCTGTCCGCCGTGAGTTTCGATCTGAGCGTGTGGGCCCTGCCGGACGGAGCCTCCCCTGCGGACGTGCGGGCGGCGGTGCAGCGGTGCCGACAGGGACAGCACGTCGACAGCTACCCCGACCCCCGGGTGGTCGCCTTCTACCGGGCGATCACCGCCTCCTATCCGGACCGACCGGCCCGCCCGGGATCGCCGTGGGAGGTGACACCGTTGCACGCCGCGGCCGACCACGTCGCGATGTGTCTTTTCGCGACCTGCGAGGACCAGGTGCTCCTCGACATCGAACGGCTCGCCGCCGAGAACGGTCTGATGCTGTTCGACCCGCAGGACGGCTCGGTCTACCCGCCCCCCACCGCGTACCCCGCCAGCCGCTGACCCGACCGCGAGCCGTCCGGCCGCTGGTCGCCCCGGCGGTTCGCTGGCCGCTGGTCGCCCCGGCGACCGGCTGACCCTGGTCGCCCCGGCGGCCCGCCCCGCCGGGGTGGCGTCGACAGGCCCACGAGCGAGGGGCCCGGCCGATGGCCGGGCCCCTCGTGGTACAGGTGTGCGGGGACTACTCGTCGCGCAGGTCGGCGGCGCTGGCGGCGGTCGCGCCGATCGAGTCGGCGGCCGAGGTGAGCAGGTCCGCGCCGAGCGCCTGGTCGACGGTGAGCGTCATCAGCGTCTCACCGCCGGCCTCCCGCCGGGCCACCTGCATGGCGGCGATGTTGATGCCGGCCTCGCCGAGCAGGGTGCCGACGGTGCCGACCACGCCGGGCCGGTCGACGTAGCGGAGGAAGAGCAGGATGCCCTCCGCACCGATCTCCACGTCGAAGCCGTCCACCTCGGTGAGCTTGAGGACCTCGCGGCCGGGCGCGCCCGCGGCGGTGCCGGAGACGCTGACGGTCCGGCCGTCGGGGAGCGCGCCGCGCACGGTGACCAGGTTGGGCTGGTCCACGCCGTCGGCCTGGCTGGTCAGGGTCACCTCGACGCCCCGCTCGGCGGCCAGGTGCGGCGCGTTGACGTAGGTGACCTGCTCCTCGACCACCGAGCTGAACAGCCCCTTGGTGGCGGCGAGCTTCAGCACCGAGACGTCGTGGTTGGCGATCTCGCCCTTGACCTCGACGGTGACGCTGGCGGCCACCCCGCCGGCCACGGCGGTGAAGGCCCGCCCCAGCTTCTCGGCCAGCGGCAGCAGCGGGCGGACGTCCTCGGCGACCACGCCGCCGGCCTGGACGTTCACCGCGTCCGGCACGAACTCGCCCTGGAGGGCGAGCTTGACGCTCTTCGCCACGGCCAGCCCGGCCTTGTCCTGCGCCTCGTGGGTGGACGCGCCGAGGTGCGGGGTCGCCACCACGTTGTCGAACGCGAACAGCGGCGAGGAGGTGCAGGGCTCCTTGGCGTACACGTCGACGCCGGCTCCGGCGACCCGGCCCTCGGCGATCGCGTCCGCCAGGGCCTGCTCGTCGACCAGCCCGCCCCGGGCGGCGTTGACGATGCGTACGCCCGGCTTGACGATCGACAGTTCCTTCTCGCCGATCAGGCCGACCGTCTCCGGCGTCTTCGGCAGGTGGATGGAGATGAAGTCGCTCTCCCGCAGCAGCTCGTCCAGCCCGACCAGGCGGACCCCCAGCTGGGCCGCGCGGGCCGGCTGGATGTAGGGGTCGTACGCGATCAGCCGGGTGCCGAAGGCGGCGATCCGCTGGGCGAACAGCACACCGATCCGGCCGAGGCCGACCACGCCGACGGTCTTGCCCTGGATCTCGACGCCGGTGTACCTGGACCGCTTCCACTCCCCCGCCTTGAGCGCGGCGCTGGCGCTGGCGGTGTTGCGCGCCACGGCCAGCAGCAGGGCGACGGCCTGCTCGGCGGCGGAGACGATGTTGGAGGTGGGGGCGTTGACGACCATGACGCCCCGGGCGGTGGCGGCCGGCACCTCGACGTTGTCCAGGCCGACGCCCGCCCGGGCGACCACCTTCAGCCGGGGCGCGGCGGCGACCGCCTCCGCGTCGATCTGGGTGGCACTGCGCACGATCACCGCGTCGGCCTCGGCGAGGGCGGAGAGCAGCGCCGGACGGTCGGTGCCGTCGACGTGGCGTACGTCGAAGTCGTGGGCGAGCACCTCGATGGCGGCGGGAGCGAGTTCTTCGGCGATCAGTACGACAGGATTCATCGGTCCTCGTAGATATTGTCCGGGCGGTCGGCTGCCTCGACGGGACGCCGCACTGCGCCCTGTGCTGAACCGGGCCATGGCCGTTCGGGTGCCGCAAGCACCTACCCGCGATGGTAGGCGGCGGGCTACCGGGGGTGTCCGCGGGACCGGGGTGAGGGCCCTCACACACCAGCGAGACGTCCGACACGCCTCGACCGGGCGCGCCGGCACGCCACGAGCCCCGCCCCGCGCCTGCCGGTGACGTTCGCGGACGACGCGGACGTGCTGCCCGACAGGGCGGGACGGGGTCAGGGGTGACGAAACCGGAAGGTCAGGCGGTCTCGGTGATCGGGCGGTCCACCCAGCTCATCATGTCGCGCAGCTTCTTGCCGGTCTCCTCGATCGGGTGCGCCGCGCCCTCGGCCTGCCACTTGCGGTAGTTCGGCCGGCCGGCGTCGTCCTCGGCGATCCACTCGCGGGCGAACTCGCCGGACTGGACCTCGGAGAGGATCTTGCGCATCTCGTCCTTGACCCGCGAGTCGATCACGCGCGGACCCCGGGACAGGTCGCCGTACTCGGCGGTGTCGGAGATGCTGTAGCGCATCCGGGCGATGCCGCCCTCGTACATCAGGTCGACGATCAGCTTCAGCTCGTGCAGGCACTCGAAGTAGGCCACCTCGGGCGCGTAGCCGGCCTCGGTGAGCACCTCGAAACCGGTCTGCACCAGCGCGGACGCGCCACCGCAGAGCACCGCCTGCTCGCCGAACAGGTCGGTCTCGGTCTCCTCCTTGAAGGTGGTCCGGATCACGCCGGCCCGGGTGCCGCCGATGCCCTTGGCGTACGACAGGGCCAGGGCGAGGCCGTTGCCCGTCGCGTCCTGCTCCACCGCGACCAGGCAGGGCACGCCCTTGCCGTCGACGTACTGGCGGCGGACCAGGTGACCCGGGCCCTTCGGGGCGACCATCGCCACGTCCACGTCGGCCGGCGGCTTGATCAGGTCGTACCGGATGTTGAAGCCGTGGCCGAAGAAGAGCGCCTTGCCGGCGGTCAGGTTCGGGGCGACGGACTCGGCGTAGAGCTTGCGCTGCGCGGTGTCCGGGGCCAGGATCATGATCACGTCGGCCTCGGCGGACGCCTCCGCCGGGGTGAGCACCCGCAGCCCCTGCTCCTCGGCCTTGGCCCGGCTCTTGGAGCCCTCCGGCAGACCGATCACCACGTCGACGCCCGAGTCGCGCAGCGACAGCGCGTGGGCGTGCCCCTGGCTGCCGTACCCGATCACGGCGACCTTCCTGCCCTGGATCAGGCTCAGGTCGGCGTCGTCGTCGTAGAACACCTCAACGCTCATCAGAACTTCCCTTTCGTACGGCGGCCCGGGTGGCCCGTCGTGGTTCGGTGCGGATGCGGGTGGATTCGTCGGCGGCGCGGCCACGCGCCGCCCGTGGTCAGGTGGCCCGGCGACGCGCCGCCCCTGGTCAGGCGGCCCGCAGGGACGGGCCGGCGGTGATGGAGCGCGAGCCGCGCCCGATCGCCACCGTGCCCGACTGGACCATCTCCTTGATGCCGAACGGTTCGAGGTCGCGCAGCAGCGCGTCCAGCTTGTCGGGGGTGCCGGTCGCCTCGATGGTCAGCGTGTCCGGGGCCACGTCGACCACCCGGGCGCGGAACAGGTTCACCGTCTCCAGCACCTGGCTGCGGGCGTTGCGGTCGGCGCGGACCTTGACCAGCAGCAGCTCCCGGGCCACCGAGACCTGCGGATCCAGCTCGACGATCTTGAGTACGTTGACCAGCTTGTTGAGCTGCTTGGTCACCTGCTCCAGCGGCGAGGACTCGGCGTTGACCACGATGGTGATCCGGGAGACGTCCGGGTTCTCCGTCTCGCCGACGGCCAGGCTGTCGATGTTGAAGCCGCGCCGGGAGAACAGCCCGGAGACCCGGGCCAGGACACCCGGCTTGTTCTCCACCAGAACCGAAAGCGTGTGCATCGTCATGGGTTACACGTCATCCTCGTCGAAGACCGGGCGAACGTCCCGGGCGAACATGATCTCGTCGTTGCTGGTGCCGGCGGCGACCATCGGCCAGACCATCGCGTCCTTGCCGACCACGAAGTCGATCACCACCGGCGCGTCGTCGATCGCCATCGCCGCCTCGATGGTCTTGTCCACGTCGGCGGCGTTCTCGCAGCGCAGACCGATGCAGCCGAGCGCCTCGGCGAGCTTGACGAAGTCCGGGATGCGGTGCTTGTGGGTGCCCAGCTCGGTGTTGGAGTAGCGCTCCCCGTAGAAGAGGGTCTGCCACTGCCGGACCATGCCCAGGTTGCCGTTGTTGATGATGGCGATCTTGACCGGGATGCCCTCCAGGGCACAGGTCGCCAGCTCCTGGTTGGTCATCTGGAAGCAGCCGTCGCCGTCCACCGCCCAGACCACCGTGTCCGGCTTGCCGACCTTCGCGCCCATCGCGGCCGGGACCGCGTACCCCATGGTGCCGGCGCCACCAGAGTTGAGCCAGGTGTACGGCTGCTCGTACGAGATGAACTGGGCCGCCCACATCTGGTGCTGGCCGACGCCGGCCACGTAGATCGCGTCCGGGCCGACGATCTCGCCCAGCCGCTTGATCACGTACTGCGGGGCGAGCGTGCCGTCGGCCGGCTCGTCGTACCCGAGCGGGTAGCGGGCGCGCAGGTCGCTGAGCTGGGCCCACCACTCGGCCAGCTCGGCGATCCGGCCGGCGGCGTGCTCCACGGTGACCGCGCCGATCAGCTCGTCGATCACGTGCCGGGCGTCACCGACGATCGGCACGTCCGCCGTCCGGTTCTTGCCGATCTCGGCCGGGTCGATGTCGGCGTGCACCACGGTCGCGCCCGGCGCGAACGAGTCCAGCTTGCCGGTCACCCGGTCGTCGAACCGCGCGCCCAGCGCCACGATCAGGTCGGACTTCTGCAGGGCGTAGACCGCGGCGACCGTGCCGTGCATGCCGGGCATGCCCAAGTGCTGGTCGTGCGAGTCGGGGAACGCCCCGCGCGCCATCAGCGTGGTGACCACCGGGATGCCGGTCAGCTCGGCCAGCCGGCGCAGCCCCTCGGTGGCACCGGCCTTGAGCACGCCGCCGCCGACGTAGAGCACCGGGCGGCGGGCGGTGGTCATCAGCCGGGCCGCCTCGCGGATCTGCTTGCCGTGCGGGTGCAGGGTCGGCCGGTAGCCGGGCAGGTCGAGGGTGGGCGGCCAGGCGAAGGTGGTCTGCGCCTGGAGGACGTCCTTGGGGATGTCGACCAGGACCGGACCGGGCCGGCCGGTGGCGGCCAGGTGGAACGCCTCGGCCAGCACCCGCGGGATCTCCTCCGGGGTCTGCACCAGGAAGTTGTGCTTGGTGATCGGCAGGGTGATGCCCTGGATGTCCGCCTCCTGGAAGGCGTCCGTGCCGATCGCCGGCCGCGGCACCTGCCCGGTGATCGCCACCACCGGCACCGAGTCCATGTACGCGTCGGCGATCGGGGTGACCAGGTTCGTCGCGCCCGGCCCGGAGGTGGCGATGCACACCCCGACCCGGCCGGTGGCCTGGGCGTACCCGGTGGCGGCGTGCCCGGCGCCCTGCTCGTGCCGGACCAGGATGTGCCGGACCCGGGAGTCGTAGAGCGGGTCGTACGCCGGCAGGATCGCCCCGCCGGGGATGCCGAACACCACGTCGACCCCGAGCGCCTCCAGCGAGCGCACCAGGGAGCCGGCACCGGAGACCTGGAGCGGGGCGCCGACGGCGGGTACCGCCGGGGTGGCCGGGGCGGCGGCCCGGTCGGCGGTCGGCTCGGCGGTGGTCCGGGCTCGCCGGGCGGAGTGGGCGAGGGTCTCTGGCGTGGGTCTCGTCATGACGGTTTCTGGCCTTCGGCTCGGGTGAGTGGCTCAGGGTGACGGCCTCGTCGGGATGACGGGCTCGTCGGATCGTGCAACGCGGGCGGGGCCCGCCCCGATGGGTCCAACGGCAATAAAAACGGCCCACGTGCAGATGCACGGGGCCAGCGCACTCTCACGACGGGAGAGTGCGCTCAGGTAAGTACTCGCGGGAAGCGGAACGACGACATGTGGACAGCCTGACGCATCTCACGCGATGAGTCAACTGATCCCACATGTTGGTCAACGGTGTGCCGCGCCACCCCGCACGTCCCGAAGCGCACCCGGCCCGACCTGCGAAGATGTCGTACCGCCCGGCGCGGGAGGCGTCCCATCCGACGGACCGGCGAACGGACCGGGTGGCGGACCGGGCAGCGCCGGCCGCTGCCCCGGCGGGAGCGCGGCATGGTCCGACGGAGCCGACTGCCGGGGCGGCGTCGCCTGCTCGGACGGAGCCGGCTGCCGGGGCGGCACGGCCGGCCCGGACGGGCCCGGCTGCCGGGGCGGTATGGCCTGCTCGGCGGGGTCGGGTGGCCCGGGTGGCGCAGCTGAGGCGGGCAGCGGTCGCGCCACCGGTGCGGTCGCCGCGTCGAGCATCGCCTCCAGGTGCTCCGCCGGCACCCCCCAGCCGAACAGCGCGCCCTGGCCGAACCGGCAGCCGGCGGCGACCACCGCCGCCAGTTCGGTGGGCGAGGTCACACCCTCCGCGATCACCTCCAGCCCCAACTGGTGGCCCAGCCGCATCACGATGTCGACCATCGGGGCGAAGGCCGGCCCCTCCCGGTCCACCGGCCGCACCGGCTCGTGCTCGGCCACCAGACTGTGGTCGATCTTGAGGATGTCGATCGGCAGCCGGCGGAGCTGCCCGAGGGAGGAGTAGCCCGCGCCGAAGTCGTCCAGGGCGATCCGGACCCCGGTGCGGCGCAACGCGGTCAGCCGGCGGATCAGCGCATCGACGTCCGACGCCACGGTGTGCTCGGTGACCTCCAGCACCAGTCGCTGCGGCGGCACCCGGTGCGTCCGCAGCGCCTCGGCGACCTGCACCACGTACGCCTCGGCCGGCAGTTCCCGGGGCGAGACGTTCACCGACACCCAGACGTCGTGGCCGTCGGCCAGCCAGCGGGAGAGCTGGCGGCACGCCTCGTCCAGCACCCACGCGCCGAGCGTGGCGATCATCCCGCACTCCTCGGCCAGCGGGATGAACTCGTCCGGCCGGACGTTGCCCAGCTCGGGGTGGTGCCAGCGGAGCAACGCCTCCGCCCCGACCGGGCGCACCGACGGCAGCGAGGCCACCGGCTGGAAGGCCAGCCTCAGCTCGCCCCGGTCGATCGCGCCGCGCAGTTCGTGCTCCAGCGTCATCCGGCGGCGCAGCATCCGCTCGTACGCCACGTCGTAGCGTTCGACCCGGTTCTTGCCCTGCTGCTTGGCGTACCGCAGGGCCAGGTCGGCGTGGCGCAGCAGCACCTCGGCCTCCGGCTCGTCGGCCCGGCGCAGCAGCACCGGCGCGTCCGGGTCGTCGACCCGGGCGGCGACCCCGATGCTCACCGAGAGCAGGACCGGGCCGTCCGGCTGCTGGTACGCCCGGCCCAGCTCGGCCAGCAGCCGCTCGGCGACCCGGTCCGCGTCGTCGGGCCGCCCCCGCATCAGCACCGCGAACTCGTCGCCGCCGAGCCGGGCGGCGACGTCCCCGGGTCGGTGGTGCTCGCGTAACCGTCGCCCGACCTCGGCCAGCACCGCGTCGCCGACGTCGTGTCCACGCATGTCGTTGACGTGCTTGAAGCCGTCCAGGTCCAGCCCGAGCAGGACCACCGGGTCACGGCCGCCGGCGGCGGCCTCCAGGGCCCGCAGCAGCCCTCGGCGGTTCGCCAGGCCGGTCAGCGGGTCGGTGTGCGCCAGCTCCCGGAAGTGCGCCTCCCGCTCGACCAGCCGGGCCGCGTACCCGCGCATGTCGTGCAGGGTGAGGTACTGCCGGGTGACCAGCGCGAAGCCCTCGATGCTGCCGGCGGTGATCCCGTACGCGTCGAAGCGGCCGTCCTGGAGGAGGTGGTACACCGCCGAGGCGGCCATCGCGATCATGGGCAGGAAGGCGTACTCGCTGTCCCGGCGGATCAGGTCGGCCTCCACCTGGCCGGGCGGGTCGGCGGTGAACACCGCGAGCCCGGCGGAGAGCAGGCCGACCGCGAGCATCGCCGCGCCGGCCACGGCCAGCCCGGGGCCGGCCTGGCACAGCCCGCCGGCCACCCCCAGCCCGCCGACGACGGTGGTGGTGACCCCGCAGCAGAGCCCGGCCAGCCGGATCCGGGGCCGGGGCGCCCGCGCGGCGACCACCGCGTTCAGCCCGGCGGCGAGGGCCGCGCTGACCGTGGCGAGCAGGATCGGTACACAGGCCATCGGGGTCGCGTCGCCGAGCAGCCGGGTCGGCTCGGAGAACAGCACCCAGCCGACGAACCAGAGGGCCGCCCCGACGCTCACGCCGTCGAGGACCAGCCGGACCGCGCCGGACACCGACCCGACCACCCCGGGCATCCGGAGCAGGCCGGCGCAGCCGAGCAGACCGCTCGCCGCGATGCCGACCGCGACCACGGTCGCCCAGCCGGTGCGTTCCGCCTGGTGGTGCCCGTGGGTGGCGGCGACGCCGACCAGACCGACGGCCAGGCTGGGCAGTGCGACCAGCGCACCGGCGGCCAGCAGCAGATGGGACTGCCGGTACGCGCCGCGCCGCCGGGCGACCGAGGCGACCAGCAGCCCGGTGGCGACCACCGCCACGAGACCGCTCGCCACCGCGACGGCGATCATCACCGGGGAGAAGTGCACGGGGTCAACTCTGCCGGAAGCCATCGACGGGCGGGATCCCGGGTGTGCAACTGTTGGGACACAGCGCGCTCGAGCCGGACCGGGTGATCCGGTGGTGCCACACTGGGGGGCATGCCTGAGCTGCGGTCGAAGACCTCCACGCACGGTCGGACGATGGCCGGCGCCCGGGCCCTCTGGCGGGCCACCGGGATGACCGACGACGACTTCGGTAAGCCGATCGTCGCCATCGCCAACAGTTTCACCCAGTTCGTACCCGGTCACGTGCACCTGAAGGACCTCGGCGGCCTGGTCGCCGACGCGGTGGCCGAGGCCGGCGGGGTGGGTCGGGAGTTCAACACGATCGCGGTGGACGACGGCATCGCCATGGGCCACGGCGGGATGCTCTACTCGCTGCCCAGCCGGGAGCTGATCGCCGACGCGGTGGAGTACATGGTCAACGCGCACTGCGCGGACGCCCTGGTCTGCATCTCGAACTGCGACAAGATCACCCCGGGCATGCTGCTGGCCGCGCTGCGGCTGAACATCCCGACGGTCTTCGTCTCCGGCGGCCCGATGGAGGCCGGCAAGACGGTGGCGATCGAGGGCATCGTGCACTCCAAGATCGACCTGATCGACGCGATGATCGCGTCGTCGAACGAGGCGGTCACCGACGAGCAGCTCGGCGCGATCGAGCGGTCCGCCTGCCCGACCTGCGGCTCCTGCTCCGGCATGTTCACCGCCAACTCGATGAACTGCCTCACCGAGGCGATCGGGCTGGCGCTGCCCGGCAACGGCTCGACCCTGGCGACCCACGCCGCGCGCCGGTCGCTGTTCGTGGAGGCCGGCCGCACCGTCGTGGAGATCGCCAAGCGGTGGTACGACGGGGACGACGCCTCGGTGCTGCCCCGTAACGTCGCCAACCGGGACGCCTTCGAGAACGCCGTCGCCCTGGACGTGGCGATGGGCGGCTCCACCAACACGATCCTGCACCTGCTGGCCGCCGCCCGCGAGGCGGAACTGGACTTCGACGTGGCCGCCATCGACGCGATCTCCCGGCGGGTGCCCTGCCTGGCGAAGGTGGCCCCGAACTCCCCGCAGTACCACATGGAGGACGTGCACCGGGCCGGCGGCATCCCGGCCATCCTCGGTGAGCTGGACCGCGCCGGCCTGCTGCACCGGGACGTGCACGCCGTGCACTCCCCCACGCTGGCGCAGTGGCTCGCCGACTGGGACGTGCGCGGCGGCTCACCGAAGCCGGAGGCGGTGGAACTGTTCCACGCCGCGCCCGGCGGGGTACGCACCACCGAGCCGTTCTCCACCACCAACCGCTGGTCCACGCTGGACACCGACGCCGCCGAGGGCTGCATCCGGGACCGAAAGCACGCGTACTCGGCCGACGGCGGGCTGGCCATCCTGCACGGCAACCTGGCCCCGGACGGCTGCGTGGTGAAGACCGCCGGGGTGCCCGAGGAGTGCCTGACCTTCCGGGGCCCGGCCAAGGTGTACGAGTCCCAGGACGACGCGGTCACCGCCATCCTGGCCAAGGAGGTCGTCGCCGGGGACGTGGTGGTGATCCGGTACGAGGGCCCGAAGGGTGGGCCGGGCATGCAGGAGATGCTCTACCCCACCTCGTTCCTCAAGGGGCGCGGGCTGGGCCGGGCCTGTGCGCTGCTCACCGACGGCCGGTTCTCCGGCGGCACGTCCGGGCTGTCCATCGGGCACGTCTCCCCGGAGGCCGCCTCCGGTGGGCTGATCGCCCTGGTGGAGCCGGGTGACGAGGTCGTCATCGACATCCCGGGCCGGTCCATCGAGCTGAACGTGCCCGAGGACGTGCTGGCGGCCCGGCGCGTCGCCCAGGAGAAGCGGGACCGGCCGTACACCCCGGTCGACCGGCAGCGTCCGGTCTCGGCGGCGCTGCGCGCGTACGCCTCGATGGCCACCTCGGCCAGCGACGGCGCGTACCGCCGCGTCCCGGACTGACCGTCCGCCCAGATCCACTCCGTTTCGGCGATGTCGTGGTGTCCCGCCCGGTGCGACACCACGACATCGCCGTAACTGCGGGCGCGTCGCCCGACTCCCCTGTCTGCCCTGCCCGGCGTGAGTCGGCAGGCCTCCGCGACGTTGACAAGTGAACCGGTTAAGTTCATCATCGTCAATACTTCCACCACCCGTCGGGACGCCCCCACCCGTCGACGTCCGGCCATCGGCAGCTGACTGCGCCGACGGCCCGTCGTGCCCTGCCCGGGGTGATCCCGCAGCGATCACCACCCGGAGGAGACGACGATGAGGAAACCACCACGGGCCGGCGCCCTGCTGGCCGGCGCGGTGGCGACGGCCACGGCGCTGTCCGTCAGCCTGGTCACCCTGCCCGACGCCCACGCCGCCGCGTCCCCGTGCGCCGTGGACTGGCGGGTCACCAACGACTGGGGCACCGGGGCCACCGTCGCGGTGACCGTCACCAACAACGAGGCCACCAGCATCAACGGCTGGAACCTGGTCTGGACCTTCCCCGGCACCCAGACCGTCGGCGACATCTGGAACGCCACGAAGAGCCAGTCCGGGGCCACCGTCACCGCCACGAACCTCAGCTACAGCGCCAGCATCCCCGGCAACGGCGGCACGGTCGGCTTCGGTTTCAACGTCACGTACAACGGGTCGAACCCGGCCCCGACCACGTTCACACTCAACGGCCTGACCTGCGGCGACACCGCCCCCACCCCGACCCCCACCACGCCGGGCCCCACGCCCACCACCCCGGCACCCACCCCCACGTCCACCGACCCGGCCCCGGCCGGCAACCTGGCCCGGGGCCGGCCGGCCACCGCGTCGTCGGCGGAGAGCACCGGCCACGCCGCCGGCCTGGCCGTCGACGGTGACACCGGCACACGCTGGGGCAGCGCCTACACCGACCCGCAGTGGATCCGGGTCGACCTGGGGGCCACGTACCCCATCCGGCAGGTCAACCTGCGCTGGGAGGCGGCGTACGCGCGGGCGTACCAGGTGCAGACCTCGACCGACGGCACCACCTGGACCACCGTCCACAGCACCACCACCGGTGACGGCGGCCTCGACGAACTCACCGTCACCGGCACCGGCCGGTACGTGCGGGTGTACGGCACCGCCCGCGCCAACCCGAGCTGGGGCTACTCGCTGTACGAGGTCGAGGTGTACGCGGTCCCGCCGCCACCCACCCCGGCCCCGACCTGCAACCAGTCCCCCGCCGACAGCGGAGCCAACTCCAAGGCCCGCGGCCTGCTCTGCTACCTCGCCACCCACTCCTACGTCAGCGGGCAGACCGACGCGCCGGACGCCGAACGGGTCCGCCAGCTCACCGGCCGGTACCCGGCGATCGTGGCGTTCGACTTCATGGAGTACACCCGGGGCAGCATCCAGACCCAGCAGGTCGTCGACTGGTTCACCACCAACCGCGGGATCGTGGCGTTCCAGTGGCACTGGTACTGCCCGCGCGGCGGCAACTACGCGGCCAACTGCGACTTCGTGCCGGACCTGACCAACCCGTCGTCCAAGCTGTGGCAGGACATCGACCTGGTGGTCCGGGAGCTGAAGAAGATGGGCGACGCCGGCATCCCGGTGCTGTTCCGGCCCCTGCACGAGGCCAACAACAACTACATGTGGTGGGCGAAGAAGGGCCAGAGCGCGTACCAGCAGCTCTGGCGGCTGATCTTCGAGCGGGCCCAGCTCGCCGGGGTGGACAACGTGGTGTGGGTGTTCAACGGCATGGCCAGCGGCCAGGGCACCTCGCTGGCGTCCTGGTACCCGGGCGACGCCTACGTGGACCAGGTGACCTCGGACTACTACCAGAGCTGGAGCGACCACTCCACCTGCAAGGCCGTCGGCAGCAACAAGACCGTGGCGATCGCGGAGACGTTCAGCCCGGTCAACCCGGCGACCGAGCCACCCTGGTCGTACTTCGTGGTCTGGGCGTCGCGCGACTGGACCGGCAGCGGCCGGGACGTCCCGGGGCTCTGGCGTACCGCGATGGCCAACCCGCGCACCATCTCCATCGACCAGCTCCCCGACATCACCAAGTGGTGAACCGATTCAGTAACTGAGCCGGCCGTCCGCCTCCGGTTCCGGTACGGAGGCGGACGGCGGCACCCCGGTCACCCGGCCAGGCGGCGAACCGGACCGTCACCCGGCCAGGACGGCGGGCTCAGCTGCTGACGTAGGCGGCGAGATGCTCGCCGGTGACGGTGGAGCGGGCGGCGACCAGGTCGGCCGGCGTACCCGCGAACACGACCCGACCGCCGTCGTGGCCGGCACCCGGCCCCAGGTCGACGATCCAGTCGGCGTGCGCCATCACCGCCTGGTGGTGCTCGACGACGATCACCGACGTGCCGGCGTCGACCAGCCGGTCCAGCAGGCCGAGCAGGTGCTGCACGTCGGCGAGGTGCAGACCGGTGGTCGGCTCGTCGAGGACGTACACGCCGCCGCTGCCGCCGCCCAGGTGGGTGGCGAGCTTGAGCCGCTGCCGTTCGCCGCCGGAGAGGGTGGTGAGCGGCTGACCGAGGCGCAGGTAGCCGAGCCCCACGTCGGCGAGCCGGGCCAGGATGGCGTGCGCGGCCGGGGTACGGGCCTCGCCGGTGCCGAAGAACTCCGTCGCCTCGGTCACCGACATGCCCAGCACCTCGCTGATGTTCCGGCCGCCGAGCCGGTACTCCAGCACCGACGCCTGGAACCGCCGCCCCTCGCACTCCTCGCAGACGGTGGCGACGCCGGCCATCATCGCCAGGTCGGTGTAGACGACGCCGGCACCGTTGCAGGTCGGGCAGGCCCCGGCCGAGTTGGCGCTGAACAGCGCCGGCTTCACCCCGTTGGCCTTGGCGAACGCCTTGCGGATCGGGTCGAGCAGCCCGGTGTACGTGGCCGGGTTGCTCCGTCGGGAGCCCCGGATCGGGGTCTGGTCGACCGACACCACCCCCGCGCCGGCCGGGATCGACCCGTGCACCAGGGAACTCTTGCCGGAGCCGGCCACGCCGGTGACGACCACCAGCACCCCCAGCGGGATGTCGACGTCGACGTCACGCAGGTTGTGCGTGGTGGCATTCCGGATCGACAGCTGGCCGGTCGGCGTGCGTACCTTCTCCTTGAGCGTGGCCCGGTCGTCCAGGTGGCGGCCGGTGAGCGTACCGCTGGCGCGCAGGCCCTCGACGGTGCCTTCGTAGCAGACGGTGCCGCCGGCCGTGCCGGCTCCCGGGCCGAGGTCGACGACGTGGTCGGCGACCGCGATGGTCTCCGGTTCGTGCTCCACCACCAGCACCGTGTTGCCCTTGTCCCGCAGCCGCAGCAGCAGGTCGTTCATCCGGGCCACGTCGTGCGGGTGCAGGCCGGCGGTGGGCTCGTCGAAGACGTACGTCACGTCGGTGAGCGAGGAGCCGAGGTGCCGGACCATCTTGACCCGCTGCGCCTCGCCGCCGGAGAGGGTGCCCGAGGGCCGGTCGAGGGAGAGGTAGCCGAGCCCGATCTCCACGAACGATTCGAGGGTGTGCCGCAGCTTGCCCAGCAGCGGCGCCACCGACGGCTCGTCGAGGTCCCGGACCCAGCCGGCCAGGTCGCTGATCTGCATCGCGCACGCGTCGGCGATGTTGATCCCCCTGATCTTCGACGACCGGGCACCCTCGTTGAGCCGGGTGCCGCCGCAGTCCGGGCAGGTGGTGAAGGTGACCGCCCGCTCCACGAACGCCCGGATGTGCGGCTGCATCGCCCCCGGGTCCTTGGCCAGCATCGACTTGCGGATCTTCGGGATCAGGCCCTCGTACGTCAGGTTGATGCCCTCGACCTTGATCTTGGTCGGTTCCCGGTGCAGCAGGTCGTGCAGTTCCCTCTTCGTGTACCGGCGAATCGGCTTGTCCATGTCGAAGAAGCCGGAACCGCTGAAGATCCGGCCGTACCAGCCGTCCATGCTGAAACCGGGAATGGTCAGCGCGCCCTCGTTGAGCGACTTGCTGTCGTCGTACAGCTGGGTCAGGTCGAAGTCCTGGACGCTGCCCCGGCCCTCGCAGCGCGGGCACATGCCGCCGGTGATGCTGAAGCTCCGCCGCTCCGTGGTGCCGCCGCCGCGCTCGATGGTGACCGCGCCGGAGCCCCGGATCGAGGCGACGTTGAACGAGAACGCCTGCGGGGAGCCGATGTGCGGCTGCCCGAGCCGGCTGAACAGGATGCGCAGCATGGCGTTGGCGTCGGTGGCGGTGCCGACCGTGGAACGCGGGTCACCGCCCATCCGCTCCTGGTCGACGATGATCGCGGTGGTCAGCCCGTCCAGCACGTCGACCTCAGGGCGGGCCATGCTCGGCATGAAGCCCTGCACGAACGCGCTGTACGTCTCGTTGATCAGCCGCTGCGACTCGGCCGCGATCGTGCCGAACACCAGCGAACTCTTCCCCGAACCGGACACCCCGGTGAACACCGTCAGCCGCCGCTTCGGGATCTCGACGCTCACGTCCCGCAGGTTGTTCTCGCGCGCCCCGTACACCCGGATCAGGTCGTGGCTGTCGGCGGCATGCGTCGTCGGGCTCATCGGTACTGCTGCTCCCTGTCGTTGGGTGGTACGGCTCAGCGCAGTTCCTGGATGCGGACCAGGTTGCCGGCCGGGTCGCGGAAGGCGCAGTCGCGCACCCCGTACGGCTGCTCGGTCGGCTCCTGCACCACCTCGGCGTCGCCGGCCTGCAACCGGGTGAAGGTGCCGTCGAGATCCTTCGTGGCGAGGATGATCGCGGCGTAGCTGCCCTTCGCCATCAGCTCGGCGATGGTACGCCGCTCGTCGTCGGTGATGCCCGGGTCGGCGGCCGGCGGGTGCAGCACGATGGAGGTGCCGGGCTGGTCGGGCGGCCCGACCGTCAGCCAGCGCATCCCGGCGTAGCCGACGTCCTTACGCAGCTCGAAGCCCAGGGTGTCCCGGTAGAAGGCCAGCGCCGCCTCGGCGTCGTCGTGCGGCAGGAAACATGCGTTGATCGTCAGGTCCATGCAGGTCAGGCTAGTTGCGGCGGCCGGCTGCGGGCTTCTCGATTCCTGATCGGTCGGGTCACCTGCTTCGCCAGGCAGGACGGGATGCCGGCCGCCTCGTCCGCCGCCTGCCGCCGGTAGACGCTGGGCGGCACCCCGACCAGCTCGGTGAACCGGCTGCTGAAGGTGCCCAGCGAGGCACAACCGACCGCGAAGCAGACCTCGGTGACACTCAGGTCACCCCGGCGCAGCAGCGCCATCGCCCGCTCGATCCGGCGGGTCATCAGATAGCCGTACGGGGACTCCCCGTAGGCGAGCCGGAACTGGCGGCTGAGGTGCCCGGCGGACATGTGCACGCCCCGGGCCAGCGCCTCGACGTCGAGCGGCTGGGCGTACTCCCGGTCGATCCGGTCCCGGACGCGGCGCAGCCGGGCCAGGTCGGTCAGCCGCTGCTCCGGGGTGGTTCTGCTGGTCACCCGCCCGATGGTGCCACAGCCGGGTGACCGAAGCGGCCCGGAGCCGGGCCACCGGAGAGCGGCCCCGAGCCGGGTGACCGGCAAGCGGCCCCGCAGGGTGATCAACACGAGATGCGGCATCCCGGGCCTTCACCGCGCCCGGAGACCCCAACGTGCCGCATCTTGCGTCCGGCGGTAGGACTCCGGGTGCGCGGGGGCGGGCAGATCCAGTCGGCGTACGGCGTCGTCGTCGTGGCGGTGGGCGGTGCAGCCGGCCCGGGTGAGGCGCAGCGTCACCGCCCGCCCGGGGTGCGCGGCGGCGAGTCGGAGCAGGACCGGCTCCGGGTCGTCGGGCACCGGGCGGGCCGGCGCGGCGGGCACCGGCAGCGGCAGGTCCGGGTCCGCCGGCACCAGCCCGGCCAGGTCGTCGGCGAGGTGGCTGAGGCAGTCGTCCAGGGCCGCCGCCAGGCTGGGCCGGGTCGGCAGGTCGGCCGGGTGCACCGGGGCGTCCCGGGGCCGCAGCTCCACCGACCAGTAGCGGCCGTCGGCCCGCAGCGGATGCCCGGCGTGCTGCCGCAGGTCGAGCAGACTGACGTGCAGCGCCAGGTCCAGCCCGGTCGCCAGCCGGACCAGCTCGGCCAGCGGCGGCACGTCGGGGCGTACCGCGGTGACGACGAGCCGGCCGGCGGGCAGGCCCGGACCGACCGCACGCAGGTACTCCCCCACCGGGTCGGCCCCCGACCAGGGCAGGGTCACGTACCCGTCGCGCAGCTCGCGGGGAAGGGCGTGGCCGCCGTCGGCTTCCGCCAGGTCCTCAGGGCGTACGCCGAACACGCGCGCCCAGGCCCCGAGCCGGTACCGCTCGGGGAGCTGCACCACCGGCCGCCCACCGGGCGCGGTGGCGACCTCGCAGGTGTCTTCCGGGGTGCCGGCGTGCCAGCCCAGGTGCACCACCCGGTGCCGCAGGTCGGTGATAGTGACCAGCACACTCCGGCGTAGCCGCCGGTTTCCGCCGCAGGTGGCGCAGCGCAGCACGGACCGCCGCCGTCGACCCGTCCCGCCGCAGCGGTCGCAGTCGCCGGCCGCTCTGCCGCCGCCCACGCACCGGCAGGGCCGGGTCGGGTTGTCGGCCCGGCAGTCCGGGCAGGGGCGTCCGGGCACCACCTCACCCAGGTACGCCAGGTCGGGCGGTTCGGTGACCCGGAACAGCGTCGACGCGCCGTGCGGACCGCCGGGGCGGGCGGAGGCGCGCAGGCCCGTGTACCACCAGTGGCCGTCCCGCCAGGTCGCCTGCGCGCCGGGCCGGTCAGTCCCTTCGACCGGCGCGACCAGCTCAGCAACGATCCGCCGCTCCAGCCGGCGGACCGGGTCGTCGTCATCCCCGGGCGACGGCACGGGGTTGGGCGGCCCGCCCGGCACCGGGATCGGTGATCCGGCGGCCGGCAGCGGGGTCAACGGTCCGGCGGCCGGCGCGCCCGGGAAGGCCGGTTCCGGTTCGAGCAGCCGGGCCGGTGCGGTCAGGCCCCGCTCGGCGAGACCGGCGAGGGCGTCCGGCACGTCGGTCCGGGTCAGCGCGGTCGCCAGGTCGGGGTGCCCGACGAACGGACCGGCCGGGACGGGCGAACCGGGCACCTCGTACCGGACCGCCCAGCGGGGTCCGTCGCCGTGCCGGCGCGCCTCCACCACCAGGTCGAGCAGAAGCAGGTCGGCGAGGTGGCAGAGCCGGGCCAGCCGGACCGCCGGGTCGACCGGCGATACTGCGGCCGTCCCGCCCAGCCAGAGCCACCACGGTCGGCGACGGGCCATGTCGGCGAGGGCGTCCGCCAGGTGGGCGTACCGGTCGGTGGCGGGCAGGTCGGGCCGCCACGCTGGCGGGAGGCGTACCAGCAGGGGTTCGGGGTCGAGCGCGGCGGCGACGGTGGCGGCCAGCTCGCGTACCCGGGGCGTCAGGTCGGCCACCCAGCCACCCGCCGGGTCCCGGCGGGGCTCCAGGTCGGCGGGCGTCACCCGGTGGGAGGCGACCGCGCCGGTGTCCCGGTTGGCGACGGTGAGCAGGAGCTGGGCGCGGCGGCGGCCCCGCCAGTGGCAGCGCGGGCAGCCGTCGCCGGCGCACTCCGGGCAGCCGGCCAGGTCGCTCGCGGCTGGCTGGCTCATCGCGGTGCCCTCGGCGTGCAGGGTCCGTCGTGGTCGACCCGGCGCTGGCAGCGGCGGCGGTCGGCCAGCGGCAGGTCGCAGAAGACCCGGTGCCGTACGCCCTGCTCGTCCTCGAAGCTGACGGTGACCTCGCCCGCGTCCACTTCGGACAGAAAGCTCACCGAGCGGGCCAGGGTGCCGGCGAACTGCCGGGCGGCGGGCAGGTCGGTGGCGGTGAACGGCAGGTGCGCTACGAACCGTCGGCTCATCGGATGCCCGCCAGCTCGCGCCGGGCCATCTCGCTCTGCCACTGGCGCAGGGCCTCCCGGACCCGGTCGGCCTCGGCGTGGGCGCGGGCCACCTCGGCGTAGCAGGCGGCCAGGTCGTCGGCGACCCGGTCGAGGAAGGCGCGCACCTCGACGGCGTCCACCCCGTGCCGGCCGCGCGGGGTGAACAGCCGGTCGCGTACCTGCCAGGGCCGCAGCGGTCCGGCTCCCCGACTCCGGTACGCGGTCCCGCGCCCGCTCTCCAGTCGCAGAGAATTCCGATGGGATTCCCGGGAACTCAAAATTGCATGCAGAATGAATTGCAGAACTAGACTGAATTGCGCACGCATTGCGGCACCCCTTGTCGAGCGGAAGTGGAAGGGCTAAGCCGCCGCCCGTCCGCTGAACTGACGACATCGCCCCGACCTCCCCGCCGCAGCCGATCGCCGGCACGACAGCAAAGCCTGTCCACAGCAGACCTCACGGCAGGTGCGCGCGATAGCCAACAAGGGTTAACTCTTCACAGTTAAGACTTCGTCCTTGGCAAACACCCTCAGTTCCATCAAGCTGACTTTGTTGCCACAGACAGTCAGGACAGTCATGAGGAAGTTCCTACGACAGGTGAGGCTCACTCGCGGATGGTCACAGACAAGACTGGTGCATGAAATCGAGCAGTACGCCCGCCAGCGCAACCTCGCCATCGCCTCAACGACCAGTCTGCGGGTCTACGTGTCGGAGTGGGAGAACGGGCGACGGAGGGTCTCCGAGGACTACGCGGCGATTCTACGAAAACTGTTGGGGCACACCGACGAAGAACTCTTCCGCACCGACGATACGACCGACGCACGGAGCGACGGCTACACCAGGCTGATCGAGCATCTGGATGCCTCGCACTCCGTCGGCCGGTCCATGGTCGACGCCCTAACCGGGCAGACCGAGCTGCTACGAACCCTGGATCGCCAGTGCGGAGCGGCGCGTCTGGTCGACCAGATGCAGAGCCATCTGAGCACGCTCCAGGAATGCCTCTCCTTCACCGTGTTGCCGGCGTCGAGACGTCCTCTTGCCCGCGCCCTCGCAGAGGCAGCTTCACTCGCCGCCTGGCAGGCTCTCGACGTTGGTGCCGCCGACCGCGCCTGGCGACACTACGAGCTAGCCAAGAGCGCAGCCCGCGAGGCGGAAGATCCGCTCTATCTCGCGCATGCCATGGGAGAGCAGGCATACGTACTGGCCGACGCCGGGCGACCGGAACTCGGCGCTCGCCTCGTCACCGAAGCACAGCGAGCAGTTGGCAGCAGCGCCTCCCCCCGGCTGGCCGCGTGGCTCGCCGCCGCAGAAGCGGAGCTGTGGGCGCTCAGCGGTCAGTCGGACGAATGCCGGCGCTCACTGGAACGAGCAGATCGAAAGCTGTCCGCGACAGCCGGGGTACGCGATCCAGACCTGCCGGGAATCTTTCTGGACGAGACCCACCTTCGCCGGTGGCGGGGGCATTCGTTGGCGCTCTTGGGCGACCAGCGCGCCCTTGAGGAACTGTCGGCGGCATTGGCGTCACTGGACGAGACTTTCGTCAGGGCAGCCGCCGGCCTCCGATGCGACCTGGCTCAGGCACATCTCGCCCGAGGCGAGCCGGACGCCGCTCATCAGCACCTCAGGGAGGCCAGGTCACTGACGAACCTGACTGGATCGGTACGGTACCGACAGCGCGCCGAACGGCTCAGGAAGGTGACGGCGGCTGCGACAACCCGGCCATGAGATGAAGCACTGCGACCAGGGTGCCGGCCCCGGCCAACTCCCCTCGCGCCATCAGCCCTGGCATCTCGCTCAACGGGATCCACTCGACCGGGCCGGCCTCCTCTGGGTCTGAGGGGGCTCCAACCCGGGTCGCATCCCAGCCGATGAACACGTCATGTGGTGAGTCGACCATGCCGATCATCGGCTGGAAGGTGACCACGTGCTGCACCACCCTGGGTCGCCAGCCGGTTTCCTCCTCAGCTTCGCGGCACGCCGCCTCGGCAGGATCCTCACCCGGTTCGACCATGCCACCCGGCAACTCCCAGGCCACTCGCCCTGGAATGAAGCGGTACCGCCGCAGCATGAGCACCCGCTCCCGCTCATCGACCAACGCGATGATCGCCACATGGCCGAGCCGTACGACGTGGTGCTCGAAGCGATCAAGCCCAGGTGGCTGCACCTCTACGAGACCGAGTTTCACCCACTCGTTGTCGTAGATCGACTGCTCGCCATAAGTCGCCCAAGGCTCAGGCTCGCTCACCGCTGGGTCACGCACCCCGCCACGGTACTCATTTCATCCCAGCGGCCCTGCTGCAGCTGACGTTCCCCGCTTGAGCGCCCCGGCTCCACGCCGGGGCGTTCGCGTTCCCTAAGCCCCGGCGAGGCGGATGCTTCGGGGCCTCCCGCGTGGTTTACTCGCAGGGAACGGCCGGAAGGCCCAGGATCCGAGGGCACAGCCATGTTGTTGAGTTTTCGCTTCGCCAACCACCGGTCGTTCCGCGACGAGCAGCAACTCAACCTGACGCCGGCCTACCACCACGGCGACGAACCCGGGCCAGCGGTCCGGGTGGTGGGCATCTTCGGCGCGAACGCTTCCGGCAAGTCGAACTGCCTACATGCCCTGTCGTTCATGCGTCATCTCGTGCTCTTCTCCGATCGCGAGGTCGAACCGGGTCTCGGTATCGCCCGTGAGCCGTTCCGGATGACTGCGGAATCACTCGAAGACCCGTCGCACTATGTCGTCGACCTCGACCTGGGAGGAGTCCGGCACACCTACGGGTTCGCCGTGAACAACGACGGCGTCGTCGAGGAGTGGCTCTACCACTACCCACGCAAGAGGCGGCGACGCGTCTTCGAGCGCAACGACAACTCGTACGCCTGGGGGGAGGATTCCGGCCAGCGCGTCCTCCTCGAACGGATCGCCGAGGTCACCGCCCCCACCGCGCTGTTTCTCAGCACTGTCGCCCGCTTCGCGCATGGGGTACCGGGCGAGACCGGCGAGGAGCCGCTGCACAGCGTCTACCGCTGGTTCCAGGAGGTCAGGAGTCGAGAGCACCCAGGCTTCCGACCGGGCAACATCAGTCCGTTGCCATGGCCGCAGGACGATGTCAGCGGGCACACCGTGATCGAGCTTCTCCGTGCAGCCGATGTCGGGATCATCGATGTCGTCACGACGACGAGTGCCACGCTGGATGAACCCGTGGAAGGCATCCTCTCGTCGGACGCGGGCCGCAGCATGCTCTCGCGGGTGCGTCAGGTCAGCGAACGAGCACTACGGAAACGGCTGCGGTTCGCCCATCAAGGGCCAGCAGGCGCAGTGCTCTTCGATCTCTCTGAGGAGTCGACGGGGACCCAGCAACTACTCCGGCTCGCGATCGAGGCTGCCGAGGTCCTGAGTCGCGGCGGCACCATGTGTGTGGACGAGATCGACGCCAGCCTGCACCCGCTACTCACCGCGAAGCTCGTCGGTCTCTTCCAGAGCCCGGCGTCGAACCCGCACCACAGCCAGCTCATCTTCACGAGCCACGACGCGGCCCTTCTCGGCACCATCGACACAGAGGAGATTCTGCGGCGGGACGAGATCTGGTTCACGGAGAAGGACTCCGACGGGGCGTCCACGCTCTACCCGCTCACTGACTTCAAGCCCCGCAAGGAAGGCGAGAACCGACAACGTCGCTACCTGAACGGCAACTACGGCGCGGTACCGGACCTTTCGACGTACCTGTTCGAGCAGGCGCTGGCAACACGGGAACGGGTGGATGACGAAACGACGGACTGACCCGCGCGGCACCGGACGGAACCGCACCGGCAGCAGCCGGGAAACCGACCTTCGCCGCAGGACCGGCGTCAGAGAACAGCGACAGACGGTCCTCGCCGTCACCAACGGTGAGTCCACCGAGCGCGCCTACCTTGAAGGGCTTCGACAGGAGCCGTGGCTTCGACAGCGTCTGGTCGTGGTCGTGACGAAGGGATCGCCTATCGATGCGGTACGCGGCGCTGCCCGTCGCCGCGACGACAACGACTTCGACGAGGCGTACGTGGTCTGCGACGTCGACCAGTACCCGGTCGCCGGACCGGTGGCCGAGGCGCGGAAGCGTGATGTCACGTTGCTCTGGTCGAATCCCTCCTTCGAGGTGTGGCTCATCCTGCATCATGCCACCTGTTCTCGATACCTGGAGAACGCCGACAAGGCAGGCGAGCAGTTGGGCCAGCATGTCAGGGGCTGGGACAAGACCAGGCTCGACTTCGACGCGTTCCGCGACGGGGTGTCTGCGGCGGTCGATCGGGCGCGCAAGCTCGGCGATCCGCCTGACGCCAACCCCTCGACCGCCATGTGGCAACTGGTCGAAGCCCTGCACTGAAAGACAAGCCTGCTGGTGGCCCGTCGTGGACGCCCACCGTGTTGGAGACTACGCGTAGGCCGGGAGGCGAATCGCGGTCAGCGAACACCGCCCCGGGGAGACCAGGCGTCCAGCCCCGGGGCGGGTCCGAGAAGCTGTCAGCAGTTGCCGCTGACGTGCAGGTGGAACGGGAAGTCGGCCAGTCCGCCGGAGATGTTCTTGGTCTCCACGTAGACCAGGGCCGTGTCGGTGCGCCGGGCGGTGAAGACCAGCGCCGGAGTGGTGACCCAGCCGGCGAACGGGTCACCGATGGTGGCCACGAAGCTGCAGTGGGCCATCTTCCGCGTGAAGCGGACCTCGTACCGGCCGGGCCCGAGGCGGTTCACCCCGGACAGGTTCGATCCGTTGTAGTAGTTGTGGGTGCTGTGCGAGTTGACCTTGGCCCAGGTGCCGGGTGGGCTGGACGGGCAGCGCACCTGTAGGTGGAACGGGTAGTCGGTGAGCACACCGGAGAGGTTCCTGGTCTCCACGTACGAGGCGAAGGAGGTCAACCGGCCCTGGTTGGCCGAGATCTGCCCCGGGTGGTACACGTAGGAGAAGCCCGGGTCGCCGATCGTCGCCACCCAGGAGCAGGTGAGCAGGTTGTGGTTGAAGTTGACGTCGTACCTGCCCGGCCCGAACCGGGTGACCGAGACGGCGTTCCTTCCTCGCATCAGGGTGCCGCTGCCGTTGACGACCGCGAAGCTGGCGTTGGCGACCGCGTAGCCAGGGTCACCGGGGCAGACCGCCTGGAGATGGAACGGGAAGTCGGCCAGGCCCCCAGCGAGGTTCTTGGTCTCGACGTAGACGTTGCGGTTGCTGAGGTGTCCGCTGGCGGTGAAGACCAGCCCGGGGGTGTAGACGACGCTGGTACCTGGGCTGCCCACTGTGGCGGTGTACGAGCAGAGATCCATGTTCACGTCGAAACGGACGTCGTAGCGGCCGGTGCCGAACCTGGTGATGCCCACGGCCCCGGAGCTGCGTACCAGGTTGCCGGCAGAGTCGACCACCGCCCAGTACGCGGCGTCGGTGTTCGCGGCTGCCGGAGCGGCGGTGGCGACGGTGACGCCGAGGGTGACCAGGGCGGTGGTCAGCAACCCGGCGAGGGCCGAGCGGGTACGTCTGGACAGGGTGGGGTGACGACGCACGGTATCTCCCGAATGTGGATGGTGATCGCTGCCGTGGAGCTACGCCGGAGGCGTAGGTCCACAGGTCCAGAGCCTGCCCCCGCTGCCCGGTGCACCCAGGTCAAGTCCGCTGGATTCATGGATCATGGCACAGCGAAACCACCTGTCATCGAGCGTTCAGCGTCACCGGCCGCCCGAGCTTGCCGCCCACCGTACGGCTACTCCGGCGGCCGACCCGGTGCCGGCACCGTACGGTGGCCGGTCGCGCTGCCCGACGGCAACGCGACCGGCATCAGACGTCGGAGCGCTTGAGGCGGACCGCGGCGGCGACGACGACGGCGACCACGTAGCCGCCGAAGACGGCCAGGCCGGCCCACGGGGTGAGGGTGTCGGGGGCCTGGGTGACCGCGGTGAAGGCGGTGGAGGCGTTGGCCGGCAGGTACTTCAGGCCGCTGCTCCAGCTCTCCGGGAACAGCAGTTGGGCGACCCCGCTCAGCAGGAACATCACGCCGAACAGGGTGGTGATCGCGGTCGGGGTGGACCGCAGCAGCGCGCCGAGACCGATGCCGAGCACACCGGACAGGGTCAGCACGACGGCGGTGCCGACGAGGGCGCGGGCCACTCCGGGATCGGACCAGGAGGTGCCGCCGTCGCCGATGATGGCCTGGCCGGCGGCGAAGGTGATCGCGGTCGCGGCGAGGGTGAGGACGAGGACCACGCCGGTGAACACGACGATCTTGGCCCAGAGGACGGGCAGTCGCCGGGGGACGGCGGCCATCGACGAGCGGATCATGCCGGTGCCGTACTCGCCGGCTGTCAGCAGCACGCCCAGGGTGCCGAAGGCGAGCTGGGCGAAGGTGGTGCCGGCCAGGCTCGCGCCGACCGCATCGACCGGTCCGTCGCCGGGTGCCGGCCCGGCCAGTCCGCCGTCGGCGTACACCGACGAGGCGAGCAGACCGATCCCGACGAGCAGGAACACCCCGACGGCCAGGGTGGTGACGGTGGAACGCAGCGACCAGAGCTTGATCCATTCGCTCCGGACGACCCGGGCCTGGCTGACCTGCCGGCGGGTACGGGGACGGGTGGGGGCGAGAGTGCTCATCGGGCGGCTCCGGTGAGGGTGGAGGAGTGGTATTCGACGCTGTCCCGGGTGAGTTCCATGAACGCCTCCTCCAGGGAGGGCCGTACCACGGTCAGTTCGTGCAGCGGGATGCCGGCGCGGGCGGCCCGGTCGCCGATCTCGGCGGCGGCCAGCCCGGTCACCTCGAACAGGCCCCGCTCGACGCTGTACACGGTCACCTCGGGGCCGGTGATCAGGTCCCGTAGTTCGGTCGCCCGGGGCGACCGAACCCGGACCCGCTCCTGCGCGCCCTGCTCGACGAAGCCGGTCACCGACGTGTCGGCGATCAGGCGGCCCCGGCCGATGACGACGAGGTGCTCGGCGGTCAGCGCCATCTCGCTCATCAGGTGCGAGGAGACGAAGACGGTACGGCCGTCGGCGGCGAGGTCGCGCATCAGGTTACGGATCCAGAGCACGCCCTCGGGGTCGAGGCCGTTGGTCGGCTCGTCGAGGATGACCACCTCGGGGTCACCGAGCAGTGCGGCGGCGATACCGAGACGCTGGCCCATGCCGAGGGAGAAGCCGCCGACCCGCTTGCGGGCCACCTGACGCAGCCCGACGATGTCGATCACCTCGTCGACCCGGGACGTCGGGATGCCGGTGGTCGCGGCCAGGGCGAGCAGGTGGTGACGGGCGGACCGGCCGGTGTGCACGGCCTTCGCGTCGAGCAGGGCCCCTGCCTGGTGCAGCGGGTCGGGGTGGTCGGCGTACGGGCGGCCGTTGACGGTGGCGGTGCCGGCGGTCGGACGGTCCAGGCCGAGAATCATCCGCATGGTGGTCGACTTGCCGGCGCCGTTGGGGCCGAGGAAGCCGGTGACGATGCCGGGCTTCACGGTGAAGGTGATCCCGTCGACGGCCGTCTTGTCGCCGTACCGCTTGGTGAGGTCGTGTACTTCGATCATGCGCCAACTGTCGCGGCCGGCGGGCGTAGTCGGCGTCGTCCGGCGGCAGGCCGCCGGGCTACCACGGTTGCGGTAGTCGGCGGCCGGTCCGCCTACCGCGCCGGGACGACGTCCCGCCGCCCCCTGCTCCCGTACGGTGACCAGCATGGGATGGGCCACGGTCCGGGCATGGGGGCGTCAGCGTCCCTGGATCGTGGACGTGCTGCTGGGGCTGGCTCTGGTGGCGGTGCCGGGCCTGGTGATACTGCTCGGCGGGAACCGGGAGTCGGCGCACACCGCGGGTCGGGCCGGCGTCGGGGCGGACGTCGTGGCGGTCGTCGCGACGCTGGTGATGCTGGCCGGGCGTCGCCGGTGGCCCGCGCCGATGCTGGTCTTCGGGGTCGCCGTCTCGGCGGGCTTCCTGGTCGTCACCGGGCACCGGCACCCGCTGGTGATCGGTACCGGGGTGATCGTGACCGTCACGTTCGCGGCGCGCACCGACCGGCGGGGCACGTGGCTGCTGGTCGGCGGGTGTGCGGCCGTCCTGTTCCTGGTGGGGGGCGTGTTCGGCGCGGGTGGCTGGTGGTCGCAGGAGAACGTGGGCACGGCGGCGTGGTGGATCGCGGCGGTGGCGTTCGGTGACGCCGCGCGCAGTCGTCGGGCATACGTCGCCGAGGTGGAGGCCCGGGCCCGACGTGCCGAGGAGACCCGCGAGGAGGAGGCCCGCCGTCGGGTCGCCGAGGAGCGGCTGCGCATCGCCCGGGAACTGCACGACGTGGTCGCCCACCACATCGCGGTGATCAACGTCCAGGCCGGGGCCGCCGCGCACGTGCTGTCCACGCGGCCGGAGGCGGTCGCCCCGGCGCTGGCCCACATCCGGCGGGCCGCCGACACGGTACTCAAGGAACTGGGCTCGGTGGTGGGTGTGTTGCGCGGTGCCGACGACCGGGAGGTGGCCGTCGGGCCGACCCGTGGCCTGGCCCGGCTGTCGGAGCTGTTGGACGGGTTCGCCGCCGCCGGGTTGCGGGTCGAGCACCGGCAGCACGGTACGGCCCGGGAGCTGCCCGCCGTGGTGGATCTGGCCGCTTACCGGATCGTCCAGGAGGCGTTGACCAACGCCCAGAAGCACGGTACGGGGGAGGCGTTACTGGTGGTGACGTACGGGGCGGACCGGCTCCTGCTCGACGTGACGAACGTGCCGGTGGCCCGGAAACCGGACAGCGAACCCGGCTACGGGCTGGTCGGGATGCGGGAACGCGCCTCGGCGGCGGGTGGGACGGTGACCGTCGTTCCCGACGGCGACGGCCGGTTCCGGGTGCATGCCGAACTGCCGGCGCCCCGGGAGGTGTCGTGATGACGATCCGGGTGCTGCTCGCCGACGACCAGGCCCTGATCCGGGCCGGCTTCTCCATGATCATCGGTGCCGAGCCGGATCTCGAGGTGGTGGGTGAGGCGGCCAACGGCCGGGAGGCGGTCGAGAAGGCCCGGTCGACCCGCGCAAACGTCGTGCTGATGGACATCCGGATGCCGGAGCTGGACGGTATCGAGGCGACCCGGCTGATCGCCGCCGACGAGGACCTGGCCGGCGTACGGGTCCTGGTGCTCACCACCTTCGAGAACGACGACAACGTGGTGTTCGCGTTGCGGGCCGGCGCGAGCGGCTTCCTCGGCAAGGGGGTCGAACCGGCCGACCTGGTCCGTGCCATCCGGGTGGTCGCCGCCGGTGAGGCCCTGCTCTCGCCGCGGGCGACCGCGAGCCTGGTCGGCCGGTTCCTGGCGCAGGCCCCGCCGCCCGGTCCGCTGCCCACGCCGGCCCCGCTCGACGGTCTCACCGAACGCGAACGGGAGGTGCTCACGCTCGTCGCGCACGGGCTGTCCAACGACGAGATCGCCGGCCGGCTGTACCTCTCGCCGCTGACCGCCAAGACCCACGTCAACCGGGCCATGACCAAGCTCGGCGTCCGGGACCGGGCGCAGCTGGTCGTCATCGCCTACCAGACCGGGCTGGTCCGCCCCGGCCAGGCAGCCCCGTAGCCGACCCGTCAGTCGGTCCCGCTCCGCCCCGCTCAGGCGGGGACGAAACGGGCGGCGTCGGCGACCACGTACCCGTCGGTGCCGTCGGTGCGGATCAGCACGCTGCCGGCCGTGCCGGCCGCGAAGGTGTACGTGCCGAGCGGCACCCACTGTCCGCCGGAGGTGCGCTGGTCGACGGTACGGGTGGTGACGCCGCCGCTGTGCACCACGTCGACCGGTACGTTGCTGGCCCGGTTGGGGTCGGCGGTCCAGCGGAGGCTGACCGCGTACGGGCCGGCGGCCGGCAGGGACGGGGTGAACCGCAGCCGGTTGACGCCCTTGCCGGTGTTGCCGTCGTGTTCGTAGTCGACGCCGTAGTAGCCGGCGATGGCCGTGCTGGTGAGCCAGGTGCCGCCCCGGGTCACCGAGGCGGCGGCGTTGTCGAGGATGATCTCGCCGGGGGTGACCGGCGGCCACTGGAGGTGCTGCCCGTCCTGCCGCAGCCGGGTCTGGAGGGCGGCGACGTTCACCTGCTGCACCGGCACGCCGCCGGCGTCCAGGGCCAGTTTGGCGGCGGTCGCCGCGGACTGGGCGAGGATCATGAAGACCGGTTCCATCCGGATCGAGCCGTACGCGATGTGGCTGGCCGACAGGCAGACCGGGACGAACAGGTTGGCGCACTGCGCCTCGGTGGGCACGATCGAGCGGTAGGCGATCGGGTACGGGCCGGGCACCCCGACCTGCACGTCGCCCTCGTTCTTGACCACCCCGTTCACGACGACCCGCTGGCAGTTGTGCGAGTCCATGGTGTAGCTGGCCAGGCCGACCGAGTCGGCGGCCCGTACGCTGCCCCGGCAGTCCCGCTCGGTCATCACGTACGCCGACACCATCCGGCGGGCCTCCCGGACGTACAGCTGGGGCGGCCAGCCACCGGTGGCGGTGAACTCGTCGGCGGCCAGGCCCCAGGCGGCGGTGGCGGTGCGGATGGTCGCCGGGAGCCGGGGGTCGTTCGCCAGGAACCACATCAGGCCCTGCTGGTAGGTGCGGTGGTCGGCGACGATGCTCTGCCGGGCGGCGTGGCCGGCGGTGGGGTAGGTGTAGTTGGCGCCGATGAAGTCGGTGGAGAACGCGCCGTGGTTGTTGGAGTCGGTCTTGCCGTTGCCGACGCCCTGGGTGGTGAAGAACGGCCCGGTGAAGCCGGCCTGCACGTAGCGGAGCAGGATCTCGTAGTCGGCCGGGTCGTAGCCGGCCGGCTTGGGGAACGGGATCCGGTCGGCCGCCCTGGTCAGGCACATCCGGAAGTTGTACGCCTGGATGCGGTCGTCGCCGGTGCCGTTGGGCGCGACCGGGGCGGTGGAGATGCCGGGCAGGATGCCGCTGGCCGGGTTGCCGGGCACCACGTACGGGTCGACGGGCAGAGTGAACTGGTGCGCGTTGCGGAGTTGCACCCCGTTGACGGTCTCGCCGTACACCGTGTTGGCCTCCCGGCCGACGGTGTACGCCACGCCGGCCCGCGCCATCAGGTCGCCCTCGTAGGTGGCGTCGACGAACATCGGCCCGGTGAAGGTCTGCCCGTTGTCGGCGGTGAGCGCGGTGATCCGGTTGCCGGTCTTGGTCACCGAGGTGAGCCGGACGCCCAGGTAGACGGGCACGCCCTCTTCGGCGAGCAGGTCGTCGAAGACCTCGGCGGCCACGTGCGGTTCGAAGACCAGCCGCATCGGCGAGTCGGGGGTGACGGTGTTGCCGTGGTACCTGGCGTGCACCCGGCGGTAGAACTCGCCGGCGATGCCGCCGATGGAGGCGCTGGTGCCGCTGTCGGTGTAGCCGAGGCCGCCGGTGGTGAGGCCGCCGACGTGGTCGCCGGGTTCGAGGACGATCGCGGTACGCCCCATCCGGCGCATCTGCACGGCGGCGACGATGCCGGCCGAGGTGGCCCCGTAGACGACCAGGTCGGCGGTGACCGCGCTGGCGGCCAGGGCGGGCAGGGCGAATCCGGTGGTGCCGGCGACCACGAGGGTGGTGCCGCCGAGGCGGAGCAGGTGACGACGGGTGTACGCAGGCGACATCGCGTTCCGTGCCTTCCGGGGAGCGGGCCTTCGCGGGGAGGGCCTTCGGGAGGGGAAGGAGCGCGCCGCCGCACCTCTGCCAGTGGGATCGACTTTCGTCCATGGATCAGGTGATGTCAAGAGCCGGGACGACGGGCTGCCGTCCCGGCTCTTCCGAACGGTTCGATCAGTTCACCGGATGGGGTACCGGGCCCGCGGCACCGACCGGACGAGCGTCACGCCGCCGCCGTCACGGACCAGCGGCGGGCCAGCGCCGTCGCCGCCAGGAACGCGACGAGGACGAGCGCCGCCTCGGTACCGATCACCAGCGGGGTGAGCGGGTACTCCAGCCACCAGCCGAACGCGACGGCGGCGGCGACGCCGGCCGCGATGGCGGGCGGCAGCAGCAGGGCCAGCCGGGTCGCGGTGTGCCGGATGCGGGGCGTGTCCCGGAGCAGGACGCGGACGGCGAGGGCGGCCCCGGTGACGACGACCGCCACGACGCCACCGTAGAAGACGCCACCGGCGAGCCACACCGGCACGCGGACGTCCGGGGGCAGGTCGAACAGCGCCACGAACACCTGGTGCAGCCCGGCGGCCAGGGCGAATCCCGCGACGAGGGAGAGCAGCGCGCCCGTGCTGGCGACGGCGAGCACCGGGCCGTACCGGGGCGGGGTGGCTTCCAGGCCGGCTTCCTCGGCGACCCGCAGGGCGAACGCGGTGGGGTCGGCGCCGAGGAGTTGTGCCGGGTCGAGTCCGTCGGCGGCTGCCGCTTCGAGGTCGGTGCGCAGGTCGGCGACGAGAGTCACCCGGTCGTGGGGGCGGATGCCGAGGGCCCGCCACTCGCGGTCCGCCGTGGCGAGAAGACGGTCAACTGCCGGTGTGGACGTGCTCATGGTCGTCTCCTGGTTTCGGTGGCCGGACGGCGAGGGTTCCGTTCACCACGTCCGCGAACTGGAACCACTGCTCACGCCAGGCGCGCAGCCGGTCGTGGCCGGTGTCGGTGAGCCGGTAGACCTTGCGGGGCGGCCCGTTGGGGCTGGGTTGTCGCGCGTTGGCGACGAGCCCCAGCCGGTGCAGGCGGGTGATCAGGGGGTAGACGGTGCCGTAGCTGACCGGGCCGAATCCGGCGGCGTCGAGCCGGTGGACCAGCTCGTAGCCGTGCGCCGGCTCGGCGGCGAGCAACGCCAGCAGGCACATGTCCAGACAGCCGCGCAGGAGCTGGGCCTGCCGCTCGGCCGAATCGTCCGTCCCACCCGCCGCCGGTATCATGCGACACATAATACTGCCGGTACTATGCGCCGTCTAGTAGCGGGACACGGGAAAGGGGATCCGCCCTGCGCCCCGAGGCGACAGAGCGGATCCCCTTCCGTGCGGTTCAGTCCACGGCTTCCGTGGGGTTCGGTTGACGACTTCCGGGCGGTTCAGTTGACGGCACGCAGCACCGGGCGGGCGGTGAGGGCGGCCGGATCGAGCGACCGTCCGGTGCGGACGGTGAAGGTCGCCGACTCGCCGGGGAGCAGGGTGACCAGGGCGCGGTCCACCTCGGCGGCCGGGTCGAGGCGGTCCGGGAACAGGGTCAGGTCACGCAGCACGGTGCGGGCGGTGACCCGGACCCGTACGCCCCCGTCGACCGGGGTGACCGTGCTGTCGTACGCCGCCGCCGGCCAGGGGACGTCCCGGTCCTCGGCGAAGAACCACAGCGCCCGCTCGGCGGTGTCGCCGGCCTCGGCGACCAGCAACTCCCGGGTGGCGTCCTCGGGCGACGCCAGATCCGGCGGCAGCGGCAACTCCAGCACCGCGCCGGGCGACACGTCCAGGTCGTACCCGGTCTTGGCCCGGGACTCCCCGGTGACGGTGTGCCGGGTGACGGTGGCGGTGGCCCGCCACCGCTGCCGGCTGTCGTTCACCGCCACCAGCACCAGCCCGCCGTCGCGGGGCTGCACGGTGAGCAGCCGGTCGGCGTACGCGTGCCGCAGCGCGTACCACAGCGGTTTGCGGCGGCCGTCCCCGTCGACCGCCGACCAGGAGGTGACCGGCCAGCAGTCGTTGAGCTGCCAGACGATGGTGCCCATGCAGACGCCCCGGTGGGCCCGGAAGTGCTCCACCCCGAGCGCGATGGCCCGGGCCTGGTTGACCTGGGTCAGGTAGTGCCACTCGTCGAAGTCGGCCGGGACCGGCAGGTGCGCGTCCAGCCCGCGCTGGAGTTTGCGGTCCCCGTCGGTGGCCTTCTGGTGGTGGGCCATGCCGGGCGAGTCCGGGGCGAGCGGGTCGTCGGAGAGCGCCCGGCGCAGCGTCGCGTACGCCGGTGGGGCCTGGTAGCCGAACTCGGCCACGAACCGGGGCAGGTACTCCCGGTACTTCGTGTAGTCGTCGGTGTTCCAGACGTCCCAGATGTGCGTGGTGCCGTGCGCCGGGTCGTTGGGGTGGACGTCGTCGGAACCCGACCACGGACTGCCCGGCCAGTACGGGCGGGTCGGGTCGAGTTCGGCGACGACCTTCGGCAGCAGGTCCAGGTAGTAACCCCGCCCCCAGGTACGCCCGGCGAGGGCGTCCTGCCAGTCCCAGTCGTGCCAGCCCCAGATGTTCTCGTTGTTGCCGGTCCACAGCACCAGCGACGGATGGGCGGCCAGCCGGGCCACCTGCTCCCGGGCCTCCGCCTCGACCTCGCCGGCGAACGGCTCCTCCTCCGGGTAGGCGGCGCAGGCGAACAGGAAGTCCTGCTGGACGAGGAGACCACGTTCGTCGGCGAGGTCGTAGAAGTCCGTCGACTCGTACCGGCCACCGCCCCAGACCCGCAGCAGGTTGACGTTCGCCCCGGTCGCCTGGTCGAAGCGGTGGGCCAGCCGGTCCCGGGTGACCCGGTTCGGGAACACGTCGTCGGGGATCCAGTTGACGCCCCGGACGAAGACCGGCACGTCGTTGACGACCAGGGTGAACGCCGAGCCGTGCTGATCGGCTCCGGTGTCCAGCCGGACCGACCGGAACCCGATCCGGTGGCTCCAGGTGTCCAACGGGGTACCGTCCGGGCCGGTCAGGGTCACCGCCAGGTCGTACCGGTGCGGCTCGCCGTACCCCCGGGGCCACCACAGCTCGGGGTCGTCGACGGTGAGGGTGAGCACGGCGACGCGGCCCCCGGCCGGGACGACCACTTCGCCGGTCACTCCGGCCACCGTGGCCCGCACGACCACCGGTACATCGGCGGGGGCCGGACCGCCGCCGCCGGCCGGACCACCGGGGGCCGGGAGGCCGCCGCCAGCCGGACCGTCGGACGCGCGGTCGATCTCGACGTGCAGTTCGACGGTGCCGGTGCCGTCGGCGACGGTCACCAGCGGACGGACCGTGCCGAGCCGGGCGGTGGACCAGGCGTGCAGGCCGATGTCCTGCCAGATGCCGGCGGTGACCAGGGTCGGCCCCCAGTCCCAGCCGAAGTTGCAGGCCATCTTGCGGATGAAGTGGAACGGCTCCGGGTACGCGTTGGGCCGGTCGCCGAGCCGGTCCCGGTGCGCTTCGGCGTACCGGTAGGCGGAGTCGAACCGGACGGCGAGGTGGTTGTCCTCGTCGCGCAGCAGGGCCGCCACGTCGAACCGGTACCCCCGGTGCATGTTCTCGGTCCGGCCGACCTCGACGCCGTTGAGGGTGAGCGTGGCGACCGTGTCGAGGCCGGCGCAGACCAGGTCGAGCCGGTCCGGCTCCCCCGGCGGCCGGTCGAAGGTCGTCTCGTACACCCAGTCGGTGCGGCCGATCCAGGCCAGCCGCGTCTCGTTGTCGTCGAGGTAGGGGTCGGGGATCAGGCCGGCGGCGAGCAGGTCGGTGTGCACGCAGCCGGGGACGGTGGCGGGCACGACCGCCCCCGCCACCTCCGTGGGGACTCCCGGGTCGGGCACCGCCCGCAGGGTCCAGCCGTCGTGCAGGGCCTGCCGGGCAGGTCCTCCCCCGTGTGCCTCGCTCAAGATTTCACCGCACCTTCCATGATTCCGCGGACGATCTGCCGGCCGCCGATGACCAGCATCACCAGCAGCGGCAGGGTGGCGACCAGGGCACCGGCCAGTACCCGCCGGTACAGGACGTAGTTGCCGCTGGCCAGGTCGGACAGGGCGACCATCGAGGTCGGGTAGTCGGTGCCGCCCAGGGTGATCAGCGGCCACTGGAACTCGTTCCAGGTGGCGACGAAGGTGAGCAGGCCGAGTACGGCCATCGCCGGGCGGACCGCCGGCACCACCACGCTCCAGAAGATCCGAATGGTGGTGGCCCCGTCGATCCGGGCCGCCTCGACCAGTTCGTCGGGGACCGCGTCCAGGATGAACTGTCGCATGTAGAACACGCCGAACGCGGTGACCAGGCCGGGGACGATCACCGCGAGCAGGGTGCCGTTCCAGCCGCCCTCGCCGGGCATGTACCCCATCAGGATGTAGAGGGCGACCACGCCGAGCTGGTTGGGCACGGTCATGGTGAGGATCACCATGATCATCAGCGCGTTCCGCCCCTTGAACCGCAGCTTGGCGAAGGCGAACCCGGCCAACGAGCAGAAGAACAGCACCGAGGCGGTCACCACGGACGACACGATCACGCTGTTGCCGAGCGACTGGAGGAAGAACACGTCCTGCATGGAGAAGACCTCCCGCAGGTTCGTCGCCAGTTCCCCGCCCGGCACCACCTGCGGCGGGATCTTCGCCAGCGCCTCGTCGGTGTTGGTGGCGATGACGAACATCCAGTACAGCGGGAACGCCGAAAAGGCGATCACGACACTGAGGAAGAGGTAGTTCCAGAAGCTGCCGGGCATGTTCTGCGGGGCGCGGCCCATCAGCGCCGCCGTACGCCGGGAGTCCTTCGCCCGTACCGTCCGCCGTTTCGTGACCGCAGGGCCCGCGGGCCCGGTCCGGGTCGTCATCGCTTACCTCCGCCCAGGCGGTTGGTGATCAACGCGTTGACGGCCGCGACGATCAGGATGACCAGGAACAGCGCCCAGGACATCGCCGCCGCGTAGCCGAGGTTGAGGTCCCGCCAGCCGACCTTGTAGATGAGCTGGGCGATGGTCTGCCACTCGCCGTCCGCCCCGCCGGTGGCCGCTGCGGAGTTCGGCTCGAAGAGCATCGGCTCGGTGAACAGTTGCAGGCCACCGATGGTGGACAGCACCACCGTGAAGATCACCACGGGCCGGATCATCGGTACGGTGATCCGCCACAGCTGCCGCCACGGGCCGGCCCCGTCCACCGCCGCCGCCTCGTACACGTCGCGCGGGATGGACTGCATCGCGGCCAGGTACAGCAGCGCGTTGTAGCCGATCCACTTCCAGTTGACCATGGTGGCGATGGCGATCCAGGAGGCCCACTTCGAGGCCCGCCAGTCGATCGGCTCGGTCTCCCCGATGCCGAGCAGCGACAGCGCCCAGTTCGCGATGCCGGTGTCCCGGGCGAACACCACCGTGAAGATCAGCGTGGAGGCGGTCACCGGGGTGATGTACGGCAGCAGCACCCCCACCCGGAACCAGGTCTGCGCGCGCAGTTTCCGGTTCAGCAGCGAGGCGACCACCAGGGCGAGCAGCAACTGCGGCACGGTGGACAGCAGGAAGATGCCGAAGGTGTTGTAGAGCGCGTTCCAGAAGTCGCCGTCGCCGAGCAGGCGGGAGAAGTTCTCCCCGCCGGCCCAGCCGTCCAGGGTCGGGTCGTCGAGCCGCCAGGTCCGCAGCGCCACGATCCCGTTGAAGACGATCGGGAACAGCCCGAAGACCGCGAACAGCAGGAAGAACGGCGCGATCAGCAGGTACGGCAGGTAGCGCACGTCGAACCGGTACCACCGGTCGCGCCAGGCCGACGGCCGGCGCTGCGGGTCGGTTCCGGGCCCGGCGGCGGGGCCGGGTCGGGGCGCCGTGGGGGCGGCGCGGGTGGGGGACATCGGGGGGACCTCCAGGACTCGGGGACCGACGGTCGACCGGCGGCGGTGGGGCCGCAGGCGGTGTGCACGGCGTCGGTGGGGCGCACCCCGACGGGTACGCCCCACCGGCCGGCTCACCGGCGTACGGTCGTCAGGACGTCGCGGCCTTCTCGGCTTCCTTGACCGCCTCGGTCCATGCCTGGTCGGGCTTGCCCTTCAGGTTGCCGGTGGACAGTCGGCCGAGGACGTTCTCCACCGCCACCCGGGTCGGGCCGTTCTTCTTGCCCAGGTACTGCGGGGTGAGGTTCTCCGCCGTCTTGGAGAAGATCTGCCCGACCGGCGCGTTGCTGAAGAACGGGTTGGTGAAGTCCTTGATCGCCGGGTCCTGGTAGAGCGCCGGCTGGGACGGCAGGTTACCGACCTGCTTGAAGATCTCGATCTGCTGCTCCGGCTGGATCAGCCACTCCAGGAACTTGTACGCCTCGTCGACGTTCTTGCCCTGCTTGGGGATGGTCAGGAAGGAGCCACCCCAGTTGCCGCCGCCACCGGGGATGGCGGCCACGTCCCACTTGCCCTCGGTCTGCGGGGCGGTGTTCTTGATGTGCCCCTGCATCCAGGCCGGGCAGGCCAGTACGGCGAAGTTGCCCTTGACGAAGCCGGCGTTCCACTCCGGCGAGAAGGCGGTGAGGTTGGCCGACAGGTTCGCGGCGATGGCCTTCGCGGCGACGTCGAACGCGACCCTCGGGCCGCCGTCCATCTTCAGCGTGTCCGACTCGTCGTAGAAGCCGACCGGCTGCTGGCCGAGGACCGGGTTGAAGATGTTGGTGGCGGCGTCGACGAACTTCTTGCCGCCGCTCTTCGCGACGTACTGCTGGCCGGTCTGGATGAAGGCGTCCCAGGTGGGCCAGAGCGCGGAGACCTGGTCCCGGTCGGTGGGCAGCCCGGCCGCCTTGAACAGGTCGGTGCGGTAGCACATGGCCAGGCCGCCCACGTCGGTGCCGAGGCCGATCTGGGTCTTGCCGTCCGGGGTGAGGGTCTGCTTCCACTTCCACGGCAGGTAGTTCTGCTCGTACTTGCCCGCGCCCTTGTCGAGCAGGTTGACGAACTTGTCGGCCTGGCCCCGGAACTGGACCACGAAGCCCTCGTCGATGGCGGCGATGTCGGGCGCGCCGTTGCCGGCGATCAGCTTCTTCTGGAGGTCCTCGTGCTGGGCGTTGTACTCGCCGGTGTTCAGCACGATCTTCACGTTCGGGTTGGCGGACTCGTACTTCGACTTCAGCTCGTCGAGCCCGAAGTCACCCCAGAAGTTGATCTTCAGGGTGACGTCGCCGCCGGAGGTCGAGTCGCCGCCACCGCTGTTGCCGCTGCACGCCGCGACCATGGCCAGGCTGACCGCGCCTGCCGAGAGGACCCGGGCCAAGCGGGACCAGGACTGTTTCATGCCATCCTCCGCGCATCTATGGGAACGCTCCCGAACATCGAGAGTCGTTGACTGAACCGGATAAGTGAGGCCACCGTACGGTTCGGTTTCGGGGCTGTCAACGATGGATGAAGATCAGGTTTACCCGCTGGTCATCGCCGCGCCAGTCGCGCCCGAAACTGCGTAATGGAACGCTCCAACGCGCAGGTGGGAGCGCGCCCACGGGCTGCCGGACCGGGGCGCTTAACCGGGCAAGTGGCCGGTGCCCGACGCGCCGGTCCGAACGCCTGCAGTAGCGTGAGCACGCCGGGGCGCACACCCGGCGTCAGACCGACAGTGGAGGAGCCCGCCGGTGAAGCGGCCGACCATCGCCGACGTCGCCCGGCGGGCCGGGGTCTCCAAGGGCGCGGTGTCGTACGCCCTCAACGGGCAACCCGGCGTCTCCGAAGCCACCCGGCGGCGCATCCTCGCCATCGCCGAGGAGATCGGTTTCAGTCCCAGCAGCGCCGCCCGCGCCCTCTCCGGGGCCACCGCCAAGGCCGTCGGGCTGGCCCTGTGCCGCCCCGCCCGAATACTCGGCATCGAGCCGTTCTTCATGGAGCTGATCAGCGGTGTCGAGGCCGAACTCTCCGCCCGGTCGTACGCGCTGACCCTCCAGGTGGTGGCCGACCAGGCCGCCGAGATCGCGGTCTACCGGCGCTGGTGGGCCGAACGGCGGGTCGACGGCGTGTTCGTCTGCGACCTGCGGCTCGACGACGCCCGGGTGCCGGTACTGGAGGAACTGCGCCTGCCGGCGGTGGTGATCGGCGGACCGGGACACACCGGCACGCTCGCCAGCGTCTGGTCCGACGACGCCGCCGCCCTGGTCGAGACGGTGGAGTACCTGGTCGCTCTCGGACACCGGCGGATCGCCCGGGTGGGCGGCCTGCCCGAGCTGCTGCACACCCGGCTGCGCACCGAGGCGTTCGAGCGGGTCTGCCGGGACCTCGGCCTGGCCGGCGCGGTGACCGTCCCGTCCGACTACAGCGGCGAGGAGGGCGCCCGCGCCACCCGACGGCTGCTCAGCTCCCCCAACCGGCCCAGCGCGGTCATCTACGACAACGACGTGATGGCGATCGCCGGGCTCTCGGTGGCGCAGGAGATGGGCCTCGCTGTCCCCGGTGACCTCTCCATCGTGGCCTGGGACGACTCCCCGCTCTGCCAGCTCGTCCACCCGCCGCTGACCGCGCTCGGCCGGGACATCCCCGCGTACGGCGCGCAGGCCGCCCGGCACCTGTTGGCCGCCATCGCCGGCGAGCCGGTGGGCACCCTCCAGGACGAGACCGCGCACCTGACACCCCGGGGCAGCACCGCCCCGCCCCGGGGCAGCACCGCCCCGCCCCGGGAACGCTGAACCGACCGCCCCTGGACCGGCACGTCCGCACAGCCGCCGGTGGCGGGTACAGCCGCAGCCGCCGGTGGACCCACGCGGGCCGCAGCCGCCGGTGGAGCCGCGCGCCGCAGGTCAGGCGAACGCGCCCGGGGACGGGTACTCCTCCAGGAACGCCTCGACCCGCTCGGCGGTGGCCGGCCGGGACAGCGCGAACCCCTGCCCGAGCAGGCAGCCGGACCGCTGCGCCCGGACGACCTGGCCGGCCGACTCCAGCCCGTCGGCCACCACCTCCAGGCCGAGCCGCCGGCCCAGGTTCACCACCACGTCGGCCAGCGAGCGTTCCGGCCCGTCGCCGACCAGCCGTGGGCCGATCTTCACCAGGTCCAGCGGCAGCTCCCGTAGCCGGCGCAACGAGACCCGCCCGGCGGCGACGGCGTCCAGGGCCGTCCGGACGCCCAGCGACCGCAGCGCCGCCAACCGGAGCGCCACCGCCTGCGGGTCGACGGCGACGCCCGCCTCGGTCACCTCGGTCACCTCGACCACCAGCCGGCCCGCCGGCAACCCGTGCCGGGTGAGCGCCGCCGCCACCCCGGACACGAAGTCCGGCGCGGTCAGCTCGGCCGGGCTGACGTTGACCGACATCCACAGGTCCGGGTTCGTGACCGACCAGGCGGCCAGTTGCCGGCAGGCCCGGTCCAGCACCCACCGGCTCACCTCCGGCAACAGCCCCAGCTCCACCGCGACCGGCAGCACCTCGGCCGGGAGTACGGTGCCCAGCAGCGGACTACGCCAGCGCAGCAGCGCCTCGGTGCCCACCGGGAGCCGGTCGGCCAGCCGGAGCACCGGCTGGTAGACCAGGTCCAACTCGCCCCGGACCACCGCACCGGGCAGCTCCCGCTCCAGGGCGATCCGGCGCGCCAACTGCTCCTCCAGGACCACGTCGTACCACTCGACCCGGTTGCGGCCGAGCTGGCCGGCCCGCCGCCGGGCCAGGTCCGCCTGGCTCAGCACCTCGTCGGTACCGCCGCCGGTGTCGGTGTCGGCCAACCCGATGCTCACCTCCAGGCGGACCTGCGAACCGGGCAGCCGGTACGGCTCGGTGAGCACGGTGAGCAGCCGGGTGGCCAGCGCGTACGCCAGCACCGAACCGCCCTCGGCGAGCACCGCGAACTCGTCCCCGGCCAGCCGGGCGACCAGGTCGTCCGGGCCGGCGCTGGCGCACAGCCGCCGGGCCACCTCCACCAGCACGTGGTCGCCGACGGCCTGCCCGCGCCCGTCGTTCACCTCGGACAGGCCGTGCAGGTCCAGCACCAGCAGGGTGGCCGGCTGTCCCGCCGGGCGGGCGGTCAGCGCCCGGCGCAGTTCGCCACGGTTCGCCAGCCCGGTGAGCTGGTCGGTGACGGCGAGCTGCCGTACCGTCCGTTCCAGTCGACGCCGCTCGCCGACGTCCCGGACGTAGAGCACCACCGCCGCCACCTCGGGCACCTGCCGCTGGTCGCTGACCGTCGACTCGGTTTCCCGCCAGACGCCCCGCCCGTCGTGCATCCGGGCGGCGAGCAGCCCGACCGGCTGCCCGGCCCGGACCGCCGCCAGCAGCGACTCGGCCCGGGGCGCGTCGTCCGGGTGCAGCAGGGTGGCGAAGGACCGGCCGAGCACGTGCAGGTCGTCCAGTCCGAACAGCCGGGCCGCCGCCGGCGACTGCCAGCGCACCCGCTGCTCGTCGTCGAGCAGCACGATCAGGTCGTGTCCGCCGGAGACCAGGGACCGGAACCGGGCCTCCTGGGCGGCGAGCCGGCCGGCGTACCGGCGGTTGTCGGCGGCGGTGAGCACCTCCCGGAACACCAGGGGCGGGATCACCGCCAAACCGAGGGCGATGGTGGTCCGTTCGAACTCCCCGCTCCGCGCGAGGTGGTACCCGGCGGCCAGCATGGCGATCGCGGCCGGCGCGGTGACCCGGGGCCAGATCGGCGGCGGGCCGGCCCGGTCCGGCCGGGCCAGCCGGCGCGCCCCGGTGGCCAGGACCGCCGCGGCCCCGGCGACGGCGACCAGCGACGCCGCCCGGACCGGGACCGGCACCTCACCCGTCGGCAGGAGCAGCCAGCCGGCGAAGAGCAGACTGAGGCCGAGGCTGACCGCGTCGGCCACCGGCACCGCCAGGGCGGGCACCAGACCGGCCACGCCACCGCCGGGCACGACGCGGCGGACGGTGGACTCCGGGGGTGGGGGTGAGCTGCGGGACGGGTTCGCGACGGACACGGGTCGCCTCCGGGTGGTGGGCGGTGCGCCGGACGTGAAACCGGTACACCTGTGTCTCGGAAACGAACCGGTCACCGGTCCGGTTACGGCCCGCGAACGTGAGCCCGGTCACCGCCCGGTCCCGGGGTCGCCCCCGCGACGGAGGTCCACCGGTGGGAGGTGGGATCATCGAAGGGTGAGCCGCCCCGACACCATCCGTTTCCGGCACAGCCAGGCCATCGTGGCCGCGGCGATCGTCGCGTTCATCGGCGCGCTCCCGGTGGCGAACGCCCGGTGGTATCTCGCCCCGGTGCTGCTCGTCCCCCTGGCGATCCTGGTCTGGTCGTGGCGGGCCGGCACCGACGTGGACCGGCGCGAGGTACGCGTCCGGGCCCTGCTCGGGCAGCGTCGGCTGCCCTGGGAGCGGATCGTGTCGCTGGCCGTCGACCCGAGGGGCCGGGCCGTCGCCCGGCTCGACGACGGCGGGCAGGTGCTCCTGCCGGCGGTACGCGGCACCGACCTGCCCCAGCTCGTCGCGGTCACCGGCCAGCCGCTGACCGCCGGCCAGGACCAGGCGGATCAGTAGCCGTCGGTCACCACGTTGGCCAGCGGGCGGCCCGCCGCGAGGCGGTCCCACTGCTCGGCCACCAGCCGGTACGCCCGGGGCAACAGGCCGCGTACCGAGCCGGCCACGTGCGGGGTGATCAGCACGTTGGGCAGCTCCCACAGCGGATGGTCGGCCGGCAACGGCTCCGGATCGGTGACGTCCAGGGCCGCCGCGATCCGGCCGGTACGCAGCTCCGCCAGCAGCGCGTCGGTCCGGGCCACCGGCCCCCGGGCCGCGTTGACCAGCAGCGCGCCGTCCGGCATGGCGGCGAGGAAGTCCGCGTCGACCAGGCCCCGGGTCTCCTCGGTCAGCGGCACCAGCAGCACCACCACGTCCGCCTCCGGCAGCAGGGCGGGCAGCGCGTCGACGCCGTGCACGCCCTGCTCGGGGCGGGCCGTCCGGGCGACCAGGGTGACGCTCACCTCGAAGGGCACCAGCCGGGCCCGCAGCGCCGCGCCGATCGAACCGGCCCCGACGATCAGCACCCGCTTGCCGGCCAGTTCGTCGGTCGGGGCCACCCCGTCGTACGCCCACTCACGTCGGCCCTGCGCGCGGGCCAGCGTGTCGAAGCCGCGCAGCCGGGACAGGATCGCGGTGACCACCCACTCGGCGGTGGCCGAGTCGTGCACGCCCCGGGCGTCGCAGAGGGTCACCCCGGCGGGCAGCCGGCCGACCCAGGCGTCCGCCCCGGCGCTGAGCAGCTGCACCACCTCGAGGTCGGGCAGTTTGGCCGCCAACGCGGTCACGTCCGGGCCGGCCAGGAACGGGGGCACCCAGAGCCGTACCCCGGCCGGGTCGGACGGCAGCCGCTCCGGGTCCTCGGCCACCTCGACGGTGGCCCCGGGCAGGTCGCCGAGGAGGGCGCGGCCGGTCTCGTGCGGAATCCATACCTTCACGCCCGCCGACGATAGCCGTCGGCGGAGCGGCCGTCAGCGCAGCGGTGGGCGGACCGGGACGGCCGGCAGGTAGACGTCGTAGCCGGGCACGGTGGTCCGGGTCACCGGTACGCCGGTGGCGGCCAGCCGCTCGCCGACCGCCCGGCTCAACCCGGTGCCGGCCGGCAGCACGTACGCCACCCGGTCGGCGCGGGCCACCCGGGCCGGGTACGCGGGGTACCGGTCCCAGCCGGGCCGCAGGTCGTCCCGGAGCACCGCGCAGGCCAGCCGTTCCCGGGTGGCGAAGACGACCGGATTGCAGGTCCAGTACTCGGCGTAAAAGTGCCGTACGCCGAGCCGGTCCAGCTCGGCGACCAGTCCGCGTCGCTGCTGGTCGGCGCGGGTCAGGGTGGGCGCCTCGGCGATCAGCGTCCCGGTCGCCCACAGCGCGCCGGCCGCCACCGCCGCCAGCCCGCCCGACCCGGCGAGCCGCAGCCCGGCACGGTACCGCCCGATCCGGAGGCGGCCGGCGGGGAGCCGGCCGGCCGCCGCCGCCCACAGCGGCCAGAGCAGCGCCGGCAGCGAGATGAGCAGGCAGGAGAGGTACCGGGAACTCTCCACCGGGGTCCGGCCGGCGGCGGCGCTGACCGCGTACGCGAGCAGGCTCACCGCCGCCGCCCCGACCAGCGCGAGCCGCCCGCCCTGCCGGATCCGTTCGGCGCGGGCCACGTCCCCCGGCCAGCGGGTCGGACGCAGCGCCCAGCGCGCCCGCAGGGCGACCAGCCCGGCCACCACCAGCAGCAGCGGGGCCAGCACGCCCCACCAGAGCTGCCAGTCGGCGCACCGTCCGGGGGCGCAGAAGCTGGTCCCCATCGACAGTCCGAGCAGCACGCCGCCGTGCAGCCGGTCCGCCCATTCGCCCGCCGTGCCCTCGCCGAGCTGCCGGTAGACGGCGAGTGAGCGGTGCTCGGGGGCGGCGGTGAGATTGTGCGCCACGATCGGCAGCAGGCCGACGGCGAGACCGGCGGCCAACGCCACACCCTCCCCACCGAGGAGCCCGCGACGCCCCCGACCGGCCAACGCCACACGGCCCAGAGCGGCCAACGCCAGACGGCCCGGACGGGCCGGACGGGCCGGTGGCACGCCGTCCCGACCGGCCGGTGTGCGGCGGGTGCCGGCGACCAGCAGCACCCCGGCGGCGGCCACGTACGGCAGGACCAGCCAGTCGTCCCAGAGGGTGAGGCCGGCGACCACACCGAAGCCGGCGAGGGCGAGCCGGCGGCGGCGTACCGTGCCGAGGCCGAGGGTGACCGCCAGCAGGACCAGCAGCGCGCCGGCCGGGTTCATCTCCGGGTAGCCGCCCCCGGCGATCAACTGGTTCTTCAGGATCCGGTCGGAGCCCAGGGCGAGCAGACCGACCACGGCGGTGGCGAACCACGGCTGGTACAACCGGTGGGTGAGCTGCCACATCAGGGCCAGGAACAGCGCGTAGAGCAGCAGGTTCGGCAGCCGCAGCGCGAGCGTGCCGGAGCCGCCGAGGGCGAACAGCGGCGCTGCCAGGTACGCCTCCAGCGCCCCCATGTAGTACTGACCGTAGAAGAACAGCGGGAACTCGCGGCCCTGCGCGACGTGCGTGGCGACCAGCCCGCTGACCGCCTCGTCGCTGTTGGTCGGGGGCAGTTCGGCCAGCAGCATCGCCAGCCGGTAGCCGACCCCCAGCGCGCCGAGACCGACCGCGACCCGGCCGGGGGTGAGCATCCGACGCCGGGCCGGCAGGCCGACCGGTACGGGGCCATGTGCCGGCTGGTCGGTGATCACCATGGCTGGCAGTCTCGCACGGCATCCGGGTGGTACCGGATGACATATCCGTCTTTCTCGGGGTGTGTCACGCGGACCTCGCCGAACCGGCCCGGGGCGAGTCCCGACTGTCCGTTGTCGGCCCCGGGGGGTGGTGCCGCCGAACGGCTAGGGTGGTCCGGGTGAGCGTCCGTCCCCCGTACTCCCGCATCGGCCGCCTCCGCACGACGGCGGCGGCCTCCGCCACGGCCCTGCTGCTGGCCACCGCCGGTTGCAGTCTCGGTGAACCGGAGCCGGATCCGGCCGGCGAACCGCCGAACCTGCCCACCCCTTCGGCCAGCGCCGACGCGGACGCCGGGCAGCAGGTGGTGACCACGGTGCTGGCCAAGGGGCTACGGGTGCCGTGGGCGATCGCCTTCCTGCCCGACGGCGGGGCCCTGGTCACCGAGCGGGACAACGGCCGGATCCTCCAGGTCGGGCCGACGTCCGGGCCGGACGGGCTGACGGTGACCCCGGTGCAGACCATCGCCGACGTCGAGGCGTCCGGCGAGGGTGGTCTGCTCGGCATCGCCGTCTCCCCCGGCTACGCCACCGACAAGACGGTCTTCGCGTACTACTCCACCGAGCGGGACAACCGGATCGTCCGGTTCACCCTCGGCGGCACGCCGACACCCGTCCTGACCGGCATCCCGGTGGCCGGCATCCACAACGGCGGCGGGCTGGCCTTCGGCCCAGACGGCTTCCTCTACGCCAGCACCGGCGACGGCGGCAACCGTCCGCTGTCCCAGGACCTCGAGAGCCTCGGTGGCAAGATCCTCCGGATCACCCCGGACGGCAAGCCTGCTCCCGGCAACCCGTTCCCGAACTCCCCGGTCTGGTCGTACGGGCACCGGAACGTGCAGGGCATCGCCTGGGACGCCGGCAAGCGCATGTACGGGGTGGAGTTCGGCCAGAACACCTGGGACGAGGTCAACCTGATCACCAAGGGCGGCAACTACGGCTGGCCGGAGGTGGAGGGGAAGGCCGGCGACCGCCGCTACCGTGACCCGATCGTGCAGTGGGGCACCGGTGAGGCGTCCTGCTCGGGCGCGGCGGTGGTGGAACGGCTGCTGGCCGCCGCCTGCCTGCGCGGGGAGCGGCTCTGGCTGGTCGAGCTGACCGACTCCGGTACGGTCCTCGGTCAGCCCCGGGAGCTGCTCACCGGCCGGTACGGTCGGCTGCGGGCGGTGGCCGCCGCCCCGGACGGCTCGCTCTGGGTGAGCACCTCCAACCACGACGGGCGGGGCGACCCGCAGCCGGAGGACGACCGCCTGCTCCGGTTGGTCTTCGCCGGCGGCGGCGCCGGCCGGAGCTGAGCGACACCGGGCCGGGCTGGACGGCACCGCAGCCGGGCGGCACCGGGCGGGGCTGACCCGCCCGGCGCGAGGCTGATCCACTGGCCGTGCCGAAAGGCGCTGACCTGGGGATACGCTCGGGTTTGGCCGGGAACGTGAACCCGGGGTTTACCAAGATCCCTTGTTGGGCAGGTCAGAATCTCACCATGGACGGGCACGAGAACGAGCAGCCGAAAACCGGTCGTCCCCCCGGCTCGGGATGGGTCGGTCGACTCCGCCGGCTGGGGGTGGCACTGGCGATCCTGGTGATCGGCCTGGGTGGCACCGTCCTCGGCGTCCTGGCCGGCGGCCAGGTCGACACCGACATCGGGCCGTTCAAGGCGAAGATGGTGCTGACCCCGTCGGTGACCGGCGGGACCACCATCGACATCCCGCCGCTGGGTGCGCTGCTGCTCGACAGCCACGACGGCCCGACCCACCTGAACGTGGAGCTGGGCGCGCTGGACCAGGGTCGGGTCGAGGCGTTGATCGACGACCCGGCGAGCATCAACCGGGCCAGCCAGTCCGCCGTGCAGGACGTCCGCGACGGCGCGCTGCGCCTCGGGATGCGTACCGTCGGGGCCACCCTCCTGGTCACCCTGATCCTGGCCGGGCTGGTCTTCCGGAACGCCCGCCGGACGGCCTGGGCCGGCGGGCTGTCGCTGGTGGTCACCGCGAGCAGCCTCGGCCTGGCCGCGACCAGCATCCGGCCCCAGTCGATCGAGGAGCCCCGCTACGAAGGGCTGCTGGTCAACGCCCCGGCGATCGTGGGTGACGCCCGCCGCATCGCCAACGACTACACGAAGTACGCCGAGCAGCTCCAGCGGCTGGTCGGCAACGTCAGCCAGCTCTACACCACCGTCTCGGCGCTGCCGGTGTACGAGCCGGCCCCGAACACCACCCGGGTGCTGCACGTGTCGGACATGCACCTCAACCCGACCGGCTGGCAGCTCATCCGGACGGTCGTCGAGCAGTTCGACATCGACGTGGTGATCGACACCGGTGACATCACCGACTGGGGCAGCGAGCCGGAGGCGAACTACGTCGGCTCGATCGGGCTGTTGAAGAAGCCGTACCTCTACATCCGGGGCAACCACGACTCGACGAAGACCGCCGCCGCGGTGGCCCGGCAACCCAACGCGATCGTGCTGGACAACGCGACCACCACGGTCGCCGGCCTCACCATCGCCGGCATCGGCGACCCCCGGTTCACCCCGGACAAGAGCACCGCGCCCGCCGCCGGTGGGCTCGACAAGACCACCGCCGACCAGATGATCACGGTCGGGGACACGCTCGCCAAGACGGTACGCGAGTCACCGACCCCGGTGAACATCGCGCTGGTGCACGACCCCGCCTCGGCCGGGCCGCTCTCCGGCACCTGCCCGCTGGTGCTCTCCGGGCACACCCACTCCCGCCAGGTCTCCAAGCTGCCCGAGCAGCCGGGGCAGATGCCGACCCAGCTCATGGTGCAGGGTTCCACCGGCGGCGCGGGACTGCGCGGGCTGGAGGGCGAGCAGCCGACCCCGCTGTCGATGAGCGTGCTCTACTTCGACCAGGACAAGCTGCTCCAGGCGTACGACGACATCACCGTGGGCGGCACCGGGCAGGCGCAGGTGAACCTGGAACGGCGGGTGGTGGAGAAGCCGAAGGAGGGTGCCCCGGTGCCGGTCACCCCCACCCCGACCCGCTGACCGGCACCGAGGGTCAGCGGTCAGCGTAGGGCGAGGGCGGCCAGGGCGGCGTTGACGATGCTGCCGGGCAGCAGGTCGTGCAGCTCGTACAGCTCGGCGACGGTGCCGGACTGGCCGAACTCGTCCACCCCGAGCGGCACCGCCGGCACCCCGAGCGCCGACCCGAGCCAGGCCATCGCGTGCGAGGCGGCGTCGTGCACGGTCACCACCGGGGCCCGGTCCGGGAACGCCGCGCGCAGCACCCCCGGCACGCTCGGCACGGTCGCCGTCCGGACGCCCTGCCGCAGGGTCCGCTGCCAGGCCCGGTACAGCCGGTCCAGCGAGGTCACGTCCACCACGTGCGCGGCGATGCCCTCGTCGGCCAGTTCGGCCGCCGCCGCCAGCACCTCCGGCAGCACCGCCCCGGACGCGGCCAGGTGCACCACCGGGGCGTCCGCCAGCTGCGGGTACGCCTGGTGGGCGTCCACCAGCCGGTACGCCCCGGCGACCGCCTGCCGGCGCAGCACCGCGTCGCCGAGCCGGGCGCGGGCCGCCTCGAACGGGGCCTGGTCGATCGGGCGGGTGCTCAGCCGGAAGTAGTACGCCCCGTCCTCGGTGGGCGCGGCCGTGGTGGTGGCCGCGCCGCCCCGGGCGATCTGCCCGAACGCGTCGCAGAGCAGCCAGTCCAGGGTGGTGGCGTACGCCGGCTCGACGAACGTCACCCCGGGCAGTTCCAGCCCCACCGAGGCGGTGATGGTCGACTGGTGGGCGCCACCCTCCGGGGCCAGGGTGATGCCGGACGGGGTGCCGGCCACCACGAACCGGGACCCCGAGTAGGTGCCGTACAGGAAGGCGTCCAGGCCGCGCAGCACGAACGGGTCGTAGACCGTGCCGACCGGCAGCAGCGGCTGCCCGGACAGGTCCCAGGACAGCCCGAGCTGGCCGAGCAGCAGGAACAGGTTCATCTCGGAGATGCCCAGCTCGATGTGCTGCCCGGCGGGGTGCTGCTCCCAGCGCAGCATCCGGTCCTCCGACCAGGACCGCTGCTTCGTCGGGGCGAACACGCCGGTCTTGTTGATGAACCCGGCCAGGTTGGTGGAGGTCGCCACGTCCGGGGCGGTGGTGACCAGGTACCGGCCCACCTCCGGGTCCCGGGCCAGGTCCACCAGCACCCGGCCGAAGACCTCCTGGGTGGAGATCGGCTTGTTGGCGCGTACCCGGGTGGTCTCCGGGACGGTGACCGGCAGCGCCCGCTCGCGGGGCGGGCGGGACAGCGCCTCACGGCGGGCGTTGGCCCAGATCCCGGCCGCCGACGTCGGGTCGAGCCGGTCCCACTCGGTATCCCGGGTCAGGCCGTGCGCGGTGCGCAGCGTGTCCACCTGCTCGGAGCTGAGCAGCGCCGAGTGGTTGCGCGGGTTGCCGGCGATCGGCAGCCCCCACCCCTTCACCGTGTACGCGAACACCACGCTCGGCCGGTCGGTGACCGCGTCGCACTGGGCGTACGCGTCGAGCATGGCCTGAAGGTCGTGCCCGCCGAGGTCGGTGACCAGCGGGCCCAGCTCGTCGTCGTCGATGTCGGCGACGAACGCCGCGACGCCGTCCGGCGCGCCGTCCAGGAACCGCTGGCGCAGCGCGTCCCCGGTCAGCCCGAACAGCGACTGGTACTGCTCGTTGGGCATCGCGTCGATCCAGTCGCGCAGTACCGCGCCACCGGGCCGGGCGTACGCCCCGGCGAGCCGGCGACCGTACTTGACCTCGACGACGTGCCAGCCGGCCGCTTCGAACTGGCCGCGCCACTGGTCGATCCGCACCCCGGGGACCACCCGGTCCAGCGACTGCCGGTTGAAGTCGACCAGCCACATCACGTTGCCCAGGCCGGTGGTGGCCGGATCGGCGACCGCCTCCCAGATGTTCCCCTCGTCCAGTTCGGCGTCGCCGATCAGCGCCACGAACCGGGAGTGCGGACGTTCCCCGAAGTGCGCGTCCACGTACCGCCGGGTGACCGCCGCGAACAGCGGGGCCGCCGCGCCCAGACCCACCGAGCCGGTGGAGAAGTCCACCTCGTCCGGGTCCTTGGTGCGCGACGGGTACGACTGGAGCCCGCCCCGGGCCCGCAGCCTCGGCAGGTACGACCGGTCCAGGTTGCCCAGCAGGTACTGGATGGCGTGGAACACCGGCGAGGCGTGCGGCTTGACCGCCACCCGGTCGGCGGCGTCCAGGTGGGCGAACCACAGCGCGGTCATCGCCGTCACCAGGGACGCGCTGGACGCCTGGTGCCCACCCACCTTCACCCCGTCGCCGGTGGACCGGTCGTGGTTGGCCGCGTCCACGATCCGGGTGGCGAGCCAGAGCACCCGCCGCTGGATCTCGTCGAGCACGTCGATACGGGCAGGCTGAGGGTTCACCGTTGAACTCCTGCTGAGGGGTGAGGGTGGTGTGGGGCGGGGCACCCCGCATCAGGTGCGACAGGGTGCCCCGGCTGGCAGAACGGTACCGCTCAGGATGCGCCGAGGCGCTCCAGGATCAGCTCGCGGACGGTCTTGGCGTCGGCCTGGCCCCGGGTGGTCTTCATGACCGCCCCGACCAGCGCGCCCGCGGCGGCGACCTTGCCGCTGCGGATCTTGTCGGCGATGTCGGGGTTGGCGGCGATCGCCTCGTCCACGGCGGCGGTGAGCGCGCCGGTGTCCGAGACGACCTCCAGACCCCGGTTGGTCATGATGTCGGTCGGGGTACCCTCGCCGGCCACCACGCCCTCCAGGACCGTCCGGGCCAGCTTGTCGTTGAGCTTGCCCGCGTCGACCAGGCCCTGGAGTTCGGCGACCTGCGCCGGGGTGGCCCCGACATCGGCCAGTTCCACGCCGGTCTCGTTGGCCCGCCGGGACAGTTCGCCCAGCCACCACTTGCGAGCGGCGGCCGGGGTGGCCCCGGCGGCCACGGTCGCCTCGATCAGCTCGACCGCGCCGGCGTTCAGCACCGACTGCATGTCGGCGTCGGACAGGCCCCACTCCTGCTGGAGGCGGCGGCGGTGCAGCCGGGGCAGCTCCGGCAGGGCCGCCTTCAGCCCGGCCACCCAGTCGGCGTCCGGCGCGAGCGGCACCAGGTCCGGCTCCGGGAAGTACCGGTAGTCGGTGGCGGTCTCCTTGGACCGGCCCGGGGTGGTGTCGCCGGTGTCCTCGTGGAAGTGCCGGGTCTCCTGGGTGATCCGGCCGCCCGAGTCGAGCACCATCGCCTGGCGCAGCATCTCCGAACGGACCGCCCGCTCCACCGACCGCAGCGAGTTGACGTTCTTGGTCTCGGTGCGGGTGCCCCACTCCTCGCCGGGCTTGTTCAGGGAGGTGTTGACGTCGCAGCGCAGCGAGCCCTCCTCCATCCGGACGTCGGAGACGCCCAGTGAGCGGAGCACGTCGCGCAGCTCGGTGACGTACGCGCGGGCCACCTCGGGGGCGAGCGCCCCGGTGCCGGGGACCGGCTTGGTGACGATCTCGACGAGGGGGATGCCGGCCCGGTTGTAGTCGACCAGCGACTCGGTCGCCCCGTGGATCCGGCCGGTGGCCCCGCCCACGTGCAGGGTCTTGCCGGTGTCCTCCTCCAGGTGCACCCGCTCGATGCCGATCCGGACCAGCTCGCCGTTCACCTCGACGTCCAGGTACCCGTCCACGCAGAGCGGCTCGTCGTACTGGCTGATCTGGAAGTTCTTCGGCATGTCCGGGTAGAAGTAGTTCTTCCGGGCGAACCGGCACCAGGACGCGATGGAGCAGTTCAGCGCCAGCCCGATCCGGATGGTCGCCTCGATGGCGGCCTTGTTCGCCACCGGCAGCGAACCGGGCAGGCCCAGGCAGACCGGGCAGACCCGGGTGTTCGGCTCGCCCCCGAAGTCGGTCGGGCAGCCGCAGAACATCTTGGTGTTCGTGCCCAGCTCGACGTGGGTCTCCAGGCCGATCACCGGTTCGTAGCGCGCGACGACCTCGTCGTACGCGGGCAGGGTCGTGGTCATCGAAGCTCCTGACTCACAGCGCGGGCGGGGTGAACGTGCCGACGGCGCTCTCCAGCGCGGCGGCGACCCGGTACATCCGGTCGTCGGCCATGGTCGGGGCCATGACCTGGAACCCGACCGGCAGCCCCTCGGACAGGCCGCACGGCACCGAGATGCCCGGCCCGCCGTAGAGGTTCGTCGGAATGGTGAACAGGTCCGCCAGGTACATCTGGTACGGGTCGGAGGTGCGCGAGCCCATCGGGAACGCCACGAACGGCGTGGTCGGCGAGATCAGCGCGTCGACCTGCTCGAAGGCGGCGGTGAAGTCCCGGGTGATCAGCGTCCGGACCTTCTGCGCCTGCCCGTAGTAGGCGTCGTAGTAGCCGGACGACAGGGCGTACGTGCCGAGCATGATCCGGCGCTTGACCTCGGGGCCGAAACCGGCGTCCCGGGTCAGCGACATGACCTCCTCCAGCGACCGGTTGCCGTCGTCGCCGACCCGCAGCCCGAACCGCACCCCGTCGAACCGGGCCAGGTTCGACGAGCACTCGCTCGGCGCGATCAGGTAGTACGCCGGCAGCGCGTACTTGAAGTTCGGGCAGGACACCTCGACGATCTCCGCGCCGAGCTTGGTCAGCGCCTCCACCGAGTCCCGGAACGCGGCCAGCACACCCGGCTCGGCCCCGTCCCCGGAGAACTCGGTGACGATGCCCAGCCTCACGCCGGTCAGGTCGCCGGTCGCGCCGAGCTTCGCGGCGGCCACCACGTCCGGCACCGGCTGCGGGATCGAGGTGGAGTCACGCGGGTCGTGTCCGCCGATCACCGCGTGCAGCAGCGCCGCGTCCAGCACGGTACGCGCGCACGGGCCGGGGGTGTCCAGCGAGGACGAGAACGCCACCAGGCCGTACCGGGAGGTGCCGCCGTAGGTGGGCTTCGCGCCGACCGTACCGGTGACCGCGCCCGGCTGGCGGATCGAGCCGCCGGTGTCCGAACCGATGGACAGCGGAGCCTCGTACGCGGCCAGCGCGGCGGCGCTGCCGCCACCCGAGCCGCCCGGGATGCGGTCCAGGTCCCACGGGTTACGGGTCGGGCCGTACGCGGAGTACTCGGTGGAGGAGCCCATCGCGAACTCGTCCATGTTGGTCTTGCCGAGCATCACCGTGCCGGCGGCGCGGAGCCGCTCGACGATCGTCGAGTCGTACGGCGGACGCCAGCCCTCCAGGATCTTCGAGCCGACGGTGGTCGGCACGCCCTTGGTGGTGAGCACGTCCTTGACCGCGACCGGCACCCCGGCCAGCGGGCCGAGCTGCTCGCCGGCGGCCCGGCGGGCGTCGACGTCCCGGGCGGCGGCCAGCGCGCCGTCGGTGTCGACGTGCAGGAAGGCGTGCACCCGGTCGTCGACGGCGGCGATCCGGTCCAGGTGGGCCCGGGTCACCTCGACGGCGGAGGTCTCACCGGAGGCGACCAGGCCGGCCAGCTCGGCCGCGCTCAGCGTGATCAGGTCGGTCATGAAGCCACATCCTCGTCCAGGATCCGCGGGACGCGGAACCGCTGCTCCTCGGCGTCCGGTGCGCCCGACAGCGCCTCGGCGGGGGTCAGGCCGGGCACCACGACGTCCTCGCGGAGGATGTTCGTCAGCGGCACCGAGTGCGAGGTCGGCGGGATGTCCGCCGCGGCGACCTCACCGACCTGGGCGACCGCCTGGAGGATCACGTCGAGCTGGCCGGCGAAGGTGTCCAGCTCCTCCTCCGTGACGGCGAGCCGCGACAGGCGCGCCAGGTGCGCGACCTCCTCGCGGGAGATGGCGGCCATCGGTGCCCCCTTCGTGATGGTGCTGCTGCTGGTTCGGGCGGTACGCCGACCGTGCGGCGAAAACCCACACGGTGACCCGAGCGAGTCTATTGTCACGCACGTCAGCCCCGTCCCCGACTCCCCCTCCGCGCCGCCGCCGGTCCGCGCCGCCGCCGGTCAGCCGTGCCGCCGGGCGTGCGGTGGTCGTCAGCCGTGCCGCCGGGACCGGGTCCGGGTGACCCCGGTCGGGCGGACCGGCCGGTACCGGGCCAGCCAGGCGGTCAGTTCGTCGGCCGGCATCGGGCGGGCGAAGAACCACCCCTGCGCCACGTCGCAGCCGGCGGCGTGCAGCAGCCGCCAGGTCCGCTCGTCCTCCACGCCCTCGGCGACCACCCGCAGGCCGAGCGCCCCGGCCAGCTCGATCATCGACCGGACGATCGCCGCGTCGTCGGAGTCGTCGGCCATGCCGAGAACGAACGACCGGTCGACCTTCACCTCGGACAGCGGCAGCCGCCGCAGGTGTTGCAGCGAGGAGTAGCCGGTGCCGAAGTCGTCCAGCGCGATGGCCACCCCGATCCGGTGCAGCTTGGAGATGGTGTCGAGGACCCGACGCGGGTCGGCCATCAGCGCGCCCTCGGTGATCTCCAGTTGCAGCCGTTCGGGGCGTACCCCGTGCCGGGTGAGCCGGTCGGCGATCTGCTCGGCGATCTCCCCGGTGTGCAGGTCCCGGACGCTGACGTTGAGCGCCGCCCGTAACGTGCTGCCGGCGGCCGACCACCTGGCGAGCTGCGTCACCACGTCGTCGACCACCCGGCGGGTGAGCAGTCGCATCACCGCGCTCTGCTCGGCGACCCGGATCAGCTCCTCCGGGTCGACCATGCCCCGGCGGGGGTGCCGCCAGCGCAGCAGCGCCTCGACCCCGACCACCTCCCCGGTGGCGATGCAGACCTGCGGCTGGTAGTACATCGTGATCACGCCCGGATCGCCGACCTCGACCTGCGCCCCGGTGCCGATGGCCCCCGCTGGAACAGGATCGGGACCGGCGGGCCCGAGGCTCCCCAGGGCGGGCATGTCGGCGGTACCGGACCGTATCGGGCCGGATGGTTCGGAGGTACCGGTCGACAACAGGCCGGCCGGCCCGGCGACGCCAGGGCCCGACAGCTCGGACGGAGTTACGGCTCCGGGACCCGGCCGGTCCCGGCCGGTCACGCCCGACCTCCCGGGCCCGTCCACCACGCCCGATGTCCCGGCTCCTTCCGCCCCGCCCGACGTCCCGGCCCCTTCCGCCCCGCCGGGCCTCTTCCGGCGTACGGACCGGTCCGGCTCGGGTGTCGACGGGGCGGGGGAATCACCGGGGCGACCGGCGCGGCGGCGGACCGGGTCGGCACTGGTGATGATCTGGTTGATCAGCTCGTCCTGGTGCGCCGCGCTCCGGTTCCGCCGCCGGCCACCCCACCACCGGCCGCCCCGACGACCATCCGCACCGTCCGCCTGAGCAGGCACCGTGGGGACGTCGGCGGCGGGCGTGGAGGTGGGCAACGCGGCACCATCGCCGCCCCGGGCACCGGTCGTAGCGCCCGACAGGCCCGAATCAACCGACGGACCCGAATCGACCGGCGAACCCTGATCGGCCGACCGACCCGAATCGGCCGACCGACCCGAATCGGCCGCCGGACGCGGATCGACCGGCCGGTCCGGACCAGCGGGAACAGCCGGATCGGTCCCCGCCGCACCAGCCGGCGCAGCCGCAGCAGAACGGGGCGGAGCATCCGTCACTGGACCGGCCGGAGCAGCCGTCGCCGAAGCGGCCAGGGCAGCACCGCCGACCGTGGTAGCACCGCCGACCGTGGTAGCACCGCCGGCTGGGACCGCACCGCTGACCGGGATGGCACCGCCGGCCGACGCCGTACCGGACTCCAGCACCCGGCGCAGGTCGGCGAGAAGGCCGAGCCGCTCGGCGGAGTTGTGGTCGGACTCGGCGGCGTACACCGCGACCGTGTCGTTGCGGTGTTTGGCGTCGTACATCGCCACGTCGGCGTGGCGCATCAGGGTGGCGAAGTCCTCACCGTGCTCCGGGTAGAGAGCGATACCGATGGAGCCGCCCACGTCCAGCGGCAGCCCGTCCAACGGGACCGGCTCGGCGAGCGCCCGCACCACCCGGTCGGCGACCCGGCGGGCGTCGTCCACCCCGGTCAGCCCGGTCGCGACGACCGCGAACTCGTCGCCGCCGAGCCGGGCCACCAGGTCCCGGGAGCCGAGGGCCGAGGTCAGCCGGGCGCTCACCGCCACCAGCAGCCGGTCACCGACCTCGTGCCCGAGGGCGTCGTTGACGTTCTTGAACCGGTCCAGGTCGATCAGGAGCAACGCCAGGTGCGCGTTGGGCGCGCCCTTGGTGGCCCGCTCGGCATGCCGGCGTACCTGCTCGGCGACCTCGATCAGCAGCGCCTTGCGGTTGGGCAGCCCGGTCAGCGGGTCGAGCCCGGCCAGCCGCTCCTGGTCGGCGGAGAGGCGGGCCATCCGGTAGACCGCGAACAGTGGCACCAGCACCAGCGGGATCAGTGCCGCGCTGGCCCGGGCGGCGGCCACCAGCACCGGGGCGAGCAGCAGCAGCGAGCCGGTGGCCAGCAGCTCGAACCCGAGCCCACGCCGGACGGTCGGCCACCACGGATCACCGAAGCGCATCCGTACCGCCGTGCTGACCAGGCCGTAGCTGACCACGAACCAGGCCAGCCCGGCGCCGGCCACGGCGACCGCGCCGCTCCAGTGCAGGCGGTCGTCGTCGAAGGCCATGCCGGGACCGAGCTGGACGACCGCGTACGCGACGGCGAGCGCGGACGCGTACTGGGCGGCGTTGAAGATGCTCCGCCAGGCGGCGTGCCGCATCCGCCACCCGGAGACGACCACCGCGGCGGTCTGTACCGCCACCGCCGGTCCGATCCCCCAGGCGATCAGGATGGCGAAGGTGAAGCAGATCGACGGGAAGACCGCCGAGGTGTGCCGCTGGCCGGGCGGTACGAAGGGCCGCGCGTCGCAGACCACGGCGAGCGCCGCCATGATCCAGAAGGCTGCGGGGAGTTCGGGCAGGTCACCGGGGAGCATGCCGAGCGGCCGGCCGGCGAGCAACAGGGCCAGTACGACCGTCGCGCCGACGAACCCGAAGAACGGCCCCACCCGGGCAGGGGGTACGCAGTTCCGCAGGTCGGCGGCGTCCATCGCACCTCCCGAGGTGTCGGTCCGGGTCGGGCGGCGTGGCCCGGTGCCACGCCGTGCTCCCCATCAAACGCCTGTGGCGAGGAATTTCCCGGCAGGACAGCCGCGAATCGGTCGTAGTCGTAACTAAGTTGGTATACGCCGCCAGTCACCCGCAAGACCCCGCGACCGGGATCACTCCTCCCGGCCGGCGACCTCCCAGCCGCCGCCGGCCGACATCGTGCGGTCCGCCGGGATCACTCCTCCCGGCGGGCCACCTCCCGGGCCGCGTCCGGGCCGGATTCGAGCAGCACCCGGAACCCGGCCTCGTCGAGCACGGGAAGTTTGAGGGTGGCGGCCTTCTCCGCCTTCGAGCCCGGATTCTCGCCGACCACCACGAAGCCGGTCTTCTTCGAGACCGAGCCGCTGACCTTGCCGCCCCGGGACTGGATCGCCTCGGCCGCCTGGTCGCGGGAGAAGCCGGCGAGGGTGCCGGTGACCACGACGCTGATCCCCTCCAGCGGACGGGGCCCCTCGTCGACGCTCTCCTCGGCCATGCGTACCCCGGCGGCGGCCCACTTGTCGACCAGCGCGCGGTGCCAGTCGACGCCGAACCACTCGGTGAGGCTGGCCGCGATGGTCGGCCCGACGCCCTCGACGGACGACAGTTCCTCCTCGCTGGCCGCCCGGATCGCCTCGACCGAGCCGAAGTGCCGGGCCAGGGCCTGTGCGGCGGTCGGGCCGACGTGCCGGATGGAGAGCGCCACCAGTACCCGCCAGAGTGGACGCTGCCGGGCCTCGTCCAGGCTGGCCAGGAAGCGGGCCGCGTTGCTGCCCAGGCTGCCGTCCTTGTTGACGAAGAACGGCACCTCCGCCAGCCGCTTGTCGTCCAGGGCGAACAGGTCGCCCTCGTCGGTGATGGCACCCGACTCGAGCAGCGCGGCAGCGGCTTTCTCGCCCAGCACCTCGATGTCCAGCACCCGGCGGCTGGCCAGGTAGGTCAGCCGTTCCCGCAGCTGCCCCGGGCAGGTACGCGAGTTCGGGCAGCGGATGTCGACGTCGCTCTCCTTGGCCGGGGCCAGCGGGGAGCCGCAGATCGGGCAGTGGGTGGGCATCTCGAACGGGCGGGCGTCCGGCGGGCGCAGCTCGACCACCGGGCCGAGCACCTCGGGGATCACGTCGCCGGCCTTGCGGAGCACCACCGTGTCGCCGATCAGCACCCCCTTGCGTTCGACTTCCCGGGCGTTGTGCAGGGTGGCCAGGGCGACCGTGGAGCCGGCCACCCGGACCGGTTCGAGCACCGCGAACGGGGTGACCCGGCCGGTGCGGCCGACGTCGACCCGGATGTCGAGCAGTTTGGTGTTGACCTCCTCCGGCGGGTACTTGAAGGCGATCGCCCAGCGCGGGGCGCGGCTGGTCGAGCCGAGCCGGCCCTGGATGGCGACCGGGTCGACCTTGACCACCACCCCGTCGATCTCGTGTTCGACGTCGTGCCGGTGCTCGGCGTAGTACGCGATGTACCCGGCGACGCCGGCCAGGTCGGGCACCACCCGCCACCGCTCGCTGGTCGGCAGCCCCCAGGCGCGCAGCGCCGCGTACGCCTCGGACTGGGTGGCGGGCTGGAACCCTTCCCGTGCGCCGATGCCGTGCACCACCAGCCGCAGCGGACGGGACGCGGTGACCCGGGGGTCCTTCTGGCGCAGGCTGCCGGCGGCGGCGTTGCGCGGGTTGGCGAACGGCGGCTTGCCCTGCTCGACCAGGCCGGCGTTCAGGTCGGCGAAGCCGGCGACCGGGAAGTAGATCTCGCCGCGCACCTCCAGCAGCTCCGGCGGCGGGCCGAACTCGGCCGATTCGCTCAGCTCGCTCGGCACGTCCCGGATGCTGCGGACGTTGGCGGTGACGTCCTCGCCGGTGCGGCCGTCGCCCCGGGTGGCCGCGCAGACCAACCGGCCGCGCTGGTAGGTGAGGTTGATCGCCAGCCCGTCGACCTTCAGCTCGCACAGGTACGGCACCTCGCCGCCGGCGTCCCGGACCACCCGCTCGGACCAGGCGGCCAGTTCCTCGTCGGCGAAGGCGTTGTCCAGCGAGAGCATCCGCTCGGCGTGGGTGACCGGGGCGAAGTCGGTGGAGAAGGTGCCGCCGACCCGCTGGGTCGGCGAGTCCGGGGTACGCAGCGCCGGGTACTCCTCCTCCAACGCCTCCAGCTCGCGCAGCAGCCGGTCGAACTCGGCGTCGCTGATGGTCGGCGCGTCCAGCACGTAGTAGCGGTACTGGTGGTCGGTGAGCTCCTGGCTGAGGGTGGCGTGCCGTTCCTTGACCCCGGCCGGTGGCTCGGCTCCCGCCGCCGCCTCCTGGGCCGGGCTGACCTGCTCGGGAATGGCTTCCTCGGACACGTTGCGACCCTCCACGCCCTGAGGTCGCGGACACCCCGCGCCCTCGCCGATCACGCTACCCGGGCACCGTATCGGGCGGGTGGGACAATCGGCGGGCGACCCGGGCGTGACCAGGGGGAAGGTGGTGGGGCATGCCGGAGTGGCTGCTGTGGGCGGGGGCGGTGCTGGCGGCGGTGGCAGCCGGCTGGGCGTGGAGCGAGTGGCGGTACCGGGCCCGACGGCCCACGGCCGGGACCGGGGGCCGTCGCCCACCGGCCGGGACCACCGGCGGTCGCCCCACGCGTCCACGCGACCGGACCCGCCCGCCCCGACGCCCCGGCCGGCCCGCCGCGCCGCCACGTCCGCGCGACCGACGACCCACCCCCACCGGTACGCCCCGACCCGGCGAGATCTGGTGGGCGGACGTGCCGTTCGCCGACGGGACCGGCTCCAAGGTGCGCCCCTGCCTGGTGTTACGGGCCGACCAGCGGAGCGCCGAAGTGCTCAAGATCACAAGCCAGGACAAGAGCGGCCGGGACGACCACATTCCCATCCCCACCCGGGACTGGGATCCCGACGCCGACCACGACAGCTTCCTCGACGTCGGCGAGCCGATCCGGGTCCCCCTGGACGCCTTCCGCGACCGCGCCGGCACCTGCGACCGCCCCCTCTGGCGCCACCTCCACACCCTCCCCCACCTCCCCCACTGACAGCGAGCGAGCACGCAAGCCCCCTCCCCACCGAACCCCCGCCCCGGCCCCCTCTCTCGCCCCGTTGATCATGAAGTTATTACCGTCAATCCGGCGTGTCGGTGACGCTAACTTCATGATCAACGGGGCGAGAGGTGCCCGGAGCGGCCGGGAGGGGGAAGGGAGGGGTAGGGGGTTAGTCCTGGGGGGAGGCTAAGGCGGTGAGCTGGTTGGCGTACTCGATGCGGGTGGCCCAGTCGGCCGGCCAGGCGGCCATGCCGTAAGCGGCACCGAGGAACGCGCCGGCCAGGGCGGCGATCGAATCGGAGTCGCCGCCGGTGGTCGCCCCCCGGGCCAGCGCGGTGACCGGGTCGTCGGCATGCCGTACGGCACAGAACAGCGCGGTGGCCAACGCCTCCTCCGCCACCCAGCCCTCCCCGGTGTACCGGCACGGATCGCCACCGTCGTCGGGGCCGGCCAGCGCCCTGGTCAGCCGGGCCAGGACAGCCAGGCACTCGTCCCAGCCCCGCATGATGAACATGGCCGGATCGGTCACTCCCGGACGCTGCCAGAGGTCACCCAGCCAGTCGTGGTGGTAGACCCGGCGCTGCCGTTGGGCGTGCCCGACCAGCAGGTCCGGCAGCTCGGCCAGGGTCGCGCCGGCCCGTAGCACCCGGACGGCGTACGCGGTCAGCTCGCTGGCGGCCAACCCGGTCGGATGGCCGTGGGTCAGGCCGGCCTGCAACTGGGCCAGTCCGGCGAGCGTGTCGAGGTCGACGTCGAGCAGGCCGACCGGGGTGACCCGCATGTTCGCGCCGCAGCCCTTCGAGCCGGCCTGGGTCGCCTCCTGCCAGCGCATTCCCCGGGACAACTCGGCGCAGGCCCGCAGACAGGTCATGCCGGGAGCCCGGTTGTTGTCCGGGCTGGCCGCCCAGTCCAGGAAGCGCCGGCGCAGCAGCGGCTCGACCACGGCCGGGGTCAGTGCCGGGGCGTCGTGCAGTGCCCAGGCCACCGCCAGCGCCATCTGGGTGTCGTCGGTGACCAGGGCCGGGTTCCCGGTCAGCTCCCGGGGGCCGGTCGGCCCGTACCGGCGGACGATCTCGTCGACGGTCAGGAACTCGGTGGGTTTGCCGAGCGCGTCACCGTAGGCGAGACCGAAGAGGGACCCGGAGGCGCGGCGGGGCGCGGCGTCGATCATGACGGTCATGCTGCCCGGTCGGCGCAACCTGCGAGCGGGGGGCAGCCCGTGGGACGGTTGCCACGCAACCCGACGCCAGGGGAGTAGTGGCGCGGCGGCCCGGTGAGGGCCGGGGGAACCGGCGGGTCGGCGGGCTGGGCGGCTGAGGACCCGCCGGGGGAAAACGGCTGAGGGCCGGGGAGCCGGCTGGGTCGGCGGGGAACCGGTCCGCCGACGCAGCCGGGGCAGTCCTAGAAGACCAGGCAGAACGGGTGGCCGGCCGGGTCGGCGTAGACCCGGAAGTCGTCGCCCTCCCCCGGCAGCCGCCGGGCGCCCAGCGCGAGCACCCGCTGCTCGGCGGCGTCCACATCGTCCACCGACACGTCGAGGTGGAACTGCTGCGGGACGGCCGGGTCCGGCCAGGTCGGCGGGCGCAGCTCGGGAGCCAGTTGGAAGGCGATCCGGGGGTGCCGGCCCCGGGGGCCGCCGAGCACCACCCAGTCGTCTCCGTCGGAATCCTCCTCGGCGACGGACAGACCGAGCAGCTCGGCGTAGAAGGCGGCCAGGGCACGCGGATCGGGGCAGTCGACCACCACGGAACGTAGCTGTCCAATCATGCCGGCCATCATGCCCACCGGGTACGACAGGAAACCTACTCCTCGGCGAGTCGCCGGCCGGCGTCCCGGCAGGCGGCGAGGATCGCACGTACGTATCCGGGGGTGGCCCCGGCCAGGCCGCAGGCGGGAGTGACCACCACCTGCTCGGGCAGCCGGGCGCGGGGAAAGCCGAGGCGGTCCCAGAGTTCGCGTACCCCGTCGGCGACCTGGGCCGACGTCGGGGCGCGACCGGCCGGCGGCGGCAGCGCCGGCGCGGCCCCGGCCAGCAGCCCGAGCCCGGCGTCGATCGCCTCGCCGAGCGGGTCCAGGTCGGTGACCAGGGCGAGGTCCAACGCGACACCGACCGCGCCGGTCGAGCGGATCAGCTCCAGCGGCACGTCCGGGGCGCAGCAGTGCAGCACGGTCGGTACCCCGGCGGCCTCGATCACCGTGCGCAGCAGGGACCGGGCGACCTCAGACTCCATCGCCCGGTACGCGCCGAGCCCGCTCTCGGTGCGGATCCGCCCGGCCAGTACCGCCGGCAACGACGGCTCGTCGAGTTGGAGCAGCACCGAGGCACGGGGCAGCCGCCGGGTGACCGCCGCGACGTGGCCGCGCAGCCCTTCGGCGAGCGAGCCGGTGAGATCCCGGACCGCGCCCGGGTCCCGCAGCAGCCGGCCGCCGACCGGCAGTTCCAGGGCGGCGGCCAGGGTGAGCGGCCCGGGGACCTGCACCTTGACCGGCCCGGCGTACCCCTCGGCCTGTTCGGCGAGCTGGTCCAGGTCCCGTTCCATCAGGTCCCGGGACCGCCGCAGGTCCCGCCCCGGGCGGGCGGCGATCCGCCAGCGTGCCGCGTACAGCTCCACCGGCAGTTCCACCAGCAGCCCGGCGCCCCGGCCGATCAGGTCCGCGCCCGGACCCCGGGCGGGCAGCTCGGGCAGGTGGGGCAGAGCGGGCAGCTCGCCGAGGACGACACGTTGCGCCTCGGCGATGTCGGTGCCGGGCAGCGAGCCGATACCGGTCGACGCGCCACGGGGCCAGGGCCACACCTGATCAGTCACGGCCGCCAGGCTATTACGTCGGGGTCGCGGAGCCGAGGACGACGCTCTCCGTCGGGGTCGCGGAGCCGAGGACGACGTCCGCGTCAGGGCCACGGGGCCGAGGACGACGCGCTACGTCAGGGTCGCGGAGCCGAGGACGACGTCGCCGGCGGGGTCCGGCCGGTACGCGACGATGGCCTGGCCGGCGGCGACCCCCCGGACCGGGCGGTGCAGGGTGGCGTGCAGCCCGGTGGCGTCGGCGGTGACGGTGGCCGGGACCACGTCACCGTGGGCGCGCAACTGCACCTCGCACTCGATCGGCGCGGTCGGCCGGGCGACGCCGGTCCAGACCGGACGTTCGGCGCGTACCTCGGTCACCTCGAGGGCCTCGGCCGGGCCGACGGTGACCGTGTTGGTCTTCGGCGTGATGGAGAGCACGTACCGGGGGCGGCCGTCCGGGGCGGGACGGTTCAGGTGCAGGCCGCGCCGCTGGCCGACGGTGTACGCGTACGCGCCGCTGTGGCTGCCGACCACCGAGCCGGTGAGCGCGTCCACCACGTCGCCGGGCGTCTCGCCCAGCCGCTCGGCCAGGAAGCCCCGGGTGTCGCCGTCGGCGATGAAGCAGATGTCGTGCGAGTCGGGCTTGTCGGCCACGGCCAGTCCACGCCGGGCCGCCTCTTCGCGGACCTGCGCCTTGGTGGAGTCGCCGAGCGGGAAGATCGACCGGTCGAGCTGTTCCCGGGTGAGCACGGCCAGCACGTACGACTGGTCCTTGGCCAGGTCGACGCTGCGGCGCAGCAGGCCGTCCGGGCCGAGTCGGGCGTGGTGACCGGTGACCACCGCGTCGAAGCCGAGGGCGACCGCCCGGTCCAGCACCGCCGCGAACTTGATCTTCTCGTTGCAGCGCAGGCACGGGTTCGGGGTACGCCCGGCCGCGTACTCGGCGACGAAGTCGTCGACCACGTCGGCGTGGAACCGGTCGGCCATGTCCCACACGTAGAACGGGATGCCGAGCACGTCGGCGGCGCGCCGGGCGTCCCGGGAGTCCTCCAGGGTGCAGCAGCCGCGCGCCCCGGTGCGGTACGTCTGCGGGTTGCGGGCCAGCGCCAGGTGCACACCGGTCACGTCGTGCCCTGCCGCCACCGCCCGCGCGGCGGCGACCGCCGAGTCGACCCCGCCGGACATCGCTGCCAACACCCTCACCGACACGCTCCCTTCACCGTGTCCGAGGGTAGCTCCGCCCAGGCCCTCAGGCGCGGGCGGTACGGACCACGGCGGTCCGGCGGGCGGTAGACCACCCGGCCGCGCCGGCCGCCCGGCGGACGGCAGGGCAGTCCGACAGACGGCAGGCAGCGGCGGGGTCCGTCGCGGGCAGCCCGGCGGAGGGCAGGCGCGGGCAGCCCGGCGGACGGCAGGCGCGGGCAGCCCGGCGGAGGGCAGGGGCAGGCAACCAGGCGGACGGCAGGCGCGGGCAGCCCGGCGGGGTCAGGTGCGGGCGGAGCGGATCGCGCCGGCCCGGCGGGCCCGCTCCACGGCGGCCGGCAGCGCGGCGATCAGCGCGTCCACCTCGGCGGGGACGGAGGTGTGGCCGAGCGAGAAGCGCAGCGACGACCGGGCCCGGTCGTTGTCGGCCCCCATCGCCAGCAGCACGTGGGACGGCTGGGCCACCCCGGCCGAGCAGGCCGACCCGGTCGAGCAGGCGATGCCGTGGGCGTCCAGCAGCAGCAGCAGCGCGTCGCCCTCGCAGCCGGGGAAGGAGAAGTGCGCGTTGCCGGGGAGCCGGTCGTTCGGGTCACCGTTGTAGACCACCTCCGGCACCGCCCGCCGGACCCGCTCCACCAGGTCGTCGCGGAGGGCGGCGACCCGGGCGGCGTACGCCTGCTGGTTCTTCACCGCGGTCTCCACGGCGACCGCGAAGGCGGCGATGCCGGCGGTGTCCAGGGTGCCGGACCGGACGTCACGTTCCTGGCCGCCGCCGTGCAGCAGCGGGGTGGCCGCGACGTCCCGGGCCAGCAGCAGCGCGCCCACTCCGGTGGGTCCGCCGAGCTTGTGCCCGGTCACGGTCAGCGCGGCCACCCCGCTGGCGGCGAAGTCGACCGGCACCTGCCCGACGGCCTGGACCGCGTCGGTGTGGAACGGCACCCCGTGCTCGGCGGCGACCGCGGCCAGCTCGGCGATCGGCTGGACGGTGCCGACCTCGTTGTTGGCCCACATCGCGGTGACCAGGGCGACCCGGTCGGCGTGCCCGGCCAGGGTGGCGCGCAGCCGGTCGGCGCTCAACCGTCCGGTCTCGTCGACCGGCAGCCAGTCCGCTTCGGCGTTCTCGTGCCCGACCAGCCAGTCCACCGCGTCGAGGACGGCGTGGTGTTCGACGGCGCTGGAGACCACCCGGTCCCGGCCGGCGGGCCGGCGGGCCCAGAAGATGCCCTTGACCGCGAGGTTGTCGCTCTCCGTCCCGCCCCCGGTGAAGATCACTTCGGAGGGGCGGGCGCCGAGCGCGGCGGCCACCCGTTCCCGGGACTCCTCCACCCGGCGGCGGGCACGCCGCCCCGCCGCGTGCAGTGACGACGCGTTGCCGACCTCGCGAGCGGTGGCGACGTACGCCTCGAGTGCCTCGTCGAGCATCGGGGTGGTCGCCGCGTGATCCAGGTATGCCATCGCGGTTCAGCCTATCCGCCGGCCCGCCCCCACCCGGTCCGCAGGGAGGCCGGAGTGGATCAGGCGGGTACCGCGGTGACCACGATGTTGTCCCGGTAGCGGCGGGCCTCGGCGTCGAACGGGCCACCACAGGTGATCAGGGTGAGCCGCACCGACCCGTCCCGGGCGAAGTAGCGCTCCAACGGGATCTTCGTCTTGTCGTACTCCTCGCGGCCCACCACCCGGTACGCGCGTTCCCGGCCGTCGCTGCCGGTGACCGTGACGGTGTCGCCCCGGTCCAGCTCGCGGAGCCGGTAGAACGCCCCCTTGCCCTGGGTGGCGCTGTCCACGTGCCCGGCGACGACGATCGATCCGGCCTCGGCCTCCAGGCCGGGGCCGTACCGGTACCAGCCGACCTGGTCGACGCTGGGCGGTACGTCGAACTCGTCGGTCCGTTCGTTGATGCCGACCGCGTCGACGGTGGCGGTGACCCCGATCGCCGGGATGCGCAGCCGGGTCGGTGGTACGGTGCCGGCCGCGGTGGGCAGGTCCCCGGAGGTGACCGGGACCCGGGTGGCGGCGGGGGCGCTGGCCGGGGGCGGGGTGGCGCTGGCGAGGCGTTCGACGTCCCCACCGCCCACGTTCTCGGCCGGCTGGCTGCCGCAGGCCACCACGGTGGCGACGGTGAGCGCGGCAGCGCCGGCGGCCATCGCCGCCAGCGCGCCGCGGTTGCGCACCGTCACCGGCGACCGGCCCGGGCGGTCGCCATCCGGGCCCCGCCGCCGACCAGCAGCAGCGCGCCGGCTCCGGCGAGCACGTACCACCAGGTCTGCGGGCCGGTGCCGGCGAGGCCACCGTCCCCGCTGGGTACGCCGCTCGGCGCGGAGTGCAGCCCGGTGATGGTCTGCGAGACCAGTTCCAGGTTGTCGGCCTCGGCGGAACCGATCGCGAAGACGATGGTGGCGGTGCCCTCGGCCAGGTTCAGGTTGGCCGGGCCGATCGCCACGGTCTCGGTACCGGCGAGGACCACGTCGGCGGAGACGCTGCCGGCGTCCACGTCGGCCTTGGCCTCGTTCGGGTTGGTCAGGTCCTCGAAGACCGGGGTGCCGCCGGCCCGGACGTCCACCGCCGGGGCGGCCGCGGTGTGCCGGACGATCAGCCGGGCCTTGCCGGCGTCGACCTTCGCGGTGTCGTTGACGAACGGGGTGATCTTGGGCTGGCCGCCGGCGTCGAGGTGCGCGGCGATGCTGATGTTCGCCCCGCCCGGCACCTGCGCGTCGTCGACCTTCAGGATGGCGCTGCCGATCGGCTCGCCCGGCTTGGTGAGGGCGATGTCGTACTGGCCCTCCTCCAGGTCCAGGGGGCCGGCGACGTCGCCGGGCTGGAAGTTGTCCAGCGTCTTCTCGCCGTTGACGTACACGTCGACCGGGGTGTCCGGGATGCCGTGCACCACGGAGACCTTCGACGTGGCGGCGTACGCCGGGGAGGCGGTGAACGCGCTGACGCCGGCGAACGTCGCCACGGCCACCGCGGTGCCCGCGGTGAGGCGACGGAAGTACGAAACCTGCATGGCTGTTCCTCCTGAAGGGTGGTGCCGATCTCGCTGGGGAAGGTGCCGTACGCGCCAGGCCTGGCTTGCGGAACGGGTTACGTCGGCGTCCCGCCGGCCGGATGCGGGGTCGGGAACTTTTCTTTTCCGCGTCCGATCCGCATCCGGATGGCCGTTCCGCGACGAAGAACCCAGGTGAACGTGCGTCGGAGCGACCGACCGGGAGGGTGGTGCGATGACTGCGGGAGTTACAGTCGGGCATGCCCCACGTAAGGCGAGCCGCCCGGTGACAGCGGAGACACCCGACACCGGCCCTCCCGAGGACGACCTGGCCGCGCGTTTCCGCGCCGGCGACGAGACGGCCCTGCGGGAGGCGTACGACAGGTACGGCCGGGCGGTCTTCCACCTGGCGACCAGCACGCTGGTCAACCGCACCGACGCCGAGGACGTCACCCAGGCGGCGTTCGTCGCGGCCTGGATGGGCCGGGAGACCTTCGACCCGTCGAAGGGTTCCCTGGTCGGTTGGCTGCTCGGGATCACCCGACGCAAGGTGGTGGACCGGCTACGGGCGGCCGCCCGGGAGACCCGGGCGGTGGAGACGGTCCGGCAGCTGCCCGAACCGGAGCCGACCGGGCCGGACCCGGACCGCGTCGTCGACCGGCTGGTGGTCGCCGACGAGCTGGCCCGGCTCCCCGCCGACCAGCGGCGGATGCTCGAGTTGGCGTTCTTCGACGACCTGACCCACCAGCAGATAGCGACGGTGACCGGAGTGCCGCTGGGCACGGTCAAGAGCCACATCCGACGTGGCATGGCGAGTCTGAAACGCCGATGGGAGGTGGACGGTGCAGCACCTGGAACACGACCGGCTGGTCTTTCTGGCGCTCGGTGAGAGCGAGGCGGACACCGGCGAGAACCACCACCTCGACGGCTGCGCGCACTGCCGGGCCGAGTTGGCCGCCCTGCGGCACGTCGCCGGGCTGGGCGCGGAGACGCAGGCGCTGCGCGACCTGCCGGAGCCGCCGCCGCAGATCTGGGACGCCATCACCGCCGAGGTCGCCGCGGCGCAGTCCCTGCCGACGCTGACCCGCCCGCGCCGCCCGCAGCCGGCCACCGGCAACGGCACCGCCCCGCACACCGCCGGAAACCCGACCGGCCCGGACACCGCCGGCAACGGCACCGGCCCGTACCCCGCCGGGAACCCGACCGACCGGAACGCCCGCGGGCACCCGACCGGTCCGAACGCCGCCGGGGGCGGGACCGGCCCGACCGCCGGGGGGCGCGCGACCGGCCGGAACGCGGCGGAGGACGGCACCGGGCCGCGCCCGGTAGGGACCGGACCGGGGGCACCGGCCGCCCGGCCGGGGCGGCGGTCGCGCCGGGTCTCCCGCTGGCTGGCGACCGGTCTGACCGCCACCGCCGCCGCGGTGCTCGGCGTGGTCGGCACCCTGACCGTGGTACGCCCGGACGCTCCGGAGCCGCCGCCGCAGGTGCTGGCGAGCGCGCCGCTGGCCGCGTACGGGGCGACGCCGCCGGAGGCCACCGGGGACGCCCGGGTGTTCGCCGACGGCCGGCTGCACCTGCACGTGGCGAACCTGCCCGAGGTGCCCGGCTACTACGAGGTGTGGCTGATCGACCCGGCCACGATGGAGATGTTCTCGGTGGGAGTGCTCGGCGGCGGCGCGGACGCGCTGCTACCGTTGCCCCCTAACGTCGACCTCGACCGGTACTCGGTGGTCGACGTGTCGGCCGAGCAGTACGACAACGACACCGCCCACTCCGGCGACAGCCTGTTGCGGGGCACCCTGACGAGCTGATCGGCGGGCCGGCTCAGCTCCCCGGCCCGCCGATCAGCTCCCGTACGGCGACGGGGCCGCGGAACCTGACGGTTCCGCGGCCCCGGTGCGTGCGTACCGCTCACTTGCGCTTGCGGATCTCCTCGGCGGCCTGCGGGACGACCTTGAACAGGTCGCCGACCACCCCGAAGTCGGCCAGCTCGAAGATCGGCGCCTCGCCGTCCTTGTTGACCGCGACGATGGTCTTCGAGGTCTGCATGCCGGCCCGGTGCTGGATGGCCCCGGAGATGCCGAGCGCGACGTAGAGCTGCGGGGAGACGGTCTTGCCGGTCTGGCCCACCTGGAACTGGTGCGGGTAGTAGCCGGAGTCGACGGCGGCCCGGGACGCCCCGACCGCGCCGCCGAGCAGGTCGGCCAGCTCCTCGACCAGCTTGAAGTTGTCGGCGTTGCCGACGCCCCGACCACCGGAGACGACGATCGACGCCTCGGTGAGTTCCGGGCGGGAGCCCTTCTGCTCGGCGACCCGGTCGACCACCTTGGCCAGCTTGTCGGTGTCGGTGACGGTCACGGTGAGCTGCTCGACGGCCGGGCTGGCCGCCGCCGGCACCGGGTTGACCGAGTTGGGTCGGACGGTGACCAGCGGCAGACCCTTGGTGACCTTCGACTTCACGATGGTGGAGCCGGCGAAGGCGACCTGGGTGGCGGTGCCGTCGGCGGCCAGCGCGACGACGTCGGTCAGGATGCCGTTGTCCAGCTTGACGGCGAGCCGGGCGGCGATCTCCTTGCCCTCCTGGGAGGAGGCGAGCAGCACGGCGGCCGGCTGCACCCGGCCGACCAGCTCGGCCAGTACGGTCGCCTTGGGGGCGACCAGGTAGCCGTCGATCTCCTCGCTCTCGGCGGCGTAGATCTTCTCCGCGCCGTACTCGCCCAGCTTGGCGCTCAGCGCCTCGGCGGCGCCGGGGCCACCGAGCACCACCGCGGCGGGGGTGCCCAGTTCGCGGGCGAGGGTGAGCATCTCGCAGGTGACCTTCTTGACGCCGAATTCCCGGGTGGCTTCGACGACGACGAGAACCTCAGACATGTCCGGACCCCTCACACGAACTTCTCGGTGGCGAGGAACTCGACCAGCTTCGCGCCGCCGTCGCCCTCGTCGGTGATCTTGGCGCCGCCGGAGCGCGGCGGACGCTTGCTGTGCTCGACGACCGTGCTGGTCGCACCGTCGAAGCCGACCTCGCCGGGCGCGACGCCCAGGTCGGCCAGGGAGAGCGTCTGCACCGGCTTCTTCTTGGCCGCCATGATGCCCTTGAAGGACGGGTACCGGGGCTCGTTGATGGTGTCCCAGACGGAGACCACGGCCGGGGTGGAGGCGGTGACGACCTCGTAGCCCTCCTCGGTCTGCCGCTCGACGGTCAGCGTGCCGCCGTCGACGGTGAGCTTGCGCGCGCCGGTCAGCGCGGCCACGCCGAGCCGCTCGGCGAGCATGTGCGGCAGCACCTGGACGCGGCCGTCGGTGGACTCGGCACCGCAGATCACCAGATCGGCGTTGAGCGTGCCGAGGGCGGCGGCGAGAACCTTGGAGGTGGCCACCGCGCAGGAGCCGTGCAGGGCGTCGTCCACCACGTGGACGGCCTTGTCGGGCCCCATGGAGAGCGCCTTGCGGATCGACTCGGTCGCCCGGTCCGGACCCATGGTCAGGATGGTCACCTCGCCGCCGTGCGCTTCCTTGATCTTCAACGCCTCTTCGATGGCGTACTCGTCCATCTCGTTGATGACGTTGTTCGCCGAGCCGCGGTCGACGGTGTTGTCGTCACTACGCAGGTTGCGGTCCGCGCCCGAGTCGGGCACCTGCTTGACGAGTACGACGATGTTCATCGCGCTTCGACGACCCCTCCTGTTGGTGATGGCTTTGCTCGCCCGGTCCCGGGCGCAGCCTCGCGCTTTCCGGGACGCCGGTCAACCGCAGGCTGTCGTGCAGTTACCCACACCGGCAATGTTACCTGTCAGTAGCATCGCCCTTCGGGGCACTCAGCGTGACACAGCTCACCCGAAGGCCCACCAGCGGCTACAGTCGCGAATCGGGAGGTTCACGACATGTCGCGGCAAGACGGGATAGGACGGTCAGCCACGTCGGCGGCTGCCCCGGCGACGGCCTGCCGCCGTCGGGTGCCCCCGAGCGCGTACCGGTGCGCCTGCGGACGGCTGCGCGAACGGTGCGTCCGGCTCGCCGTCCGGACCCTCTGGACCCCCGCCCCGCACCCCGCGACCGCCCCGGTCAGTCGGTACCGTCCAGGACGGCCCTGATCCGGTCGATCGCCACCTGTTCGGCCGGATCCACCCCCCGGTGCGCGCGGGCCACCCGGTCCGCGGCGGTCAGCACCACCGACCGGTACGCGGCCACCTCGCCCGGCGCCTTCTCCCGCAGGATCGCCAGCGCCCGGTCCAACGCCCCCAGAGCGGCCAACTCGACCTGCTGGGCCGAACCCTCCGGCAGCCGAGGCAGCGGCCCGGAGGTGAGCGCGTCCTTCACCACCCCACGCGCACCCGCGATCACCCCGGAGGCGGCGAAGCTCTCCCGGACCAGGGCCAGCAGCCCCGGGTCGGCGTTCGACACCAGGAAGACGGCACCGAACGCGCCGGTCTTGAGGGTCAACTTCTCCTCGGCGGTCAGCGACTGGCCCATGATCACGGAGTGTAGACGTACGGAGTGGTCGTGGTGACCGGGACGAACCCGAGCCGTTCCAGGATCGGCCGGCTCTGCGCCGACGCGTCCACCTGCAACAGGGCGCGGTCCCGCTGCCCGGCCAGCCGGGCCCGGTGCGTCACCAGCGCCCGGTAGACGCCCCGGCGTCGCCACCGCGGCAGGGTCGACCCACCCCAGAGGGTGGCGAACCCGGTGCCCGGCGGGTACCGGACCCAGCCGGCGCTGACCACCGTCTCCCCCGCCTCGGCCACCACCACCGTCAGCGCCTGCGGATCGGTGGCGATCTCCCGGGCCAGCCCGTCGACCAGGTGACTCCGGTCGCTCCCCCAGACCTCCGCCTCCATCGCCGCGATCCGTTCCAGGTCGGCGCGGTCGGCGACCTCCCGCAGGCGTACCCCCTCGGGGATGACCGGGATCGCGGCGGCGAGCGGCGCGACCGCCCCGACCACGACGGTCTCCGGCTCCTCCGGCACGAATCCGGCCGCCCGGAGCCGGGCGGGCAGGTCGGCGGGCTCGTCATGGCCGTGCAGCTTCCACTCGACCGCCTCGCCCCGCCCCCGGAACAGGTCCCGCTGGCGGACGATCAGGGCGTCCAGCTCCGCACCGGTCAGGCCGTCGAGGTCACGGTAGGTGAGGAAACCGCGGTGGTCGAGACCGACGATCCGGGTCAGCGGGCCGTCCCGTTCGACCGTCACACCGTCCGGCACCGGGTCCGGGACGTCCGGCCGGAGCTGGTTGTCGTACGCGGTCCGCAGGGTGCTCGCATCAAGATCGGTCACCACTCCAGGCTACGTCCGGGTTCGACGGGATAATGACGCTGTGTGGCAGGCGATCAGGCGGTGGTTCGACCCGCAGGAGATGCGGACGGTGGGCACCCGTCCCGACTACCGCTTCTCGCTGGCCAACGAACGGACCTTCCTGGCCTGGCTACGAACCGGACTGGCGCTGATCGCCGGTGGGCTGGCCGCCGCCCAGTTCCTGCCGCCGCTGCCGTTGGACCACCTGCGCGAGGTGATCGCGATCGTGCTGCTGCTGCTCGGCGGTACGGTGGCCGTCCGGGCGGTGGACCACTGGGCGCGGACCGAGCGGGCCATCCGGCTCGGCGAGGACCTGCCCGCCTCCCGGTTCCCGGCCGTACTCGCCCTGACCGTGGGGCTCGGGGCGGCGCTGCTGGTGGTGGCGGTCCTGGCCCGCGCGGTGGGCCGCTCGTGACCGGCCCGACCGGGACCGGCCGCTCGCGGCGACGTCTCCGCTGGTGTCCCGCCGGTTCCCGGGCCGCCCGGACGCGGTTCCGCGGGGTCCCGGGATGAGCGTGGACCCGGGGCTGCAACCCGAACGGACCAGGCTCGCCTGGCGGCGCACCGCGCTGGCCCTGACCGCGGTCACCGTGCTGACCGTCCGGCTGGCCCTCGGCGGTGGGCCGGTCGGCGCGCTGGCTGCCGGTTCCGCCCTGCTCGTCTGGGGACTGGCCGTCCGGGTCTGCTGGCCCCGGGCCACCGGCACCGGCCCGGCGCCCAGTGGCGGCCGAAGGCTCCCGCTGGTCGCTCTCGCCGCCGTCGGGTACGCCCTGCTCGGCACCCTGCTCGTCCTGCCGACGCTGTGGTGACCTGCTCGGAGTGCGTCATGATTGGTGAATGGTCCGGGTCTTCCTCTTCCTCATCGTGATCCAGGTGGTCATCGCCTCACTGGCGTTGATCGACTGTCTTTCTGCCGAAAAGCACCAGGTCAGGGCGCTGCCGAGAGCGTTGTGGGTGCCGGTGATCCTGGTGGTGCCGCTGCTCGGCCCGATCGCCTGGTTCGTCGCCGGCCGGCCGGCCAGCGGCGGCGGTGCGCCCCGGGCCGCCTCGCCGCGTCCGGGCCCGATCGCCCCCGACGACAACCCCGAGTTTCTGAAGTCCCTCGCCGACTCGGCCCGGCAGCGGGACGAGGAACTGTTCCGGCGGTGGGAGGAGGACCTGCGCCGACGCGAGGAGGACCTGCGCCGCGAGGAGGATCAGCGCCGCGAGCGCGACCCCGACCGGGCCGACACCCCGGAGCGGCGTACCGACCCGGACCAGACGTCCTGACCCGGACCGGTCCCCACCGGGTCCCGGACCCGACGTACTGACCCGGGCCCCGGTGCTGACCGGGACCCGGGCCGGAAGCCCGGTCCGGGCCGGTCAGTCAGACCCGGCGGCGCAGCGCCCGGACCGCCAGCGGGGCGAAGACCGCCGCGATCGCGGCCCCCCAGAGCAGCGCCTGGACCACCGGGCCGGCGACCGGCCCACCGACCAGCAGACCGCGCAGCGCGTCGGCGAGCACGGTGACCGGGTTCACCTCCACCCAGGTCTGCAACCAGCCGGGCATGGTGTCGGTGGGGACGAAGGCGTTGCTGGTGAAGGTCAACGGGAAGATCACCATGAACCCGAAGATCTGCACCTTCTCCGGCTCGCTGACCATGACCCCGACCAGCACCGAGACCCAGGCCGCCGCCAGCGAGAACGCCAGCAGCAGCGCGAACGCCCCGAGCAGACCGAGCACCCCGTTGTGCAGCCGGAAGCCCAGGATCATGCCCACGGCGAGCAGCAGCGACACCGACCAGGCCTGCTTCGCCGTGTCGGCGAGGATCCGCCCGGCCAGCGGGGCCCAGCGGGCGATCGGCAACGAGCGCAGCCGGTCGAACACGCCCTTGGTGAGGTCGTTGTTCAGCCCGAAACCGGTGGTCATGGTGGCGAAGAAGGCGTTCTGCACGATGATGCCGGGCAGCGCGAACGTGAGGTACTCCCCCGGGGAACCGGAGATCGCCCCACCGAACACGTACGTGAACAGCAGCACGAACATGACCGGCTGGATGCTCAGGTCGAGCAGTTCCATCGGGTTGTGCTTGATCTGGACCAGGCTCCGCCAGGCCAGGGTCAGCGTGTGCGACAGCCCGGCTGCCGGGCTGAGCCGGCGGGCCGGGGCCAGCGGGGCGGGCGCGGTGACGGCGGTCATGCCAGGCTCCCTTCCAGTTCGGGCTGCTCCGGGGTGCCCGGCTCGGCCCGGTGGCCGGTGAGGGAGAGGAAGACCTCGTCGAGGCTGGAGCCGCGCAGCGCCAGCTCGGCGACCACCACCCCGGCCTCGTCGAGACGGCGTACCACGGTCGGCAGCACCGTCGGGTCGTTCACCGGCACGGTGACCGTGGTGTGGGCGACCTCCGGGGCGTGCCCGGAGACCTGCCCGGCGATCGTCAGGACGGTGGGCAGGTCGTCACCCCGCTCGGGACGGACGGTGAGCGTCTGCCCGCCGGTCTTCGCCTTCAGCTCCTCCGGGGTGCCCTGGGCGATCACCCGGCCGTGGTCGACCACGGCGATCTCGCTGGCGAGCTGGTCGGCCTCTTCCAGGTACTGCGTGGTGAGCAGCACGGTCACCCCCTCGGCGACCAGGTTGCGGACGATGTCCCACAGCTCGTTGCGGCTGCGCGGGTCGAGGCCGGTGGTCGGCTCGTCGAGGAAGAGCACCTGCGGCCGGCCGACCAGACTGGCGGCCAGGTCGAGGCGGCGGCGCATGCCGCCCGAGTAGGTCTTGGCGGCCCGGTCACCGGCGTCGGTGAGGTGGAAGTCGGCGAGCAGCTCGCGGGCGCGGGCCTTCGCGTCGGCCCGGCCCAGCCCGAGCAGCCGGCCGATGAGCAGCAGATTCTCCGCGCCGGTGAGGGTCTCGTCGACCGAGGCGTACTGGCCGGTCAGCCCGATCAGCTGGCGGACCCGGTGGGCGTCCCGGGCGACGTCGTACCCGCCGACGGTGGCGTGCCCCTCGTCGGCGGGCAGCAGGGTGGCGAGCACCCGTACCGTGGTGGTCTTGCCGGCCCCGTTCGGGCCGAGCAGGCCGAAGACCGACCCGCTCGGCACCTCCAGATCGACTCCGGCGAGAGCGGTGGTCGCGCCGAAGCGCCGGACCAACCCCTCCGCCCGGATGGCATGGGTCATGGACAACTCCCCGTTCCGTACGCGCACAGTGATCCGGCCAGCATGACCGAGGGGTGTGACAACTTTCGGTCGTGCCGTGGCCGACGGTAACCGTGCCGGGCGGGGAGCGCCGCCGAATTAGCTGCTCAGACGCTGCCGCCGGTCAGGCGAGCGTGGAGGAACGCGGGTACGAGTCGGTCGGGTCGGTGAGCACGTTGACCAGGTACGGCACCCCGGCGTCGAAGGCCCGTTCCAGGGCCGGGCCCAGGTCGACCGCCTTGGCGACGGTCTCGCCCGCCCCGCCCATCGCGGTGACCACCTGGTCGTACCGCAGCTCGGGCTGGAGGTCGGCGGCCAGGTCGTAGCCGTACATGGCGCGCATCGGGTGCTTCTCCAGCCCCCAGATGCCGTTGTTGCCCACCACGATCACCACGGGCAGCTTCTGCCGGACCAGCGACTCCACGTCCAGCAGCGAGAAGCCGGCCGCGCCGTCGCCCATCAGCACGCAGACCTGCCGGTCCGGGTGGGTGATCCGGGCCCCCATCGCGTACCCCATGCCGGTGCCCAGGCAGCCGTACGGGCCGGGGTCGAGCCAGGTGCCGGGCTGGGCCGGCTCCAGGTAGCGGCCGGCATACGAGACGAAGTCGCCGCCGTCGCCGATGGTGACCGCGTCCGGGGCGAGCACCTTGCGCAGCTCGCCGTAGATCCGGGCCGGGCGGATCGGGTCGCTCTCGGCGGCCATCTCCCCGGCGTCGCGGGCCTTCGCCGCGTCCTCCTTGGCGCGCAGCTCGGCGATCCAGTCGGCGTGGTCGACCCGGTCGCCGGGGTGGTCGGCCAACGCGGTGAGGATCAGCCGCAGGTCACCGGCCGGGGAGACGGCCGGCTCGACGTGCGTGGCGCGCTGGCTGGGCGCGTCGACGACGTGCACGACCTGCGCGTCGCCGAAGTCGCCGAAGCTGAGCCGGAAGTCCAGCGGAGTGCCGATCACCACGACCACGTCCGCGCCGCCCAGCGCGGCCCGGCGGGCCTTGGCGAACGACAGCGGGTGGGTCGGCGGGAGCGCGCCCCGGCCCATGCCGTTGGTGAAGACCGGCACGCCGAGCGCCTCGGCGGCGGCCCGCAGCGCGTCGACCGCGTCCCCGGCCCAGACGTCCGAACCGGCGATGATCACCGGTCGCTGGGCGCCGGCGATCAGCTCGGCGGCCCGCCGTACCTCGTCCGGGTCCGCCTCCAGCGGCGCGAGCGCCGGGCCCGCCGGCTGGTCGGCCTCGCCGACCGAGAAGACCACTTCCAGCGGTACGTCGAGGAAGGCCGGCCCGCGGTGCGGGGTGAGCGCGGCGTCCAGCGCGGCGGCCACCATGCCGGGGATGTCGTCGGTGTCGAAGATCGTCTCGGCGTGCTTGGTGACCGGCCGGACCAGCGGGAGATGGTCCATCTCCTGGAGGCTGCCGGAGCCCCAACGGAACGCCGGGGCCCTGCCGCCGAGCACCAGCACCGGGGACGCGTTGAAGAACGCGCTGGTCAGGCCGGAGATGCCGTTGGTGACGCCGGGGCCGGCGGTGAGCACGGCCAGGCCGGGGCGGCGCTGGAGTTTCGCCACCGCCTCGGCCGCGAAGACCGCCGACTGCTCGTGCCGGACGTCGTACACCGGAAAGTCGATCTTGTGCGCGGCGTCGTAGAGCGGGAAGACGTGCCCGCCGGAGAGGGTGAACATCTCACGTACGCCGTACGCGCGCAGCGCCGCCAGCGCCAACTCCCCGCCGTGCCCCTCGATCCGCTCCGCCATGACCGCTCCCCTCCGTCGCGTGACCGGTCCGAGGTTACCGGCCGGTCACCTCGAACGTGAAGAAGCTTCGACCCGGCGTGTCCACGCGTCGGCACACTCGGGGTCGCGTCGGCGCACCCGCCGGGGGCGGCGCATCGGCGACGGGAGCGGCGGGCGGCGGGCTGATCGTGCTCGCCCGCGCCACCACCGGTCAGCGACCGGTGAACCGGGGCTTGCGCTTCTCGACGAACGCGGCCATGCCCTCACTGCGGTCGTCGGTGGCGAACAGCGCCGCGAACAGTTGACTCTCCCAGGCCAGGCCCGAGTTCAGGTCCATGTCCAGGCCACCGTCGACGGCCAGCTTCGCCGCCCGCAGCGCCTGCACCGGCCCGTCCAGGTACGGCCTGACCATCTCGACGGCGGTCAGGTACACGTCGGCGGCCGGGACCACCCGGTCGGCCAGCCCGATCCGCAGCGCCTCCTGCGCGTCGATCATCCGGCCGGACATGATCAGATCCTTGGCCCGCGCCGGGCCGACCAGCCGGGCCAGCCGCTGGGTGCCACCGGCACCGGGGATGATGCCCAGCTTGATCTCCGGCTGGCCGAGCTTGGCGTCCTCGGCCACCACCCGCCAGTCGCAGGCCAGCGCCAGCTCGCAGCCACCACCGAGGGCGTACCCGGTGATCGCGGCGACCACCGGCTTGGGGATCCGGGTGAACGCGCCGAGCGCGCTGGACAGGTCGGCGGCCCGCTCCGCCATGTCCACGTAGGACATGTCGGCCATCTCCTTGATGTCCGCCCCGGCGGCGAAGACCTTCTCCCCGCCGTACACGATGACCGCGCGGACCTCGGGGTCGGCGGCGGCGGCCGTGGCGGCGGCCCGCAACTCCTCCTGGACCTGCTTGTTCAGCGCGTTCATCTTCGGCCGGTCCAGCCGGATGGTGCCGATGCCGTCCTTGGTCTCCAGCCGCACGAACTCGCCCACGCTGCCCCTCACTTCCTCGTCGAAGTCGCGTGCCAACCTTACGGCCCGGATCGTTGGGGCAGGTAGTCTGGTGTCAGCCCCCGCCACCGGGAGTCGCACGATGGTCATGTTCTACGACGACAGGTCGGTACAGGTCACGTCCACCGCCGTCCGGGTCGACGGGCGGAGCTTCCCGCTGGCCGAGATCAGCCAGGTCTGGCACCAGAAGGGCAGCCGCTCCTGGCGGGTGCTCGCCGGCCGGGGCGCGCTCGGCGCGGCACTGGCCGGGCCGCTGGTAGCCGCCCTGCTGGGCATCGCGGTGGCGATCTGGCTGCACCGGTCCTGGACGGTCACCATCGCCATCGTCGGCGCGTCGGTGCTGGTCGGCCTCGCGGTCGGCCCGGTCGCCGACGTGCTGTTCGAGTTCCTCGACCGGTCGTACGCCCGGGGCAGCCGGCAACGGGAGATCTGGATCCGCTGGCAGGGCCGCCCGGTACGGCTGGTCCGCACCGGGGACGCGCTCCGGTTCGGGAAGATCTACCGGGCGCTGCAACGCGCCATGGAACGCGACCAACCCGTCCGGCGGCGCTGACCGACGGCGGACCGGTCGCTCGGCAGACCGACGGCGGTCAGGCGAAACTGACCGGCACGTCGGGCAGCAGGCCCAGCCCGCGCAGCAGGCCGTACAGGTCCTGCTCGCCCCAGAACTGCACGATGCGTCCCCCGGACAGCCGGTACATCTTGCAGGCGCTCTGCACCGCCGTCCGGCCGGTCCGGTCGTGCCGGTAGGTCTGCGCCATCGACACCACGACCCGGTCGCCGGCCGCGTACAGCTCCAGGATCTCCTGGTCGAGCACGGTGAGACCGGGCGAGGCCACCGCCTGCTCGGCGAAGCGCCGCCCCCGGACCGCGGTGCCCGAACCGTAGATCCGCACGTCCTCGTCGACCACCGACCGCACCTCGGCCAGGTCCTTCGTCACGAAGGCACGCAGGTACCGGCGGACGATCCCGATGTTGCGCTCCTGCTCGGTCATGACCGTCGACTGTAGGCGGTACCGCCGCCGGGCCCGGCCCGGACGCGCTGCTCGTCGGCGTCGCCGCGGCGGCCCAGAGCGCGACGACGTCGGCGGCGATCCTCGCGGCGGTGGCGACGTCCGGTGGACGCGCCGGCCCGGCTGCCGCCGGACGACCGCCCCGGGCAGCCCGGGTCGCGGTGCCCGGTCGGCTCCCACCGGGTCAGAGGAACGCGAGCAGCGCACCGGTCAACCAGACGTACCCGGTGACGGCCACCGCGACGGCCAGCGGGGCGGGCCGCTGCCGCCGGTTCGCCAGCACCAGCGCGGCCAGCGCCGGGACCAGCCAGTGCAGCAGGCCGGCGACACCGAGGGCGACCGCCCCGGGCAGCAGCCAGCGTGGCGCCGTCGGCGCGGCGGGCGGTACCGGCCCCTCGACCGAACCGGTCAGCTCACCCAGCCTGGTCCGGGCCGACGTCAGCTCGGCCCGCGCCCGCCAGGTCCCGGCGGTGGGCAGGTCCAGGAAGGCGAGTTGGGCCGCGTACAGCCGACGCAGGGTCCGGGCGGCGACCGGGCCGTGCGCACGCCGGACCGCGCGGACGGTCCTGGTACGCGCCCAGACGGTGGCCAGCGCGGCGGCCTCGTCCCGGGTGGCGACCGCGAACACCGGCCCGGCCACCCCCGACCGACCCGGCCCGGTTCCCCCGCCCCACCCGTACCCCCCGACCAGCCCATCTTTCCCGAACGACCCATCTCCCCCGACCGGTCCGGGACGGCCTTCCGGTCCGGGAGCGCCGTCCGGTCCACCTCCCCCGACCGGTCCGGTAGCGCCGTCCTCCGGTGGGGCCAGTCGGGCGGTGAGCCGGGCCGCCTCCCGACGGCGCAGCACCGCCAGGGCGTACCAGCCGAGCGCGCCCGGCACCCCGACCACCAGGAAGTAACCGGCCATCGGCGAGACCACCGGCAGCTGACCGAGGACCTCGGTGCCGCGCAGCGCCAGCGGGGAGTTGACCGCCGCGTGCACCAGCCAGGCCAGGGCGAACGCCCCGGCCAGCATCCCCCACCGGCGGGCCCGGCGGCGGTCGGTGCGCAACACGGCGTACCCGATGCCGGCCCCGACCAGGGCGGTGAAGAGCGGATGGCCGACCAGGCCGGGCACGACGGCGCGGAGGGCGACGACGCGCAACGCGTCCGGCGCGTGGTCGGGCAGGGTCGCGTCGGCGGCGGTGAGCGCGTAGCTGAGATCCTCGACGGTGGCGAAGCCCACGCCGGCGACCGCGCCGTAGACCGCGCCGGCGAACGGGGTACGCAGGTACGGGCGGGCGGCCAGCAGGAGCAGCAGCACCCCGGCACCCTTGGCGGTCTCCTCGGCGGTCGGCGCGACCAGGGCCGGCCCCCAGGCGGCCGCGAACTCCGGCGAGGTGAGCTGCGCCAGCAGGACGTCCAGCGTGTAGCCGGAGAGCGCACCGACCATGACCGCTGCGGTGGCACCCCAACCGAACGCGAGCAGCACCAGCCACCACGGCCGCCGGCCGAGCTGGTCCAACCAACGGAGCACGGCCAGGCTCAGCGCCGCGTAGACCGTCAGCAGGGGCAGCGCGGCCAGCGCGGACCGGGGCGCCACCCAGGCCCCGAGGCCGAGCAGCAGCAGCGGACCGAGCGCGCCCACCGTCACCACCGCCACCAGCAGCCAGAACGCCGGGGTACGCGCCGGCGAGTAGGCCCGGTTCGGTACGGGTCCAACCGGGGTACCCGTCGGCGGGTAGGCCCCGTTCACGACGGGTCCAACCGCAGGCCGGTCAGCGCCGCCCGGACCGGTGCGGGCAGCGCGGCGCAGTCCGGCACCGGGGTGACCAGCGCGGTGACCGCCACCTCCGGTCCGGTGAGCACCGCGTAACAGGCCGGCTGCTCCCCGGTGAGCGGACCCCACTCGCCGCGCAGCCCGGACGCGCGCAACGGCTCCGGTCGACCGGCGGGGCGGAGCAGTTCGTCGCGGGCCAGCCGGTGCCGCGCGTGCGCGGTGAACGGCGCCGGGTCACCCTGGTACGCCACCGCGCTGAGCCGGATCCGCAGGCCCTCGCCGGTACGCAGGACCACCTCACCGGTACCCGGCCGGGACTCGGCCACGTCCAGTCGCGCGCCGGGCGGCGGGTCGACCCGGACGCCGTACCCGACGTCGACCGGCCGGGTCACCGGCGGTCCCTGGGAGGGCAGGGCGGCCGACACCACCGCCGGTACCGCCACCAGTGCGCCGAGCCCCACCAGGACACCGAGCCCGACACCGGCGTCACGCCATCTGCTCGTCATCGTTACAGGGTGTCAGGCCGGGGCACCGACTGCGCAACCACTCAGCCGGCGGTACGGAGGTGCCGATGTCGCGCCGACAGGGTTCACTGTAAAGATGACGCTCTATTACCAGGACGACACGGTGCAGGTGACCTCCGAGTCGATCCAGGTGGAAGGGCTGACATTACGGCTGACCGACGTGACGTACGTCTGGCACGCCCGGGGCCGGACCACCATGGGGCAGCGGTCCCGGAAACTGGGTCGGGGCGCGCTGGTCCTGCTGTTGTCGTTGCCGCCGCTGGTGGCGCTGGTCTGCGCGGTGTCGGTGCTCGGCGCGGCGGCGCAGGACCGGGGCGACTGGACGCTGGCGCTGATCGTGATCGCCGCCTTCGCGGTCGGCGCGCTGGTGCTCGCCCCGTTCCTGGAGTTGCCGCTGGGCTGGCTGGACCGCTCGTACGAGCGCGGGGACCGGGTGCACGAGCTGTGGGTCCGGCATCTCGGACACGACATCCTGCTGCTCACCTCCCCGGACGCGCTACGGTTCGGGCAGATCTACCGCGCCGTGCAGCGCGCCGTCGAACAGCAGGGGGACAGGTGACCGACCGGACGGACCGGGGGGCGCTCGCGCTGGCCGGCCTGCTCGCCTTCGCCGGAGTGACCCACCTCACCCGGCCCCGGTTCTACGATCCGATCGTGCCGAGGTCGCTGCCCGGTCCGGCCCGCTTCTGGACGTACGTGAGCGGGGTGGCCGAGCTGGCCGTGGCGGCGGCGGTGACCCACCCGGCCACCCGCCGGGCCGGTGGATCGGCCGCCGCCGCGCTCTTCGTGGGGGTGTTCCCGGCCAACGTGCGGATGGCGATGGACTGGCGGCACCAGGGCACCGCCCGGCGGGCGGTCGCCTTCGGCCGGCTCCCGCTCCAGGTTCCCCTGGTCTGGTGGGCGGTACGGGTCGCCCGCGCCGCCCCGGCCGGCCGGAGGCGCTGAGCACGTCCGCGGCCCGGACGGCGGGTGGTGGCCGGTACGACGCACACTTGTTCCCATGGCGATCCCCCTCCCCCGCCCGACCGCCGTGTTCGGGTTGACCCGTTCCGCGCTCGATCAGGCGCTCGGCTCCGCAGCCTCGTTCGCCGCCGTCCCAGCCCGTGCCTTCGCGGTGCTCGACGCCGTGGAGGCGCTGGTCGCCCGGATCGACGGGGTGGTGGACCGGATCGAGGGGACACTGGACCGGACCGACCGGGTGGTCGACCGGGTCGACCGGACGCTGGACCGGACCGACCAGGTGCTCACCGACGCCGAGGCGGCCGTCCGCGAGGTCGCGGTGATCAGTGCCGCCGCGACCACCGCGATCGACAACGCGACGGTCGTCGCGGCACGCGCGACCGTACTGGTCGAAAAGGCCGAGCAGGTGACCTCGACAGCAGGCCGCCTGGTCGACGAGGCCGGCCAGGTGACCTCCACGGCAAGCCGCCTGGTCGGAGAGGCCGAGCAGGTGACCTCCACGGCAGGCCGGGTGGTCGGTGTGGCCGAGTCGGTCTCCGGGTCCGCCGCGACGGTGGTGGCTGCGGCGGAGACGGTCGCCGGGCGGGCGGCCGACACGGTGGAGACGGCCCGGAGCGCCGCCGCCACCGCCGAGCAGTTGCTGGCCGCGTACGAGCCGGTACTGCGGCGGGCCGCCCCGATGGCCGCCCGGTTCGTGGAGCAGCTCAGCCACGAGGAGGTGACCGCCGCGATCCGGCTCGTCGACGAGTTGCCGAAGCTCAAGGAACACCTGACCGCCGACATCCTGCCGATCCTGGCCACCCTGGACCGGGTCGGACCGGACCTGCACGACCTGCTCGACGTGACCCGGGACCTGAAGCTCGCGGTGGCCGGTATCCCCGGCCTGGGCATGCTCCGCCGCCGAGGTGAACGCCGTACCGACGACCCACCCGCCTAACCCACCCCCCTCCACCCGCCCCTCCCCACCCACCCCCACGCGCTCGCCCCGTTGATCATGAAGTTGTTGTCGCCCGCTTCGGCGTGTCGCGACACTAACTTCATGATCAACGGGGCGAGCGGGGGTGGGGCGGGAGCGTGCGGGCGGGGAAGGGGGTTGGGGGTTGGGGTGGGCGGGGTGGGCGGGTGGGCGGGTGGGCGGGTGGGCGGGGTTAGGGGGTGGGTGGGGGTGGGGTGTAGAGGGCGTTGATTTCGGGGCGGTGGGGTAGGGCGACGGACGCGCCGAAGCGGCGGGTGCAGGCCGCTCCGGCCGCCGCCGCCCAGCAGACCGAGTCGTGCAGGTCCCGGCCCTCGCCCCAGGCCACGGCCAGGGCGGCGGTGAACGCGTCGCCGGCCGCCGTGGAGTCGACCACGTCGACCTTGACCGCCGGGACGTGCACGCCGGTGCCGTCCCGGTCGACGTACCAGGCGCCGTGGCCGCCGAGGGTCAGCACCGCCCGGGGGACCAGTTCCAGCAGCGCGTGCGGGTCCTCGCGGCCCCGTCCGGTGAGCGCGCGGGCCTCGACCTCGTTGACCACCAGCACGTCCACCGCGGCCAGTAGTTCCGGTGGTACCTGGCGGGCCGGTGCGGCGTTGAGGACCACCCGGGTGCCGGCGGACCGGGCGGCCAGCGCCGCCTCGGTCACCGTCTCCACCGGGATCTCGAGCTGCGCGACCAGCACGTCCGCCTCCCGTACGGCGGTCAGCTCGCCCTCGGTGAGCCCGGTGAAGGCCGCGTTCGCGCCGGGCGTGACCAGGATCTGGTTCTCACCCTCGGCGTTCACCATCACCAGCGCCACCCCGGAGGTGCCATAGCTGACCCGGAGCTGGTCGGTGTCGACACCAGCGGCGGTGACCCGGGCGCGCAGGGTGACCCCGAAGGCGTCCGACCCGATCGCGCCGAGGAAGGCGCAGGAGGCACCGGCGCGGGCGGCGGCGATGGCCTGGTTGGCGCCCTTGCCGCCGGGGACCATGACGAAGTCGGTGCCGAGCACCGTCTCCCCGGGGCGGGGCAGGGTTCCGGCCGCGCCGACCAGGTCCATGTTGGCGCTGCCCACGACGACGACCCGGGTCTGCGGCACCACAGGCTCCTCCAACGACGCGGCGATGACGACTCAGGCGGTGAAGGCTCAGGCGATGGTGACGGCTCAGGCAGCGGTGACGGCTCAGGCGGCGCGGGCGGTGAAGCGGTCGCCGGAGCGCTCGACCAACAGCGGCAGACCGAAGGTCTTGGAGAGATTGTCGCTGGTCAGCGTGGAGCCGAGCAGCCCCTGGGCGACCACGCCGCCGTCGCGCAGCAGCAGCGCGTGGGTGAAGCCGGGCGGGATCTCCTCGACGTGGTGGGTGACCACCACCAGGGCCGGGGCGTCCGGGTCGTACGCCAGCTCGGCCAGCCGGGCGACCAGGTCCTCCCGGCCGCCCAGGTCGAGCCCGGCGGCGGGCTCGTCGAGCAGCATCAGCTCGGGGTCGGTCATCAGCGCGCGGGCGATCTGCACCCGCTTGCGTTCGCCTTCGGAGAGGGTGCCGTAGCCGCGCTCGGCGAGGTGGGCGACGCCGAGCTGGCCGAGGAGCGCGCGGGCCCGGGCCTCGTCGGTCGGGTCGTACGTCTCCCGCCACCGGCCGACCACCGACCAGGCGGCGGTGAGCACCACGTCGGTGACCCGCTCCTCGGCGGGGATCCGCTCGGCGAGGGCGGCGGTGGTCAGCCCGATCCGGGTACGCAGTTCGGTGAGGTCGGTGCGGCCGACGCGTTCGCCGAGCACGTGGGCGGCGCCGGTGGTCGGGTGCAGCCGACCTGCGGCCAGGTTGAGCAGGGTGGTCTTGCCGGCGCCGTTGGGGCCGAGCACCACCCACCGCTCGTCCAGCTCGACCCGCCAGTCGACGTCGTGCAGCAGCGCGGTGTCGGAGCGGCGTACGCCCACACCGTCGAGGCTGATCACCGTGTCCGTGTCGACGGCTGGAGATGCGGGGGCGGCGCTGTCCGCGCCGGGGATCAGCTCAGCAGTCACCCATCCATCCAACCATGTGCCCGTCCCGGTGCACCTCACGGGCGACGCGCATCACTGACAAGACCTTGCAGCTCACGGGCCGCTGGTGAAGAATTCTTTCGCATGAGGGAGCCGCCCGGCCTAGCCGACCGTGGAGCCGAACACCTCGTCGCGGACGGCGTCCAGGGCGGTACGCAACGCGCCCTGGAGGATCGACTCCTCGCTCAGCCCGGTCGGCACCACCCTCGGCCGGACCAGGGTGATCGCGGCCACCTCGTGCTGCACCCGTTCGGCCAGGGCCGCCCCGCCGGCCCGACCCACCTCGCCGGCCAGCACCACCAGCGGTGGATCCAGCACCACGCAGGTGCTCGCCACCCCGAGGGCCAGCCGGCGGGCCAGCTCGTCGAGCAGCGGGCCGCCGGCGGTACCGGCCGTGATCGCCGCGCGGACCGCCGCCGCCGCGTCGTCGGCCGGGAAGCCGTGCTCCCGGGCCACCACGCGGACCGCCTCCGCCCCGATGAGCTGCTGGAAAGCCGGCTTGGCCCGGCGCGACACGTCCCGCGGGATCGGCACCCCGGGGACCGGAAGGTAGCCGATCTCACCGGCCGCGCCGCTGCTTCCGTGGTGCAACCGGCCACCCAGCATGATCGCCAGACCGACCCCGGCGTCCACCCAGACCAGCACGAAGTCGGCCACCTGCCGGGCCGCGCCGGACTGCGCCTCGGCCACCGCCGCCAGGTTGACGTCGTTCTCGAAGACCACCGGGGTGGACAGGTCGTCGCGGAGCGCGGCCAGCAGCCCCCGGTGCCAGCGGGGCAGGTTGAACGCGAAGGTGATGTCGCCGGTGGTCGGGTCGACCAGGCCGGGGGTGCCCAGCACGATCCGGCGTACCGTCTCCAGCGGGGCGCCGGCGTCACTGGCCGCCTGCACGACCGCGGTGTGCACCACGCCCACCGGGTCGTCGGTGTCCCGGGTGGACTGCTCCACCCGGCCGATCACCGCGCCGGTGATGTCGGCGCAGGCGGCCACCACCCGGTCCGCGCCGACGTCGACGCCGATCACGTGCGCGCTGCCCGGCCGGACGGCGTAGAGCTGGGCGTTCGGCCCGCGTCCGCCGGCCTGCTCGCCGACCCGGGTGACCAGCCCGCGCTCCTCCAGCCGCTCGACCAGCTGCGAGGCGGTCACCTTGGACAGCCCGGTCAGCTCGCCCAGCCGGGCCCGGGTGAGCGGCCCCTGTTCGAGGAGGAGTTCCAGCGCCGCGCGGTCGTTGAGCGCCCGCAACAGGCGAGGGGTGCCGGGCAGCCGCGTCGAACTCATGCCACGTCCTCTGGTTTTGGTAAACCTTGTTGATCGTACCCAGCTGGGGTGACCGTAGCGTAACGGTCACCGCCGACCCGAGATCCTGACGACCCGAAGAAGGAGATCCACGTGGGCCTGGACCCAGGACTTCGCCGACTCGCCCTCGGCACGCTGCTGGCGGCGTACCCGGGCCCGACCCCGCCGGAGTGGGCGCTGGACCTGACCGGGGCGGGACTCGCCGGCTACACCCTGTTCGGCACCAACGTGCACACCCCGGCGCAGCTGGCCACCGCCACCGCCGCGCTGCGGAACGCCCGCGCCGACGTGCTGGTCGCGATCGACGAGGAGGGCGGTGACGTCACCCGGCTGGCGCACGCCACCGGCAGCCCGTACCCGGGCAACGCCGCGCTCGGCGTGGTCGACGACGTGGCGTCCACCCGCCGGGTGTACGCGGCGATCGGGGCGGAGCTGGCCGCGCTCGGCATCACCGTCGACCTGGCCCCGACGGTGGACGTGAACAGCGCCGACGAGAACCCGGTGATCGGCACCCGCTCGTTCGGCGCGGACCCGCTGCGGGTCGCCGCGCACACCGCCGCCGCGGTCGACGGGTTGCAGTCCACCGGGGTCGCCGCCTGCGCCAAGCACTTTCCGGGGCACGGCGCGACGGTCGCCGACTCGCACCTGGAACTGCCCACCGTCGACGTACCTCTCGAGGTGTTGCGGGAGCGCGACCTGCCGCCCTTCGCGGCGGCCGTCGCCGCCGGCACCCGGGCGATCATGACCGCGCACATCCGGGTGCCGGCGCTGACCGGCGACGGGCCGGCCACCTTCAGCCGGGCCGTCCTGGTCGACCTGCTCCGGCGGGAGCTGGGCTTCACCGGCACGGTGATCACCGACGCGTTGGAGATGAAGGGCGCGGCGGTGGCCGCCGGTGGGGTCGGCCCGGCCGCGGTGGCCGCCCTGGCCGCCGGCGCGGACCTGCTGTGTATCGGCGCGAAGGTGGACGCCACGCTGGTCGAGGAGGTGGTGGCGGCGATCGTCACAGCCCTCGGCGACGGCCGGCTGGCCCGGGATCGGGTCGAGGAGGCCGCCGCCCGCACCGCCGAGCTGGCCGCCTGGACCCGGGCCGCCGCGCCGGCCCCGGTCGCCCCCACCGACCTGGGGTACGCCGTCGCGCGCCGCGCGGTCACCGTGGAGGGGGCCGTCGCCGGCCTGGACCGGCCGCTGGTGGTGCAGGTGCACGCCACCGCCACCATGGCCGAGGGCAGGGTGCCGTGGGGTCTCGGCCCGCATCTGGCCGGCACCGACGAGGTACGGGTGGTCGCCGGCGAGACCGACCTCTCCGCCCTGCGTACCCTCGCCGGGGACCGGCCGATCGTGCTGGTCGGCCGGCACCTGCACCGGCTGCCCGGCGGCGCGGAGCTGGTCGAGGGGCTGGCCGCGGTCCATCCGGTGACGGTGGTGGAGATGGGCTGGCCGGGGCGCTGGCGACCGGCCGGCGTCCGCGCCTTCGTCGCCACGTACGGCGCCAGCCACGCCAACGGCCGGGCCGCGGCGGAACTCCTCGGACTCGGCTGAACAGCCAGCCGGCCGGCGGAATCCCTGGGACTCGGAGCGGTCGGCCGGGCGGCGGAGATCCCTGGGACTCGGGTGGACGGTCAGCCCAGCTGTCGGGAGCCGGGCGGGGGCGGGGTGGTGGCGTCGGGCAGGCCCAGCAGCGGTCCGATCGAGGTGATCCGCAGGACCCGCTCCACGGCCGGTCGCGGATTGGCGACCCGCAGCACCACGCCCCGCTCCCCGGCCAGGGTGAGTCCGTCGATCAGCACCCGCAGTCCGGTCGAGTCGAGGAAGCCGACCTCGGCCAGGTCGACCAGGCACTCCCGTAGGCCGGGTCGGGCCAGGGCGGCGGTCAGCGCGGTCTCCAGCTCGCCGACGGTGGACATGTCGAGTTCGCCCACCGGGGTCAGCACCACGCCGGCCGGGTCGACGTCCCGTACCCGAAGTTCCATGACCGTCCCACCGTTCCGAGAGCCGTACCGCTGAACCCTGGCCGCCGCCATCGTCCCACCCCGCTGGAACTCATACGGTGCGTCACCGGATGAACAGGCTAAGGGATGTGAATAGTCGCAGGTCAAGCCCACTTCCGGACATCGCGTACCAGGCTTTGGGGGGTTGCCCGAAGCCGTTTCGACACATAGCGTTACCTCACCGGGATGGCCGGTCGCCTGGCACCTGTTCGGACCTGGGGGAAGAGAGGCTGCGGACCGTGGATCCGGCCCGGGATCCACGGTCCGCGCCCCGCCACCGGGCCGGCCCTGCACTGACATCGGAGATCGGCTGTCCGGTCGCCGTACCCGCTCAGGCGGTGCCGCGGCCGGTCGGGGCGGCCGTCCGGGTGTCCGCCTCGGTACCGTCGGCGGGCAGGCCGGAACCGGACAGGTCGGCGCCGTGCACGTCGGCACCGGTGGCGTCCTGGTCGTCGGCGCCGGGGCCGTGGTGGTCGTCGTCCAGCATGGTCGCCTCGTCGAAGGGGTCCTCGCCGCGGAGCACGGCCAGCGCCCGGTCCCGGTCGAACCCGCCGGTCCAGGTGCCGACCAGGATGGTGGCGACGGCGTTGCCGGCGAAGTTGGTCAGCGCCCGCGCCTCGGACATGAACCGGTCGATGCCGACGATCAGCCCGACCCCGTCGACCAGGTCCGGCCGGTGGCTCTGGAGTCCGCCGGCGAGGGTGGCGAGGCCCGCGCCGGTCACGCCGGCCGCGCCCTTCGACGCGATGATCATGAAGAGCAGCAGGCTGATCTGCTCGCCCACGGCGAGCGGCTTGCCGAGCGCGTCGGCGATGAACAGACTGGCCATGGTCAGGTAGATCGCCGTACCGTCCAGGTTGAACGAGTAGCCGGTGGGGACGGTGATGCCGACCACCGGACGGCTCACCCCGAGGTGCTGCAACTTGGCGATCAGCCGGGGCAGCGCCGACTCCGACGACGAGGTCGAGACGATCAGCAGGAACTCCCGGCCGAGGTAGCCGAGCAGCGTGAAGATGTTGATCCGGGCGACGAACCACAGCAGCGCGCCGAGGACCACGAAGACGAAGAGCACACAGGTCGCGTAGAAGCCGAGCATGATCTGGGCCAGGCTCTTCAGGGCGTCCACGCCGGTCGCCCCGACCACGGCGGCGATCGCGCCGAACGCGCCGATCGGAGCCAGCCACATGATCATGGCGAGGACCTTGAAGACCACCCGTTGCAGGACCGCGATGGCGTTGATGACCGGTTCGCCGCGCGCGCCGAGGCTCTGCACCGCGAAGCCGACGAGCAGCGCCACCAGCAGCGCCTGAAGCACGTCACCCTCGGTGAGGGCGGAGAACAGGGTGGTCGGGATGATGCCGAGCAGGAAGTCGACGGTCCCCTCGGCCTCCCCCTCGGCGGCCTGCTGACCGGCCCCGGCGAGCGCGTCGTTGAGCGCCAGCCCGGAACCGGGGTGGATCAGGTTCCCCACCACCAGGCCGATCGCCAGGGCGACCGTGGACATGGTGAGGAAGTAGCCGAGCGCCAGCCCGCCCACCTTGCCGACCTGGGCCGCCTTGCGGACCGAGCCGACGCCGAGCACGATCGTGCAGAAGATCACCGGCCCGATCATCATCTTGATCAGGGCGACGAAGCCGGTACCGAGCGGCGCGAGCGACTCGCCGACGTCCGGGAAGATCAGTCCGACCGCGATGCCGGCGAGCACCGCGACGATGACCGCCAGGTAGAGGTAACGGGTCCGGTCCCGGCGACGGGCCGGCTCCGCCGTGGTGTCCGACCCGTCCGGCGCGGTGGTCCCGGAGCCGCCGGTACGGGCCAGGCCGGTGGTACGGGACGGACCGGTGGTACGGGCCGGGCCGTCCGGGCCTTCGGTACGGGACGCGCCGTCGCGGGCCGCAGGGACCTTCCGTACCGGCTCCGGATCGGGCTCCGATGTGTGCTGATCTGCCATGCCGGCACCCCTACCCGGTTGTGCCGGACGTCACACCGGCCCGCCGCACCGCTCAGTCGGGATAGACGCCGTACGATCGCCAGCCCTGGTCGGGGAAGCCCGCCGCCAGGGCGACCCGCGCCGAGGCCACGTTGTCCGGCCGGTGCAGGTACGTCGGGACGCCGCCCTCGTCCAGCACCCGGCGGGCCGCCTGGGCGACCAGTCGACGGGCCAGCCCCTGCCCCCGGGCGGCCGGTACGGTGCCGACGGCCAGCTCGTGGCCGTACCGGTCGTGGCGTTTCACGCCCACCCCGGCCAGGTACCGCCCGTCGGCGTCCCGGACCACCAGCACCTCCCGGTCGAACAGGCGCAGCCAGGAGGGAAAGCCCGGATCGGCGGGGTCGACCCACTCCCCCGCGTCCGGCAGCGGGCTCGGCGCGGTGCTCCACCGGAACACCGCGTCACGGGCCACGAAGGCGGGATGGCCCACCGCCCGGGGCAGCGCCGTCAACAGACCCGGGAACGACAGCTCGGTGGCCAGGCGGCGGACCGCCGCGACCCGGTCCGGCGGCACGGACAGCACACTGCTGCCGGGGGCGGCCACCCCGAGCGCCGGGCGGAGCCGCCCGTCCCAGGCCGGCCGGGTCCGCCGGGACGAGCCGACGACGTGCAGTCCCGGCCCGGCCGGCCACTGCCCGAGCCAGGTCACCAGGTGCAGGTACAGCCGTCGGTCCAGCACCTGATCACGGTACGCGCGCCGCGAACCGGATTCGGTAAGGATTCCGCAAGCAGCACGCCGGCCGGCCGGCGGTACGCCCGTCGCTACGCTGACCGGCACCAGCGGGGGGTGACCGTACGAAGGGGAGGTGGCCGGGTGCCGCAGCGGGTGCTCGTCGTCGACGACGACCGGACGGTGGCCGACGTGGTCTGCCGGTACCTGACCCACGCGGGCTACCTGGTCGACCACGTCACCGACGGGGCCGTCGCGCTGGCCGAGGTGGCCCGGCAGCCGCCGCAGCTCGTCGTACTCGATCTGATGCTGCCGGGCCTCGACGGCCTGGAGGTGTGCCGGCGGTTGCGGCAGCGGCCGGACGGCGTACCGATCATCATGCTGACCGCGCGCGGTGACGAGGCGGATCGGATCCTCGGCCTGCAACTGGGCGCGGACGACTATCTCAGCAAGCCGTTCTCGCCGCGCGAGCTGGTGCTGCGGGTCGCCTCGGTGCTGCGCCGGGCCGGCGGCGAACCGGCCGGCGTGGAGCCCGAGGTGCTGCGCGACAGCGGGCTGGAGCTGCGGACCGGCCCCCGGGTGGTCATCCTGGACGGCCGGGAGCTGGCGTTGACCCTGCGCGAGTTCGACCTGCTGGCACACCTGATGCGGCATCCGGGGCGGGCGTTCCGCCGGGCCGAGTTGCTGGACCGGGTGTGGGGTTGGAGCTTCGGCGACCAGTCGACGGTGACGGTGCACGTGCGGCGGCTACGGGAGAAGGTCGAGACCGACCCGGCCCGACCCCGCCGGATCGTCACCGTGTGGGGCGTCGGCTACCGGTACGAGCCGACCGCCCCGACCGCCGATGAGTGACCTGGCGCTGATCTTCACGGCCGCGCTGGGCGCGGCGCTCGGGGTCGGGCTGCTCGGCGCGCTGGCGCTGCGGCTGCTGCGCGGCCGGTCGATCACCGCGCACATCGGGGTGCTGCTCGGCGTGACCGTCTCGGCGGTGGTGGCCGGGGTGGCGGTGGTCGCCGAGGCGATGTTCCTCTCCGCGCACGACCTGGAGGTGGTGCTGATCACGGTGGCTGCGGCGGCGGTGGTCAGCCTGGCGGTGGGCTGGCTGTTCGGTCGCCGGCTGGCCGCCGCGGCGGTCTGGGCCGACCAGGCCCGGGAGCGGGAACGGCGGGTCGAGAAGGGCCGGCGGGACCTGGTGGCCTGGGTGTCGCACGACCTGCGTACCCCGCTGGCCGGGTTGCGGGCGATGGCCGAGGCGCTGGAGGACCGGGTGGTGGACGATCCGGCGACGGTGGCCGAGTACCACCGGCGGATCCGGGTGGAGACGGATCGGATGACCCGGCTGGTCGACGACCTGTTCGAACTGTCCCGGATCAACGCCGGGGCGTTGCGGTTGTCGCTGGCGGCGGTGCCGCTGGGCGAGGTGGTCTCGGACGCGCTCGCCGCGACCGCGCCGCTGGCCGCCGCCCGGCGGATCCGGCTGGTGGCGGTGGAGGCGGGCTGGCCGACGGTGCTGGCCAGCGAGCCGGAACTGGCCCGGGTGGTGGGGAACCTGCTGGTGAACGCGGTGCGCTACACCCCGCCGGACGGCACGGTGACGGTCGAGGGTGGCCGGGAGGCCGACCACGCCTGGTTGGCGGTGGCGGACACCTGCGGCGGTATCCCGGCCGGTGACCTGCCGCGCCTGTTCGACGTGGCGTTCCGGGGCGAGCCGGCCCGGACCCCGCCTCCCCCACCCGGTTCGGGGCCGGGCGGGGACGGGTCGGGTGGGTTGGGGCTGGCGATCGTGCACGGGCTGGTTGAAGCGCACGGCGGGCGGGTACAGGTAGCGAACATCACCGATGGGTGCCGGTTCGTGGTCCGGTTGCCGGTCCCGGGAACCTGACACCACCACCGTGCGTCACATCTAATTCCATACATGGACAACTTTCTTTGGGACGGTGTTCGTCATGTTGAAGCAGCCGATCGACCTGCAAGAACGCGACACCGGGCGACTCTGGCCAGTGATGTCTGGCGATGCCGTCCCGCCCGCGCAGGCACCGTACGTCGGCTGCCGGGGCCGCCGGACGGACACCAACCGGTCCTGGGTGGCGCTGAACCGCCGTCCGGCGACCAGCGCCGCCCAGCACCACCTCGACGCCCGCTGACGCACCACACCTCTCCGCCTGTCCCGGTACGCCGACCTGCGGCGAGCGCGGCCCGCAGCCTCTGACAGCCGTCGACGGGCGACACACCCGGACGCTCCGGCGGCGGGTCTTCGCACACCTGTCGGGTAGGTTCTTCTGCGTTCCGCATGGCCCCTTCCGACAGGAGAAGCGCAGCGCATGGGCAAGAAGACGATCCACGTCTCCGACTTCAGCGGCACGGTCCTCGCAGGCGACGACGACGTGGTCCGGGTCGTCGTACTGGAGCACCCTGACCTGGTGACCGGGCCCGTGCAGGTGGAGATCAGCCCGACCGAGGTGGAGGCGATCGACGACGCCGCGCTGGACGTCGCGGTGGTGGAGATCCACGACACGACCGACGGTGAGCCGCGCCGGGTGGTGCTGACCGCCAGCGAGTTCGACTCGATGGCGACGGACACCCCGATGGCGCAGGTGCTGCGGACCGCCGAGCGGGTCCGACCGCCGAAGGCCCGCAAGGCCACCGAGAAGATCGACTACGCGACGATCGAGCACGCCGGGAAGCCGCACCGGGGCCGGGTCACCGAGGAGGAGGCTGCCCTGGTCCGGGAGCGGCTGGACGAGGTGAACAAGCGGCTTGCCGACGCCGGCGTCCGGCAGATCGACCCGACCGACCCGGAGCACGCCGAGCGGTACGGCTTCCCCGACCCGGTCGGGACGGCGGCAACCGACGCCGGAGCCGCGCCGGCCACCCCGGCCGGTACCGACGCCGGAGCCGCCCCGGCCATGCCGGCCGCCGCCGGCAGCGGAGCCGCCCCGGGCGCATAGCCCGCCCGTACGTCGACAGGGGTCCCTTCCTGCGCTGCCTCCGGAGGTCAGGGAGGGGCCCCTTCTCGTCCCCGGGTGACCGGCCGGAGGGTCGCCGACTCCGCGAAGGGACAGGGTGCCGGAAAGAACGCGAAGAAGGTATCTTCCGGTTGAATCGCCGTCATCCACCACTTGACCGGAAGATCGGTACCCTGACCACGCGCAACCCGACCCGGTGTCGGGGGGCACCGCCCCGCCCGCCGGTGGCGGAGGAGACGGGAACCGGCCGGAGTGGACCCGGTGCCGACGCCGCGTATCGTCAGCGAACATGAGCGGCGTTCCCCACTCCCACTGCTCCGGCTGCGGCACCGCCTATCCCGCCGGGGCCGACTGGCCCCGCAACTGCACCGCCTGCGGGCACACCGTCTGGCGCAACCCGATCCCGGTCGCGGTGGCGATCCTGCCGGTGCACACCCCCGAGGGCCTCGGCGTGGTGGTCCAGCGGCGGGACATCGAACCGGCCCGGGGGCTGCTCGCCCTGCCGGGCGGCTTCATCGAACACGGTGAGGAGTGGCGGGACGCACTGGTCCGCGAACTGTGGGAGGAGACCGGCCTGACCGGCGAGGCCGGCAGCGTACGACTCTTCGCGGTGCACAGCGCCCCGGCCGGCGGCACCATCATGATCTTCGGGGCGTTGCCGGCCCAGCGGATCGAGGAGCTGCCGCCGTCCGCGCCCACCGCCGAGGCCACCGAGTGGCTGGTCCTCACCGAGCCGACCGAGCTGGCCTTCTCCACCCACTCGCAGGTGCTCGCCGACTTCCTCGCCGCACACCGCTGACCCACCGCACGCCACCGCGCACCGGCTGGACCCACCGCCCGGTGCTGCACACCGGCTGACCCCACAGTGCGGCGCTGACCCACCGCGCGCCTGCGCTGGGCCGGCTTGCGCCGTCGGCAAAGTGAGCACGCTCGGCGATCAGTCGGCACGGCATTCATGGCTACCGTTCTCCTATGCGGCGACCGACCCACGACGACCACTGCGCCCAGATCCTGCACCAGATCACCCTGCTGCGGGACACCCTGGACGGCGTCGACCCCAACCTGCCGATCCCCACCTGCCCCGGCTGGACCCTCAACAACCTGCTGCGGCACCTGCTCGGCGCGCAACAGTGGGTGGACACGGTCATCCGTACCCGGGCCACCGGGCCGGTCGCCCCCACCGCGCTGCGGGACGTCGCCGGGTACCGGGACGAGGACCCCGCGAAGCTCGCCGCCGAACTCGTCGAACGGGCGACCCGTACCGTCGAGGCGCTGCGCGCGGCCGGGCCGGACGCCCCGGTGTGGAGCCCGGCCCCGACGATGCAGCGGGCGGCGTTCTGGGCCCGGCGCGGGGCGCACGAGATGCTGGTGCACCGGGCCGACGTGGCTCTGGCCCTCGGCACCCCGTTCGCGGTCGGCCCGGAGACCGCCGCCGACGCCCTCGACGAGTGGATGGCCAGGATGTCCCGCCCGCTCCCACCCGACGCCGCCCGGCCCCCGGCGTCCACGTCCGGCCAGCACGACGACCGGCCCGCACCGCCCGACGCCGGCCGCTCGGTGCACCTGCACGCCACCGACACCGCCCCCGAGGTCGGGGCCGAGTGGCTGATCGACCTCGGCAGCGAGCCGTTCACCTGGTCCCACGCCCACGGCCGGGCCACCGTCGCGGTCCGCGCGCCGATGACCGACCTGCTCCTGATCGCGTACGGGCGACGTCCGCCGCGCGGCGACGGCGTCGAGGTCCTCGGCGACGCCGCCCTGCTGGACCGGTGGCTCACCGTCAACACCTTCGACTGACCGTCATCGGTGACCGGTGGCCGTGCGGTGCTGCCGGGCACACGAAAGGATGCGGACGTTCCCTTGGGCGAATGGCCGAGAACCCCCGTCGGCATCGACGCCGAACACTGGGTGACCCGATCCGTCTCCCGTACGGCACTGGTCGTCGTGCACACGATGGCGAGCTGCCAACGCCTACTCGACGTCGTCGGGCCCGTCGAGGAGGACCCGCGCGTGCAGGTCGTGTTCACCGTCGCGCCCGACGTGTTCAACCGGCCGGTGGCCCGTTTCCTGGACCGGCTGGGGGCGCTCGTACTGCCCTGGGAGATGGCCGTCCGGGAGCGCTTCGACCTGGCGCTCGCCGCGTCGCTGGGAAGTCTGCAACGGGTACACGCGCCCCTGCTGGTGATGGCGCACGGCGCGGGGCGCGGCAAACGGGTCCGTCCCCGCCCGGCCGGCGGACCGCCGTCGACGGAACCACCCGTGTACGGCCTGGACGCCCAACGGCTGACGCACGACGGACGACCGGTGGCGACCGCGCTCGCGCTCGCCCACCACGCCGAACTGACCGTGCTCGGGCGGCAGTGCCCCGAGGCGGTCCCCACGGCGGTGGTGGTCGGCGACCCGTGCTTCGACCGGCTCGTCACCAGCCTGCCGCTGCGCGGACGGTACCGCCGGGCGCTCGGCCTCGCCGACGACCAGCAGCTCGTCGTGGTCAGCTCCACCTGGGGGCAGGACGGACTGTTCGCCCGCTGGCCGGAGCTACTGCCGCAACTGATCGCGCAACTCCCGGCGTCCGGCTTCCGAACGGCCGCGTTGCTCCACCCCGCGATCTGGGCGGCGCACGGACACCGCCAGATCCGGGCCTGGCTCCGGGACTGCCTCGCGGCCGGACTACTGCTGCCGGATCCCGCCGAGGACTGGCGCAGCCTCCTCGTCGCCGCCGATCAGGTGCTCGGCGACCACGGCTCGGTCACCACCTACGCTGCCGCCGTCGGGCGTCCCGTGCTGACGCTGCCGGCCCGCCCGGAAGTCGTCAACGGCGGATCACCGCAGGCTCTCGTCACCGCCGCAGCCGGTCGGCTGGATCCCGACCGGGAGTTGGCTCCGCAGCTGCGGGCGATCCGACCCGTCGACCGGCAGGCCGTGACGGAGGCGCTGACCGGGCGGCCAGGTGAGGCCGCCAGGTTGCTCACCGCCACCATGTACCGCCTGCTCCGGTTGCCCGGCCGGGAGCGGCACCGGCCGGTCGAGCCGGTCGCGGAGCCCCGGCCCGAGCGGTGGGCGGTGGCCGGCTGACCACCGGCTGACGTGCCGGCGGTGGCCGGTGAGAACCTGGACCCATGCGTCTTCACGTGGGCTGTGCGATGTGGACCCACCGGTCCTGGTCCGGGCGAATCCTGGCGCACCCGCTGGCACCGCACGAGCGGCTGCGGCACTACGCCGGTTGGTGTGACGCGGTCGAGGGGAACACCACCTTCTACGCCACCCCGGCCCGGGACACGGTGGCATCGTGGGCGGAGCAGACCGACCCCGGGTTCCGGTTCGTCCTCAAACTGCCCCGCACCGTCACGCACGACCGGCGACTCACCGCCGCCGACGAGGAGTTGCGGGCCTTCCTGCACGCCGTCGAGCCGCTCGGCCCCCGGACGCACGCTCTCTGGCTCCAGTTGCCGGGTGGTTTCGGCCCCACCGACGTACCCACCCTCGCCCGTTTCCTGCGCCGGCTGCCCACGGACCACCGGTACGCGGTGGAGGTCCGCCATCCCGCCTTCTTCACCGATCCGCAGGCGGCGCGGCTGCTCGAAGAGGCGCTCGCGCCGGTGGCCGCCGAGTGGGTGCCCTTCGACACCACCGCGTTCTTCGCCTCCCCGCCGACCAGTGACGCGGAGCGGGACGCCTGGACGAAGAAACCCCGCATGCCGCTGCGTACGGACGCGCTGACCGACCGGCCGATCGTCCGCTACCTGGGCCGCGACGACGACACCCGGACCGTCGAGGGCTGGCAGCGCTGGGTGGACGTGGTGGTCGGCTGGCTGCGCGAGGGCCGCTCCCCCACCATGTTCGTGCACACCCCGGACAACGCCGACGCGCCGCTGCTCGCCCGCCGCTTCCACGACGAGGTACGGGCGAAGCTGCCCGGCCTGGCACCGCTGCCCGACCCGATCCCGACCGAACCGAGCCCGGCCGAGCCGCTGACCCTGTTCTGAGCTACGGTCCGTGAGCGTCGCTATGCGGAGGCTCTCAGGGGCTCGAGGGCGGCTAGGACGAGGTCGAGCCCGAACATGAACTCCTCTGCCGGGTCGTAGCCGGCAGCGACGAGCGCCGCGGCGGACTCGTTGAGGTAGGGGAACTCGTCAGGAGGAAGCTGGGGCAGGAAGACGTCGCTGGCCATGTCCGCGAATTCACCGGCGGTGTCGAACGGCAGGCTGGCTTCCTGTAGGGCGAACCCGTAGACGTAGACGTCCAGCAACCAGTTGGCGTGCGTCGCCATCAGAACCGGGAAGCCAGCCTTCCGCAGGCAGGCGGTGACCGCTTCGCGGTGGCGGAGGTGCGCGGGCCCCGGCGATGTCCGCGACTCCATCAGGCCGATCGCCCACGGGTGGCGGGCGAGAACCTGTCGGGCGGACACCGCCCGCCGTCGCATCGCCGACTGCCAGTCGGTCTCCTCGGGCGGGAGTTCGATCTCCTCGAACACGACGTCGATCATTGCGTCCAGCAACTCGTCCTTGTTCGCCACGTAGTGGTAGAGCGACATCGCGCCCGCGCCGAGCGCGTCAGCCAGCCGGCGCATGCTCAGCCCGTTGACCCCCTCGCGGTCGGCGAGCCGGATCGCCTCGACCACCACCCGTTGCTTGCTCAGCCCCGCGTCTGACGCGACTTGGCGTTGCTTCCTCGCAGACACGGATCTCCTCGCTCCCTCGAACGGCTTGACAATCGTACATCGTACGAGAATAGTACGGTGTACGACGTACGGTGTACGAGTCAGCGCGGGTCGCGGCTCGGACGTGAGGAGGCTCCGGTGGGGAACGAACAGCGATCGCACCCATCAGCACGCCTGGTACCAGGGGCCAGTCCGGGCGGGGCGGCGACGATGCGGGCCGCCGTCCAGCACCGCTACGGTCCGCCCTCAGTGCTCGAGTCGTCCGAGGTCGGGCTTCCGCTGCCCGGTCGACGCGATGTGCTCGTCCAGGTGGGCGCGGCCTCGGTACATCCGGGCGACTACTTCGTCATGACCGGAGAGCCGTACGTGGTGCGCCTGGTGTTCGGGTTCCGCCGGCCGCGTCACGGGATCCCTGGCAGGGACCTCGCCGGCGTGGTGGCAGCGGTCGGCAAGGATGTCACCGCTCTGCGCCCCGGCGACGAGGTGTTCGGCTGGAGCACCGCTGGAACGCTCGCGGAGTACGCCCGCGTCCCGGCGGACAACCTCGTGTCCGTGCCCGCCAACCTGTCGGTCGTGGACGCGGCAGCGGTGCCCACGTCGGCCATGACGGCGTTGCAGGCATTGCGCGACATCGCGAACGTTCGACCGGGCCAGACGGTGCTGGTCACGGGCGCGTCGGGCGGCGTGGGCTCCTTCGCCGTACAGATCGCCAAGGCGTTCGGCGCCGAGGTGACGGGTGTGTGCAGCCCCCGCAACGTCGACTTGGTCCGGTCGCTCGGTGCCGACCACGTCGTCGACTACACGAGGACCGACTTCACCCGCACCGGGAAGCGCTACGACGTCATCCTCGACAACGTGGAAGCACAGCCCCTGGCGGCCGTCCGCCGCGCGCTGACGCCCACCGGCACCCTGATCCCCAACAGCGGACGCGGCGGACGCTGGCTCGGCCCCCTCGGTCGGATCGCCAAAGCGCGCGTGCTGTCCGGGTTCACCCGTCAGCGGTTGAGGCCCTTCACGTCCGTCGGGAAGCGTCAGGACCTGCTCACCCTGGCCGACCTGCTCACGACCGGGCAGGTCACGCCCGTCATCGACCGCACCTACCCCCTCGACGAAGCAGCCGACGCCCTCCGGTACGTCGCGGCCGGCCACACCCGGGGGAAGGTCGTCGTCACCGTCTGACGGCCGGACCACTCCTCTCGAAAGAAGAACCGATGACCATCCGAACGACGACCCCGAACCTGCTCGACAACCCGCCGGTCCCCGTGCAGGCCAAGCTCGCCGCCGCATGGACCAGCTTCATGTTCCTCTACATCTACGTCGACTACTACCACCTCTACAAGCCCGGGACCATCGACGGCATCCTGGTCGGCAGGGTCTTCGAGTTCGACATCAGCCCGGCATTGATGACCGTGTTCCTCGCGCTGATCGCGATCCCGGCCCTGATGGTGATGCTCTCCATGACGCTACCCGCCCGGGCGAACCGCACCACGAACCTCGTCGTGGCATCGCTGTACCTCCCCGTCACAGTGTTCAACGCGGTAGGGGAGTCCTGGGACTGGGCCTCCTTCTACGGCCTCTCCATCGGAATCGAGGTGCTGCTCCTGGCCTTCGTCCTGCGCTCCGCCTGGACCTGGCCCCGCCGCGTCGCATCGCCGGTGACCCCGGCAGCCAGCGGGTAGCAGGACCATCTTCGGACGCAGCATCACGCCCGCTCCCTTCCGCGCTCCTGGTCGTGTCTCTGAGCGTGCTGCCTAGCCGGCTCAGCCCTTGACGCGGCCTGCATCAACGCCCACCTCGGCACGAGTCCGCTTACGCCGAGGAACTCGCTTCTTAGGCCCTGAACGCGTTGGCCTTGATGCCCTCAACGAAGTCGTTCCATTGAGCAGCGCCGAACGCCAGCACTGGCCCCTGCTGGTCCTTGCTGTCCCGAACCTGGGTGGTGTGGTCGGCGTACCGGGCCTCCACGCACGCGCCGTTGCCGCCGCTGCGGCTGCTGGTGCGCCACTGGCTGTCGAGCGCCTTCATGGCGTCTCCCTGTCCCGAATCCTCGTGATCATCCCCATCGGAGCCGTGTTCCTGTACGCCGTGACGTGAACTACTCGGCGGCCTTGAAGGTGCGGGTGAAGGCGGCCCATGCCGCAGGCGTGAAGCGCAGCACGCCAGCGGCGGGAACCTTGGAGTCGCGTACGTCGATCTCCACGCCCCGGTCGCGGACCTCGACGCACTGGCCGTTGCTGCCGGAACGGGTCGACGTACGCCAGACGTTACGCTCCATGCTCGCTCAGCTCCTTGATGAACTTGATCGACTCGGCCGGAGACCTGGCCAACGTCCTCAGATTGTCGTACGCCGCCGTCAGCCGCGCCAGGTCGGCGTTCGACTCAAGGAACAGCTCACCGGCCAGCGTCTCGATGTAGCCCAGCGGCGGATCGTCCTGCTCGAACGTGAGCAGGGCCCAGCCACTGCTGTCGGCCAGGTGCGCGCCAGCCTCGAAGCGGAGCACCTGGATCGTGACGTTGGGCAGTTGACTCACCTTGACCAGGTGGTGAAGCTGCTCGCGCAGCACGTCCGGGCCGCCCACCTCCGTCCGTAGGGACGCCTCGGACAGGATCGCGTGCAGCCGCAGCGGTTTCGGCTGCCGGTGCAGCACCTCCTGCCGGGTCATCCGGGCAGAAACCCGCTGGTCGACGGTGGCCGGGTCGGTCTCGCGGCCGATGATGTTGACCTCGCGGGCGTACCGCTCGGTCTGGAGTAGACCGGGCACCAGCATCGGCTCGAAGTTCTTGAGTTCGGCGGCCTCGATCTCGTACGCGATGTAGGTGGCGTACTTACCTCCGAGCCGCTGCCACCAACCCTCCTCACGCAGGTCCCGGGCCAGCTCCAACAGGGACGTACCCGGTTCCTCGTCGATCCTGACGCCGTACGTCACCAGCAGTTCCATGACGTCGCCCGGTCGTGGCCTGATCTCGCCCGACTCGATCCGGGTGATGCGGGACGTCGAGCAGCGCAGGAGCTTCGCGGTCTCCGCGCCGGTGAGTCCCTTGGCGTCCCGAAGCTTGCGCAGCTCGCGGCCGAGTCGACGGGATCGGGGCGTCGGGGGCGTGAATCGAGGCATGTCCTGATTCTGCACCAAAGATCACTCATCGTCCGCCATCGCTCACGTACAGTCTCTGCGAAATCAGACCGACGCTCTTGCGCTGCATCACATGATGCTCCACTCTGGCTACAGCAAGCTATCGGGCAATCACGCGACACTCGCCACTGCCGATGCGCTGACCTCGGCATGTCGTAGGTGAGGACGCTGAACGAGCGGCGCACCGGTCACGGGCGGTGACTCCCCCGTCCTCCGGTCTCGCCAGGAAGTGAGGTGATCGTGGTACTTGGCATCTCGATGATCGTGTTCGGCGGGCTGATGTTGAGCTTCCTGTTCGGGTTGCGCATCCAGGTCAGAGCCCTGCCGTGTCCGCGCTGTGCCCGTCCCCGGGCGTACCCGCGGGCCGCCAACGCTGGTCGCCACCGCTCTCCCGGCCTCGGCGGAAGGTGAGGGTGTTCGTGGTGTCCGAAGTGATCGTGGCCGTGGTGTTCGGTGGGCTGGTGCCGGGGTTCCTGGTCGGGCTGCTCGCGTTCAAGGTCAAGTCGCGGTGGTGTCCGCGCTGCGGCGAATACACCGAGCCCGTCGGCCCGGCGGACCGGCGGTGAGCGCGCCCCGCCAGCCGGACCGCCGGGACCTGCCGATCGGCCGGCGCATCGCCCAGCTCCGCGCCCGCCGGGGCATGAACCAGCAGGTGTTCGCCGACCGGATCGGCAAGTCCAAGAGCTGGGTCGACAAGGTCGAACGCGGCGTCCGCCGGCTCGAACGGCTGCCCACCATCGAAGCCGTCGCCGCCGCCCTCGGCGTGTCGACCGCCATCCTGCTCGGCCGCAACACCCGCCGCCCACCCACCACCACCGGCAGCACCGCCGCCGCCGTCGAACACGTCCGCGAAGCCCTCGCCACCTACGACACCCCCACCGCACCCGAACGGCCACCATCGACCGCCGAACTCCACCAGCAGGTCGGCTACGCCCAGACCGCCTACCGGCACGCCCACCACCAGCACGTACTGCGCATGCTGCCCGACCTGATCAGCGCCGCCCGCCACGCCGCCCGCCCCCGGGCCGCCACAGCCACCGCCTGGCCCGCCGGTCACCTCCTCGTCCAGGTGTACCGGCTCACCGCCCACACCCTGATCAAGCTCGGCGACCCACAGGCCGCCTGGCTGGCCGCCGACCGCGCCGTCACCGCCGCCGCCGGCGACCCCCACCGCGCCGCGCAGGCGGCCATTCCCCTCGCCCAGGCACTACGGGCACTTGGGCGGGGACGGCTCGCCCTGGCCGCCGCCATCGCCGCCGTACGCCCGATCGACCTCGCCGCGTACCGCGAACCGCCACCTGACCAGCTCGCGCTCGCCGGCACCCTCCTGACCGAAGCGGCCATCGCCGCCGCCACCCACGGCGACCCCGGCATCGCCCACGACCTCCTCGACCGCGCCGCCCACCAGGCCACCCGGCACGCCGCCGGACACCACCACGACGACGACGGCTTCGCGCCGGTCACCGTCGAACTCGCCCGCGTCCTGGTCGCCGCACGCCTCGGCGACCACCACACCGCCCTCACCGTGCACCGGCACGCCACCCGCGACCTCGGCTGGCAGCGACTACCCGCCGAACACCGCGCCGCCCACCTCATCGACATCACCCGCACCCACCTCGACGCCGGTGACCACCACGCCGCCGGCCGCACCATCGTCGCCGCCGACCAGATCGCCCCCACCGAGGTACGCCTCCGGCCCGCCGCCCACGCCCTGCTCGCCGCGATCGTCCGCGCCGGCCCCACCCCCGCCGACGTCACCCGCCTCGCCACCACCATCGGCCTGACCCGGCAACCCTGACGCCCGGCACGGGATGCCCCTCACGCGGTCGGGGCGTCGAGGACACAGTCCACGGCCATGTAGAGGGTTTCGGTCTCGGACTTCAGGATCGAGTCCTCGGCAGGCAGGGCTCGTTCGATGGAGAGCCCATTGAGGACGGTGAGCAGGAATCGCACCCGGCGTGCGTGGTCCTCCCCGGGGAGCGCGCCCTCGTCGGCGAGCACCGTCAGCCAGTACTCGATCCGGCGCCATCCTTCCCGCTCCACGGCGAGATACGTCGCGCGCACCTCCTCGGTCGGTTCCGGTGCGATGAACATCTGGTACGCGTTGCCCCACGCCTCACGTGCCTGCTCCCCGACACCGGCGGGGGCGAGCACCTGCCGGAGGCAGTTGACCAGTCGATCCCGGGCGGGTAGCGACCGGTCGTGGATCGGGTCGTCGGGGAACATCTGGCCGTAGATCCTGGCGAGCACGGCGTCCTGCAACGCGCGCTGCGTCGGAAAGTGGAACCTGAGCGAGCCCGTACTCACCCCGGCCCGCGCCGCGACCGCACGCACGCTCAACCGCGCGGTCACATCCTCGGCGATCATCGCCGCCGCAGCCGCGAGGATCCGTTCCCGTGAGCCGGTGTTCCGGTCGTCCCGTGCCATCCGCCACCTCCCTGGTACATCGTACTAGCACGCTGTGCTAGCGTTGCCACTAGCACAGCGTATTAGTAAGCAGCGGCAGCCAACGGCGAGCGAGGAAACGTGATCGAGGACTGGCGGCGACAGCGGGCAGCCAAGCGGATCAGGAGCGGAGACGGGCGGGCCTTGAAACGCCTCCGCTGGTGGCAGCTACCCTTCCGCGCACTGTTCTACCTCCCGCTGCCCCACGAAAATGGCTGGCAGACGGTGTACGCCGTCGACATCCCACGCCGGACCGACCCGGACGGCGGCAGGGCCAGAGCGCACCTGTATCTCGACGGCAGGCACCACGCCGAGTCCAAGCTCCCGGCGGCCTTCCCCGTCGAGGGCGGCACCATCGAAGTGGCGATCAGCGCGTTCGGGCTCAAGCGCTGCCACTACGTCACCACCGCCGGCGCGGAACACCGGCTCATTCCTGATCCGAAGTCCGCCGAAGGACGCCGCGCCCGCGTCGAACGCGAGCACCCGACGCTGAGCCGCTCGATCAGCGTCCTCTCGGTGCTGATGCTCCTCCTCGGCGTGGGCCTGAACCTGCTGCAACTCGCCGGACCGATATCGCAGATCCCCCCGATCGCCGAGAACATCGGAACCTTCGAATCGCCCGTCCGCCTACCGATCTGGCTCAACGTCGCCCTCGCTGTCGGGGCCATTCTGGCGAGCACCGAGCGGGCACTCCGCCTGCGTTACGGCGTGCTCGACCAGGCCGGAAAGTAACCCCCTATCCACAGGAGGAATCTGATGACCACGCTGCACAAGCCGAACTCGCTACTCACCCCGGCCGAGCCCCGCAACGGGCAGTCAGTTCCCACCGGAACCGAGTACCACCGGGTACTAGCCGGCGACAAACGCCGGATCGGTCGCGGCATTCTCGCGATCATTCTCCTGCTGGCCGGGCTCGTCATCTTCCCGACGGTCCTCGGCAGGGCGACCGCGGTCATCGACGTACGGATGGGCAACACCCCGCCGATCCTGGGCGGCACCGACTACACGCCGCTCTACCACGCCAGTACGATGCTCGCCCTCGGCCTGCTCATCCCCTGGAGCATGCTCATCCAGCGGTGGCTCTACGGCGTACCCGGCGCGTCCCTGCACTCCGTGACGTCGCGGTTCCGCTTCGACCTGCTCGGCAGATCGCTCCTCGTCTTCGGCCCCGCCTGGCTGGTGGTCAACGCCCTCGGATCTCTCACGCCCGTCGAGGAGGCCCCCTGGTCGCAGACCGACCTCGTCGCCATCTTCATCGGCACGATGCTCCTCACCCCGCTCCAGGCGGCGGGCGAGGAGTACGGCGTGCGGGGGCTGATGTTCCGGGTGATCGGAAGCTGGACCCGCAGCCGACGGGCCGGACTGGTCGCCGGGGTACTGGTCTCGAGCGCGCTGTTCACGGCCGTGCACGGCGCAACCGACCCGTACATCAACGTCTGGTACTTCGTGCTCTGGACCGGACTGGCCATCATCACCTGGCGCACCGGCGGGCTGGAGATCGCGGTCATGCTCCACGCCGTACTCAACACGTTCTCCCTCGTCCTGGCCACGACCCTGCGGGTGGACCTCGGTACCGCACTCCAGGACCGCTCAGCCGGAGTCGGCACGCCGTACCAACTCGTCCCCACCCTCGCCGTCGTCGTCATCACCGCGATCATCTGGTGGCGCACCCGGAAGACCGGACCAGCCCTCACCCCGGGCCGGCCGCTGCCGCAGACGTGATCACCGTCGTCACGTGACTGGGCGGCGCTTGCGTCCACCAGATGCTCCACGGTGGACCCGGCCGGGCACCGAGTCCCACGTTGGGAGCGACATGGCGGTGCATCAGAGCGCGTTGACCGACCAGGCGAAGACGCTCCGCAGGGAGGCGTCCTCCGACTCGTCACCCTCCAGGGCGAACACCCGCAGGTCCACGCGCTAAGGCAGAGGCAGGCGGCGATCCTGGTCATCGGCGGTGACTACCGCACCCTCGCCCACGTGCGAGTCGCGCAGGGCGACGAGTTTCGTCTCACCGCACAAGAACCTCCGCAGGGCGTACGCGCCGAAGCACAAGGTCCCGAAAATTTCGGGATCCGATGCCCCGAACCCTCCCCCGACGCCGGACACGGAGGAGCCGTTGCTTCGGATCGGCCAGCCCGGCAAGGCCCTGGCCAGCGCCGGTCCATCCCCGTGCGGGACGCCGACGACCCGAACTTGTTTCCGTAACATTTCCGAAAGTTGTTGACAGGTTGTAGCCCGGGTCAATAGCGTCGCCATCGACAGTGCTGAATCACTGTCGACGCCACCACCGCGACCCACCCCCCGGGTCGCGCGGGACGACCAGCACCACCCCACCGCGCGGTGTTACCCCGATCGTCCGGCCGCCGAAACCGGCCGCCGCCCCCGTCGGGTCGCACCGCCGCTGCTGGCCGCCCGCCAACGGTCACGAGGAGGAAAGACGTCCATGAACCACACCTCGACCCCACCGGGGAGGCGCAGCCGCATCCGGCTGCTCCTCGGCGCCATGTGCGCCGCAGCGCTCGCCGTCAGCGGCACGGTCGTCGCCGCCCCCAGCGCGCACGCCGAGGCCGACCGGACCCTCACCCAGAACGCCACCGGTACCCACAACGGCTACTACTTCTCGTTCTGGAAGGACAGCGGCAACGCCAGCATGACGCTGCGCGCCGACGGCCGCTACAGCAGCAGCTGGGACCGGAGCACCAACAACTGGGTCGGCGGCAAGGGCTGGGCCACCGGCACCCGCCGTACGGTCAGCTACTCGGGCAGCTACAACCCGGGCAACAACAACACCTACCTCGCCCTGTACGGATGGACGCGCAACCCGCTCATCGAGTACTACGTGGTGGAGAACTTCGGCAGCTACAACCCGAGCACCGGCGCCCAGCGGCTGGGCACGGTCACCACCGACGGCGGCACCTACGACATCCTCCGCAGCCAGCGGGTCAACGCGCCGTGCATCGACGGCAACAACTGCACGTTCTACCAGTACTGGAGCGTGCGCCAGTCGAAGCGCAGCAGCGGCACCATCACCACCGCCAACCACTTCGACGCCTGGGCCCGCGCCGGCCTGAACCTCGGCAACCACTCGTACCAGATCATGGCCACCGAGGGTTACCAGAGCCAGGGCAGCTCCGACATCACCGTCTGGGAGGGCGGCAGTGGCAACCCCACCACCGGCCCGACCACTCCCCCGCCGTCCGGCGGCAACTGCACCGCCGTGCTGTCGGCCGGCGAGCGGTGGGGTGACCGGTTCAACCTGAACGTCGCGGTCAGCGGCACCAACAACTGGGTGGTCACCCTCAACCTGAACGGCGGCCAGAGCATCCAGAACAGCTGGAACGCCCAGGTCAGCGGCACCAGCGGCACCGTCACCGCCCGACCGAACGGCAACGGTAACAACTTCGGCATCACGATCATGGCGAACGGCAACTGGACCTGGCCCACGGTCAGCTGCCAGACAGCCTGACCGGGCCAGCGCCCGACACACCGCACTCGGGGGCGTGGCGGCCGAGGCCGCCACGCCCCTTCGCGCCGCTGGGTCACCGCCCGCCGGGACGAGCACACCGCGCCGGCAGACCCCGCCGCCGCTACTACCGGCTCACCGGCCGCGGTGTCATCAACGCGCGCCGGTTGTGCGCCGACCCGGAGCTGGCCGGGGCGTATGCCGAGGAGTGGGCGGCCGTCATCGACGACCGCCCCGGCAAGCTGTTCGAGCTGCTGACCGCCGGTACCGTCACGCTCGGGGCAGCCGGCCGGGCGGCACCTCGGCGACTACTCCGGGCCGGGCTCCGTGGGCCACGAACAGCCGCCGGACGGCCTGGTCGACCAGTGCGGCCGGCCTCAGCGACCGGCGTTCGGGCGGCCGACCGCGCGGGCCAGCTCATCGAGGGCGGCCGTGGAGTTTCCGCGACCGGTCAGGTCGAGCGGCCGGCGGATCCGGGCGAACGGCGGCAGGTCCACCGCCTCGACCAGGACGGGCACGAACCGGCGACCACCGGCGTGCACCTGCTGGAGGAGTGCGGCGTACTCGTCCCGCAGGTCGGCCCGACCCATGCTGGCCCTGCTGAACAGGAGCACACCGTTGACCGTCGCGTCCAGGGCGCGTTCCTTCTCCGCGTACTCGACCAGGCCCACGCCGATCCACTTCGCGAGGAAGACGCGCAGTCCACGGTCCTGTAGGCCCCGTGCGAGCCATTCGGCGGTCGCCTCGTCGGCCTCGGCGTAGGAGACGAAGGCGTCGTACGAGGCACCGGTCCTGGCGGTGTCCGTCCCGGCGGGGTGCGGCCGAGGGCTGCGGAGCCGGCCACGCACGGCGACGTACCCGAAGTAGGCTGCCGCGACACCCGCGATCATGCTGGCTGCGGCGACCACGAGTTCCCAGTTCACCATCGGACACTCACTCAGGACTCGTTCTTCAGGAACTTCAGGAACGCACCGAAGCTGTCCGGATCCGTGAAGTCCACGCGCAGCTTGTCGGACAGCAGCAACGGTACGGCGGTGGACGGCACGGAACCGTCGAGGGTCAGCGGGATGACCCGACGGGACGTGTCACCGCTGAACTCCCGGTAGAGGATCGAGCCGTACTCGGCCCGGCACCACCCGGACCTGGTGAAGCCGTCACCCAGGCACGCCACGACGTACCGGCTGTCCCGCAGCCCGTCCTCGATCTTCGAGATGATCTGGTCGCCGAACTGGATCTGCTCCTCGTCGACCCAGTAGGTGACACCGTTCATGCGAAGCTGTTCGGTCAGCTTACGGACCAGGGGCCGGTCATCCTGCGAGTGCGACAGGAAGACCTTGAATGGATAGCTCCGCGCTGGTGGCACCTCTGCCTCCTCGGGAAGCACCGGTGTCATCCGGAGTTCCTCCAGTTGAATGTCCTTCACGAAAACCCGGGAGTCGTAGAACCGCACCAGGCCGGCGTGTCCGCCGAACGGGACCTCGGCCACGAGATGCGCGAGTGACGTCGTCTCACCGTCGCAGCGGACCTCGCCGACCAGGTCACCGGAGAAGAAGCGCAGCGACAGGTGGAACTCGCCGGAACTCACCGGGATCGGTGTACGTCGGGTGGCGCTCGCCACGATCCGGCCGTACTTGAAGGCCGCCAGCCTGGCGTGGGAGGAGTCAGGCGTGTCCGGATCGGCGGTGAGGTAGAACGCGACGAAGGTCCGGTCCGAGTCGGCGCGACAGACCACCCCGGCGCCCCAGGCCCGCTCCCGGTCGGCGACCCGGAAGCGTGCCGAGACGCGACCGTTGAGAAAGGGACCGACCGTGGTGTCCACGGTGTACGCCAGGCCGTACCGGCCCTCACCGGCCCGGTAGCCACTCATCGACGTACCGACACGCGACCAGCTCCGCTCAGGAAAGGCGCACCAGTTGCTCACCGATCCTCCTGACGATGGCGGAGATCTCCTCCCGGGCGTACGGGTGGTCCGCGGCGACGCGTTGACCGACGCGGATCGCGGCCTGGAGCAGACCGGTCACTTCGGAACGGTCCCGGGACACGTCGACGGGGCTGTGCCCGTGGTAGTCGAGATCCCGGTACGACCGGTGCCGGTAGTGCTTGCGGATCCGGCCTTCCAGGTCACGCACGAGGTCGTCCGCGCCGAGCCCCTGGACGAGGTCGATCAGTTCGCCCACCACCCGGAGGGACTCGTTCTCCTCGAGTTCCCGCAGGAGCTGCTCCCGCTCGATGCGCTGTTCCGCCAGGAGCCGCTCGTTCTTCAGCCGCTCCGCTTCGGTCATCGCCTCCCAGGACAGCGGCATGACGCCGCCGAGCTTGCCTTCGATCTCCATCATCAGGCTCGACTGCTTGTCCAGCATCGTGATCATGGTGCTGACATCGCCCGCATCGACCTGTTCCACCATCTCCTCGTCGGTCTTCGCCGTCAGGTAGCGCGAGATGACCATGGCGACGGTCGGGTCCTCGACGCTGCTGGCGTACTCCGCCAGGCCACCCAGCCGGAGGACGGTCGTGGTCGACGCGACCGTCCCTGTGCCGTCGAGCAGCGTCGCGGTGACGGGCAGCTCGACGCCGTCGACCTGCGCGGGATCGACCAGCAGCCGCACACCGAACGCGAACCGGTCGTTCCCCTTGATCGGACGCAGGCGGTAGCGACCGGCCACCCTGGCGAGGTCGTGGTACTCGGCGACCACGGATGCCGGAGCCGGCAGGTCGAGCCGGACGCTCGGGCGTTCGAGGTAGACCGACAGCGCGCCGCTGAACTCCTCGCGGATGATGTCCTGGATGCTGGAGTCGCCGATGTACCAGAACCTCCCACCGGAGGCGCGGGCTATCGCGGCGAGGATGTCCTCCTGGAAGTCGGTGCCGATCCCGACGGTCGAGGTGGTGATCCCCAGCTCGTCGCGCGCCCGGCCGGACTCCGCGCCGAGCAGCGACGGCTTGGTCTCGCCCTGGTTCGCCTGACCGTCGGAGAGCAGAATCATGCGGTTGAGGTGTCGGTCGGTGCTGTAGCTCTGGAGTTCGAGCAGGCCCAGGTACCAGCCCTTCGCGAGGTTGGTGGAGCCGCCGGCGCCCAGCGCCATGATCCGGTCTTTGACCTGGTCGGGCGGCGTCTGCGGGTTGCTCACCCGGAAGACGTCGTGGTCGAACGCCAGAACCGTGAAGTGGTCGCCCGGGTTCAGGTTCTCCCAGATCTCGACACAACTCTGTTTGGCGGCTTCCAGCTTGTGACCGGACATGCTTATGCTCCGGTCGATGACCACGCAGAGGTTGAGGGCGTGGCTCGCCGGCTGGTCACCGATGCTCCGGCTGGTGGCCACGTGCACCACCAGGTCGACCTCGCTCGGAGAATCGTCGCGCACCACCGGCCGCTCGGCCAGTACGCGAAGATCGATGTTGTCGGGCGACATGTCCACCTCCGGGGTCGGCGCAAGTCCTCGCGGTGATCCGTCGGACGCGGCGACCAGAGGCCGGATCGCCGATGGGATCGGTGTGCTGGGCGGTTCCTCTGCCGACCAGCAGGTCCGGCCGGGTGGCGGACCACCCGGCGCGACAGCGGCCGGCACCACCGCCTACTGCTGTGATCGGCCGGACGACGCCGTCGGCCTCGACGTCGGTCGTGGATATCCGGATCGTACGCCCGTCCGATGTGGAGAGTCGACCCGTTCGTCACCCCGTGGCCTGCACAGACCTCACCTCTGTCCCATCGGACGACGGCGTCCGTCTACTCGGGACGGTCGGCTGGTCCGCCGGAAGGCGCGGCGGCACCGTTCAGGCAGGATCAGCCGACTGCGGCGAGCTGTGGCGAGTCGGCATCACGACATCATCGGGTGGGCCGGGGCGGTCGGCGGCCTAGCATCGCGCCCCCGAGCGGACCACCGGGTTGGAGGAGCCGTGGGATTCCCGCAGGAGTACGGGAGGAAGAGATACCAGGACCGCGATCCCCGCAGCGGTCCTCCGTCCACCGCGCAGATGCCCGATAGCATCGCGCACCTGCTCACCGCAATCCTGGTAGTGGCCCGGCGGCGGCGGGTGAGCGGGCCGGGCCCCAACGGCACGGTGCCGCACAGGGGCGATCCCCCGGCGGCACCGTACGGTCACGTTGGTCAGTCCCGCGCCTGCCAGTGGTAGAAGACGGTGGCCAGCGAGTCCCGGTGGTTCTGCCACTTCTCCGGCGCGAACGGGCTGATGTACTGGGCCAGGTCCTGCATCACCTTCGCGAAGGCCGGCTTGCGGTGGTCGGGACGCAGCGCCTCGGCGACCGAGGTGTCCTGCTCCAGCAGGTGCACGTACACGTCCTCGATCGAGTACAACCAGCGGCCGGCGACCCCCATCTCGGCCGGCAGCGACCCGGCGTCCGACTCGGCGAAGACCCGCGCCACGTCGGGTTCGGCACCGGGCTTGATCCGGCCCACGATCACCTGCAACCTGGTCTCCGAGGGCCGCTCCCCGTCCGGTGCCCAGTGGTAGAACTCCTTCGCCACCGAGTCCGACGCCTTCTGCCAGTAGCTCGGGTACGGCGTCACGTACGGCCCGATCTCCTCGGCGATCTTCTGGAACGCGGGCAGGCCACGGTTCTGGCCGGACACCTTCGGGTCCTGCTTCCGCTCGATGATGTGGATGTAGAGGCCGTTGTGCGACAGCAGGTACCGCCCGATGACGCCCAGGTCCTGCGGCCGGGTGGTGCGGTCGTAGTGCCCGAACACGTTACCGACCGTCTCTTCGCTGCCGGGGACCATGCGGCAGACGATCACGTTGCGGAAGACCATGGTTGCTCCTTGGGTGAGATCGGACGGACGAGCTCCTCCGGCTCGCCGCGGACGGTGCGCAGAACCTGGTACGTGTTGCGCTGCGCGGACTCCCGTAGCTCCTGGATCACGCGCATCAGGTGGTCGCGGTACTCGCTACGACCGAAGGCGTCGAGCCGTTCCCGATCGGTCCAGTCGCTGACGATCAGGTAGCTGCGCGGGTCGTCGGCGTCCCGGATCAGCTCCTGGCAGAGGCAGCCGTCGAGGGTACGGATCTTTTCCGCCGCCGCCAGCCACTCGGCCTCGAAGAGCTGCTCACAACCCTCCCGGGTACGCATCCAGACCATCGTCCTGATCATGGGATCCCCTCCGACGGCCGCTGCGGGACTGGGTGTGGCCGGTTTGACCCGCTCACCCACCAGCGAGTTTGCTGCGCCCGCGTCACCACGGCGTCACCGCGCCGTCAATGCCCGCCCGGCGTCCGACCACCGCGGCCCGCCGCCGCCTGACTGCGGCCCGCCCGTCACCCGGGGCCCGCCCGTCACCCGACGACCCGCCCGTGCCCTGACCGCGGGCCCGCCCGTGCCCTGACCGCGGCCCGCCCTCGCCCGACCGCGGCCCGTCGGTCAGCGCCGGAGGCGGGACGCGGGAGTTCCGTCGCCCTCCGCGCCGGCCAGCCAGGTACGCAGCGCCCACCACCAGCGCACCGTGACCAGCACCGACCACCGGCCGCCGCCCGGCTCGGCGAGCGGCGGCGGGACCGCCACCAGCTCCTGGAACCGCCGCAACCGGTACCGGACCGTGTTCGGGTGCAGGTGCAGGGCCGCCGCCGTGTGGTCCAGCCGCTGCCCGTGGTCCAGGTAGACCAGCGCGGTCGAGGCCAGCTGCCGGTGGAACCCGTCCGCCGGGTCGAGAGCCGCCAGCATCGTCGTACTGAGCAGGTCGGCCAGGGCCGGCTGCGCGGCCAGCGCGGTCTCGCCGGCCAGGTCGACCAGCCCGTGCCGGCCGCGCAGCCCGGCCTCGGTCGCGGCCCGCAGCGCGGCGGCGCAGAGCCCGTGCACCGCCGCCAGGTCGGCCAGCGGTCGGGCCGGGGCCACCACCACGAGCGTCGTACCGTCGAACGCGTCGGCCGCCGGCCGGTGCGGCGACAGCCCGGTCAGCCGGTCGTCGACCGTGCCGAACACGGCGCCACAGCGGGACAGCCGCCGCTCGGCGGTACGGATCCGGGCCGGGTCGGTCACGTCGGTGACCACGCAGTGGTAGCTCCCGTCCGGACGCAGGCCGATCCGGACCAGGTCCGCCCGGTACCCGTCCACCGAGCCGCCGGCCGTCCCCCCGACCGCACCGCCGGCCGTGCCGCCGGCCGGACCGACCGCACCGCCTGCCGGACCGCCGACCGCGTTGCCGGCCGTGCCGTCGGCGGCCCGGTCGCCCGGACCGGCGGCCAGCAGGGTACGCAGCACCCGGTTGCGGGCGTCCTGCTCGGTGTGGGCCAGCTCCCGTTCGGCGGCGTGGTAACCGTCCACCAGGGCCCGTTCCAGCGCGCCCGCGTACCGGTCCAGGTCGAGCAGCCCTTCCAGCAGCGCGGTGTCCGGGATGCCGGCCGCCCGCCCCCGGCCGAGGGCGGTCTCCACCACCACCCGCCGGGCGGCCTGGACGCCCCGGAGCAGGCCGGTCACCGAAACGCCCTGGGCGGCCCGGGCGGCACCCAGCCGGCGCGCCTCGGCGAAGTCGCGTTCGGTCGGGTCGGTCAGCCGCTCGAACGAGGAGAGCCCGGCCGCGAGCAGGGCGGCCACGTGCCGGCGGTTCTCCGCCCACGGCAGCCGGGCGATCTCCGGTGAGCCGGTCCGGGCCGCCTCGACCATCTCGTCCACGATCCGCTGGTCGGCGGCGATGTCGCGCAGCAGCGCGCCCAGCGGCACGAGCCGGTCCGGCAGCGCCATCAGCCCCGCTCCCCTCGACGGCCGCTGTGGTCGGGGCACAACGGTCCGCCCGGGTCTTGGCTCCCGGCACCTACCGGGAGTCCAGGTTCGACTGATTTCCTTCTGTTACCGCAAAGTAACACCGCGCCGCGCCGAGCGGAACGCCGGCACGGCTACCCCCTCGGTCAGGAGCGGTCCCATGACAGCAGCAGCACCCCTGCCCCCGCGCGCCCGTGGTCGCCGTCCCCGCTGGCACGGGGCCACCGCCACCACGCTCGCCCTCCTCGTCGTCGCCGGCGGCGGCCCGGTTCCGGCCGGCGCCGCCGGTCCCGCCGAACCGGCCGGCGTCGCCGGTACCGGTGTCACTGGTCCCGGCGTCACCCGTCCCGGTGGCCAGGTTCACCGACCCGCCGACGGTCCGGTCGACGGTACCGCCCTTCAGGAGGTGATGTTCGTCGGCAACAACTGGGAGGGCACGGTCGACGTCATCCGGTCCCGGGGCGACTACGCCCGGCTCGGCCGGATCAACGTGATCCCCGACAAGACCGAACGGCTCCGCGAGATCTACCTGAACCCGATCAGACTGGCCTTCTACCTGGGCGTCCGGGAAGGGCCGGGCGAGGGCCACGACCAGCTCGTCGACGACATGTACACCACGCCGGACGGTACCGCCGTGGTCGCGTCCCGGCCCAGCTTCGCCGACGTGGTGTCGATCGACGTGGCCACCGGCGCGGTCCGCTGGCGGTTCCCGGTCTCCGGGTACCGCTCGGACCACATGGCGGTCTCCCCGGACGGGACCAGGGTCGCGGTGTCCGCCTCGCTGGGCAACCGGGTGCACGTGCTCGACATCGCCACCGGGCGGGAGGTCGGGTCGTTCAGGACCGGGGACAAGCCGCACGAGAACATCTACACCGACGGTGGCCGGCGCATCTGGAACCTGTCCATCGGGGACGTCACCACCTCGCTCGACGACCCCAGCCAGGACTGGACCAAGGGCGACCGGAAGATCACCATCGCGGACGCGACCAGCTTCGCCACCGTACGGACCATCGACATGCGGCCCCGGCTCGACGCCGCCGGCCGCCGCGACCTGTCCGACGCGGTCCGCCCGGCGGTCTTCACCCCCGACGAGTCGAAGCTGTACTTCCAGGTCTCCTTCTTCAACGGGGTCGTCGAGTACGACGTGGCCGGCGACGCCATCACCCGGATCGCCACCCTGCCGAAGAACCCGAACACGAGCGAGGACCGGACCACCTGGGTCAACGACTCCCGGCACCACGGGCTGTCGATGAGCCCGGACGGGACGAAGCTCTGCGTGGCCGGCACCATGGACAACTACGCCACCGTCGTCGACCGCGCCACGTTGCAGCCGGGCCCGCTGGTGACGGCGGGCAAGCCGTACTGGGCCACGGTCAGCGGGGACGGCCGGGACTGCGTGATCTCCGAGTCGGACACCGACCGGGTCACCGCGATCAGCTTCGCCACCGGGCAGAAGGTCGCCAGCGTGGCGGTGGGTGACCACCCGCAGCGGGTCCGGATCGGGCAGCTGCCCACCGGCTGGACCCCGCCCCCGGCCCGCTGACCCGGTACGACCGCTCCCCCCGGAGAAGGTCGCTGGCCCGGTGTCCCGACCGGGCCGGCGACCGCCCGGCGGGATGCCGGTGTTCGCGCCACCACGCGACCGGGCCGACCGTCGACGACGTCCCCGGGCGGCCAGCGGGCCACGGCCACGGCGCAGCGGCTAGTCTGCCGTCATGGCGGGCGCCGAGCTGGAAGAGTTGATCGTCGCGGACGCCGAGGCGCTGCGCGCCTGGTTGTCGGCCCACCACGCCACCTCGCCCGGCGTCTGGCTCGCCCTGACCAGGAAAGGCGGCACCGTCACCACACTGACCTGGCAGCAGGCGGTCGACGAGGCGTTGTGCTTCGGCTGGATCGACGGACAGGCCCGCAAACGGGACCAGGAGACCTCCTGGATCAGGTTCACCCCACGCCGCCCCCGCAGCTCCTGGTCACAACGCAACGTCGAGCACGTGGCCCGACTTGAGGCCCAGGGACGCATGCAGCCCACCGGCCGCGCCGCCGTGGAAGCCGCCAAGGCGGACGGCCGGTGGGCCGCCGCCTACGCCCCACCATCGGAAGCCGAGGTACCGGACGACCTCCTCGCCGCCATCGCCACCGACCCCGCCGCCCAGGCCATGTTCGACGTACTCACCAAAACCAACCGGTTCGCCCTCATCCACCGCCTCAACGCCGTCAAACGGGCCCAGACCCGCGAACGGAAGATCAGCGAGTTCGTCGCCATGCTCGCCCGACACGAGACGATCTACCCGCAGAAGGCCAGGCCCACGGACCCGCCGCCATCGGCACCTTCTTCCTGAGCACCCGGCACCTGCCGACCGTGGTCCGCGCGACGGGCTGACGTTTCCCGTCGGGCGGCCGGCCACCCACCGACAGCCGGCCACCCACCGACGGCCGGCCACCCACCGACAGCCGGGCACCCACCGACCCGTGCCCCTGAGGCCCGCTCCGGGCTCAACGGCGACGTCGGCGTAGGACCACGATCGTCACGAGCACGACGACGAGGGCCGAGCCGGCGGTCAGCGGCCAGGCCCACCGGCCCGGGTTCGACGACGCGGGTCCGGCGGCTGCGGCCGGCTCCGCGGGCGACGAGGACCCGGCGACCGGGGAGGGCCCCGCGGAGGCCCCGTCGCGTTGGACGAACGGCGTCACCAGCTCCCGTCCCTCGAACGTGAGGGTGAGCACGTGTACGCCGGGTCGCGGCGGCTCCTTCGGCCGGACCGCCGCGGCACCGTTCTCGTCGGCGGGCTCGATCGTGGCGACAATGCCGTCGATCTCGGCGGTGAACACGGCCGGGTCCACCAACTGCTCCTGGTAGACCCCCGTCACGTCGTACACCGCGACGGGTGCGCCCTGTTCGACCTCGGCGTCGGGCATGAGCAACGGAAGGCTCTCGAAGCCGGGATGTTCCCAGGTGTGCTTCACGATCGTGGTCCACGAGCCGTCGGAGGCCCGGCAGGAGATGTCGAGGGCGACCCGGCCCGGTTCCGTCCCCGCCACCGGTGCGAGGGCGAGGAACTCGGCGGGCCCGCCCCGCAGGACGACGCCCGCGCTGCCGTACTCGCTCTCCTCCTGGTCGTCGAGGCCGACGCCGAACACGACCCGGGCGTCGGCGCGGAGCGTGAAGTCGGCGGCCAGCCGGTCGAGGTCAGCGCTGCCGCCGCCGGACGTCTCGCAGGCGACGGCGTCGCGGATCCAGACCGCCAGTGCCGGAGCGCCGGGGTCGCCGGATCCGGCCGAGGCGGTGAAGGTCTGGTACACGGTGAACTCGGCGTCGTCGCCGGCGACCGGGGAGGGCGCGGCGAGGGCGACGGAGGCCATCAGGCCGGCGAGCGCGGTCAGACGGATCATGGAAGCTCCTTCCCGGAGCGGGAGCGGGCGGAGAGGTGGTCGACCTGGGCCTGGACGGCGTCGGCCAGGGGACGGTGCCGCCAGCGGTACAGGCGGTCCGGTACGAGGGGACCGGCCGCGCGCAGCTGGAAGAGTCGGTCCTGCACCTGCCGGCAGTCGGACGTGGTCACCGTCGTGGCCCCGTCCCGGGCCGACCGCCACAGGGCAAGGATCTCGGCGTGCAGCCGCGCGCTCTGCCGGGCGTGCACGACGTTGTCGCGCAGGGCCTCGGCCAGACCCTGCACCGGGGCCAGCAGCGGCGCGATCACCGCTACGGCCAGGTCGGTGCCGCTCAACGGTCCGGTGACTCCGAGCACCGTCACGGCGAGGACGAGGGCGGCGAGCACGACCCCGAGGAACGTCGCCCAGGACCGGTGCAGGGGCGTGCTCCACGAGACGTTCACCCGCTGGCACATGAGCATGTCGGCGACGTGGTTGCCGCCGGCCGGCGGCGGATACCAGTCGGTGAGATCCCGGTCGGGGACGCGTCGGCGACGGCGGTTGGCGTACCGGACGACCAGGTCCGTCGGCGGAGGGTCGGCGAGCAGGGCGTTCCAGGGCAGCCCGAAGACGTACGTGTCGAACTCCTCCTGGATCGTCGCCGCGATCTGCCGGTGCCGGCGTTCCCGGCCGGCGGCGACGAGTCCGAACAGCAGCAGGCCGGTGCCGGAGAGCAGACCGACCGGGACGCGGGCCGGTTCGATCGCGGACGCGAGGGCGATGCTCCCGGCCGCCGCCCCGGCCGTGAGCCCGGTGCGCAGCCGCCGCAGCCGCTTGACCTCGCTGTAGAGGACGCGCTGCGCGGCGAGCAGGTCCAGGGCGTACCGGTCGTTCTGGCGCGTGGCGATCGACGAGCTCATCGGCACACCTCTCGCCAGGGCTGCCCGGGTGCCACGCTGTCCCACTCGGCCTGGTCGGGGCCCCGGCCGACCACCTGGCAGGCGTAGGCGAGTGGGTCCGCGCTCATCCCGACGGCCTCCGCGACCGGCCAGCTGTAGATCTGTTCACCGCCGAAGTAGACGGTGGTGCCGGTGCCGGCGAACGCCGCCGACAGGTGTGGCGGGTGTCCCTGCATTCCCGCGCTGGTGGTGAGGAGCGGGACCGGGTGGGCCGGATCGTTGACGTCCCAGAGCCGCAGTTGGGAGTCCCCGTCGGCGGTGGCGAGCAGTCGTCCCCGCGGGGCGAACGTCGCGACGTTGACCGTCGACGCGTATCCGGTCAGGGTGCCCGCGGCGACCGGGGCGTCCGGGTCGGTCACGTCCCACAGCCGCAGGCCGGTCCCGGCGCCGCGGTGGGCGGCGAGCACGGTGCCGTCGGCGGAGAGCGCGACCACCAGCGGTTTCTCCCAGTCCGGGGGCGGTTCCGGCAACCTGATCGTCGCGGCGGGCTCGGGACGGCGGGGGTCGTCCGTCCGCCACAGGGCGACGGTGCCGTAGTCGCTCGAGGCGGTGGCCATCAGCGGGGCGGACACGCTGACCGCCACCGCGCCCCACTTCCGCCGCGCGCCGTGGTCGTCGGTGGGCGCGCCGGGGACCGTGGACAGTTTCCGACGGATGCTGGTGGGTGGGGGCCAGACCGGGGCGGCCAGGTCCCACACGCTGGCCTCGCCATCGGTGTCGACGCCCACGAGCACCGACGAGTCGCGGGTGAAGACCAGGTCGACCAGGGCGGCATCGGTGTCGAGTCCTCCGGCCGGCCGGGGATCCGCAGGATCAGTGATCTTCCACATCCCGATACCGCCGGGGGTGACGGCGGCCAACGTGCCGCGGTCGGGAGCGAGGGCCACGACCCGGGAGGACCCTCCCGGGTCGCCGTAGGCGGTCGTGATCCTGCTCAGCGGCTGCGGTTTCCCGTCGGGCCGCACCCGGAAGAGGGCGACGATCCCGTCGTCCATGTCGTAGGACGGTGCGGCCAGCAGGTCACCGGCCGCCGAGTAGCGGTGACTGAAGTACGCGCCGTCATGGGCACCGGCGATGCCGGTGAGGTCCGCGACGTCCCAGAACTCGACCGCCGGTCCGCCGGTCCCGGACGAGAGGAGCCGCGCGCCGTCATGATCGAACGAGATGCCGCCCGCACCCGCCAGGACGGTGACCGGGCCGAAGACGGGCCGCTCCGCGAACGCGCCGGGTAACGCCGCCACCGCCGTCCCGTGCCCGCCCGTCGCGGCGACGAACCTGCCGTCCGGGCTGACGGCCACGTCGTCGATCGCGCCCTTCGTACCGGGCAGGACAGCTTCCGAGCGGGGCCGGTCGGGGGAGCTGACGTCCCAGGCCGCGACCGTACCGTCGACGTCGCCGACGCCGATCTGACCGCTCGTGCCCGTCACCAGCCTGCCGGCGGCCGTGCAGGCCAGGGACGTGACGGGCTCGGCGTAGTCGCCGGGCAGCCGCCCGACCCGACGGGTGCCGCCGTCGTCGGCCAACCGGTAGAGGATGACCTCGCCAGCACCGGCGACCGCCACCGAGGCGTCGTCTCCGCACACCGCGATCCTGGTGCCCCCGCTCACCTCACCGCCGGATGCTCCGGCCCGTTTCGGATGTGCGGGGTCGGCGACGTTCCAGGCGAGTGGCGGAACCGTCGCGGTCAGCAGCAGCCGTCCGTCCCGACTGAAGGCCACCGGACCGGCCGCGTCGGTGGGTATCCGGGCGATCCGACGGGGGCGGTCGGGATCGGACACGTTGAACAGGAGCAGCGCGTCCTCGTCGGCGGTTGCCACCAACCGGCCGTTGGGACTGAGGCTCGGCAGGTCCCAGGTCGCGAGCTTCAACCGGCCCCGCTCGGTCCACCGCTGGGCGCCGTCCCCGGTCCAGAGCACCGCCTCGCGCTGCCCCGTCGTCGTGAGCATGACCCGGCCGTCGGAACTGAGCTGCACGTCCGTTGTCGGTCCCTGCGGTTCCCCCGGCGGGAGCCCTCCCCGGTAGCGGGTGGACGCGAGCAGGCCGACCAGGTTGCCGCGGGTGGCCGACTGCGGGGCGAGCGACACGCCGGCCGCCGCCAGGCGTAGGGCGAGAGCGGGATCGCCCGCGGCGACGGCGGCGGCGCGGTCCTGGAGCGCCTTGGCGGCGTTGCTCAGCCGGGCGTCCTCGAGGTTGGCGGCGGTTGCCCGCTGCACCAGCCACTGCCGAAGGCCGACCCCACCGGCGACGATGGCGAGGACCCCGACGAGCAGCAGCGCCACCAGTTGCACCTTCCGTCGCTGGGGTCGGCGGCTGAGCCGGGCCGCCTCGGCGAGGGTGGCCGCTCCGAGGATGGTCGGATGCGCGCCCGAGATGCGGTCGAGTTCGACGACCTCCTCGTAGTCGCTCTCCGGCACGATCAGCCGGTCCCGCTGTCGCATCGCCTTCAGCTTGGACGGGTAGCCGCCCACCGAGCACAGCAGGTCAGGCTTGTGGTGGTCGACGGCTCCCACGATGACGGTGTCCGGGCGTCGTTCGCTGAAGCCCAGGCGGGACAGCACCGGCCGGTGATGGGTCAGGTCGTGGTGCAGCACACTGAAGGCACCCCCGATCGACGGCCCGGTGATGCCGGTGAGCTGCCGGCCGTCCTTGGCCACCGACCACAGCACGGCGCCGGGCAGCTTCCCGGACATCCGCCGCACGCTGACGAGCATCTGCTGGAAGGCGTCGTCCACGGCGCAGAGCGTCATCGTGGCGGGATCCGGTGCCAGCACCGGCGGCAGACCCGGCACGACGCTCAGCGTCAGGGTCGCCCGCCCGCCGCGCTCGCCCTGGTCGAAGACCACACCGCAGGACGGCCCCTTCGTGCGGCCGGGCAGCCGTCCGGACAGGTCCAGCAGCCAGATCCAGGCGGTGGAACGTACCGGATCCCGCAGCGTGCCACCGTCCGTGAGCATGCCGATCCGGCTGTCCGCCGGGACACCGAGGGCCCGCAGCAGCGCGGACACCTCGTCCGGGTCGGCCTCCCCCTCGGACCCCTCGGACGGCAGACAGAGACGGGACGCCGCCAGCCACTGCTCGGTCATCGCCAGGTAGGCCCGGGGCGTCGGATCGTGATCCTGCTCGACGGTCAACGCCAACCCGAGGGCTGCCAGTGCCCGCAGAGCGTGTGCGACGGTCGACTGGGACACGGGTCGGTACGGCGGACCCAGGACGTCCGGCCGCACGCGGTTCTCGGAGAGCGCCGGCAGTGCCCTGTGCCGCCTGGTCTGCCCCGTGCACGCCTGCTCCAGTGCCCCGACCGCACCGTTCTCGACGGCCTGCCGGACGGCCCGGACGAGATGCTGCGACTTCCCGATCAGCAGGTACCGTTCCGCCTCGTCGAGGTTCATCTCGAGCAGTTGCGCCAGATCAGCGGCGGCGACCGCCTCCTCGGTGCCGGCGATCGTCTCCTCGGTGGTGGTCACCGCTGCTCCCCGAAGCGGATCGCGGCCGTCCGGACGGCGTGCCCGTCGGGCAGGTCCTCCGCGGCCTCCAACCACGCGTTTGCCGTGTCGAAGTCGCTGGACCGGATGGAGCTCAGCAGGACCGCCGGGTCGACGAACCGCAGCGCCGCCGCGCCGACCGGCAGGTCCGCTGCGCTGACCACGAACGTGGACCGGGGCAACGGCAGGTTCAAGCTGCCGGTCAGCCGGTCGTCCTCGTGGCTCAGCGCCACCCAGTACGACCGGTCCTCGGCCGGTGCTTCCGGAAGTCGTACCTCGACGGAGAGGAAGAGGGGCAGGGCCGACGGGTCGCCGGCCGTGACGGATACGGAGATCATGAGCTCTCCCTCGGCGGTGCGCGTCACCGACAGCGTGAACCCGGGGTCGCCGATGACGTCGGTCTGCTGCTCGCGCCCCCCAGGGGATGCATCGGGCACCAGCTCCGGTGACAGGGCGATGCGGAGGAGTTCGTCGCCGTCCGGCAGGCCGGTCAACGCGCGGCCGCGGGCGCGCGCGGCGAGCGCGTACATCGGCTGGGTGTCCGCGATCGCGGCGAGCAGATCGGCCAACGCGAAGCGGGTGGGCTCCGGGATCCGGAGGACGTCGGCCGTTTCCAACGCGGCGAGCAGACCCTGGGTGCCCTGATGCCGGGCGTCGGGTCGACCTGCGCGGTGCCCGGCGTCGAGCTGCTCCAGCCCGGCGGTCAGGCCCCGTACCGCCGGCGAGAACCAGTGTCGTAGTGCGATCCGGGGTCCGCCGGTGGATCGCCCCGCCGTCGTGCCGGTGAGCTGTACGGCCAGGTCCGCCACGAGATGCCAGTCGAGGATGTGGAACAGCCCGGCGGGCGGTGGGGTGGCCGACTCCGTGACCAGGCGTCTGAGCAGCAGGTGCCGCAGTTGGAGCGGTTCGGTGGCGAGGGCGGCCCAGCCCGCGTCGCCGTCGACGGAGGGCCATCGCCGTTCCACGTCGGCGACGACCGCCAGGCCCGCCTCACTCACCGGTAGGGGGCGGCCGTAGTTGTCGAGTTCGGCGACGGCCGCGCCGGTACCGTCCTCGACGAGCGCGAGCGACATCTGCGCGGCCCGGCCGGCCCGTGCGGCGGGCAGCCGGGCCCGCGTCCAGTCGCTCTCGAACCAGGAGAACGTACGGGCGTCCGCGCGCTCCCGTCCGTCGTTGACCGGCCCGAGCAGCCCCGACGGGGACACCCGGGCCACCCAGGTGCTCAGCGGCCGGTGCCTGCTGGTCATGACCGCACCTCCAAGAGATCGCCGATCAACCGGGCGGGTGCCGGGCCGATGAGCCGGGCGACCTGGAGCTGCCGGTCGGTTGGGGTATGTTTGAGGTATTCCCGGTGGTCGTCCCGGATTCCCCTCCACACGAAGGGATCCAGCCCCGACCAGTGGCCGGAGGGCAGCCGGTCGGCCCACTCCCGCAACTCACCGAGTTCGACCGTGACGCCCTCCCCCTCCCACCGCAGCGCGAACTTGATCGCTCGGAGCACGACGGCGGCCGTCTCGCGGGGTTCGAGCGATGCCCGGCAGCAGAAGATCCGACGTACCGGGCCGATCAGGTCACCGATGCCCCGCCCGGTCGGGTCGATCACGATCGCCCGCCGCAGGTCGTAGTGCAGGCTGTTGACGGTCAGGTCGCGATGGCGGGCATCGTCGCCGAAGTCGCTGCTGGTCCCGGGGAACGGGAAGCCGGACAGGGCGAGGCTGCGGTACTCGACGAGCGCCGTCTCCGCGAGCTGGGGCTTCTCGGGCTCGGTCCAGCAGACCAGACTGTCGGGGGAGAGCCGCATGTCGCTCTCGGTGCCGCCGAGGAGCGCCAGGACGTCGTACGCGATCTCGTGGAATCTGCCGGGCGGCACCGTACCGGACAGGTCGAGGTCCCGTACCGCCGCCGGACCGGCCCCGAGCACGAGGTCGCGGACCGCCCCGCCGGCGAGCCACACGTCGTGCCCCGTCTCGTACAACGCCTCGATCAGCGGCCGGGCGATCGCGCGCCAGGGCGCGTCCGAACGGCCCAGCATCGCCTCCACCCGGTTGGTCAGTCCGGGAGAGACGTCATCGGCCGGTAGCCGCGACTGCTGGGGTAGCCGGTCGAGGGGAGCAACCCCGCGCAGCTCGGCTTCCCGGGCGTCGGTCGGGACGATGGTCTCGGGAACGTCGGTCGTCCCCTGGTCCCCGTCGAACAACAACCGGTCGTTGTCCCGGGTGGGCGGCACCGGATCCTCCGCGTACGCGAATCCGGCCACCTCCCGCCCGCCGACCAGGTCACCGGTCACGATCGGGGCGGCCGGGCTACGACCGCGCATGGCAACAAGGTGAGACACGCGGCTCCCCCTTGAAGGTCGATCAGGATCGACGCCGCAGGCCGAGGCGGGGAGGACACGAGACGGGTCAGCTCGGCGCAAGCGTGCATCGGGACCTGAGCACAGTGGTCGCTCCGGGTCAGATCCGGGCGATCTCGCGGCCTGCGGCGAGTCCCCAATCGTAACAAGATCATTCATGTTGCCGTAGCCCCGGAGAGGGTCACGATGGCGATCCAGCGCCTTCGACGTCGACTAGGGACGGCGTGGTCTTATCCGAAAAAGTGCCACCCTCCCGGCACATGCGATCCAGCCGAGGAGGGCGCATCCCGCCTCGAGGCGTCACCACCGTTCCGGTTGCCCCGAGCGTCGCTACAAGCTTGGTGACATGGTCATCGGTCCGAGCTCCACAGACACAGGGAAGCCGGAACCGCACCCTTTCGGATCTGTCTTCAGCAGGATGATGGACTTGCGCGGCATCTCCGTAACGGAGATGGCCAAGGGGAGCGGCCTGTCGATGGCCACGATCATGGGGCTCCGCAGCGGCTACATGAATCCACATCGGAGCGTGCTCTCCCACATCCCTGAGGTCCTTAGGATCCCCGCGGAAGACCTGGTCGCGATCGCCGGGCTCGACCCGGAAGACGGGCGGTGAGGACGAGCCACGCAACTGGCTCGGCAACTCAGGTGCCGCCGGTCGTCACCAGCGGCGCGGAAACGAGAAGGCTCCGACCCGGGGAGTAGATGGAGTGTCCAAGGCGCGTCACTCACTGATACAGCTCAGGCTGAGGATCCCCGTGCCCAGACCCGGAGCCCGTTGCTCCACCCACCGCCGGCGTCGTCGATGCGAGCGCGGACGAAATCCGCTCAGGGGCGATCCCAGCACCACCGGAAGCCGGGGCGGCTCCAATTCACACAGAGCCACCCCCAGAACCGCCGACACCGCGACCGACACCGGCCTCGCGCCTAAGTGCCCCGGCCCGTCGCCGGCGTACTCACCTATCAGGTGCCTGAGGAGCCGGCAGCAGGCCATCGTGACGTGCTTCGTCCGGCAGAACGGCGCGGGCGTGGTTTCCTCCGGGGCTACCGGGCGTCGCGCCGCCGACGCGCGCGCTCGAACTCGGCGACGTCCGACATCCAGGGACCGTGCTGTTCGAGTGCGGCGCAGCCGCCACGGACGAAGGCGCTCACCAGGTTCCGGTACCCGCCGATCCCGTCGACCAGGCTGTACTCGACCTGGTACTGCGGATCCGACCCGGCTTCCCCGGGTCGCACCGTCGTGATCCGGGCGATGGAGTCCGCGTAGAAGTGCAGCTGGATCCCCTCGCCCAGTTCCTCGTCCTCGATGGTGAACACTTCGTTGTCGGCGGCGGAGCGGTCGGCGACGAACTCCCAGAACACGGCGGAGGCGGTACGGGAACCGTCCCGTAGCCACTTCTTCTCGCCGCCCTTGTCATCGGTGAACGACAGGGCCGTCTTTCCCGAACCCGCGCCGGGGCCGGCGTGGTCGTCGGCAGTCTCCTCGGCGTCGTCCACGGGCATGCTCCGGGAGCGGTCCACAGCCTCCGAGCACATCAGGAAGCTCACCGTACGCACCGCGTCGTCGACGAGTTCGGGGTGTGCGTGGCGCACGGCCGCGTCGACCGTCGCCGCCATCCGATCCCAGTCACGCTTGTCGGTGGCCCGGTTCCCGCGCCGAGGATCGAGGCCGATCCGCATCCCGGCGCACGCCTGCTCCGCGGTGGCGATCACGCGCAGGACCTGGGGCAGCAGTGCGGGGTCGACGGCGTCGGGCAGCCGCCTGGGAATGGTCGCGCCATGCAGATACTGGCCGGTGTACCTCAGGATCCCAGCGTCGAGGGGCCCGAGAACCACCTCGCGCTCGGCGCGACGGCGGTCCGCGTGGTACTCCTGAGCACGTTTCTCGTCCGCCCCCTCCGTCGCCGCACGCATCGCCGCGCAGACCTGACCGCGCTCAAGCAGATCGATGTCGGCACCATGGGCGACGAGCCGGTTCCGGTCCCACCGGATGCGCCGGAAGAGCGCGTCGACGTCCGCGGGCGAGGAGAGCAGGACCGGGTCCAGGAGCGCGACGGCAGCGTTCTCGTCGAGCCGGCCCCGGGTTCCGGCGTCATCGCACAGCGGAAGGACCGCACTCCACAGCAGCAGGTGTCGAGCCAGGTCCTCCCGGATCACCGCAAGATGGGCGTCCCCGATCGGGAACGTGAACGTGCGGGGCTCATGGTTGGCGTCGGCCCCGGCGGCGAGCATCAGTTTCAGTTCGCCGTCCTCGCGGATCACGTCCGGGATCCAGCCGTTGCCGCTCCGGGTGAAAACGACGTCTCTCATGCGTCTGTTCACGACCACCGCTCATACTCGGCGTCGAGGCGCGGGTCGGCACGCACCCAGACTTCGCCCCCGGCGGCCCCGGCCGGGGCGTCGACGCGTTCGAGCCCGAGGAAGGCGATCAGCTGGAGGAGTTCGGCTCGTTCGGCGCGGTCACGGTCGACGTCATGCGAGTCGAAGAAGACGTGGTACTGGTCGCTCGGGTCGACGATGCCGGAATTCGCCCAGATCCGGCCGACTTCGTGGATTGCCGCTGCCTCCGTCGTGAAGGTGGCGGCACGGGCGGCACCGCGCGTCTCCGGCGACGCGTCGAGGTCGGCGAGGTCGGAGAACCACTGGCCGAAGTAGTCGAGGCCGGCATATCCGTTCTCGAAGAACAGCATCGCGCCCGTGAGGTAGCGGTTGGCCCGCTCGACCTTGAGGTGCTCCGACCGGGATTGGTCCCCGTCCTTGATCCGGGAGATCACCCCCAGACGGGGCATGAGCACCAGTTTCTGCCCCGCCGCTTCGTCCTCGATGGCGTAGGTGTCGGACTCTCGACCCCGGAAGAACGCAGCGAACGCTTCGTAGGCCGCCTGAGGATCGCCCACCGAGACCTGTTGGTCGTTGCCGTCACCGACAGTGAAGACGAACGGCTTCGGTCCGGGACTGTAGGGGCGGGCCATGTGCGTCCTTCGTTCAGGTGTGCCAGTTGCACCAGCGTGGTGGATCAGGACGGGACCTGCCCGCGGCCCTGATCATAGGCGTACCTGGCGCGCTGGCCTGCGCGAGCGACCAGCCGCCCGTACCTCGCCCGGGTTCCGCCTCGACCGAGCGGCCCGAACGACCACCTCGCCGGTGTCCGGCTCACGCGGTCCGGCCCCGGCCGGCCCCGACCGGGTCACGTCCCCGGCTGACCAGGTAGCCGAAGACGGCGGCGGTGAAGAACATGACGATGCCGTAGACAGCGGCCGGGACCGCGATCTCGGTGCTGTCCAGCAGCGCAGGGCTGATGGCGATGGTGATGGCCAACGTGCTGTTGTGGATGCCGATCTCCATGCCTGCGGCGATGGACTCGCGCCGACCGACCCCGGCCAGCCTCGGCATGCCGTACCCGACCAGCAGGCTGATCACGTTGAAGACCAGCACCACCGCGCCGACCGCGAGGAAGTAGTCGGCGAGGTTGGCCCGTTCCTTGAGCACCGCCCCGAGGATCACCGCGACCAGCACCACCACCGAGAGGATCTTCACCGGTCGGCCGAGCCGGTCGGCGAACCCGGGGAAGCGCGACCGCAGGGCCATCCCGAGGGCGACCGGCACCAGCACGATCGCGAAGACCTGGAGCACCTTGCCGAACTGGAGCCCGATCGGTGCCGCGTCGCCCAGGAAGTGATCCGCCGACAGGTTCACCACCACGGGCAGGGTGAACACGGCGAGCACCGAGTTGACCGCGGTGAGCGTGACGTTGACGGCGACGTGGCCGCCGAAGAGATGGCTGTAGAGGTTCGCGGTGGTTCCGCCGGGTGAGGCGGCGAGCAGCATCATGCCGACGGCCAGCTCGGGCCTGAGCCCGAAGAGCAGGACCAGACCGAAGCAGATCGCCGGCAGCAGCACCACCTGGCAGCCGAGGGCGATGAGCACCAGCCTCGGATACGCCGCCACCCGCCGAAAGTCACCGATGGTGAGGCCCAGCCCGAGGCCGAGCATGACGATGCCGAGCGCGACCGGCAACCCGACCGTCGTCAACCAGGAGTCCATCCGCGGATTGTGCTGGTCGACGCGGCCTGCCGACATCGTCCGTATCGTTGGTTCTCGATCGCGGGCCGAGCGGCGCAGCGCACCCGGTGCTGCGTCGGGGTTCTCGCTCGGCTGGTCACCGTCCAGCAGCCTGACGTCGTCGCAGAACACGGGACCCGGGCCTCCCGGAGCCGGGCCGACGAGCACCAGGATAGATTGACGCACGTAAAAGCCGTGCGGAATAATCCGACCCGGAGCCGGGCTGGCTACAGACCGAAACACGTGCGCCGAGAACCGTTACGAGCCGTCGGTGGCGCACCACGCCAACGGACAGCACACCCCGCTGCCAGCGCATCGACGAGGACGACGCCGACCTCCACCGGTGGACACCCGTCGATCCTGGTGTGACCCGGACGCGTACGGGCCCTCGGGCGACGCGCTCCGCAGCGTCACCGAGCAGCGCGCCGACTCCACGGGAGTACACCAGTGCGAACCTCGCCCTCCGGACGTACGGCCGCCACCCCGGTGGCCGCCACCACCGACCCGTTCGCCACCGACGCGCAAACGAAGACGGCGAAACGATCCGTACGACGGCCGGCGGCCCTCGCGGCGGTCCTCGGAGGACTACGGATGCCACCCACCCGTTTCCGGTTCCGGTCGGCGGTGTCGGTGTTCACCGCCGCTGCCGTCGCCGCCACACTCACCACCGCCGTCTCCGCACAGGCCGCCGCCGGCTGTCGGGTCAGCTACACGGTGACGAGCCAGTGGCCGGGCGGCTTCGGCGTGGACGTGGGACTCACCAACCTCGGCGATCCGCTCACCAGTTGGCGGTTGACCTGGTCGTTCGCCGCCGGGCAGGTGATCGGGCAGCTGTGGGGCGGCACGGTGACCCAGTCCGCCGGCCAGGTCACGGTCACCAACGCCAGCTGGAACGGCACCATGAACACCGGGGCCGGCACCCAGTTCGGTTTCGTCGGCTCGTGGCACAACCCGTCGAACCCGGTACCGACCGACTTCGCGCTGAACGGCGTGCCGTGCCACGGCCCGGTGCCACCCACCACCGCACCGCCCACCACTCCGCCACCCACCACCCCGCCACCCACCGGGGGGCCGGGTCAGGTGAGCACGGTGGGCCGGGTCACGACGGTAGGCGACAACGTCCGGTACACGTGGCCCGGCGTCTACTTCGAGGGCCGTTTCCGCGGCACCGGCGTCGGGATCGTCCTCGACGACTCCCAGAACGACTACACCGTCCAGATCGACGGCACCACCGTCGCCACCCTGGTCACCCCGGGTCGGACCACCTACTGGGTCCGGGACCTCGCCGACGGCGACCACACCGTACGACTCGTCAAGCGGACCGAGAGCCCGTGGACCGCGGGCGAGTTCGGTGGCCTCGTCGCCGCCCCCGGCGGCGCGATCCTGACCAAACCCGCCGCCCGCAGCCGACAGATCGAGTTCCTCGGTGACTCCTGGACCGCCGGTTACGGCAACATGTCGACGACCCGGGACTGCTCCGGCACCGGCGGGATCGCCCGCAACAGCAACGCCGACGTCACCTTCGGCGCCCTCACCGCGCAGGGCCTGAACGCCGACTACCAGCTCATCGCCCAGTCCGGCCTCGGCATGGTGCGCAACTACAACGGTCAGGGCACGGACACCTTCCGCACCTACTACGAGACCGACCTCCAGGCCCACCCGGACAGCACGGTATGGCCGAACCCGGGTACCTGGAAACCGCAGCTGGTCGTGGTCGGCCTCGGCATCAACGACTTCTCCACCGCCCTCAACGCCGGCGAGCGGTGGACGACCATCGACCAGCTCGCCGCCGACTTCCGGAGCGCCTACCTGGCCTTTCTCGACAAGCTGCGGACCCGGTACGGCCCCGACACGTTCATCGTGCTCACCTACCCGGACCTGTCCCCCACGACGGCGCTCGCCACCTCGGTCCAGCAGATCGTCCGGACCCGGGCGGAGCGGGGCGACACCCGGATCCGGTCGCTCTACTTCGACGACAACGTTCTGGGCCTCGACAAGCTCGGCTGCGACTGGCACCCCTCCCGCCGCGACCACCAGCTCCTCGCCGGCACACTCACCCGGTTCGTCGACACCCTTCCGCTGACCTGGTGACGCCGCACGAACCAGCTCGCCGGTCGCGGGTCGTCGATCTCGCCGCCCGGCCCGGCCACAGGGCCCGTTCCGCTCCCGCACGGGTGGAGAGCGGAACGGGGCCCTGGCCGGGCACACGACCGGGCAGGGGATGCCCCTGCCCGGTCGCCGGCACGACCCCGTTCAGCAGGTCTCGTCGAGACGCTTACGCAGCTCGACCGGCAGATCCACGTCGACCGCGGCGAGGACCTCGTCGAGCTGGGCCACCGAGCTGACGCCGACGATCGGCACGACGGCGGGGTCCCCGCCGATCAGCCAGCTCAGCACCACCTGGTTCACGGTGACCCCCAGTTCGTCCGCCACCTCCCGCAGCGCCTGGAGCCGACGCTCGGTGCCCGGGTGCTGGTAGTGCTCCGGCAGCGGCCTGTCCGGCCGGGTGTACGAACCCCACAGCAGGGTGCTGTACGCGAACATGGTCAGACCCCGGCTGCGGACCAGGTCCAGCAGATCGTCGCTGGCGTGCACGTGCCCACCCTCGGGCAACGCCGTCGCCGGACGGGGCAACAGGTACGAGTACCGCTGCTGCACCACCGTGTAGGGCGTCCAGCCCCGCGCCTCGGCCAGCGCCCGGGTCTCGGCCAGCCGCCAGGCGGCGTGGTTGCTGGCCCCCAGCGTCCGGACCTTTCCCTCGATCACCGCCTCGTGGAACGCCGCCAGGGTCTGCTCGTCGGGGGTGTCGCGGTCCTCCCGGTGCGCGTAGTACAGGTCCAGGTGGTCCACGCCGAGCCGTTGGAGCGAGCCGGCGAGCTGCGTACGGATCACCTCCGGGGCGAGCCCTTCGGCCCCGCCGTGCGCCCCGGGCCCGGAGCCCACCTTCGACGCCAGCACCAGGCCGTCCCGGCCACCCCGCCGGGACAGCCAACGGCCGAGCACCGTCTCGCTCTCACCGCCGACGCCGCCGGGTACCCAGAACGAGTAACAGTTCGCGGTGTCGATGGTGGTGCCACCCGCCTCGACGAAGCGGTCCAGGATCGCGAACGCGGTCTCCTCGTCGACGTCGGTGCCGAACGGCATGGCACCGAGACAGAGCTGGCTGACCTGGATCCCCGTACTGCCGGACAACTCGCGTTGCCTCATCAGTCCCTCCCAGAGTGTGACGGTACGTCGCGCCAAGGATAGGGGCGGTGACCCGCCTTGGGCGCGCTCCCAACCTTGGGGCGCAGGGCCGGTGGCACCGCGCGCGACGACCGCCACCCGGCCGGTCCGGGCCTCGCGGGCACGCAGCGGCAGGCCCGGGGCCGGGTCGGGCCGACCCGGCCCCGGGTACGTGCGGTCAGTTACGCAGGCTCCACTGCTGGTTCGTGCCGCCGTTGCACGACCACAGGATGATCTTCGTGCCGTTGGCGGTGGCGGCGCCGTTGGCGTCGACACAGAGTCCGGACTGGACGTTGGTGATGGTGCCGTTGGCGTTCAGGTTCCACTGCTGGTTGAGTCCACCGTGGCAGTCCCAGATGATGACGGTGGTGCCGTTGGTCGTGCCCGCGTTGTTCGCGTCGAGACACTTGTTGCCGTACACGGTCAGCTGCTTGCCGGCGGTGTGGGTCCACTGCTGGTTGGTGCCGCCGCCGCAGTCCCACAGCTGCACCTGGGTGCCGCTGGTGGTGCTGGAGTTCGGCACCTCGACGCAGCGGCCGGACTGTCCGCCCACCAGCCGGCCGCCCTGCTGGCCGCTGCCGGTGCCCTGCTGCCGGACGAGCGAGCCCGACTCGGCGGACCGGTTGCCCTGCGCGTCGAGGACGTAGAGCCGGTACTCGCCCTGGGCTGTCGGCACGGCGATGGACGTGGCGGTGCCCCCGGCCCGGGTCATCGTCGGGCCGGCGGTGAAGGTGGTCGTGCCGGCGGGAGCCAGCCAGACCGTCCTGGTCGCGTCGCCGGTGCTCCGGATCGGGATCGTCGCCGTCGCGCTGCTGACGAAGGTGCTGGCCGGCAGGACGTGGTTCGGCAGGGACAGGTTGCCCGCCGGGACGATGTCCCGGAACGCGTCCTCCAGGCCGGAGTTGGCGGCGATGCCGTACGCCGGGGCCGGCCAGACGTAGTCGGAGGAGACGAGGATGTCGTGGATGGTGCTGTTGGGCAGGTTCTTGTTGGAGACCTTGTTGATCGGCCCGTGGGTCTGCGTGACGCTCAGGTCGTGCTTGCGGCCGAAGTCGTCGGAGTTGAGCAGCCAGGTGATGTTCTTGTCCACGCTCAGGACGTTGTCCCGGAAGGTGATGTACGCCGAGCCCTCGTCCGGGTGGAGGCCGTACTTGTGACCGGCCGGCACGCCCTGGAGATAGTTGTCGGTGATCGTGGTCCCCGGCTGGCTGCCCAGCGTGTAGATGGGGGCCGTGTCGCTGAGGCGCTGCACCGTGTCGATGATGTGGTTGTGGCTGATGGTGTTGTTCCGCGCCGTGGTGGTGGGCCGGTTGGGCGCGATCGAGCCCGACGAGCCGTCGAAGTTCCACCAGCCCCAACCCAGCGTGATACCGGACCACGGGGCCTTCTCGATCCGGTTGCGCTGCACGGTCAGGGTGTCCACGAAGTACGCCGAGATGGGGCTGTGCCCGTTGAACAGCACCGCGCTGTCGTACAGGTAGTTGTTCCTGATCTCGATGTTCTTCGGTAGTCCCTCGACCTGCGGGGACCACTTCTCCCGGTTGCTCGACGTGTGGTCGCCGATGTACACGTGCTGGGGATGGCCGACGGTGACGGCCGATCCGGCGATGTCGTTGGTGTGGTTCCCGGTCAGCTGGGTGTTCTGCACGTCGTTGACCATGTTGATGCCGTCGGCGCCGGTGTGCTGGACCCGGTTGCGGTGCAGCAGGATCCCGTCGGCGTTCTCGATCTGGATGATGCCCGGTGTGACGTCGACGTTGCGGTAGTAGTAGTCGTGGAAGTTCCGCTTCGCGTACGCGAACGCGCCGAGGTTCCCCTGCTGGGCCTGCTTGAAGGCGGAGCCGGCGACGTTGACCAGGTTCCAGTCGGAGTGCTGGACGGTCAGCCCGGAGAACGTGATGTTGCGCGCGTGGCTGCTCGTCGAGCTGCCGGCGACCCGCAGCACGGTGGTCACGTTGTTCGGCGCGTAGACCGTCGCGGTCGACATGTTCTCCGTGCTGCTCTTGTAGTAGTAGAGGGTCCGGGCGATCTTGTCGAAGTAGAACTCGCCCGGCGCGTCCAGGAACTCGTAGGCGTTCATCACCTTGTGGGAGCCGCCCGGCTGGGCGTTGCCGTTGAACGCGCCCTGTGCGATGGCGGCACCCGGTTGCTGGAACAGCGCCACCCGGTTCGCGCCGTCGGAACTCGTGGTCACCTGGCGGACGCCCACGATGGCGGTGGTCCAGGTGGTCGCCGTCTCGATCTCGAGGTCGTCGTGGTTGCGGGCGACGGCGGGAAAGTCGTTGAGGCTGTACTTCGCGCCGTCGCACTGCGACCCCGACTCCCAGGCCCACGCGGCCTGCCCGGCGGTGATGGTGTACGTCCCGTAGCAGCCCGCCGAACTGATCGTCTTCGACGCCAGGTACGCCCGCTTGTCGTTGACGTAGAGCGCGCGCAGCTTGTTGGCGCGGTCCAGCGGCGCTTTCCAGATGTTGCCGCCGTGCTGGGTCCACCCGGTCACCTGCACCCCACCGTCGAGAACCGGGGTCTCGCCGGGGTAGGCGGAATAGAGCACCCGGTGGCCGTTGGTGCCGGAGTCAGCCGCCCCGAAATCGATGGTGCTGGTCACCGGATACCGTCCACCCCGAAGGTACACCTGGATGTCGCCGGTCATGTTCGCGTTGACCGTACGCACGACGTCCCGGGCACGTTGCAGGGTTCTGAACGGCGCCTGGACAGTGCCCGGGTTGGCGTCGTCGCCGTCCGGGGCGACGTGGTAGGTCTGCTGGACGGCGGCCGAGGCCGGCGTCTGGTTCGCGATCACTGCCGGCAGCACGGTGGCGGCGAGCAGCGCGGCTGCCAGCAGTGACCTTCGGGCGGTGGAGACGGTTGGCCTCACGTACCGTTCCTTTCGTCTGCCGCCCACAGCACATGTCCGCCGGCCTCCGGCGTCGGCGCGCGACAGCCGGGCCACCGGGCGAACATCGGCCGACACGCCGGAAGGCACGGGACGATGCCGACGTGCTCGACCGTGAGCGGATTCCTGACCGGAAAAGGCAACGAACGGCGACAAGGCCCACGCGCGTTCCGGGCGACAAGCACCCCGCCGGCACCCCTTTTGTGCCGCCGGGGATTCCCGCCACCCGCTCACACTCTCTTGCCCGCAGTTGCGTTATGTCGTCTCGAAGCGTAGGTCGCAGGCCGCACCGGACGCAACTATTAATTTACTGTCGTCTATACATAATTGTGGTCGGACCAGGCGGGTGGTGCCGGGCCGGACCACGCCGCGGCTCCGGCCCCGGTACCGCCGCCGGAGCCGGTCATTCCGGTGCGGGCCCGTTGTCGACCAGCCGGAACAGGGTGGTCACCGGCGCGTCGCCGGCCTCCTCGAGGATCAGCCCCCGGGTCGGCGAGTTCTGCAGGTAGGCCGAGTGACTGCTGATGACGTACGTCGACGCGCCGTCACGGACGACGGTGAACTGCTGCCGCGGTTCGTCCGGCGCGCAGGGGGCCGCCTCGACCCGGAGCGGCTGGCTGCCCGACGAACGGACGTGCCAGCAGGTGCCGGTCGGGTCGGTGCCCGTTTCGGCGGTGCGGATCAGGTACGTGTCGGGCTGCCCCTGCGGCACCACCACGAACAGTTGGCGTCCCTCGTCACCGTCGACCTCCGCCAACCGGCCGTCGTCGAGCAGCGACAGCCCGCCCGTCCCGCCCACCCGCACGATGGTGACCTGACGCTGCCCGGACAGCAGCCGATCACCGCCCGACGGGCCGGCCGGCGGGCTCGACGATCCGGTCGGTGCGCTCGACGAACCGGTGGGCGGCGGAGAGCCGCCGCCGGTCGAGCCGGGTGACGGGCCGGTCGAGCCGGGTGACCGGTCGGTCGGCCCGGGTGACGCGACCGGGCCGGCGGTCGGGGCCACCGGGCCGACCGGCATGGTGGGCGGCGCGTCGTCAGGGCGGGTCAGCGCGACCCCCGCGCCGAGCACCACGACGGCGAGGGCGGCGAGCGAGACCGAGGCCGCCCGTCGACGCCGGCGGCGGGTGTCGCCGCGACGCCGGACGTCCACGGCGGCCGGGACCCTCCCCCGCCCGCCCTGCCCGGCCAGCGCCCGCAGGGCGTCGTCGAGCTGGTTGTCGGAGCTCATGACTGCGCCCTTTCGTCCACGCCGTGGTACTCCGGTTCGGTCAGGTGCGTGGCGAGGGCCCGCCGCCCCCGGGCCAGCCGGGTCTTGACGGTGTTCTCGTTGGCGCCGACCTCCGCCGCGATCTCGGCCACGCTCAGCCCGACCAGGTGGTGCAGCACCACCGCCCGACGTTGCTCGGCGGAGATGTGCCGCAGCGCGGCCACGATCGCTACATGATCGACCGAGACGGCGTCGACCCGCTGTTCGGTCGCCTCCCGCCGATGGGCCCGCATCCGGTTGACGGTCTTACGCCACGCGCTCACCGCCACCCGGTACGCCACCCGACGCACCCACGCCTCCGGACTGTCGCACTGCCGCACCACCGCCCAGCGGTCCCAGGCGCGGGCGTACGCCTCCGCCACCGCGTCCTCCGCCTCGACCCGGTTGCCGATCATCACATACAGATGTCCCAGCACCCGGTGTGCGGACGCGGAGTAGAAGACGTCGAACTCGGCAGCGTCACGCATCGGCAAGAAGTCTCCACCCGACCTGGTTGATCCTGGAAGTCGCGCCTGGTTGGTCCTGGAAGTCGCGGCACCGCGCGCAACGCCGGCGGTCCGGCCGGACACCGCCGGCCGGACCGCCGACCGGGTCACCGCCGGCGCGGGGCCGGTCCGACGTCGTTGAACCGGAAGCTGCTGAACGGCGGGGCGTCACCCAGCTCCTCCAGGATCAGGCCGGAGCGCGCGGAGTCGCGCAGGTACGCCCACCGGTTGCTGATCAGGTACTCGCGGAGACCTCCGGCGGAGGCGGGTGCGATGACGAACCGCTGGGCCGGGTCGCCCGCCCGGCAGGTGGCACCCCGTACGACCAGCGGCTGGCTGTTGCCCGGGTTGTACGCCTGCCAGCACACCGGTTGCCCGGTGCCGCCACCGTAGTACGACTTGACCAGGAACTCCCCCGCGCCCAGCGGGGTCGGCACGAACACCTGCCGGCCACGGTCGTCGTCCACCTCGGCCAGCCGCCCGCCGTCGAGCAGCGACAGCCCCGACTCGAAGGCACCCACCCGTACGATCGTGACCCGGCGCGTGCCGGACAGGACCGGGTCCACGGTCGGCTTCGTCACCGGGCCGGCCGCCGCGACACCGGACGACCCCGCCCCGCCCACCGGCACCGCCCCGCCCACCGACGCCGTCCCGGCCACCGGTGCCGCTGCCGGTACCGCCGCCCCAGCCGCCGCTTCCTTCATCGCGGCGCTCCCGGACGCCGGTAGCCCTCCGTGCACCATCGCGGCAGCGGCCGACACCACCAGACCCGCACCAACGAGCCATCTACGCACCAACACGATTCCTCCCGGCTGCCTCGGTCGCCGGGGCCGACAGCCCTGCCGGCTGGGGTCCTCGGTCGACTCAGATCGGATGACGCGTGAGACGGGGACGTGGTTTCAGCGGATCGGGAGGTGGTTCAGGCGCCCCGTCGACGCCCGGTCCCCGCCGGGTCGGGCGGCAGGTCAGCACGGCGTCGAGCCGCTACCCGACCGACGGGCAGGCCGCCGAGCCCGCGCCCGGCGGGCGACCGGTCAGCTCCCAGCAGCCAGGACTTGACGAACATCGTACGTCATACGAATATAACCATCGATAGATACCGGCCTGGGCCCGACACGTCGGGTCGAGGTGACACCGGCCCGGTCGACGGCCGCCGCCACGGCTTCGGCCACCCTCCCGCCGACGTCGACGCTTCGGTCCACGCCCACGCGTCCGGTCGGTACGGCTCAGGCGCTGGTGTTCGGCTCGCCCCCCGGAGCCGGACGGCGGCCTTCCCGGTAAGGAGACGAACCTGTGTCACCTCGCAAACGCCCGGCCCACTGGATAGGGGCCGTCCTGGCCGCCATGGTCCTGGCCACCGCCGGCGCGTACGTCGTCACGAACGTGACACCGGCGGCCGCGGCCACCACGGCCGGCTGCGGCAAGGCCCCGGGGCTGAACAGCGGCACCCACACCATCTCCAGCGGCGGCAAGAGCCGCAGCTTCATTCTCCGGCTCCCGGACAGCTACGACAACACCCGCCCGCACCGGCTGGCCTTCGGGTTCCACTGGTGGGGCGGCACCGCCAACGACGTCGCCTCGGGCGGGAGCGACGGCTACGCCTGGGCCTACTACGGCATGCTGTCGCAGTCGAACAACAGCACGGTCTTCGTCGCCCCGCAGGGCATCGGCAACGGCTGGGCCAACACCAACGGCGAGGACGTGACCTTCACCGACGACATGATCCGCGTCATCGAGAACGCGCTCTGCGTCGACACGACGCAACGCTTCTCGGTCGGGTTCAGCTACGGCGGCGCGATGAGCTACTCGTTGGCGTGCTCCCGGCCGACCGTGTTCCGGGCGGTCGCGGCCATCGCCGCCCCGGGCGAGATCAGTGGCTGCACCGGCGGCACCCAGCCCGTGGCGTACCTGGGGATCCACGGGATCAGCGACAACATCCAGAGCGGCCGGTCGCTGCGCGACAGGTGGCTCAGGAACAACGGCTGTGCCACACAGAACGCCCCCGAGCCCGCCCGGGGCAGCCTGACCCACATCGTCACCACCTACTCCTGCCGGGCCGGCTACCCGGTGGTCTGGGCCCCGTTCGACGGCGGCCACCAGCAGGGTCCGGTGGACGGCTGCGCCGGCTGTGAGAGCGGCGCGCGGAGCTGGGTCAAGCCCGAGGTGTGGAAGTTCTTCACCCAGTTCGGGTCCACCCCGCCGACCAGCGGCCCGACGCCCAGCAACCCGGTGCCGACCACGCCGCCGGCCAACCAGCCGAACGTGATGATCGCGAACGGCCCGTCCGACCGTTGCATCGACGTCCCCAACTCCAGCACGAGCAACGGCACCCGGGTGCAGTTGTGGGACTGCCACGGCAACACCAACCAGCGCTGGACCTACACCGCCGGCCGCACCCTGACCGTCTACGGCAACAAGTGCCTGGACGCCAGCGGATCGGGCACCAGCAACGGCACCGTCGTACAGATCTGGGACTGCCACGGCGGCGCGAACCAGCAGTGGAACTTCACCAGCAACGGAACCATCACCTCCGCCCAGTCGGGTCTCTGCCTGGACGCCGCCAACGCCGGCACCGCCAACGGGACGCAACTGCACCTGTGGGCGTGCCACGGAGGCGGCAACCAGCAGTGGAGCAGGCGCAACTGACCGTCCGACAACCCCGTACCACCGTGGCGCGGCACCGGCGCGCGGTGGCGGTCGTCCCCTTCGGCCGCCACCCCGCCGGACCGTGTCGCGCAGACCGGCCAGGCCGACGTTTGTCGATCTCTTCGCGTCCGTCGCGCTTCACCGGCGCGGGCCCATGATCCCAAAATCGACAAAGGCTGATGTATCGTGAAACGCTCCGCGTCCTCCACCCCGATCGAGGAGCTGAGAACATGTCACGATGGCGCCGTCGTCCAGCCCCCGCACTGGCCGGGCTGCTCGCTCTGGTCCTGTCCCCGCTCCTGGTGCCACCGGCTTCGGCGGCCGACACACCCCACACCGGGCCGGCCGACACACCCCACACCAGGGCGGTGCCCCTCACCGAGCTGACCGTGGTGTCCGAACAGGTGGCTTCCGGCCTACGACGTCCGATCGCGCTCGCCGGGCTGCCGGACGGCCGGATGCTGATCGCGGAGAAGAACGGCACCGTCCGCGCCTACCACCCCGACACCGGCCTGGCGGCCGAGCCGGTGCTCGACCTGACCGCCCGGATCGACCCGTCGGGCAACGAACGCGGTCTCCTCGGCATCACGCCCGCGCCGGACTTCGCGCGGACCGGGATGCTCTACGTGGCCTACACGAGCCTGCCGGCCGGCGCACTGACCCTGGCGCGACTGCCGATCAGCGCGCCCGAGCGGCTACAGGTGCTGCTCACCCAGGAGCATGCCGAGTACAACAACCACAACGGCGGACAGGTGGCGTTCGGCCGCGACGGCTACCTCTACTGGTCCCTCGGTGACGGCGGCCACGCGAACGACCCGTACAAGGCCGGTCAGAACCTCGGCACCCTGCTCGGCAAGATCGTGCGGATCGACGTCACCCGCACCTGCGGGGCGAAGCCCTACTGCGTACCTACCAGCAACCCGTTCGTCAACAAGCGCGGTGCGCGGCCGGAGATCTGGCTCTACGGGCTGCGCAACCCGTGGCGGTTCTCCGTCGACCCGGCCGACGGCTCACTGTGGATCGGTGACGTCGGCCAGGGCCTGGTCGAGGAGGTCAACCACATCCGCCCGTGGCAGGGTGGGGCGAACCTCGGCTGGTCCTGCCGGGAAGGCACCCCGGTGTTCGACCAGACGCAGTGCCGCCCGGGCGTGGTCTACACCGACCCGGTCTTCGAGTACGAACATTTCATGACCGAAAGCTGCTCGGTGACCGGCGGCGTGGTGTACCGGGGGTCCGCCACCCCGGAGGCACGGGGGACCTACATCGCGAGTGACTACTGCTCCACCCTCGCGTTCGCCGTACGTCCCAAATCCACGGGCGGCTACGAGACCGCCACCATCGGCAACTTCCCCACCCAGCCGACCGCGATCGACGCCGACGTGCACGGCGAACTGTACGTGCTCAGCGACTTCCCGGGATGGCTGAGCCGGGTACGGTTCGAACGCGTCCAGCCAGCCGCCGGCGGCGGGGCCGCGAACCGCTGACCGGACCTGCGGTACCCCTGGGGACGGTCGCGTCCGAGCGGCCGTCCCCACCCCGCTCCGATGCGGACACGGTCCACCCACATCCCGCGCGGACCGGACGAGCCGACGGGCGGTCCCGACACTCAGCCAGGCCCTCGACGTCCCCCTCGCCGACCTGGCCGACACGCCGGTCCGGGACCGTGAGCGGACCGGTCCAGACGAGGGTCGGCGACCGGCCGGACGGAGGACCGGCCCACAAGCTTCGTGCAAGGCGGCGGACCGAGGATGCTTCGTATGGTGCAAGAGTTGAGGCGGGTACTCGCCAGATGTGTCGCTGCGCTCCTCGTCGTCGCGGCTTCGTTGGTGGCTGTCGGCAGTCCGGGTCTGGCGGCCTGCCAGCGTGTGATCGTCATCAATCCCGAGGTGACGGTCAGCGAGGGCGCCGGCAGGTTGATCTTCACGGTGTTCTCGGGCGGGTGTGCGGCCTCGGGCCAGGTCGCCTACGCGGTCACGGCCGGCGGCGCCCAGCCGGGCGTGGACTTCGCGTTGTCAGCGGGCCAGCTGCGCTGGGCTGCGGGGGATTCCACCACCCGAAGGATCACTGTCACCGTGGCGCTCGACAGCGTGCCGGAACCCGCGCTGGAAGACTTCCGGGTGACGCTCGTCAACCCGAGTCCGGGTGTCAGGGTGGCCCACGGCGTCGGGTACGGGCGCATTCTCGATGACGATGGCCTCGGGTTTGCCTGGGCGGTGGACGACCAGATCTGCCCGCAGTGGGTCGTCGACCAGACGCCCCCGCCCGGTGAGCCGTGGATAGTCGGTGAACAACGGCGGCTGTGCGACCTGGTCGAAGGCGCCATCTATCTGGTTCCGCCACCGGGACCAGTGATGACGGCGCGCTGGGAAACTGCGGACGGGACCGCCCAGGCGGGCGTCGACTTCGTCGGCGTCACCGACCGGGTGGTGGCCGTGCCGGCGGGGGCGACGCTGGTCGCGCTGCCGGTCAAGCTGTTGTCGCGTCCGGAAGCCCCGCAACGGCGCTGGTTCTACGTCCGGGCCTTTGCGCCCTCGCACGGTACCGTCGTCGACGGCGTGGCCGTGGTCACCCTGCTAGGCTCGTGAGACCCCTTCAGCCGGCTGGTCATCACGCAGGTGGGCCAGGGTCGCCGCCTCGAGGTGCCGGTCGCCGAGCTCCACGCTGAGCGCCAATGCCTGCCGGAAGTGTCCGGTGGCGGCTGCGTGGTCGCCACGACCCTGGAGGGCGCGGCCGATGAGGTTGAGCGTTTCGGCCTCCCGGCGCCGTTCGCCGATCCGTCGCCGGATCGTCAGAGCCTTCGTGAAGCAGTCGAGCGCGCTGTCGTGCTCCGCCTCGGCGAGGTGGACCTCGCCGAGGCTGTGCAGCGCGGACGCCTCCAGCGGGGAGTGGCAGATCTCCCGGGCGAGCGCGAGCGCCTGCGACAGCGGCTCGAAGGCGAGCTCCGGCCTGCCCATCAGGGTGTAGATGTGGCCGAGGTTGTTCAGGGCAAGGGCAATGCCCGGCGGGTGGCTGTCGGCGGTGTGCAGCGCCAGGGCCTCACCGAACGCGTCGGCTGCCGCGTCCAGCCGGCCCAACCGGCCGTACGCCATGGCGATGTTGTTGAGCGCCATGCCCTGCCCCCGCTTGTCGCCGAGGGTCCGGGTGAGCTCCAGTGCGTGTTGCAGGTGCTCCAGCGCCTCTGCGTAACGTTGCGTGCCGTTACAGGCCATGCCGAGCAGACTCCGCATCAGCGCCTCAGCCGTCGGGTCGTCGAGGCGCTGCGCTGCGGCCAGGCCGAAGCGGCACATCTCGGCCTGGTCGGCCCGGTGCCCACGTACGAGATTGAAGCTGGTCAGCAGATAGGCGAGCTGCCACACGGCGCGGTCGTGGCCCTGTTCGCCGGCGTGGCGCACCACCGGCAGCAGATTGGCGCGCTCCTCATCAAGGAAGGCCAGGGCGCTGTCACGATCGGCGGGAAACGGGGCTTCGATGGGCGGGTGGACCGACAGCGGTCCCGCCCGGTCGCGTGCCGGGTCGAACACCCGGTTGGCGGCCTCAGCCACGATCAGATGCCAGTCGATGATCCGGCTCACGTCGTCCTCGTGGGACTCGGCCTGCTCGGCGGCGTAGAGGCGGATGAGGTCGTGGAAGCGGTAGCGGCCGGTGCCCATGTCGATCAGCAGGTGGACACCGACCAGTTCGTCGAGAGCGCTGCGGGCTTGGGCGAGGGAGGCGCCGACGACCGCGGCCGCGAGCGCCAGCGCGAACGTGGTGCCGGGGTGCAGGCCCATTCGGCGGAACAGGCATGCGGCGGCTGGGCTCAGGGCTTGGTAGGCGCTGGCGAAGACGGTTCTGATGCTGCGCGAGTCCCCTGGGACGGCCAGGATGGCAAGCCGGTCGGCACCAGCCAGATCGGCGGTGAGCTCCGCGATCGGCCGCGGCGGGCGGGTGGCGAGCTTGGCCGCGGCGATCCGCAGGGCCAGGGGCATCCGACCGCACAGGTCGATGAGCTTGCTGGCAGCGGCTTGTTCCCGGTCGACGCGGTCGACGCCCAGCACCCTGTTCAGCAGCGTCAGCGCCTCCCCGGCCGAGAGCACGTCAACGTCGACACTGATCACGGCGTAGTCCACCGCGAGGCCGGCCAGTTGGTTGCGGCTGGTCACCAGCAGCAGGCTGCCACCCGACGGGGGCACCAGTGAGGTCACCTGATCAGCCGCGGCGGCGTTGTCGAGCAGGATCAGGACGCGCCGGTCGTGCAGCGCCGACCGGTACAGGCCGACCAGCTTGGCCGGATCGGCCGGTATCCGGTCGGACGGCACATCGAGCCCGCGCAGCAGGTGCGTCAGCGCCTCGGCGACCGGCATCGCGGTGGCGGGGTCGTGACCGCGCAGGTCAAGGTAGAGCTGCCCGTCGGGAAACCTGCCGGCGACCCGGTGTGCCCACTGCACCGCGAGCGCGGTCTTGCCCATGCCTGCCGGGCCGCACACCACACCCAACCGGCCGGCCTTCGCGGAGCCCTTCAGCAGGCCACCCAGGACGGCGAGCTCCCCGTCGCGGCCGACGAAATGGCCCACTCGCGACGGCAGCTGCGCCGGTCTGGGTATCCCCGTCCGGGCCGCGTCGCCCGAATCGAGATCAAGCTCGGGGGACCCGCGCAGCACGGCTGTGTACACATGTGCCGCCCGGGGGCCGGGCTCCACGCCCAACTGCTCGGCAAGATGGCCGCGCAGCCTCTGGTACGCCTCGACAGCCTCGTTCTGCCGTCCACCCCGGTAGAGGGCCACCATGAGCAGTTCGACAATTCGCTCCCGGGCCGGACGGGTGACGAGCAGCCTTTCCAGCTCATCGACAGCGAGGACATGCTCGCCGAGACGCAGCCGCGCGTCCAACAGATCTTCCTGCGCGCCGAGCCACATCTCGTGCAGCCGGTCGACCTCCGCCGCCACCCAGCCGGCCGGTTGCGCGTCGGCCAGCGCGTCACCCCGCCAGAGGGCCAGCGCGTCACGAAGACCTGCGGCGGCATCGGCCGTCCGGCCGCCGGCAAGGGCCCGTCGCGCTTGAGCTGCCAGTTCGGCAAAGCGGGTCACGTCCACCTCGTCGGGCCGCACCGCGAGGACGTATCCCGAGGCACGGGTTATCAGCAGGCCCGGCAGTCCACAGGCGTCGAGGGAGCTGCGGACCCGTGCGACATGGCTGTACAGGCTCTCGATCGCGGTCCGGGGTGGTGCCTCGCCCCACAGCGCGTCCACCAGCCGGGTCTTGGTGACGACTCGGCCGGCTTCGAGGGCCAGCAGGCCGATCAGGGCTCGCTGCCGCACACCCACCAGCGCCGCCCGGCCGCCCGGCCCGACCACTTCCACCGGTCCGAGCAGTCTGACGTCGGCACGACGCGGGGTGACGCCGCCCGCCGCCGGGGTGGGACCGCGTCGATGGTCATCGGCCCTGTCCCGCGCCGTCGCGAGGACGCCCAGCTCAGCAGGAGAGGCGCCCAGCAGCCGGACCAGGACGTCGAACCGGTCTACCGGCGGAAGCGACTTGCCGGAGAAGTACTGCGCGATGATCCCGAGTGACCAGCCCGTCCTGGTGGCCAACTCCCGGTAGGTCAGCTCCGCCCCGCCCCGCACCCTCGCCTCGCGCCGCCGTAGCTGGCGCAACATGCGGGTCAGGTCTGACATGCCCCTGTCGTCGGTCATCCGGCCACCCTCCTGGAACACGATAGCCGCCGCGTTCACCACGTTGACGACTTCGGTCAATGCCCCGACAGGTTCATCTGTTCAACGATGTTCAGCCCTGCGTTCAACCGAGTTCAGAATCGGCAGTGCCTGCCCATGGACTGCCGGACCGTAGGCACTCATTCGTCTCACCTGTGCCGGACAGGCACATCAGACGTCAGGAGTGCATCATGACCATGCGCAGACGGGTGGCCGTCGTGCTCGCCACGGTCCTGGCCGGGGCGGCGCTGAGCGGCCCGCCAGCACTGGCGGTGCCGGGCGTGCCGTCCCCGATCTTCGATCCGGACTCGGTCTCGTGGCTGTCGTTGCGTGACCAGACCAGCGCCCAGTTCGCGACCTCGTTCGCCACGCACAGCAAGAGCTACCTGATCGACGACCTGGACATCGACACCACCGGTGGTGCGTACCGGGTCGGCTCGGTGTGGCAGCAGAACACCGACAAGCGGGGCTGGAAGGAGCTACGCGACCTCGACGACGCAGGGTTTCATGCCGCCTGGGTCGAGGCCAGCAATCAGGGCATGCGGCTGACCGAGCAGGAGACCTACCTCGTCGGCGGGGCACGTCGCTACGCCGGGGTCTGGGTCGAGAACGTGGAAAACCTGTCCTGGACCTCGTTCAGAGGGCTGACCAGCGCCGAGTTCTCGACGAAGTTCGACGAGCAGCGCCGCGCCGGACGGATGCCCATCGACATCGACGTGTACGACACCTCGCAGGGCCTGCGCTACTCGGTGATCTGGGTCCAGAACGCCGAGAACCTCGCGTGGGCACTGTGGCGCGATCTCACCTCCGCCGAGTTCTCGACGAAGTTCGCCGAGCTTCAGCGCGACTACCGGATGTTGACGTTCGAGTCGGTGCGGACCACCGCGGGTCAGCGCTACGCCGGCATCTGGGTGGAGAACCGCAACGGCCGCGGCTGGGTGGAACGCCGCGACATGACCGCCGCGGGTTTCGCCAACTACTGGCACCGCTACTCCGACGAGGGCTACCGGCTGGTGGCCTACAACAAGTACGACACCGCCGGCGGCGTGCGGTACGCCGGGATCTGGCGGCAGAACAACGACCGTCCGGACTGGGCGCTGAAAACCGCTGTCAACACCAGGATCCAGGCCGAACTGGACAGCACCGCCGTGCCCGGTGTCAGCGTGGCGGTGTTCCACAACAACCAGGCGAAGTACCTGCGCGGCTTCGGCTTCGCCGACATCGACGACAACGTGTGGATGGACAGCGGGCACGTGGGCAGCATCGCGTCGGTGAGTAAAGCCGTCGGTGGCGTGCTGACCATGCGGATGGTCGAGCAGGGGCTGGTCGACCTCGACGACGCCAGCCGCGACCTCGTGCCGTCGATGCCGGCGCACCACACCCACACGGTCGGCGACCTGTTGAGCAGCCGCGGCTGCGTCGGCCACTACGGAGACATTGACACGTCCGGTTTCGACAACGTGCCGTACGCGACCGCTCTCGCCGCCGCCGACGAGTTCTGGGACGAGCCGCTGGTATGCGCGCCTCCGGACTACCACTACTCCACCCCGGGCTACACCCTGCTCGGCGCCGGTCTCGAAGCAGCCGGCGGCGACAACATCAAGAACCTGGTGCGTACGAAGCTGACCACTCCCTACGGTCTCGGCACGCTCGCCCCGGCGGACCTGAGCGCCGGCGTCCGGCGGATGACCGAGTACACGACCAGCAACGCGGAGGCGCCGCTCGAGAACAAGGACTGGAAGACCCTCGGCGGCGGGATCCAGTCGAACGTGTACGACCTGGGCCGGTTCGGCGCCAAGCTCGCGGCGGGCCAGATCCTGACCCAGGCGTCGCTGGACACCATGTGGACCGCGCCGGACGCCGACAGCAACTACGCCTACGGCTGGAACACCGGCGTCGAGAACGGCCACCAGGTGGTCGCCAAGGACGGCTCGTGGACGGGCGCCCTCGCCTACCTACGGATCTACCCCGAGGACGGCATCGTGGTGGCGGTCATGATGAACGACCGTTCCGGCTCCCAGGACGCTGCCCAACTCGGCCGTGACATCGGCGCCATGGTGCTCAACTCGCTGCCGTAGCGACAACCGACCGGCCAGCTCAGGTGTCAGACGTCGGTCCTGGCCGCACGAGACAGTGCGGCCAGGACCGGCACAGCGTGTCAGCACGTGGGCAACTGGTGCTGTTTCAGGCGGAGTGGCCCGCTGTGTCGTAGGCCCGGACCTTCAAGCCGAAACCACTGCTCGACACCACCGCACTTCCGGTCGAACGGCAGGTCCGACAGGCCATCGAGACCGCACGCGCACTCGCTCGATGGAACCGCATCGACGAAGCGCTGGCCGCCCTCCTGGACGCCGAGGTCATCGGCCCCGACCAGGTGCGCGACCACCGGCTCTCCCGCGACCTGGTCCGGGAGATCCTCACCCGCCCCCGACCGCCCCGGCCGGCCGTCGAACTCAGCGAACGAATGGGCATCCGACCGGGCGGGCCACGCTGGTAACCGACTCCGCTCAGACGAGCCGGCTCGTGTACCCCGCCGCCACCAGGCGACCGAAGGCCGCCTGCACCTCGTCCGGCACCTTCTGCGGAACCGCGAACCCGCGTTCGGCGTACACCTCGATCCGCTGCGTGTCCCCGACCAGCATGTCCACCACCCGCCGGGGGTCACCGATGCTGCCCACGTAGTCGTCCAGCTCAAGAGGGTTCGACGCGCACACCACGTCGACCTCCGGCCACATCAGCTTGCAGGTGGCGTAGGCCCGGCGCTGCTGGTACGGCCGGGACATGAGCAACACCGAACGCACCGGGATCCGGCGTTCCGCCAGCAGGCGGCGCGAATAGTCGAGATTCTGGGCCGTGTTCGTCGCCCGCGGCTCCACGAGAATCGACTCCGCCGGCACACCATGCTCGACCGCGTACTCCCGGTAGTGCACCGCCTCACCGCGCGGGAACCGCTCCACCGTCGTCGGAGCGTTCGCGCCGGTGAACACGATCCACGGGAACAGGCCCTCGTGGAACAGGCGGGTCGCGACCACCGCCGCACCGAGGTCATGACTACCCAACCCGATCCCCACGTCACACCGACGCAACTCGTGGCCCAGGTCGTGGTGACGCCACAACGTTTCCACGTCAGCCCGGATCCCGTCCGGAATCACCACCGGCACCGACACCAGACCCCCTCACCGAACCGGCCCGGACCGGACGTCCACCGACACGCACCCGTCCACCGGCAGCCGCACCGGTCCAACGGCTCCCGAGCACCCACCGAGCACCGGCCCACCGCCACGGAAGCAAGAAAGGCTCCGACCCGGGTGAAAACCCAGGTCAGAGCCTTGCTGCTGGTGCGCCGCCAGGGACTCGAACCCCGAACCCGCGGATTAAGAGATAGACGTTAGTCGAGTTGTTGCATCCAACCCGGCGGCGTAAGTCCATCTGTTCGCGGTCAGCCCCCAGCTTCAGCGGGAAAGCGTCCCGCCCGGTCCATCAAGCGTCGGCCCGTCCATCGCGCCGGAGCACCCAAGGAGCACCCCGCGTGGCATCGGGTCTCAAGCGGTGGCGAGCGTTGCAAACGTTAGTTCGGCCCCCGGTGCGCTGGCTGGTCCTAGTGCCGGTTTCCGTATACGGCAACCAGTTCCTCGTATGCTTCTCGCACCACGTCAAGGGCACCTGAATCGTGTGCCACGTTCTCTCCGGCGACAGCGGCAAGCTCAAGGGCGGTCTGAATGCGTTCCAACTCCGCCTCGGTCTGCATCCACAGCGCCTGCGCTGCCCCCCGCTGCTCCGCGAGCGTCTGCGCGGCGCGGGTAGCCGCCGGGCCGGCCGACGCCGATGGGGGCCTGGCCACCTGCGGGCGGAGTTGCTGCCGTCGGCTGAGCACGTCGGCGGCCTCCCACAGCACCTGGGCCAGCAGTTCCCCGCCCTCAGCTGGATCCACGGCGGCCTCCACGGCGGGAAGGACCCTTCCAGCTCGCTCAGCCATCCGGAGCAGATCAGCGAACTCGGTGCGCTCACGGGCGCTTTCCAGGGTCCGGTGAAGTTCCGGAAAGGTCGCCTCATCCCGTGCCACCACCATCGCCGGCGGAGGTTTGTAGAGGTAGGACGCCGACCCGACACCTAGCGCGAGAACGGCAAGCAAGAAGACCACCGGCCCTGGCGCTCCGGTGAGGCACAGTCCGAAGGAGCCGATCAATACCAATGTCGACAACACGATGATGCGCGGAACGCTCTCGGGCCTCTCGGTCTCGGGCTCGGCGCGCAGGTCGGTGATGCTTCCCCACTCGTGCCGTGCCGGATTGCGGGAAACCTTGAGCGGCGCTAGGGCGACGACGGTGCGCGTGTCGTCCATCGCGATCCACAGGTGGAAGGGGGACTCGGACGGGGACACCCGTCCTCCTCTCAGGGAGACAGAAAGGGCAGGTAGAGCCCTTTCGGTGGCGGATCATCTGGAACGCTGGCAGCGCGCGAAATCATTGAGCTGCGAAGGCGGGTTGTCGTCGTCAGAGGGTAGCCCTGGATCAGCCTGCCGTTGTCGTCGCGCCGGGACAGATCACGCCCCTCGGACCTGTCGGTATGCGGATGGTCCCGGGACAACAACTGCGCTGCCGACCGCTGACCCATAGACGAACGGTTCACCCGACGGCATACGTACCTCTCCATCTCGGGATACCACTTGCTCATGGTCGTAACGGCTGGCCCGCCGGCGACCATTGCTCATGGCAGTCGTCGGATCGGCTGCGGGCACGATTGATCCGTTGGACTCACCGGCTCAGCGGCCACCGGCGGTTCTGCCTTGGCATGTCATGTGGTCGCGACTGGCTGCTCCTGGGCCTGGGTGAGGCTCTGCCGGTACTCCAGGGCTTCCGGGACCTCCTCGTACTGCAGCAGGCTGCCGGTCAACGCCAGCAGGTGTTCCTTGGCCTCCTCCGGCGTGGCGTAGAAGAACTCGCGACGGTGGTTGACCAGGTTGACCCTTCGGTCGGCCAGCCGTGCGTGCATCTGCGCCTCGATACCGACAGCGTCGTCGGAGAAGAACAGGGCGTGGACGTCGAAGTTGAAGGGCACCGAGGCGTCACTGAGTTCACGTACCCGGTCCAGCGGGTCCAGGCGACGGGTCATGCCGACCTTGACCATCTTCTCGCCGAACGCGCCGAGATTGGAGATCACGTACACGTAGCCGGCCCGGACGTTGGCGGCCCGGTGGTCGACGTCCTGGATCGCGGTGTCGATCTGGGCCAACCGGTCCTGCATCTGGGCGGCACCGTCAGCATCACCCTTGGCCTGCAAAGCGGCCAAGGCGTTCGCGTAGTGCTGGCGTTCCTTGTCGAGCCGGGCGCGTTCGCGTTCGATCTCCTGTTGCGCACGTCGCTCTTCGCGCAGCCGGGCCTTCTCCTCCCGCTCCCGTTCCTTCTCCTCGGCCAGCTTCTCCTGGTAGTCGGCGGTCAGCTCCAACTCCTTGATCCGCAGCCGGTGGTACTCCTCAGCGATCCGGATCTGCATCGTCTTGCCGAGCTTGGCGATGGTGACCGTCACCTTCCCCAGCCGATCTACAGCCGAGTCGAGCTTGTACGGCTTCAACCCGCGCACCAGGTTGTCCGCCTCGGCGTTGTAGGCGCGGAGCATGAGCTTGGAGAAGTCCCGGATCATGACCCGACCCTCTGCGGCCGAGCCGTTGACCGTCCACCCGGTAGCCGCCTTGACCGCTCCCCCGTCCTTCCTGGTCATGGCCTTGATCTGGTCCTGAAGCCGGCTGAGCTGGCTCTGATAGGCGACCGCGTCCGACAGGGGATGCCGATACTGATAGACCCCAGCTTCCTGCAGCAGTGCCGTCTCCTCAGTGACCACAATCTGCTGCCGGAGCTCACGCAGATGCCGCTCGAGCTCGGCCTTCCGCGCTTTGCCCTTCGCGGTCAGGTCGGCGACCTCGCGGCTGAGCCGGTCCCGGTGCTGCTCCAACTCCATCGCTGAGAGCACACCGAGCCGTGACATCTCCGCCCGCAAGCCCGTCAGCTCGACGCGCAACTGGTCCAGCTCGCTACGGAGCTGTGCGTTCTCCACGTTCAGTTCACGCGCCTTGCCCCGAGCACCGAACAGAGGAATGTCCGGACTCCCATTGCGCTGCGGCGGGACGACGACAGGAGCGCCATCAGCCTGCGCGTCGGCCGTAACGGGTACCGCCGGTGCCGGAGCCGGCGAGTCCGGAATCCACAACTGCCACCCCGCCGGAGGAGGGCCCCAGGCAGGATCCGGTCTCCAACCCGTAGGCGGCACCCACCCAGCAGGCGGCGGCGGCCAGTTCGGTGGCGCGTTGAAGCGATATCCCATTGCTCTCCCCAGGCATCATGACTGCCCGACGAAAGTAGCGCCGTAGCCGCCGACCGGACATCGACGACTCAGATCAGCAGAGCAGCCATCCAGCCGACCACGGATACCCGAGCGACGACTTCAGTCTGATTACCGACAGAAAGGCATCCGGCTTGGTGATGCGCTTCGGTCAGCCTGTCTCGCCTCGGCCTTGGCCCCTGATGGGGGCCCGGGGTGGCTCACCCCGAACCACCACACGAGCCAGCCGGATAAGCGGTGAAGGCTGCACGGCACGAGAACCACGTCGCGCGATATAGCAAGGCTTCCCCGCCATGCCCGTCGGCGGCATGGTCGTTATCTGATCTTGCCGTCTTCCACGTGGGTCTGCCCGTTCAGTGCTCCCTGATATCCGATAGTCTGGTTATCTCGCCGCGCACGAAGACCTATCGTTGCCCGCATTGTCAGCGACGACGCGAGGGCACTCATGGGTTTCTACCTGCGGACCAGCCTCAAAGCGGGCCCCTTTAGATTCAACCTGTCACCATCTGGCGTCGGCGTCTCCGCTGGTGTCCCAGGGTTCCGTGTCGGGACTGGGCCTCGCGGCAACTACGTCCGCGTTGCCGGTCTCGGCACGACCTACTTCGGCGGCCGGGCACCCACCCCAACCTCACCCGGATCGCCGCCGTCGATGCTGCCAGCGACCCACAACGACGGGATCGTCATGCAGGAGTTGTCCGGTACGCCGGTACAGCAGCTGGTTGCAGCACATCCCTCCGACCTGATCGGTCAGATCCAGACCGCAGCCCAACGGCACCTGCTGTGGCCGTGGGCCGCTGCCGCCGTCGCAGTCCTGGCCCTATTCTCTGCACCGTTCGGGCTCCTGCTGCTCGTGCCCGGCCTACCCGCAGTGTGGTGGCTGTGGCAGCGCGACCTTGCGCGGCGATCAGTCGTCGTCTTCTACCAGGTTGACGACGTACCGGCGGTCAACTACGAGCGCTTCACCACGAGCAGCAGCTTCGTCAGCCGTATGCAGCGCGTCTGGCACGTCGAAGCCGAAGGTGCTCTCAACACTCCATATCAGCGGAAAGTCAACGCCGGAGCCGCAGCCCTGAACCGCCGCAGCCCAGCCTCGGTGGATCTGGCTGGTCCGCCCATGCTCGTGACGAACATCGCCGTACCGAGCCTGCATGGAGAAGACCGCTCTTTGTACTTCCTGCCGGACCGGGTGATCGTCCGCCACGGTCACCGTTACGCCGGCCTCCCGTACGCCGCAGTGAACGCCCATGCGCAGGCCCAACGGTTCATCGAGTCGGATACGCCGCCAACCGACGCCGAGTGTGTTGGGACGACGTGGCAGTACAGCAACAAGTCCGGCGGCCCGGATCGCCGCTTCAAGAACAACAGACAACTGCCGATCATGCTGTATGGAAGGCTTACCGTCACCAGCCCAGACGGACTGCTGATGGTCTGGGATTTCTCCCGACCTGACGTTGCGGCGGCACTGGCCGAAGCAATCGGCCGGATGCGGTAATTGCAGGGATACCGCAGGACGCGGTACGGGATATCCAGTCCCGCTATCTCAACAACCAGGTCAAAGACCATCAGGCTGCCGGGCAGCCGGTGATCAGCGTGAACGCGAAGAAGAAGGAACAGGTGGGGCTTCTGCCGATGGGGGCCTGGTCTGCCCCGGGTTGACCGGAGTCGGATAAGTGATCTCATGCCACCGCGGACGCCCGCTCGAACTCGATCGGGGTGAGCATGCCGATGCTGCTATGCCGGCGTTGGCGATTGTGCCAGATCTCGAGGTAGTCGAAGATTGCGTTGGCGAGTTCGATACGGGTGCGCCAGCGGCGGCGGTTCAGCAGCTCGACCTGCATCCTCGACCAGAAGGCCTCGATCATCGAGTTGTCGTAGCAGTCGCCGATGCTGCCCATGGACGGCATCAGGCCGGAGTCGCGGGCACGTTTGGTGAAGGCCCATGAGGCCGCCTTGGGATCCGCGGTCGGTGTGCAGCACGCACCCGGCCAGGCCACCGCGTCTGGCGGCGGCGTTGTCCAGGGCGGTGACGGCCAAGCGGGACTTCATCCGCGAGTCGATGGAGTAGCCGACGATCCGCCTCGACCAGACGTCCTTGATCGCGCAGAGGTAGAGCTTGCCCTCGGTGGTGTGGTGCTCGGTGATGTCGGCCAGCCACAGCCGGTTCGGGCCGACGGCGGTGAAGTCCCGGCAGACCAGGTCGTCGTGCACCGGCGGGCCTACCTTGCCGCCCTTACCGCGACACTTGCGCTTGCCGAACGCGCTCCACCAGCCGTTACCCGAGCAGATCGGCCACCCGGTGCGCTCGGCCACCAGCTGCCCGGCGTCGCGGGCCTCATCGACCAGGAACCGGTACCCGAACTCCGGATCATCGCGGTGGGCGTCCACCAGCGGGTTCGCCCGGTAGGCGGCAACGAGGTCGGCATCGCCCACAGGCTGGACGAGCCACCGGTAGTAGGGCTGACGAGCGATGGTCAGTACCCGGCACGTCACCGCCACGGGGATCCCGTCGGCGGCCAGCTCGCTCACGAGCGGGTAGAGCCCCTTCCGGCAGGTTCGCCTGCGACAGGTACGCAGCGGCCCGGCGCAGGACCTCGTTCTCCTGCTCCGACAACCTGACCCGCTTCCGAGCCTCCCGCAGCTCGGCTGACTCGGTGCTGGCCGTCCCGGGCGTGACGCCGGCGTCGATATCGGCCTAGCGAAGCCACGTGAACAGCGTCATCGGGTGGACCCCGAAATCGGGTCTGCTGCACCGATAGGTGACATCTGAGATGGCTTACCCTGGCGACTTCCCCCTACAGTGCAAAGGCTTGCCCACCGACACGCCTCCGCCAGATAGAGACCTTCGCCAACGAGTGGGCCCCGGCAGGCGAGCCTCGGAGGAATGGCAAGCACTACAGGATCGCGAGGCGGGCTGTATCAGGCGATCAGATTTGGACGTGCGATCTCGAGGGCACAGCCCCAGGAGAGAGTGAGGCCAGCCCCGCCATGGCCGTAGTTGTGGACCACCTTCGCGTCACCAAGCTGCTCTTCCTTAACCCGAACGTACGGCCGGGTGGGGCGTAGTCCCACCCGGTGATCAACGACCCGGGCGGTACGCAGGCGAGGCTCGACGTCGGCACAGCGGGCGACGATCGCTGCGGCCGTCTCCGGATCGGGTTCCCGGTTCCACTCGCCGGGTTGGGCGGTGCCGCCGAGAACGAGGGTCTCGCCCTGAGGATAGAAGTGCAGCAGGTCCGGTGAGGGCCCGGTGTCTTCGGAGAAGAACTCGGTGATGCCGGGGTTCTCGACCACAACGAGCTGCCCGCGGATCGGGGCCAAGTCGGGATCGGGTACGAGGTCACGGGCACCCATCCCGGAGCAGTTGACGACCACCGGGGACACACCAACGGCCTCACCAAGCGAGCGAATCCGGCGGATCACAATCTCGCCGCCGGCCGCCTCCAGCCGCCCGCGCAGGTAGCCGAGGTAGACGGGCATGTCGACCAGCGGGGCGGTGTACCGCCACCCGGTGGCGAAGCCGTCCGGCAGTTCACCCGGCTCGCACATCCGGAACCCGTCCAGCTGGCTGCCCCACCCGGGCGGTTCGACAGGCGTGCGGGACGCCTCGACCCCGGAGACCAGCCGCACCCCGGTCGCCGGGTCGGTGGCGAGGTGCCGCAGCACGTCCAGCGTCTGAGCGCCCCACACCCGCACCCGGTCGACGGGCTCGACAAGGTACGGACCCCACATCGCCCCAGCGGCGTACGAGGTGGTCCCCTCGGGCAGTTCGGCCGCCCAGATCCTCACCCGCAGACCGGCCTCGGCCAGGCATACGGCAGTGGTGAGACCGGATACGCCGGCACCGATGACCAGGACGTCGAGATCGGTACGGCTCATCGGTCGACCGTAGTGTCAGGCCGGTTGACGCGCGAACGCGTTCTCAAGGTCGGGGAGCAGGTCGGCGACACTCTTGTTCCGGCGTCGGTAGGGGACGTCAGGTCGACGGGCGTAGGCCCCGGTACGCAGACCTTGTACGTCGCCGTGGTGTAGGTGCCGGCGAGGGCCCCGTTGGCGGTGGAGGTGGAGGTGGTGACCGTCGAGGACAGGGGCCGGTAGGCGTCGTCGTAGCGGGTGGAACTGGTCAGTTGGCCGTTGGCGATGGTGTCGTTGGTCCAGGCGGCCGGGCTTCTCCTCGCGATGGCTGCGACCAGGGTTAGGCTACGGTGCGTGACTGTGCGAGTGGATACGCGAATCGCCGGTGTGATCTTGGTCGATCCGAAGGGCCGTTTGTTGTTGCAACTGCGTGACGGCAACACCCGGGTAGATCCCCACCGCTGGTGCCTGCCCGGCGGCAACATCGAGCCGGGCGAGGACCCGCTGACGGCCGCCAACCGGGAGCTGCTGGAGGAGACCGGCCTCAAGGTCAAAGAGCTGCGCCTGTTCTGGCAGGGCACCGCCCCCTCGGCCAAGTTCCCCGGCGCGGTCGGCGAGTTCTCGATCTTCTACGCGCCGACCGACGCCAGGGACGAGGATGTGGTGTGCGGGGAAGGTGCGGCGATGCGGTTCGTCGACGGCGCCGACGTACGCGCCCTGAAGTTCGGGCGAGCCTACGGTGAGATCGTCCCGCGTTTCCTGGACTCCCCGCAGTACCGGGAGCTGGTCAACGCCGGCTGACCCACGTCTCCCAGTTGACCTCATACATCTCGGTCAGGATCGCCGGGATGTCGTAGTCGTACTGCCAGTTCGGGTAGTGGTTGGCGAACTTCGCCGTGCTGCCGACCCACCAGATGTAGTCGCCGATCCGGTTGTCCTCGTGGTACTCGGTGATCATCTGCTGGCCGGTGATCTTCTCGGCGAGGGGTGGACGTGTGGCGGCGGTGTTCCCAGCCGGAAACCGTCTCGGGCGCCACCCCGAGGTGGCGGGCGAAGTCGTGGACGGTCATCCTGAGCGCCTCGCGTAGCGCGCGGGTCTCCTGCCCGGTCCACCGGCCGACGACCACCGTTCCGCCCCGACAGTCACCTGTCGCGGCTTGAGTGGCCCGGGTGACGGTCCGGCCAGCGCGGCGCTGGCGATCCTCGTCCCGCGCCTGCGCCTGCTGGGTGTGGAAGTCCCCGTACCAGCGCGGCCATCTGGTCGAACGCCGCCAGAAACGCCCCTCGTGCGTCGACCGCCCGGTCGGCGTCCTGCCAGAACCGGCGCACGCTGGTGTCCCGCCCGATCTCGGCGTTGGCGACCGAGCTGTGGGAGTAACAGATGCTCTTGGCGAGCTGCGTCTGCGTTAGCCCTTGCTCGGCGCGCCAGGCGGCCAACCGCCGATCGAGGTCCCTGCGCGCCTCGGTCGCCTGCTGCTGGCTGGTCCGTCCTGGAAAGCGCAGAGCCGACGGATGCCAGCCGTCCACGGCCGGGCGCGTGATCCGCACGTTCGTCATCGGGCCCGCCGATCGGGAAGCCGGTACACCTGGCGAAGGCCGGCCCCGGTCGATGGCACACCGGATACAGCCACGAGGCGGCCCCGCGAGACATCCGATGGTTCGATCGTCACTTCGACGGACCCCGCGAGGACCACGACACCGCCGGTCGCGTCGTCGTGACGGACCAGTGCCGTGACAGTCGCGGCGTGAACGTTCACTGTCACCCGCACCGACGGTCGGTCCAGCATGACCGGACCGGCCGTCGCCGCTACCGATACCGGGCGGCCAGGGTCAGCGCCGGGAGCCGGTGATGTCCAGCCACCTGGTCCTGGTTCCTCCGCGCTCACCTCAGGGTCCTGGGCGTGTCCCTTGATGATGAAGAACCCGAGATCGGCGTTGGTCGCTTTGCCCAGGACCTTCCGCAACGCCGTGCGGTACGGCTCGAACGGCCACCGGTGCTCCCCGCGTTCGAGCTTGCCGATATAGCGGGCATCCACGGCACTACGGCAGCCCGCGTGCGCGTGGGTGTGGGCGTTGACCGCGTCGGCCAGCTCCTGCCGGGACATCGGCCGCCCCGACCCAGACGGAGACCGCAGCGCCAGCCGAGCCGCACGAAGCAGATTGTTCGGCCCTCGACGGTAGGCCACGACGTCGTTCTCCTGAGGAGTTCGCTTGCTCTCGTACCCGGCAACCGCCCGGGATGAAGACCGGCTGCGTCACCGCTTCCGCACGGTCAGGTTGAGATCCTGAACGGCCAGCTGGGTGAGGTCGGGAAGCTGGTCCTCGTGAAGGGTGACCCCGCGCAGGTTGCCGAGACCGGTCTTCAGGTCGTGCAGCGAGTTACCCCGAAGGTCAGCACCCTGGAGATGGCAGGAGTCGAGCTCCAGGCGGGCAAGCTGGCAGGACCTGAGGACCGTGTCGGGTAGGCGGCAGGACGACCAGGTGGCGTCGGTGAGAACGCAGTCCACGAAGGCCACGGCTCCGGCGGCGGCGACCCGGGTAAGGGTCGCGTAGTCGAAGCGGCAGCCCTCGAACAGCACGTCCTTCAACCGGACGTCGGTGAATCTGGTGCCGGTGAGCCGGGAACCGGTGACGGCACAGCGTTCGATGCTCATGCCGGAGAGGGTGGTGCCGGAGAAATCGGTGCGGGTGATCTCGCAGCCGAAGATGACGCCAGCCTCCCAGGTGCTCTCGGAGAGGTCCGCACCGGTGAGCCGGCTGCCGCGGATCCCGATGTCGTCGAACGCCGCGCCGCGCCAGGAGGCGTCCTCGATGATGGCGTCGCTGAGGTCGCCGGTCGGGTCGCTGATGGTGTCGAGGTCGTCAGGGTCGAGATCCGGGAGCAGTATCCGCAGGTCGCCGACTGTGGTGGTCCGCATGTGGTTCTTCACCTGTATCTGTTCAGGGGGCGCGGGGCGGGCCGGCCGCCCCGCGCCGCCGGGTGTCGGGTCCGCTGTCAGCGGGTCACTTCTTCTTGTTCCAGTTGTCCCAGCCCGGGCGGCTGTCGAAGCTGCCCCGGTTGTCCCAGGTGGGCCGGTTGTCGAACTTCGCGGCGTCGATCGACGCTACCGTCCGGGACGGTGCGACACCGAGACGGTCGAGGTGGTGCGGCGCGGCGTTGACGAGTGCGGCGAGGTCGTTGGTCATGCGGGTCCTCCGGTCGGGGTGAGCTGGTCCGCGGTGGCGCGGACCAGGGCCTGTCGGGTGGTACGGCAGAAGCCGGTCTCGCGGACAGTGAAGGTGCCGTGTTCGAAGTAGCGGTTGCCGGCCTGCCCGCCACGGCAGAAGTCGTAGAACCCGCACCGGTCGGCGCAGTCGTTGAGCGCGGTGACGAACTCGGTCACGTAGCGCAGACCGCCGGCCTGGGCGAGCATCGCCGTGATGGGTTCTTCGACCACGTTGCCGGCGACGAAGTCGCCGTAGTCGGGGTCGGTGATGCCGAGCAGTTCCGGTGACAGGAGCACGACCCGGCCGTCCCAGGACACGGTGGGAATCGGCTCATGGGGGGTGTGGTCGACGCCTCCGGTGCGGGCGGCGGTGAGGTAGTCGGCTAGGCGGTCCAGGTCACGGATACGCAGCCGGCTACCGGTGGTGCGGCGTTGCACGAGCCGCCGCCAGAACCGGTACGCGGACTCCTCCGACACCGGTTGCCGGGCGGCGCCTTCCTGCTCCTCGATGTTGAAGCCCACGGACTGGCATCCCGGCAGGTCGGTGAAGAAGTCCACAAGGTCGTCGGCATGGTCGATGGTCTCCGGGGTGACGACACAGATCACCGAGTACTCCAGACCTGCCTCCGCCAGCATCCGGATACCGCGCACCGTGCGCCCGATGGTGGACCTGCCCGCGTGGTCGAGGCGGTTGCGGTTCAGGGCACCCGGGCCGTCGACACTGACACCGACCGTGAACCCGTAGGCGGCGAACACATCGCACCACCGCTGGTTGATCAACGTGGCGTTGGTCTGGACCTCGTGACGCACCCGACCCGCCTGCCGTAGCGACTCGAAAGGGGCGAGCAGGTCCTGGAAGTGGCTGATCGGGGTCGCGGTCGGCTCGCCACCATGCCAGACGACGCTCACCGGATGATCGCTGCCCTGCCGCTCGGTCGAGGTGGCGCAGGCCTGCGCCACCGGCACGGTCATCAGGCGACGCGACCGACGGTCGGGCAGGTAGCAGTAGACACAGTCGAGATTGCAGAAGCTCGTCGGCTGCACCACCAACGTATGGAACACACCGGCGACCGCCGGCCGATCCACGGCGGTGATGACACCGATACCGGTCATGACACCCTCTCCTCGGACAGCGGTGGGAAACGGGTCGCGGCCTGCCGCCGGGCACCGGCGCGGTGCCTGGTCCAGCCGAGGAACCGGTCGAACAAACCCGCGTAGCCACACATCTGCGGCGCACTGAGGTGCCGCAGGTCGTCGATGGCCGTGTGCAGGCAGGCCGCCAGATACAGCGACAACCCCACCCGGCTACCTTCGTACTCGACCAGCAGCCTCCTCCTCGCCTGGGCGCAGGGCCACGGGTGGCCGCAGTTCCGGCACAGCCACTGCGGGCGGGCCGGCAGATGCTCACCCTCCACCAGGCAGCGGCCGTCAACATCCTGGCCGGGTACCGGTCGCTCGATGCTCATCAACGGAACCCCGGCCGGGGCCGCTGCTCGAAGAACCGACGCCACACATGGGTCAACAACGGCGGATCCGCCACAGCCGCCACCGGAGCCGAGGGCTGCGCCCCGGACCGCCGTGCCGCCCGGCTGGCCGCAACAGAACGGGACATGTACACGGTCACGCCCGGTCCCCCACTGTCGCGGGCACCCCGAGACGGCGGGCTCGTGCCCGAAGACGCGAGCCCACCGCAGCGGGACGACGGCTGGGAGCAGACCGCCGCCCACCCACCCACGCAGCCCTCTCGGCGGTACGCGGACGGGGAGTCAGCCCCGCAGGCGGCGGATGGCCCGGCGACGCCATCTGCCGGCGCATCGGGTCGCGTTCCAGCACGTCGCTGATCGGCACATCCATGTGAAGCTCCCTGCGCGAGGCTGCTGAGTCCGCCGACACGCTCGGGGAGAGGACCGCGTCGGCACCTTCAGATTGGCCCGGGAGAGGATCGAGCGGAATGTCCTGGCGGTGCACTGGCGGTGCACCTGTTGTCACCCCTCGTGCCACTACCATCGGCAGTCAGGTGAAGCCCCTATCGGGGAGGACATGCGATGGCTCCGGTAACGACCTGGACCGGCCGGGAGGCGACCGCGCTGCGGCAGGCGTTGCGGATGAGCGTCACCGCCTTCGCCGAGCACCTCGGCGTAGCGCGACGGACGGTGGCCAAGTGGAGCAGCCAGGGCGACACGGTCCTTCCGCGTGCCGACATGCAGGCCGCGCTGGACACCGTGTTGACCCGCGCCACATCCGACGCCCGGGCACGCTTCGAGGCCCTACTGGTGACGGGCACCAACGGTGCACCCGGGAGCACCACACCGGCGCGGACCGGCTCGGACACCGATACTGGAAAGGACAGGCACAGCGGCTCGGGCTCGGATGGTGACGTGCGACGGAGAGACCTTCTACGCGCGACCGCGGCGGGCGTTGCCGCCGGCCCAGCTGTCTCGCCGCTGCTCGACGCGCTCGTCTCGCCACGACATCCACCTAAAACGGTGCTGTCCGTCCATCAGCTCTCCCGCGCGGTGGCCGCAGTAAAACGCGACTACCAGGCCTGCCGATATGCACGCGTCCTCGACGACCTCGTCACGCTGCTACCAGCCCTCGAACCAGCCAGAGCCAACGCCGAAGACGAGCAACGCGCCCAGGCAGACGTCCTCGCCACCGACCTGTACCACGTCGTCGGGAGCGTCCTACTAAAAATGGGCGACCGAGGGATGGCCCTGGTCGCGGCCGAGCGCAGCACCCGCGCCGCGACAGCGAGTCAGGACCCGGTGGCCATCGCCGCAAGCGCACGGATCATGACCCACGCCCTCATGAGCAACGGCCACGACGACCAGGCCGTGACCCTCGCTGGGCACGCCGCCGGCGTCCTCGACCGGGATACCCGCCTCGACTCAACCGACGCGGTCGCCGTATACGGCGCGCTCGTGCTCCGCGGCGCGGTCGCCGCCGCCTGCAAGGACGACCGGGACACCGCACACGCCATGCTCGACGAGGCCACTCGCGCCGCAGCCCGACTCGGCTACGACGGCAACGACCGGTGGACCGGCTTCGGCGCTACCAACGTCCTGCTGCACCGGGTCAACATCGCCTTGGCCCTCGGTGACGCGGGAACCGCCATCTCGCTCGCCCGCACGGTGCCCCTGGACAAGATCACGCTCGCCGAACGCAGAGCCTCGCTGTACGTCGACGTCGCTCGCGCCTACACCCAGTGGGGCCGCCACGAACAGGGCCTCGACGCGCTGCGCACCGCCTACGACGTAGCGCCCGAGGAGATCCGCTGCCGCCCGGCCGTCCAGCGCATCGCCGGCGACCTCGCCCTCCTCGCCAAAGGCCAGGTCCGCAGGGCCGTCGTCGACTTCGCCCAGACCGCTGGGATCCCGCTGTGACTAACGGCCACCTACAGATCGTCGTCTGCGGCGCCGGCCCCGCCGCCGACGTGACCAAATTGATCAGCACCGCCCTGGACCGGTCCTGGACGGCAGCGGTCACCGCCACACCCAGCGCCCTGGACTTCCTCGACCTACCGGCCATCGAGGAACTGGCGGGCACCCCTGTGCGATCCAGTTACCGGGCCTCCCCTGGCGGCCGGCGCTCACTTCCCGCCGCCAGCGCTGTGGTCATCGCACCAGCGACCTACAACTCCATCAACAAGATCGCCCTCGGCCTCGCCGACAACTACGCCATGACCTCCGTCTCCGAACTCATCGGACGACACATACCCACCGTCGTCGTGCCGTTCGTCAACGCCGCACTCGCCACCCGACTCCCCTTCCGCCGGGCGGTAGCCAACCTCCGCGACGAAGGAATCCACGTACTACTCGGCCCCGAACACAAGTGGGAACCACACCCACCCGGCAGCGGCAACGACCGACAGCGCGTCTTCCCCTGGACGACAGCGTTCGAGACAGCCGCCAGACACGCCCACGAAGCGCAGACGCAGGCCCAACACCGGTAGCCCGGCTCAGATCAGCCGGCTCGTGTAGCCCTCCGCCACCAGACGGTCGAACGCCGCCCGCACCTCGCCCGGCACCTCCTGCCTGATAGCGAACCCGCGCTCGGCATACACCTCGATCCGCTGCGTATCCCCGACCAGCATGTCCACCACCCGCCGCACGTCACCGATACCGCGCACGTACTCGTCGAGCCCCAACGGGTTAGACGCGCACGCCACGTCGACCTCCGGCCACATCAGCCTGCACGTGGCGTAGGCCCGACGTTGCTGGTATGGACGGGACATGAGCAACACCGAACGAACCTGGATCCGGCGTTCCGCCAACAGCCGACGCGAGTAGTCGAGGTTCTCCGCCGTGTTCGTCGCCCGAGGCTCCACGAGGATCGCCTCCGCCGGCACACCATGCTCGACCGCGTACTCCCGGTAGTGCACCGCCTCGCCACGCGGGAACCGCTCGACAGTGGTTGGAGCGTTCGCGCCGGTGAACGCGATCCACGGGAACAGGCCCTCGTGGAACAGGCGGGTCGCGACCACCGCCACACCGAGGTCGTGGCTGCCGAGCCCGATGCCCACATCACAGGGGCGCAGCTCGTGACCCAGATCGTGGTAACGCCACAACGTCTCCACGTCAGCCCGAATCCCGTCCGGAATCACCACCGGCACCGACACCAGACCCCCTCACCGAACCGGCCCGGACGTCCACCGCCATGCCACCCGTCCACCGGAAGCCGGAACCGTCCAGCGGCTCCCGAGCACCCACCGAGCACCGGACCACCGACGGGGAAACGAGAAAGGCTCCGACCCGGGGAGTAACCCCAGGTCAGAGCCTTGCTGCTGGTGCGCCGCCAGGGACTCGAACCCCGAACCCGCGGATTAAGAGTCCGCTGCTCTGCCAGTTGAGCTAGCGGCGCTCGTTGGCAACGGAGAGAACCTTAGCACGGTGTCTGAGGAGGGTTCCAATCCGATCCCCTCCTCACCTCTTTGGACGAGATTAAGGGCTGAAACGGGGCAAAAGGCCCGAGAATCGACCGGCCGGGGACCGGACGCGAGCGGCCATACGGCACGATGTCGGCCAGGCACGCGAGAAACCGAGGTGGGGATGGGCAGGTTCGCGCGGGCCGGGGCGATGGTGGGCGTCCTGGCTCTGACAGCGTCATTGGCACTGACGGGGTGTGGCCCCGACGAGAAGACGCCGTCGTTCGTGGGGGGAGGTCCGTCGGGCGCACCCGAGACGGGGGTCGCTGCTCCGGTGGGTGACGAGCAGCCGAACTCGCCGGCCGCGGGTGGGGCGACCGTGACGGTCAGCCCGGCCGACGGGTCGAAGAACCAGCCGGTGAGCGCGGAGATCGCCGCGTCGGATCCCGGCGTCAAGATTACCGAGGTGGCGCTCACCGCCGCCGGCGGTGAGCGGGTCCAGGGGGCGCTGCGGACCGACGGTTCGTCATGGGTGCCGGCCGCCCCGTTGAAGTACGCCACGAAGTACACCGCCACGGTCACCTCCGCAACGGGTACCGGCACCAGCAGCTTCACCACGATGCGCAAGCCGTCGTCGACCATCGGCTCCGGGCTCTACCTGTTCGACGACAAGACGTACGGCGTGGCGATGCCGGTGGTCACCGAGTTCTCCCCGGGTATTCCCAAGAAGGACCGGGCTGCGGTGCAGCGGCGGATGTTCGTCAAGACCGACCCGCCGCAGCCGGGTGCCTGGCACTGGGTCGACAACGGTACGCAGGCGTACTACCGGGGGCCGGAGTACTGGCAGCCGGGGACCACGATCTCGGTCCGGATCGCCCTGGCCGGCATCCCGCTGAGCAACGGCAAGTACGGCAACGTCGACCGGAAGGCCACCGGGAAGATCGGTCGGTCCTTCGAGATGAAGGTGGACAACGCCACCAAGCAGATGACGGTGATCGAGAACGGCCAGGTGACCCGGACCATGCCGGTGAGCCTGGGCAAGAAGTCGACGCCCTCCTCCAGCGGCACCATGGTGGTGATGGAGAAGCAGGCGGCGACCGTCTTCGACACCCGGGACGACCCGAACCCGGCCAACCGGTACGTCACCGACATCGAGTTCGCCCAGCGGCTGACCTGGGGTGGCGAGTACATCCACGCGGCCCCGTGGTCGGTGCAGCACCAGGGGCGGCGCAACGTCTCGCACGGCTGCGTGAACGTCGCCACCGACAACGCCCGCTGGCTGTTCAACAAGACCATGATCGGTGACCCGATCACGATCACCGGCACGGAACGCAAGCTCGCGGCGGGCAACGGTTGGACGGCGTGGAACCTGAGCTGGGCGGAGTTCGTCCAGGGCAGCGCGTTGCCCGTGCCCGACGGCGGGGCCGGTCCGGCGCTGGCCGGCTGAGAACCGCCTGAATCACTCCCGCCGGGATCCCGGCGCGCGCCGGGACCGCAGCTTCCGCACGGCGCGCGCCGGACCCCGGCTCCCGCACCGCGCGTCCGAGACCACGGCTGCCGCAGGGTGCGCGTCCGGAACTCCAGCTCCACAGGGCGCACGCCCGGGACACCAGCTCCACACACGGCGCGCGCCTGGAACCGCGGCAGCGCACGGCACGTCGGAACTCCGACGCCGCACGACGCCGCACGACGCCGCACGACGCCGCACGACTCGCCGGGGACCCCGGATCCGCCACGGTGCGCGTCGGAGTTCCGACGAAAGTGGGCGATTTTAGCAGTATGGCACGATATTCGGACGGTGTTTCTCTTCACCCACCGCAACGGGTACCGGGTCCCGTGCGTCCCTTGAGGGACCATGGTTGTCGGGGACCACGACTGTGAGGACATCATGCGAGCTGACCAGGACCGGCTGATCCGGAGCAGGGGCGTCCGGCGCGGCAGGCGGCGCGGCGCGTTCGCGGCGGCGGCACTCGCCGCCGTACTGGCGCTGACCTCGGCTTGTACCGGCGGCGACGACGGCAAGTCGTCCGGCTGGGAGAATCCCGGCGAGAAGCCGGCCGAGGCGGCAGTGACGATCACCACGCCGCAGGCGGACGCGAAGGACGTGCCCGCCTCGACGGAGATCGCCTTCACCGCCGAGCAGGCCCAGCAGACCACGGTCGAGCTGAAGGACGCGGCCGGCGCGACGGTCGAGGGCACCATGGCCGCCGACGGCAGGACCTGGCTGCCGTCCGGGGCCCTGCAGTACGGCACCACGTACACCGCCACCGTCACGGCGACCGGGGGCGACGGCAAGGCCACGACGGCGACGCACAACTTCACCACCATGGCGAAGCCGGCCAACCAGGTCCGGGTGACCAGTTTTCTCGGCGACGACCAGGTGGTCGGGGTCGGCATGCCGCTGATCGTGAAGTTCGGCCGGGCGATCCCGGAGGACTACCGGGACGACGTGCAGCGCCGGATGACGGTCACCTCCACGTCGGCCCAGGAGGGCATCTGGCACTGGGTCAGCCCGACCGAGGTCCGCTACCGGCCGAAGGAGTTCTGGCAGGCCGGCAGCACCGTGCGGTACCGGGTGCAGGCCGGTGGCCTGCCGATGGGCGACGGCTGGTACGGCCGCGCCGACCTGAGCGTGGACATCAAGATCGGTCCGGCCACCGTGATGACGGTGGACAACAAGACCAAGCGGATGACGGTCACCCGGGACGGCAAGGTGATCAGGACCATCCCGGTCAGCCTCGGCAAGAAGAGCACCCCGTCGTCCAGCGGCACCATGGTGGTGATCGAGAAGTTGAAGGAGACGGTCTTCGACACCTTCGACGAGCTCGGCCCGGAGGACGGCTACCGCACCGACATCGACTTCGCGCAGCGACTCACCTGGGGCGGCGAGTTCATCCACGCCGCACCCTGGTCGGAGGGACAGCAGGGGCGGGTCAACGTCTCGCACGGCTGCGTGAACGTCTCGATGAAGGAAGGCGAGTGGCTGTTCAACCAGACCAGGATCGGTGACCCGATCACGGTCAAGGGCACCGAGCGCAAGCTCCAGAACGGCAACGGCTGGACGGACTGGAACATGAGCTGGGAAGAGTACGTCAAGGGCAGCGCCCTGCCGTACGAGCCGGCGGCGGCGGAGTCTGCCGCCCCGGAGGCCAGCCCGTCCGTCACCGGGTGAGCGCCGACCACTGATCGATGGCTGGGACGGCCCGTGGCGTACGCGGGTCGTCCCAGCCGTTTCCGCGCCGTCCCGGTCGGCCTCGGTGGCCCGGAGCACACCGGGACGGGTTTCGGGTCAGGACCGGTTGAACCACGCGCGGGACTGCGGAAGCAGCAGCAGGACGAGCAGCACGATCCCGGTGACGAACGACAGCCAGTCTCCGCTGAAGACGCTGAGCAGGGCGAGCGCGCCACCGATCAGGGCGAGGATCCAGGCGATCTTGTTGCCCTTCCAGAGCCCGTACGCGACGGCGAGGTAGAGCACCACGCCGATCAGGGCGGCGATCACGCCGACCGCGCCGCCGTCGAAGGTGTTGTACATCCGGATGATGGCCTGGATCCCGACGATCAGGACCACCACGGCGGCCAGGGTCACCATTATCGGTGCCTGTCGAGGCGTAACAGTAGTCATGCTACGCACGTTACCGGCCGGGAACCTCACGTGCGCTCCACGACATCGACGAAACTCGCTGAAATTCGCCGGGTTCCGGGACCGGAAAAGCAGCGAGCCCTCTCCTGCGGGAGAGGGCTCGTCGACTGGGGTGACTGATGGGATTTGAAACCGCCGCCCCGCCAAGGTCAAGAGTTCGTGATCTCGTTCGCTGTGCTAGATGCCGGTGGTTGCCGGTCGTTGTCGGTGGGCTCCGTTCGGCCGGTGCCCCCACCCTGCCCCCAGTCGGAGCGGGGTAGCGCGACGTCGAGGGCCTTGCTGATCCGCTCGTCGACGGCCGGCAGCAGATGCCCGTAGCGGTCGGACGTGATCGAGATCGAGGCGTGCCCGAGCCGCCGCTGGATGGCCGTCAGGTTGGGTGGCTCCGGCGCGGACAGCAGCCACGCCACGTGCGTGTGCCGCAGGTCGTGAAAGCGGATTCCGCCGACGCCGGCTCGCTCGGTCGCGGCCAGCCAGATCCGGCGGAAGTTCCGGATCCGCAACGGCTGCCCCGTCGCCGTGAGGAACACCAGTTCAGCCGGCTTGCGGTCGGCGACCAGGCCGACGAGGGCCTGCCGCACCTCCGACGGCAGCGTCACCGTCCGCCGGCTCCCGCTGGTCTTCGGCGGACCGAACACCAGCTCGCCCGATCCGGGCAGCTCCGACAACGTCTCCTCGACGCGCAGCGTCCCCGCGAGCACATCCACCCGACCCGCCCGCAGACCGGCCAGCTCACCCCACCGCAGCCCGGTGCCGAGCGCGGTGAGGTACAGCGGCCGGTAGTGCTCCGGCAGCGCGGCCAGCAGCCGACCGGCCTCCGGCTCGGTGAGGAACCGCATCTCGGCGGCCATTCCCCGCGGCAGCTTCGTCCCGGCGCACGGGTTCGCCCGGATCAGCCGCTGGGCGACCGCCCCGGCCATGATGGAGTTCAGGACGCCGTGCACGTTGGCGACGGTCTTCGCTGACCGCTTCTTGCCCAGCTCGGACACCCACCGCTGCACGTGCAGCGGCCTGATGTCCCCCACCGCCTGGTCGCCGAGCGCCGGCAGGATGTGCGTCTGAATCCTGCTCCACTCCGAGCGCTGCGTGTTCGGGGACAGCCCGGACTTGCGGGCCTCCCACCAGTCGCGCGCCCAGTCGCCGAGCAGCTTCTCCCCCGCCGACGGCATGACCAGGTCCCCACGCACCTGGTCACCGGCGAGCGCCGTCATCGCCTTCTTGGCTGCGGTCTTGTTGTGGTACCCGTCCGCGACGGTGATCTTCTTGTCCCCGACCCTGTCTCGGATGCGGTAGGTCGGGCCGTGCTTCTCAACCCACACGATCAGGCGTGCCGCAACCGGATGAACGAGTCGACGAAGGCGCGGCGGCGGTCGGCATCGGCGCGGGCCATGCGGCGGAGCTCCTCCACAAGCTCGGCCTTGACGTGGTCGGGGAGATCGGAGGCCATGACCATCGCCACCTCGGTGCCGTCGGGGTCGGTTCGCCCAAGGACGTCGGCAGCGGCAGCGAGCGCCACCGAGGGTGGGTCACCGGCGGCGGCGGCAATCTGCGTGGCCAGCTCGACGGTGGTGCCTCGGGTGTCGCCCTTGATCCAGCGGTAGATGGTGGATCGGTGGACGCCTGCCTCGTTGGCCAGGCGTGTGACGCTCCATCCGGGTCTATCCGCCACCTCTTGCAGGTAGCGGGCCCAGGAGGAGCGCCCAGGTTCGGCTGCCGGTTCGGTCATGGGGACACGGTAAGGCGTCGCAAGGGTGCGACGCATCAACTCGGTTGCGCGGGCCGTCAGCTTGTCGCGCGGGCGCGACACTCTTTCAGCTCCAGGAGCATGGCGGGCAGGGGCCGTCACCCCGTTGTCACGTCGCATAGTCGCAACGATAGATGACCGAACGGTCACGAGAAACGCCCTGCCCGTCCCCCTTGTGTCGCACGATTGCGACAGCTACAGTCGTCGCATGGATGCGAACAGCGGTCGCTCCGATGCGACAGACGTGAAGTTGAACCGCACCCGAATCACTCAGCTCCTCGCCGACAAGGGCGTCACCGGCAAGACCGCCGCTGCCGACTTTCTCGGCGTCCACCGGTCAGTCTTCGACCGCTGGATGGCCCAGAAGATCCTGCCCAGCCTTCCGGTGGCCGTTCGGATCGCCCGTCGGCTCGGCGTCACGGTCGAAGACCTCGTCGAGGACCGCGAGCCGGTCCGGGACCAGGTGGCCTGAGGTGGCCCGGACCGCGAAGCCTCAGACCGCTCCCCCGTCCACCGGCGGCCCGCTGATGGACGACGCCGGCCTGGCCCACCGCCTCGGCGTGCCGGTCGGCTGGGTCGAGGCCAAGGCGAAGGCCTCCGAGATCCCCTGCACGTTCATCGGCAAGCACCGCCGCTACACCGAAGAGCACTTCCAGCAGATCGTCGCCGCCGGCGAGCGGCCCGCCCGCAACAACCGGAGGGCGGCATGACCAGCGTGCACCCGCTGCGGCTGCGGGCCTTCATCACCCAGGTCGACACCACCGGCGGACCCGACGCCTGCTGGCTGTGGCGGGGCGACCTCACCACCGACGGGTACGCGCGGTTCGGCAAGCAGAACGATCCGGCCCACCGGGTCGCCTACGAGCTGATGGTCCGGCCCGTCCCCGACGGCCTGGTCGTCGACCACCTCTGCCACAACGCCGACCAGTCCTGCCCCGGCGGGACCGGCTGCGTCCACCGGCGGTGCGTCAACCCGGCCCACCTGGAGGCGGTCACCCAGCGGGACAACCTGCTGCGGTCCCCGCACACCGCGCCGAACCGGAACGCGGCGAAGACGCACTGCCCGCGGGGCCACGAGTACAGCCCGGAGAACACGTACTCGCGCCGCACGGCCAAGGGCCGGGCCCGCCGCGAGTGCAAGACGTGCCGCCGCGAGCGGATCGCTGCGAGGGCCGCCGCGTGAACCGCCGCGACTTCGACTGGGGCTGACCAGCCCGACACGGATGAGCCCCCGGCCGGTGCAACGGCGCGAGGGCTCCACCCGGACACAGATCCCCGACGAAGGAGATGTCCAAGTGCACACCGATCGTACCGACAAAACCACCACCGACCCGATCCGGATCACGTTCAACGACCTCCAGGCCGACCTGGCGCAGGCCCGCGCCGAGAACGCCGACCTGCGGGCCGCCCTCCGCGCCGCCGAGCACCGCGCCACCCACGACCCCCTCACCGGCCTCCTCAACCGCGACGGCCTCGCCCAGGCGTGGACGTGGCAGGTCGACTCCTCCGACGCCCTGGCGCTGATCGACCTGAACCGCTTCAAGCACATCAACGACACCTACGGCCACGACACCGGGGACCGGGTCCTCGTGCACATCGCCCAGCACCTGGCGGCCCGCTACCACGTCGTGGCGCGTCTCGGTGGGGACGAGCTGGTCGTCATCGACAGCACCCACCGGCTGGTTGACCTGGCCGCGTCGTGGCTGGTGCCGCTCGCCGACGGCACCGAGTTGCCGGTGACGGGGTCGGTCGGTCTGGCGGGAGCGGCACCGTCGCTGCGGCTGACGCTGGCCCGCGCCGACGCCGCCATGTACGACGCGAAGCGGGACGGTCGGGACGGCCACCGGGACCGGTGGTTCAACCGCCGCCGGCACCCGCACCTGCGCACCGTCGAGCAGGTCGAGGCCCGCCCTCGGGTGCGGCTGCGTGACACCCGGGTTGGTGCGGCGTGACCGCCGGCTGGCCGGACGACCGGCCGGACGCGCCGCCCCCGCCGGTGCCGCACCTGCCCCGCATCACCGTCCGCGTCAAGGCGTGCTGCGGTGACCGGCTGGTGCGGGAGCGGTGTCGGTGCGCCGCTCTCCGCCGCCAGGTCCGCCGCGCGCCGATCGTGCACTTCACCGCCGGGAGGGCCGCCGCGTGAACCGTCCGATCGCTATCGACCTGTACTGCGGCGAAGGCGGCGCCAGCATGGGCTACCACCGCGCCGGCTTCCACGTCATCGGCGTTGACCTGCACCCCCAGCCCCGCTACCCGTTCACCTTCCACCAAGGCGACGCCCTCACCCTCCTGCCCGACCTCGTCCGCCAGTACCGGCCCGCCGCCGTCGCCGCGAGCCCCACCTGCCAGACCCGGGCCCGGGTCACCTCGTGGCGCGGCAAGCGGGAGAACCACCCCGACCTGCTCACCCCCACCCTCGACGCCCTCGACCGGCTCGGCCTGCCCTACGTCGTCGAGAACGTCCCCGAGGCCGCGTGGGACGGCACCATGCGCCCCGACTACCTGCTCTGCGGCACCCAGTTCGGGCTCAACGTGCGCCGGCACCGGGTGTTCCAGCGCGGCCACTGGGCCGGCTACGAGCTGCTGCCGCCGTGCCGCTGCTACCGCAACCCGACCCTGCTGGCCTTCGAGCACAAGGGGGAACGGGCGTTCACCGACGCCCTCGGCTGCCACTGGATGACCAACCTGGGCGGCCGGCAGGCCATCCCGCCCGCCTGCACGGAGCACATCGGCCGGCAGCTCCTCGTCGCAGTCACCGCCGGGAGGGCTGCCGCGTGACCATCCACCTGCACATCACGCCCACCACCACCGCGACCCGGCCCGGCTGCTGCATCTGCGACCCGGCCACCTGCCTGGCCGACGACAGCGGCGACCACTGCATCGAACGGTCCTGCGGGGTGTGCCTGCACGGCTGCCCGGCACCCGTCGACGAGCCCTGCTGCCTCGACGGAGACGGCCAGTGATCCCCGACCCGGAGGGGGTGCGCGCCATGCGTGGCCTCCTCGCCGCCATCCCCCTGTCCCTGGCCGCCTGGGCGGCCATCCTCGCCCCCATCGTCTGGAGCCTCCGATGACCGACACCACCACCAGCCTCGACCTCGACGCCATCCGCTACCGCCTCAACGAGGCCACCCCCGGGCCGTGGGGCGTCGGTAACGGCACCCACATCGTCCGGGGCCTGGAGGTCACCGGACGCGGCAGCTTCACCTGCATCCAGTCCGTCGCCGAGGTGGACGACGACGACCGGTGCGACTGGGGCCACGACGAGGCCGTGGAGACCGACCCGGAGGCTGACGCCCGCTTCATCGCCGCCGCCCGGCAGGACATCCCCGCCCTGCTCGCCGAGGTCGACCGGCTCCGCGCCGAGCTGGAGCAGATCAGCTCCGACCTCTGGCACCAGGCCGACACCCACCGGCTGCCCGAGCCGCCCGAGGACGACCAGGCCGACGTGGCCGACGTCCGTACCCGGCTCGCCCGCATCGTCGCCCACCTCGAGCAGGCGCTCGCCCAGCTCGACGGCCCCGACCTGTTCACCGCCGCCGAGCACGCCCCGGCGACCGAACCGCAGTACCTGATCTGGTCGCACCACCAAAGGCGTGGTGGGGGCCCGACGGAGCTGGCTACCGCAGCAAGGCCAACGACGCCGGCCGGTACACCCTCGCCGACACCCAGCAGTGGCTCACCCGGGGCTGCGGCTGCTGCGAGGTGCCCGAGGTTCCGGTACCGGCCGAGAAGGTCGCGGGAGCCGGCGACCGCTCGATCCGGGGCGTGATCACCGCCGCCACCCGGGCCGCCATCAAGGCCGGCGACACCAACCGGTACTACGCGGGCAGCGAGGTGTCCCGGTGACCGGCATCGACACCCCCACCCAGCAGCAGCACGCCGTGCCGGCCCCGGCCGCCGACCCGACCCGGCCCCGTTGGTACGTCGGCCGTCGCCGCGCCATCCGAGGCCGGCACGCCGCCGGTGCTGTCCGGCCGGTCGACGTCGGGCACGGGCTCAGCCCTGCCGCCCGGCAGCTCGTCGCCCCCACCCCCGAGGACCAGGCCGTCCACGCCGGGGTCGACCAGGCCACCGGGCTGCTCCGGATCGACGACATCCAGGACGCCCGGCACAAGGCCGCCTGCACCCACTGCCGCCTCGCCCACCACATCGACGACAGCACCACCAGCCCCGCCACCGAACAGGCCCGCGCCGCCGGCTGGCGCACCGGCACCAACGGCCGAGGCGATCAGGTCAGCTACTGCCCCCGCTGCGCCGGCGCCGACGAGGACTACTGGGACGACATCGCCCAGGGCGGCGTCGACATCACCCGGGAGGTGACCCCGTGACCACCGCGACCGTCCCGACCACCGAGCTCAGCCCCGCCGACGTGCTGCTGCTCCGGCACCTCGCCGGCGGCCTCACCCAGCGGCAGATCGCCCACCGCCTCGACGTCACCGCCCAGACCATCTGCGTGCGGCTGACCCGGATCCGTGAGCAGCTCGGCGCGGCCACCGTCGTCCACGCCGTGGTCCTCGCCCACCAGGCCGGGCTGATCGACCTGGACGGCCGGCGGTGACCCGGGTCGGCCGGTGGGCCAACATCGCCGCCCACGTCACCGCCGTGCTCAACGGCGGCAAGCCGTGCGCGGGCGGCTGCGGCTGGCCCGTCGACCCCGCCGCCGCGGCCGGCCCCGACGGCACCCCCAACACCTACGACCGGCACCCCGGCTGCGAACCCGGCGGTGCGCAACTCCGGCTCATCCCCGGCGGCAAGACCAACCGCACCACCTGAAAGGAACACCGTGGAACTCAGCTTCACCCCCGCGACCAAGGCCCAGGCCAAGGCCCGTCTCGCGTTCGCCGGGCCCTCCGGCAGCGGCAAGACCTACACCAGCCTCATCACCGGCACCGCCCTCGGAGGACGCATCGCCGTCATCGACACCGAACGCGGCAGCGCCTCCAAGTACGCCGACCAGTTCACCTTCGACACCCTCCAGATGCACACCTACGACCCGCGGCAGCTCGTCAAGGCCCTAGCCGCCGCCGGGAACGCCGGCTACGACGTCGTCATCGTCGACTCGCTGTCGCACTTCTGGATGGGCACCGGCGGCATGCTCGAGCAGGTCGACCAGGCCGCCAAGCGGTCCGGTGGCGGCAACACCTTTGCCGGCTGGAAAGAAGCCCGGCCCATGGAACGGGCCATGGTCGACGCGCTGCTGGCCTACCCCGGCCACGTCATCGTCACCATGCGCACCAAGACCGAGTACGTCATCGAGGAGAACGACCGCGGCAAGAAGGTGCCCCGGAAGATCGGCACCAAGCCGGAACAGCGCGACGGCATCGAATACGAGTTCGACGTCGTCGGCGACCTGGACCTCGAGAACACCCTGATCGTCGCGAAGTCCCGCTGCAAGCCACTGGCGAAGTCCGTCATCCGGGAACCCGACGAGGAATTCGGGCAGCGCATCCTCGCCTGGCTCACCGACGGCGCGGACCCCGGCATGAGCGTCTCCGAGGTGGCCCGCACCGCCCTGGACCCGACCACCGGGTTCGACGAGCTGGGGCAGCTGTACAAGGCCGAGGAGGCCGCCGGCCGGCTCGGTGCCGCCGTGAACGACGAGAACGGCGAACCCACCACCCTCGGCGCACTGCTGTCGCGCCTGGGAAAAGCCCGCAAGCCCGCCTGATGAACGCCGTCGGCGGGCAGCGATCCGACCAGAGGTGCCCTCGCTGCGCGAAGGCCCTCGAGGTCGAACCCGCCGACGGCGTCACCAACACCAGCGCACAGCACTGCCTGCACTGCGGCTACCGGGAGACCGTCCGGCCGGCCAGACCAGACCGGCTCACCCGCACCGAGGTTCGCCGGCTCGTCGCCACCAGCCGCCGACTGCTGATCGGACCGTCCTGCCGAGGTCGCCTCCACCAGCGGTGCACCGCCTCCCGCTGCGAATGCCCCTGCCACACCCGCACCCAGAAAGGCCAGCCGTGAGCACCCACATCCTCCAGTTCGTCTGGCCCATCGTCGACGAGTCGCACACCCGCACCCAACTCATCGCCGACGGTGCCGCCCAGCTCGACGACCTCGCCGACCAGGCCCACGCCGTCATCACCGGCCCGCCCTTGTGGGACATCCAACCCGCCGCCCAGGTGCCCGGATGGGCCGCCCACGCCCCCGGTTCGGTGCTCATCGTCCGCGTGCCCGTCGACCGGTACGGGCCGGTCCACGAGCACCGCACCACCCGGCCCGAACCCGACCCGGCCGCCATGCAGCGACTCATCGACGGCGACCCGCCGGCCCGGGTGAGGGCCACCGACCGGACCGCCGCGATGGCGCAGATGGCCCGCACCACCGACGTGCACGCCGTCGCGTCCCGGTTCCACGTCAAGCCGGCCGCCGTGCATCAGGCGATGTACCGGCACCGCACCCGCCAGGCCGCCTGATGCGGCCCGCCCTGACACCGGACCCGGCCGGGACACCCGCGTTCACGTCGCGGCAGGGCGCCACCCACCCGACCACGAACCACACCAACGAGGGGGACCTGATGAGCACCACCACCCGCGAGCAGGAGCGCGCCGAGCGCCTCCAGGCCCTCCTCGCCGAGCGGTACGGCCCGTACGCCGACACCGCCCGCGAACGGCCCGACACCCCCGCCCAGGTGCTCCACCTCGCCCGGGCCCGCCAGCGCGACCGGAAGGAGGCGGCGTGACCACCGCAGCCACGGTCGACTGCCCGCTCTGCACCGTCACCGTTCTTGGCCACGGTGCCGACGAAACCGAATCAGCGAACGCGGCGATAGGGGGTCTTGAGGACCACCTCGCCCAGCACTTTCCCGGAACCCTCGCGAGTCCTCGCGAGGACTCGCGAACCCTCGATCCTCACGAAACGGACAGGAACACCATCTGATGGCACGCATCCGGAGCATCAAGCCCGAATTCTGGGTCGACGAGAAGATCGTTGAACTGAGCCCGTGGGCGCGTCTGCTGTTCATCGGCATCTGGAACTTCGTCGACGACCAGGGCTACATCGACGAGAAGCCCGTCCGGCTGAAGATGCAGATCTTCCCCGGCGACAACGTCGACATCAAGCACCTGCTATCTGAGCTGGTCACGATCGATCTGCTCGACTCGACCAGTACGAGGCCCCCGTCGGGCCCGTGCTGAAGGTCCGCAACTGGGAACGGCACCAGCGCGTCGACAAGCCCGGCAAGCCCCGATTCCCCGCCGATTCGGTGAAGCCTCGCGAGGATTCCGGGAGCCCTCGCGAGCCCTCCCCTGCGGAAGGGAGTGGAAGGGAAGGGAAGGGATCTATTCCGCCTACGGCGGGACGCCCCTCGCCTCCGGCTCGGTCGTCGCACGACGACGCTGACGCGACCGCCCAGACACTCCTCGGTGAGTACCTCGACCGGTGCCAGAAGCGCCCGCCCGGCCAGGTCATCGGTCAGCTCGGCAAGAGCATCAAGTCGATGCTCGGCGAGGGCATCACCGCCGCCGACATTCGTGGAGGACTCCAGGAATGGTCGGCGAAGGCCCTCCACCCCTCGACGCTGCCCAGCGTCGTCAACGAGGTCATGAACCGCCCGCCCGGCCGGCACCTCGCCGCCGTCAACGGCCACCGCCACCAGGCGTACCGCGACCCCCAGGACCCGGCCACCGCTTACACCCAGGGACTCTGACATGGACACCACCTGCACCCACGGCAGCGACATCACCACCTGCACCCTCTGTGCCTCCGACGCCAAGGCAACCGGCGGGCAGGCCCTCCGCGACTGGTACGACGCCCGCGCCGCCGTCGAGTGCGCCAAGCGGTTCCCCGCCGCTACCGCGAGGCCGTCGCCGACCAGCCCGACATCCTCGCCTGGGCCGCCGACTTCCACGCCGACCCCACTACCTGCCGGTCCCTGCTGATCTCCGGGCCCGTCGGCACCGGCAAGACCTTCCAGGCGTACGGCGCGATCCGCGCCGCCCTCGGCTGCGGCCGGTCCGTCCGGTGGGAGGCCGTCCCCTTCGCCGACTTCACCGCCGCCCTGCGCCCCTCCGGACGCGACCCGGAAGGCTCGCTGGAGCGGTACCGCGACGCCGCGCTGCTGCTCGTTGACGACCTCGGAGCGGCGAAGTCCAGCGAGTGGGTGGAGGAGACCACCTACCGGCTGATCAACGCCCGCTACGAGGCCATGCAGCCGACCATCTTCACCACCAACATCCCGCTCGCCCAACTCCGCGACGGCCTCGGCGACCGCATCGCCTCCCGCCTCGTCGAGACCTGCAAGGTCATCGCTCTGCTCGGCAGCGACCGGCGGAGAGCCGCCGCATGAACGGCCCGTCCCGCTTCGAGATCACCGCCGAGCAGACCGAACGCAACGCCCGCGGCATCGCCGCCTGCCGAGCCGTCCTGGAGCCGGTCCTGGCCCGGCGTGGACGCCCCGAACCGGACGCCCCGCTGACCCCGTCGGAGGAAATCCACCAGCGGGCGCTGGAGAGGGCCATCGGCGAGAAGCGGGGACGGCGGCTGGTCGACCTCGCCGCCGTCGGCGTGGTCCTGGCCACCCCACCGGCACCGGCCCGGGAAGCACCGAACCGCGCCGCCGCCGAGCAGGACCGGGCCGCCCTCGACCGACTCCGCCGACAGACCCCCGCCATCCACACCCGACCCACCCAGGAGCCCCGATGACCCCGCCCACCGCACCCGCAGCTCTGACCATCACCGAAACGCTCATTGCCGCAGCCAACGACCCGGCCGTCCCCGACATCTGGCGCGACCCGGACGGGGACATCGTCGGCGTCCCCATGTCCCTTGCCCGCGTCGCCGTCGCCGCTCTTGCCGAGGCTGGCCGGCTCTACCCGGCAGACAGCACCACCGCCGAACAATGGGCCGTTCGGGTCTCCTCCGTGCCCGACGGCGACGGCGTCGGGCTGCCGCACGCCACCCGAGCCGAAGCCGAAGCCACCATCCGGCTCCGCCAAGAACACCGCCCCCGCTACCCGATCACCTACGAGCTGGTCCGCCGCGAGCTGCGGCGGTGGCCCGACGGCAGCGTCCTCGTCAGCGCCTGGACGCCCGCCGAGGTGAAGCCGTGACCACCCCCAAGACCATCGGCGTCGACCTGTCACTCACCGGCACCGGCATCGCCTCCAACCACGGCTGGTGCCAGCTCATCGGCGAAACCGGCATCACCACCCGCCCCCTCGACGAACGCCTCAACGCCATCGACCGCCTCACCGACCGCATCCTCACCGCCATCGGCGACCAACCCACCCTCGTCGCCATCGAAATCCCCGCGTTCTCCCGCTCCGGGGCCGGCAACCACGAACGGTCCGCCCTCTGGTGGCGGGTCGTCCGCAACCTCCGCCGCCGCGAAGTACCCGTCGCCGAAATCCCCATCCAGGCGCGCATGCGCTACGCCACCGGCAAGGGCACCGCCCACAAGGGCGCCGTCATCGACGCCGTCGCCCGCCGCCTACCCATGTTCGACACCAAGGGCGACGACAACCTCGCCGACGCCGCGATCCTCGCCGCCATGGCCGCCGACCACCTCGGCCACCCGCTCGCCCCCATGCCCGCCACCCACCGGGCCGCCCTGGGCGCCGTCACCTGGCCCGCCTGACCGTCACCCACCCCAAAGCCAGCCCCAAAGCCCAGCCGCAAGGAGGTGACCCCAGTGATCTACTACGCCACCGCCAGCACCGACCGCATCCGCGACGCCATGCGCGCCAACCTCCTCGGCCAGATCATCACCCCCGCCGCCGGCAACCGCCTCGAACCCTGGGTCGACTGGATCGCCGACAACGGCATCTACTCCAACGCCTACCCCGGCAACACCGGCTACCTACGCTGGCTGGCCAGCCACGCCGACTACCGCAGCCGCTGCCGGTTCGCCGTCGCCCCCGACGTCGTCGCCGACCACCCCGGCACCCTCGAACGGTCCTGGCCCCTCCTGCGGCCCATCCGGCAGATCGTCGGCCGCGTCGCCATCTGCGCGCAGAACGGGGCCACCCCGACGACCTGCCCTGGGACTACCTCGACGCGATCTTCCTCGCCGGGATCGTCGAATGCGTCCCCTGCTCCTGGGTGCCCGACGTGGTCACCCTCCCGCAAACCCACTGCCCGCACTGCCGGTCCGAGCTGGTCGAGTGGAAAGTCTCCGACATGGCCGCCCAGGTCACCGCCGAGGCCAAGCGGCGCGGCAAGTGGGTCCACATGGGGCGCGTCAACTCCGCCGCCCGCCTCGCACGCGCCACCCAGATGGGCGTCGACAGCACAGACGGCACCTACCTCGCCTACGGCCCCGACATCAACCTCATCCGCCTGCTGGGCTGGCTCCAGCCCACCGACTGGCGGTGGATGCGCGCCGACCGGTCAGCCGCCGGCAAGTCCGTCCTCGCGCAGATGGCCCGCCCCGAGCAGGCGTCCCTGTTCGACGACACCCCCGAACCGCCGCCGGCCCGCCCGGCGGCTTTCCTGCCCCGACACGCCACCCACCAGCCCGCCTGAGGACCCACACCATGCCCACCTGCGACTGCTGCGGCAAGGCCCTCGCCGGCGACATCGACAACTACCCCGAACCCCTCTTCGCGGCCGCCACCTTCACCAGCCTCACCCGCTGCGGCAACTGCGACGGAGGCGAACAGCCCGACTGCCCCAACTGCTCAAGCCGACCGTGGTTCGGCGGCGACCTCGCCGGCCTCGACTGACCCAGGGAGATCACCGATGAGCACCGACCTGTGCCCCACCACCAGCCCCCACGGCCCGCACCGCCGCGACCTCGGCCCGTTCGGCGTCAAGGACTGCCCCGGGGTCGCCGACCCGGCCGCCACCGTCTTCGACCCGACAGACTGCGCGTTCTGCTGCGTCGCCGTCCACCGGCTGCCCAACGGGGCATCGGCGAGCTGTCCCCTCCACGGCGAACAGCGCATCGCCGACGTCGCCCCGTACGACGCCGTCCTCGCCGCCCTCGACACCTGGGCCCGCGACTGGCACCACCGACGCAGCAACGGAGCCACCCCCGCCCAGCCCGCCGACATCGCCCTGCTCGCCGCCTACGACGCCCACCGCGCCCCGACCAGCACCAGCCGGCCCCTGCCCATGCACGACGACCTCACCCACCGGCTCGCCACCGGCCGGCAGCCGGAGACGCGGGCAGGGCGACCCACGCCGCACCTAGACGCCGTCAAAGCCGAGCTGGAGCAGGCCCGCGCCACCATCACCCACCAGGCCGAGCAGCTGCGCCGCAACGGCACCCTCCTGTGTCGGCTCCGAGACCTCGACGAGCAGCGCGACCGGGCCTGGGCCGACCACGACACCCTCGGCCGCGCCGAGCCGACCAGCGAGCTCACCGACGACGACGACCAGGACCCCACCGACGCCGAACGGGCCGCCACCACCCGCCGCGCCTCCGACGACCTCGCCGACCAGATGGCCCGCGTCGAAGAGCAGCTGGAGCGTGTCACCGCCGACCGCGACCAGGCGGTGAGCATGCTCGCCCAGATCGGCGACGCCATCAGCCCCACCGGCGAGCGCCCGGAAGAGGCCCTCGGCACCCTCGTCAACGACGTGGAGGCACTCGTCGCCCAGCGCGACGCCCTCGAGCACGAGCTGGACGGCGAACGGGCCCGGTGCCCGCATCCTCAACGCCGAGATCCTCCGGCTGCTCGGCGAACTCGAGCGGGTCACCGCCGACCGCGACCGGCTCGACCGGGAGCTGACCGCCGCCCGCACCGAACTCGACATCAACGACACCGCCTGGCGGACCGAACGCGACGGACTCCGCGACCAGCTGGCCGACCTCCGGTCCCGGCTGTCCGCGCTCGCCGCCCTCGAGGAGTACATCGGCGAGTCCTGCGGCAACGCCTCCCACAACCTGCGTGACGTGCTCGCCGGCAACGACCCCCGCCCGGACGCCGACCGGCACGGCCTCGACTACGCCCGGCCGGACGCCGACCAGGCCAACACGGAGGGCTGACGTGGACCAGGCGACCGCCCTCGAACGCGACGACGCCCTCACCATCGGCCTGGAGGCAGCCGTCCAGCTGCACATGCTCACCCTCCGGCACATGCACCCCGACCTGCGCGACGACCTCCTCGCCCGGTGGGCCGCCGAAGCCGGACCCGAGATCGGCAGCAAGGGCGACATCCTCCAGTTCCGCAGCAGCAAGCGCGGTGAGACCGCCGCCGTGTTCAACCACCTCGCCCGCGGTCTCACCGCCCTGGCCCACCAGCCCGGCGGGGTCACGTTCGCCGGCATGCACTGGTGCACCGACCACCAGCAGTGCCGGGCCGCAGACCAGGCCGTCGCCGCCCGGCCGTCACTGCTCAACGCCAACCCCGACGAGCCGGAGCCCGACCAGCCCACCTACGGCGGCCGGCCACTCGACACCATCACCCCCGCCCGGGAGTACCTGTGACCGCCCACCAGGCCGGCGACCACGTCACCGCCACCCTCGACGACACCACCGGCCAGCAGGTCACCGCCGAACTCACCATCACCCGCGCCGACCAGCTCGGCTGCGGCTGCCACCGCCTCACCGCCACCCGGCCCGGACCCGACACCGGCACCTGCCGCACCGTGCAGCTCCTCACCGGCTGCCAGCACCACGACCGCCAGATCGACCCGTAGACGACGACGGGGCCCGGCAGATCCCCACCTGCCGGGCCCCACACCCGCCCCACCCGCACAACCCGAGGAGCACCGTGACCCCGCACCACCTCCACGCCGTCCGCACCACCTGGGCGCTCCACACCGCGCTGACCCGGCTCGGCGAGCTGGCCGTCCTCGAAAGCCGACTGCGCACCGACGAGACACTCTCCGCCGCCGACGGACTCCGCTCGCCCCTCTACGGGCAGCGGCACGCCACCGGAGGCCACTCCGACCCCGTCAGCGCCACCCTGACGCTTCACGACGCCACGGCGCGGGTGACGCGGTGGGCCGACCTGTCACAGCGCGCCACAGACCGCCTCAGGTGGATCGCCGACATGATCGGAGCCACGCCCGCACCCGACCCGTGGTGGCGCATCCACACCCGCACCCCCCGCCTCCCCGCCGCCACCGCCGCCACCATCACCCGGCACCTCGCCGACGAGGACACCTGGATCCGGGCCGCCGTCCGCCTCGCACCCGCCGGACAGCCGCTCACCGGCGTGCCCTGCCCCCGCTGTGGCGTCCGGCAACTCCAGGTCCACACCGACGGACCCGAGGCCAGCTGGACCGTCACCTGCACGTGCATCTGCGTCGGGCAGGGCTGCGCGTGCGGCATGGACGGCAAGGTCGAAGGCGTCCAGCACATCTGGCCCCGCCACCAAGTGCTCGGCAGGATCGACGCATGAGACCCGACCCCGCCATCGCCGAGCACTACCGCCAGCAGTTCGACCAGACGATCCCCAGCCCGGAGTCCGTCCTCGTCGCCCTGATCGACCTTGTGTCGGACGCCGCCCAGTCACACGACGACAGCTGCACCGGATGCGGCGCCATGTGCGCCCACCTCCAGCACGCCGTGTCGCTCATCGCTGCCGTCGATGCGAGCTGCCTTCCGCCTCACGTTCTTGCGCGAATCCAGCAACGCCGCTCGCAGTCCGGATAGTCACCTGAGGAGGAACCCGTGATCCGCCACGACGGCCACCAGTACGGCACCGCCGCCCAGATCGCCCACCAGCTCGGCCCCGACATCACCGCCGACCGGGTACGCGACTGGGCCCGGCGCAGCCGCAACCCCGACGACCCGCTCCACGGCCTGCTCCCCGGCCTGCACACCGCCGGCCGGGGACGCGGCACCACCTGGTACCGGTACGACCAGGCCGCGCAGGTAGAAGCCGTCACCCGACGGACCCTCGCAGCCCGCGGCGGACCCGCCCGCAACCGGTGATCGCGCCACGCGCACAGCCGTGGCAGAATGACCATCACACATCCACGCACAGGTGGACTGTGCCCACACGCAGACGCAGCCCGGTCGAGCAGACGCTCCCGGGCTGCACGCGTACCCAGACCCCACGGTGGCGGTGGTGGAGGGACGGGGCAGGCCGGACGGGGACCGGCCTGCCCCACACCCGCACAGGAGGTGACCGTGATCAACCCCAACGTGGTTGGCCGAGGCAACCTCGTCGCACTCATCAACGCCGAACTCAGCAGCGCCTGGGACCGCATGAACACCATGGTCGCCCAGATCGAGCAGCTCGCCCGGGTGACCATCACCAGCGGCCAGGCAGACGTCCCCGCCATGGCCCTCGGCGCAGTCCGACAGATCGTCGTCACGCTGCGAACGCCGATGCCCGACGCCACCTACAGCGCCACACCGGCCCTCAGCGGCGGTGCCAACCTGCTGTCCACCGTCGTCGCTGACGGCATCACCGCCCAGACCGCCACCACCGTCACCGTGCAGGTCCGCGCCACCGGCATCCTGTCCGCCGGAGCCGTGGTCACCGTCCACGCCGTCCGACACAGCTGACCCGCCCGGCGCGCCCATGTCAGGGTGGTCAGCAGATGTGCTCGCGCATCAGCTCCACCACCTCCGCCGCCTGCTTCTCATCGATCGTCGCGTTCCCGCCCGACAGCCGCTCCGCCACCCGCTTGTTCAAGGCGTCACCGGTGAACTCGCCGGCCCGGATGTCGAGGCACGTCGACTTCGGGCTTTTCTCTCCCCGGGCGTCTGGGTTCCGGTCGCCGGTCACGCTGCGTCACTCGCTCTGGTTGGGGGTGGATCCGTCATGGCCGTTCAGCAGCAGGAATGCACGAAGTGCGGCAAGAAATTCACCCCGAAAACGGGTCCGGGTCGCCCTCGGAAGCGGTGTGAGCGGTGCCGGCCGCCGGAGCCTCGTCGGGCGTCGCAGACGGCGCTGTCGGAGCCGACCCGCCTGCACGTGCCGCCCGCTCCGCCGCCTGCCGGTGAACCGCCGGCTGCGGAGCCCCGGGCGGGGCTGGTCGCGGTCGTCGACCAGGAACTGGCGAACGCCGGCCGGGTGTCCACGGCGAAGGGCGCGATCGCGCTGCGGCTGGCGGAGACGCTCGCCGACGGCGGGCACACCGCGTCGGGTATCGCCGCCCTGGCGAAGGAGCTACGCGCGACCCTCGACGAGGCGTTGAAGGGCGCGGAGGACGCCGGTGACGGCATCGACGAGCTGAAGGCGCGCCGTGAGCGTCGCCGCGCCTGACCTGGTCCGCCCCGCCCATCTGTGGGTTCCTGACCGGTTGTCGTCGGCCGGTGGTGAGGCGGTGGACCTGGCGCGCATGTGCGGCGTGGGTGTGGACCCGGAGCAGGAACTGGCGATCGACGCGATCCTGTCGGAGCGGGCCGGTGGCCGGTGGGCCGCACTCGAGGCGGCCATCATCCTGTCCCGCCAGAACGGCAAGACGATGAACGTGATCCTGCCGATCGTGTTGGCGGATCTGCTGCTGTTCGACGCGAAGCTGATCGCGTGGACGGCGCACCGGTTCGTCACCACGCAGGAGGCGTTCCGGGCGTTGCGGCAGATCGTGGAGACCACCCCGGAGTTCTCGCGCCGCCTGAAGCGTCTCAGCGCCGGCAACGGCGAAGAGGAGATCGAGTTCCACGGCGGGGCGCGGGTGAAATTCCTGGCCCGGTCGAAGACGGGCGGCCGGGGTCTGTCGGGTGACCGGGTGGTGCTCGACGAGGCGTTCGCTCTGGAGCCGGAGCACATGGGGTCGCTGCTGCCGACGTTGAGCGCCCGGCCGAACCCGCAGGTCATCTACGGGTCGTCGGCGGGGCTGCGGCAGTCGGACATTCTGCGGGCGATCCGCAACCGGGGACGGGCCGGCGGTGATCCGTCGCTGGTGTACGTGGAGTGGTCCGCGCCGGACGGCGGCTGTGCCGAGGACGACTGCGATCACCGGCTCGGCGCCGTGGGCTGCGCCCTGGACGACCCGGGGAACTGGCGGGCGGCGAACTTCGCGATCGCCCGGGGCCGGATCCGTGAGGAGTTCGTGGCGGCGGAGCGTCGGGCGTTGCCGCCGGAGGAGTTCGCGCGGGAGCGGCTGGGCTGGTGGGACGAGCCGGCCGGCGCGTCGGTGGTGCCGCTGGAGTCGTGGGCGCTGTGCGCCGACGAGGAGTCCGCGCCGTCGGGCCGCCCGGTGTTCGCGATCGACGTGGCTCCCGGCTCGAGGTCGGCGGCGATCGTGGCGGCGATGCACCGGCCGGACGGGCTGCCGCACCTGGAGGTGGTGGCGCACGCCCCGACCACGGACTGGGTGGTCGGCCAGGCCCTCGACCTGCTGCGGCATCGTCCGTTGGACTGGGTGCTGGACCCGGCCGGCCCGGCGGGTGCGCTGTTGCCGCAGCTGGCCGAGGTGGGTATCGACCCGCGGCAGTTGTCGACCCGGGACCTGGGCCAGGCGTGTGAGGCGTTCTCGGCGACGGTGGGCGCGCAGGCCCTGCGGCATCTGGGTGATCCGGTGCTGGCGCGGGCGATCGCCTCGGCTGGCCGTCGGGACATCGGTGACGGGTTGTGGGCGTGGTCGCGGCGCAAGAGCACGGCGGACATCTGCCCGCTGGTGGCGGCGACGGTCGCGCACTGGGGCCTGTCGGTGGTGCCGCCTGCTGTCCCGCCGGCACCGCCGCCGGTGATCGTGGCGGTCAGCGGTTCGTCGTGGGAGTCGGAAACGAACGAGCTGGCCGGTGCCGGCTTCTGATCGGAGGAGGTGACCCGACATGACCGCACCGGTGAACGAAATCGGGTACGCCCACACCGGCCAGAGCTGGTGGTCGGTCGACGAGGAGCCGACTCCGGAGCTGCGCTGGCCGGAGTCGGTGGCCGTGTACGACGCGATGCGCACCCAGGATTCTCAGGTCGGGTCGGTGTTGCGGGCGGTCACCTACCCGCTGCGGCGGACGCCCTGGCGGATCGCTCCGGCGGGGGCGTCCGCCGAGGTCACCGAGTTCATCGCGGACAATCTGGGGCTGCCGATCGCAGGTCAGGACCCGAAGCCGCTGTCGCGGACCCGGGACCGGTTCTCGTGGCCGGAGCATCTGCGGCTGGCGCTGCTGATGCTGCCGTTCGGGCACATGTTCTTCGAGCAGGTGTACCGCATCGACGGCGAGGGCCGGGCCCGGCTGCGGAAGCTGGCGCCGCGCATGCCACGCACGATCGAGAAGGTCGACGTGGCCTCGGACGGCGGTCTGATCTCGATCACCCAGTACAGCGCGAAGACAGGCGACCGGGCACGGTCCATCCCGGTGGACCGGCTGGTGGCGTACGTGCTGGAGCAGGAGGGCGGCAACTGGCTGGGCCGGTCGGTACTGCGGGGCTGCTACAAGAACTGGCTCATCAAGGACAGATTGCTCAGGGTCCAGGCGCAGACCATCGAACGCAACGGCATGGGCGTGCCGTTGTATACCGGGGCCGAGAACGAGACGGACCTGAGCAAGGGCGCGCAGATGGCGCAAGCGTGGCGGGCTGGTCAGACGGCCGGCTCAGCTGTCCCCTACGGCGCGAAGATGGAGCTTGTTGGGGTGACCGGGTCGCTGCCGGACGCCGATAAGCCGATCCGCTACCACGACGAGCAGATCGCCCGGGCGGTCCTCGCGCACTTCCTCAACCTCGGCACCCAGACGGGCAGCTGGGCGTTGGGGACGACGTTCGCGGACTTCTTCACGCTGAGCCTGCAGACCTTGGCGGAGCAGATTGCCGATGTGGCCACGCAGCACATCGTGGAGGACCTGGTCGACGTGAACTTCGGCGAGTCGGAGCCGGCACCGCGGGTGACGTTCGACGAGATCGGTTCCCGGCAGGCGGCGACCGCTGAGGCGCTGCGGATCCTCACCGAGGCCGGGATCATCCTGCCCGACCGGTCGTTGGAGGGCCACGTCCGGCAGACCTACGGGCTGCCGCCGAAGGACCCGCGCCCGGCCCGTGTCGCCTCTCCAGACGCTGTCGAGGGGGGTGATCCGGGTGGGGGGCAAGCCCAGTAAGGGGACGTCCAAGGACCGTCGGCTGAGTGAGAACAAGCCGGCCAAGTCGACGTCGAAGCCGAAGAAGAAGTGAGGCCGTGATGTCCGAGCATGTGCTGCCGGAGCTGCCGCCGCACCTGGAGCGGCTGCGGTCGCGGCCGACAGCGAAGACGGGCGACTGGTACCGCATCGAAGCCAAGGCCACCCGGTCGGCGGTGGTGTCCATCTACGACGAGATCGGCTGGACAGGCACCACGGCGAAGGACTTCGCCGCTGAGCTGCGTGCCCTGGACGTCGACGAGATCACGTTGCGGCTGAACTCGCCCGGCGGGGACGCGTGGGACGGCATCGCCATCTACAACGCCCTGCGGGACCACCAGGCCACGGTGCATGTGGTCGTGGACGGTCTCGCGGCATCAGCGGCGTCGTTCATCGCGCAGGCCGGCGGCCGGATCACCATGAACCGCGGCGCGCAGATGATGATCCACGACGCGGCGGGTCTGGCAATCGGTAACGCCCGCGACATGCGGGACATGGCCGAGGTCCTCGACCGGGTGTCGGACTCCATCGCCGGTATCTACGCCGACCGGTCCGGACGCCCCGCCGGCCAGTTCCGGGAGGCGATGGCCCGCGACACCTGGTACACCGCCGCCGAGGCGGTTGAGGCCGGTCTCGCCGACGAGGTCGCCGACCCGGACGGGCCGACCGCCGCCACGAACTCCTCACAGCCGAAGGTCACGGCTGCTGAGGCTGCCCGCCGCATCCACGCGGCGGCACTGAAGGTCACCCCCACCGTTCAGGTGGGGAACGAACACGAGAAGGGAGCCGGCCGCATGGATCCGGCGAAGATCCGAGAGGCGCTGGGGCTGGCTCCCGGTGCTTCCGATGACGAGGTCAGGGCCACTCTCGGTGCGTCCGGTCTCGTCGGCAACAGCACCTCGCCCACCGGTCCGGCTCCGGCGCCCACGCCGCAGCCGACCCCTACCCCGTCGCCGGGCTCCCCGACGCCGGCACCGGACGCTCCCGCCCCGCAGCCCACGCCCCGCCCGTCGGCGGCCGGTGGGCAGATGGTCATCGACCAGGCGGCGTGGGACGCCCAGCAGGACACGATCCGCCGGCTGGAGGCCGCCGAAGCGCGCCGTCGCCGCGAGGAGCGTGACCAGGTCATCAACCAGGCGGTGCAGGACGGGAAGTTCCCGCCGGCCCGCAAGCAGCACTACGAGCGGGTGTGGGACGCCGACCCGGAGGGCGCCCGCGAGCTGATCGCCGGTCTGGCGAAGAACGTCGTGCCGGTCGCGGCGCTCGGCTACGCCGGCGACGGCACCGACGCTGACTTCGACCTGGAGTTCGCCGGGCTGTTCCCGCCGAACCGGAAGGGGGCCTGAGCCATGGCCGACTACACCCCGGTCTACGCAGGCGGCGCGCAGCCGATGACGAAGACCGCGAGCACCAGCATCACCGGCGGCACGCTCGTCGAGGCCACCACCGCCAGTGCCGTCGGCACCGCCGGTGCTGCGTCCACGAAGGTCGTCGGGGTGGCAGCCCACGACGCGGCCAGTGGCGCGCGGGTCACCGTGTGGCCGCTGAACAACGTCGAACACGAGATCACCTCCACCGGCACGATCGCCGTCGGCGACGGCATCGCCTCCGGTGCGTCCGGTGTCGCGGCGACCGCCGCGGTCGCCACCGCCGCCGCTGCCGGCACCCTGATCGGTCGCGCCACCACTGGCGCGACCGGCGGTGCCAAGGTCCGATTCGTCGGCGGCAGCTGACCACCCCGAAGGGAGATAACAAGTGCCTGGCACCTACCCGGCAGCCGCGCCGACCCTTTCGGGCGACTCGCTGACCATCTCGCGTTTCCTCCAGAACCCCGCGCTCGTCCAGAGGCGGCTGCGCGACTACCGCGACCTGCGGTTCGTCTCCGACCAGCTGCTCACTCAGCGGTTCCGATCGCAGGGCGGCGCGGTGCTGTACGAGCAGTCGGAGCCGTTCATCACCGACCGCACCGTCGAGGCCGTCGGCGCCGGCTCGGTGTACCCGTACGCCAACCTGGCCACCGGCACCGCGGCGGTCGCGGCGATCTCGAAGTGGGGCCAGAAGGTCCTGCTCACCGACGAGGAGATCGCCCGCAACGCCTACCCCGGCTCGGCAATCGACCGGGCGATGCGCAAGGTCGTCAACTCGATCATCAAGCAGGTCGACGCCATCTCCATGTCGGCGATCCAGTCGGCCGCCGCGGACACCGCGACCGCCGGCTCGTGGGACAACGCGACCGCCGCGAACCGCAAGCCGCTGGAGGACATCCTCCTGGCCGTGCAGCGCATCGAGGACCGCAACCAGGGCTACCGCCCGGACACCCTGGTCGTCAGCCCGAAGGCGTACACGTACCTGATGCTCTCCGACGCGATCGCGCAGCTGCGCCAGCGGGAAAGCACCGACAACCCGGTCTACACCGGGGAGATCGAAACGGTCGCCGGCCTGACGGTCATCAAGACCCCGTCGCTGACGACCGCCGCCCTGGTGCTGGACTCGCAGCAGCTCGGCGGCATGGCCGACGAGACCGACGGATCGCCTGGCTACGCCGTGTCGGACCTGGCGGTCCAGGTCAAGGCGATCCGCAAGGACGACCAGGACGCGTGGGACCTGCAGGGCCGCCGCAAGACGGTGCCGATCGTGCAGGAGTCCGGAGCGGTCGAGGAGATCACCGGGGTGGTGTCCTGATGAAGACGCACAAGGTGACCGCGCCCTACATCACCCTGCGGGTCAACGACGGGCTGGGCCAGGAGGTGCTGCGCGGCTTCCACCAGGGCGCGACCGTCCCCGAGGGTGTCAACCAGGAGGACCTGGATCGGCACGTCCGCAAGGGCATGGTGGCCGAGGAGGGCAGCCGCGAGGCGAACCTGCTCGCCGTTCCCGCCGGCACCCCCGTCCAGGAGCCCGCTGACGAGGGCCGGCGGACCCGCCGGACGTCGCAGCGGACGGGCGACGAGCCCAAGGGCTGAACCGTGGCGGACCTGTTCACCCCGGCCGACCTGGAGAAGTATCTGCGGCAGGGGGCGCTCGACGCCGAATCCGTGGAGGTGGCTCGCCGGGTCGCGTCGGGGTGGCTCAGGTCCGCCACGCAGCTCTCCGACTGGCCCGACCCCATCCCCGACGACCTGTTCGGTTGGGGGCTCGAACTCGCGGCGATCGCCTACAACAACCCGGAGGGGCTGGCCAGCGACGCCGTGGGTGCCACCAGTTCCACCTGGGAGCGGGGGCGGCGTGCCGAGATCCTGCAAGCCGCCCGAGAGGCGTACCCGACGGCGACGAAGGGGCCACTGTTCTCCTTCCCCGAGTGGGACTGGAGCTGGCGGTGAGACTGCGTGACCAGGTGACCCGGGTCCGGGCTCCGCTGGTCGACGGCCCCTACGGCAACCAGCAGCGGGACTGGGACAACGCCACCGCGCAGCCCTACCCGGCCGAGGTGCAGCCCGTGTCCAGCACCGAGGACGTCGTCAACCAGCAGCAGACCGTCACTCGGTGGCGGATGTTCCTCGGCGCGGACGCCGACCTCGAGGCAACCGACCGGTTCGAGTGGGACGGCGGCACCTACGAGGTCGACGGGGACGTGGAGCGGTGGAAGCGGCGCGGGGTGCTCCACCACCTGGAGGCGGTACTGATGCGCGTCGACCTGGCGGAGGGATGACGTGGCGTACCCGCTGCTACCGGACGTCGACCAGGCGCTCGTCGACTACCTGAAGACCCGCCCGGCGTTGGTGCCGCTGCACGGCGGACGGGTCGGCACGAAACTCCAGTCCACGGCCACGGCGGTGCGGATCACCAACCTGGGTGGCGGTCAGCCGTGGCCGTGGGAGGCCGAACCGGAGTACCAGGTCGAGTGGTGGGGCGGCACCGACGTGCAGGCCTCCGACCTATCCCGGGCCGGCGAGGCGGCCCTGTGGGCGATCCTCGGCCCGATCACCGGCGGCCGGATCACCGGTGTGTCCCTGCCGCTGTCGCGGCTGTGGTCACCCGACGACACCAGCGGCCGGCCTCGCTTCATCACCCAAGTGCAGCTACGAGTCAACCCGGAGGAATCGTGAGCGACCGTGTGGTCACCACCGACATCCCCCTCGGCGACCCGGGTCGCGGCGTGTTCGCGTACCGGGTCGGCGACAAGGTGCCGGAGGCAGACGTCAAGGCCAACGGGTGGGAGGACTACGTCGCGTCCCCCACGTCGCAGGCAGGGAAGCAGGCCGCCGCCGAGGCGTCCGGGGAGCAGGCGCCCAGCGCCGGAAAGAGGGGCTGACCGGTGGCGACGCCGACCATCCAGCCGGGCCAGATCAAGACCGGCCCCGGCCTGATCATCTACAAGTACGGTCTGACCACCATGCCGACGGTCACCGCCGCCGCCAGCAAGGTGGTGTTCGACTACGCCACCGACGGCTGGATCCAGGTCGGTGCGACCGAGGCGGGCCTGACCTACACCGAGTCGACGTCCACGGAGGCGATCCGGGTCGCGGAGTCGGCGTACCCGGTGCGGACGGTGACGACGGAGAAGGGCGGCACGATCGCCTTCACCATGTCGCACATCTCCGACGTGAACTGGAAGCTCGCCATGAACGGCGGCACCATCACTGTCACCGGCAGCGGCGCGACCAAGCTCAGCACGTACGTGCCGCCGCTGGTCGGCGCGGAGGTGCGGGTCGCGCTCGGGTTCATCTCGCTGGACGGCGACGAGGCCATCGTCTGGCCGCAGGTCTTCAACGGCGGCAGCGTGGAGACGGCCCGCAGCGAGCTGGCCACCAAGGCGGGCCTGCCGGTGGAGTTCGCCGTGGAGCTGCCCGACCCGACGATCCTGGCCACCCCGTACAAGCGGTGGACGGCCGGGGCGCTGGCGCAGGGGACCTGACGTGGCGCACATCGGCACGTTCGCCGCGGCCCGCCGCGAGGTCAACCCGGTGGCGGAGAAAGACACCTTCGACTTCTGCGGCGAAGCGTTCACGGTCGAGGACACGATCCCGTCCATGCTCATGATCCAGCTCGGCGCGTCCGCGACCGGGAAGATCGAGGAGCAGGAAGGGCTCGGTGCGATGTGGGAGGCGATGCGGGTCAGCCTCACCGTGCCGGCCCGCACCGAACTGGTCGACGGGCAGGAAGCCACGGTCCCGGAGGACGGCAGCCAGTTCGACCGGTTCTACCGGCTGGCCGTCGCCCACCGGGTCGACCTGGAGGACCTGATGGCGGTGGCCATGGCGCTGTTCCAGGCGCAGGCCGGCCGCCCTACCGAGCAGCGGCCCACCTCGCCGGATGGGTCGCTGAGCACTTCGACCAGTTCGAACACCTCGCCCTCACCACACCCGGCCTTGCAGGGCTTGACCCCGGTCGCCCAGGTCTTGGCTGGCTGAACCGGGTCACACCGCGGCTGCTGCTCAACCTCGTCTACGTGCACCTGCTCAACCGGTGCGAGCACGGGGAGACGTGCACCCAGCGGGCGTGTGGTGAGGACTGCGGCTACCGGCGGTACGAGCAGTGGCTGGCGGCCCCACCCACCGAGTGGGACGCCCGCCGCGACGCGCTCGTCGAGCAGCGCCGGCAGGCGTTGTGGCGTGGGGACATACCTGGATAGAGGGGGTGGGGCGTGGTGGAGGTCGACAACAAGCCGCTGCGCCCCCAGGTCCTCGCCGCCCTGTCTCAGGTGCCGGAGGTGGCGCGGGAGGTCCGGACGGTCGCCAACGCGATCCGCCGCGACGCCCGTCGCCTGGCCAGGAAGCAGACCGGCACGCTGCGCCGCAACATTCAGGTCGAGCGGGTCTACGACCCCGACACCGGGTTCGTGAAGTTCCTGGTGGGGTGGGGGCCGGCCGCCTGGTACGGGTGGATGGTCGAGACCGGCACCGAGGACACCCCGCCGGCACCGCACCTGGTGCCGGCGGCCATCAAGAACGGGGCGGTCGCCCCGGAGGGCGGTGACCGGTGACCGTCCTGCGTACCGCCTACGTGGCGGTCATGCCGAAGCTCGACAACTTCGGCAGCGAGTTGTCCAAGCGCATCCAGCGCATCGACGCGAAGGCCGCCGCCGGCCGTGTCGGCACCCGCATCGGTGGGACGATCCGCGAGCAGATCACCACCGGCCTGGCGGCGGCCGGGATCGGCGCGGGCATCGGGGCGGCGCTCGCCGCCGGTGTCGCCGGGGCCCTGAACGTGGGTGCCGCCAACGACAAGCTGCGGGCCCAGCTGAACCTGACGAAGGACGAGTCGGCGCGGCTGGGGAAGGTCGCCGGGCAGCTGTACGCGGCGAACTACGGCGAGAGCATGGGTGACGTCACCGGTGCGATCGCCAAGGTCGTGCAGGCGGTGCCGTCGCTGCGTAACGCCAGCCTGCCCGTGCTGAAGGAGATCAGCGCCGGGGCGTTGGACATCGCCCGCGTGTTCGACCAGGACGTCGGTGGTGTCACGGCCGCTGTGTCCACCATGATCAAGTCTGGTCTGGCACCGAACGCCCAAGCCGCCCTGGACATCCTGACGAAGGGTTTCCAGTCCGGCGCAGACAAGGGCGGCGACCTGCTCGACACCTTCACCGAGTACAGCGTCCAGTTCACCAAGGTCGGCCTGGACGGGCCGCGGGCCCTGGGCCTCATCAACCAGCTGCTCGCCGGCGGTGCCCGCAACGCCGACGTCGCCGCCGACGCGGTCAAGGAGTTTAGCCTCCGCGCGATCGACGGGTCGAAGACCAGCGCCGAGGGCTACAAGCTGCTCGGGCTCAACGCCAAGGACATGACCCGCACGATCGCCGAGGGCGGCCCGGCCGCGCGGGCCGCGTTCGGTGAGGTCGTCGAGCGGCTCAACGCCATGCAGGACCCTGTGAAGCGCAACGCCGCCGGGGTGGCCCTGTTCGGCACCAAGTTCGAAGACCTGGGCGACTCGTTCCGCCGGCTCGACGTGTCGTCGCTGACCGACGGCCTCGGCCAGGTCGCCGGGGCCACGAAGGGCATCGCCGCCCAGTCCGACCAGGACCGGCTCAACAGCTTCGTCCGTACCGTGCAGCAGGGCTTCGTCGGCGTGATCGGTGGCGAGGTGCTGCCGGCCGTGAAGACCTTCGCCGCCGAGAACCGGGACAAGCTGACTGCCAGCCTCGATGCCGCAAAGGAAGCCGGCCGGCAGGTGCTGCCCGCGCTGAAGGACTTCGCCGGGTTCCTGACCGGCACCGCGATCCCGGCGGTCGCTGACGCCGGCCGTACCGTCGGTGACCTGGTCGGCTGGTTTCGGGAGCACGACACCACCACGAAGATCCTGGTGGGCACCCTCGCCGGCGTGGTGATCGGCGTGAAGGCGTACCAGGCCGCGGTGGTGGTCGCGGGTGCGGCGACCACCGTCTGGTCGGTGGCCACCAAGGCCGCAGCCGGCGCGCAGGCCGCCTACAACGCCGTGCTGGCGCTGGGCAACTCGACCCTGGCGGTGTGGCTGGGCGTGAAGGCCCTCGAGTTCGCGGCGTGGGTGCGGTCCACGGCCGCCGTGGTGGCGAACACCGCCGCGACGGTTGCGTCGAACGTCGCGATGGGTGCCGTCCGGGTGGCGACGCTGGCCTGGACCGGCGTGCAGTGGCTACTCAACGCCGCCTTGTCGGCGAACCCGATCAGCCTGGTCGTCATCGCGATCGCCGCCCTGGTCGCCGCGGTCGTGCTCGCCTACCAGAAGAACGAGACGTTCCGGAAGATCGTCCAGGCGGTGTGGTCGGGGATCCAGTCCGCGATCGGCTGGGTGGTGGCCTGGTGGACGGGTACGGCCTGGCCCGCCATCAAGAAGGGCATCGACTTCCTGATCTCCGGGTTCCAGTTCTACCTGTCGGTGGTCAAGGCCGTCTGGTCGGGGATCTTCTCGGCGATCTCCACCGCCTGGGGTTGGATCCGCGACCAGGTGTTCGCGCCGATCCGCACCTACATCACCCAGACCCTGCCCACGGCGTTCCGCAAAGGTGTCGACGCGGTGAAGACCGCCTGGAACAACCTGAAGGAGGCCGCCGCCGCACCGGTGCGTTTCATGGTCAACACCGTGATCAACAAGGGCGTCATCGGCGGCATCAACTGGGTCGCGTCGAAGGTCGGCGTGAAGGACCGCATCGGCGAGATCAAGCTCGGCTTCGCCACCGGTGGCCGGCTGCCCGGCCCGCCCAGCGACATCGACAACATGGTCGCGTCCAGCCCGTTCGGCCCGGTCGCCCTCGCCGGCGGCGAGTTCGTCGTCAATGCCCGCCAGACCGCCCGGAACCTGCCGCTGTTGGAAGCCATCAACTCCGGGCGGGCGTTCGCGGACGGTGGCCTGCTCGGCCTGGTCCGCAACCCGGCCGGCTGGCTCGCCGACCGCATCGGCCTCAACCGGATCACCGAGAAGTTCGGCAGCAACCCGCTGACGAAGACCCTCATCGGTGCCGGCAGCCGCCTCAAGGACATGGCCGTGGGCCGGTTGAAGGCGCTGGTGTCGGAGCTGTTCGGCGGCGGCGGGTCGACCGGCGCGGGTGGCCTGCGGTCCGGTATCGCCGGGGTGCTCGCTGCGACCCGGGCCGCGTTCGGGCAGGTGCCGCTGATCTCTGGCGTGCGGCCCGGCGCAACGACGCTGAGCGGTAAGCGCAGCTACCACGCCGACGGGCGGGCCATTGACCTCGCGCCGGTGCGCGCCTGGGCGGAGTTCATCCGATCCGGGTTCGGCCCCCGCCTGCGGGAGCTGATCACCCCGTGGCAGGACCTGAACCTGCTCAACGGCCGACCGCACACCTACCGCGGTGCGGTCTGGAACCAGCACAACTTCAGCGGGGGCAACGCGCACATCCACGCCGCTCTCGCCGGCGGCGGCCTGGTCCCGGTCCGCTCGTACGACTCCGGCGGCTACCTGGCACCTGGGCTGACCCTGGCGCACAACGGCACCGGCCGCCCGGAGCCGGTCGGCCATGACCTGGGACGCACCTACCACATCACCGTGCAGGTGCCGCCGACCGCGCATCCGGCCGAGGTAGGCCGCCAGGTCGTCGAGTCCATCCGGGCGTACGAGCGGTCCAACGGGGCGAGGTGGAGGCAGCCGTGACCGTCCTGGTCGACGTCGGCCTGACGGCCGGGGCCGCCGACACCTCCGGCTACTGGCACATCGGTGACCCCGTCCGGGGCCGGATCGGCACGGCGACGCTGGCCCCGGACGGTCTGATGCTGGACTGTTCTGGCCGGCTGATGGCCCTGAGTGTCCAGCGCACCTCCACCCGCCGCGCCGGGCCGCTGGTCGAGCACAACGCCGGCACGGCCACGATCACCCTGCTCAACAATGATGGGCTGCTCGACCCGGCTGTCCTCGGCCAGCCGGCACCCGGGGCGGAGATCCGGATCCGGAAGCGGCACGGCGACATCACCTACCCGGTGTTCCGGGGGTATGTGAAGTCCTGGCTGCCTGAGCACCGGCACCCGGACCATGCGGTGGTCGTGGTCACCGCCACCGACGGCATGGAGTTGCTTGCCAACACCGACCGGGTCGCGGTCGCCGCGGTCGGTGAGGGCGAAACGACGGGGGCGCGGATCGGCCGGATTCTCGACTCGGTGGGCTGGCCGGCCACCGACCGGTCCATCATGACCGGCGACTCCACCGTCCAGGCCACCACCCTCGAGGGAAGCGCCCTCCAGGAGATCCAGCGGGTCGTCACCGCCGAGGCAGGCCAGTTCTTCGTCGACCAGCAGGGCAACGCCGTGTTCACGTCCCGCCGGCTGGTGCTGCAGACCGACCTCGGTGCCACCTTCGGCAGCAACCGGGCCGGCGGGGAGATCCCGTACGTCGGCCGACCCGGGATGTCGTACGACCGTGAGCAGCTCGTCAACCGGGTCCGCGCCACCCGCGCTGGTGGTGTCGAGCAGGTGGTGTCGGATCCGACGTCGGTGGCCCGCTACCGGGAGTCCACGCACACCGAAACGGACCTGCTGCTGCAGACCGACGCGGACGTGCAGTCCTGGGCGCGGCACATCGTCTACATCGACAAGGAACCCGAGTTCCGGTTCACCAGCCTCACCCTGGATGCCCGGGTGGATCCGACCCTGATCTACCCGCTGGTCCTGGGCATGCAGTTCGGCAGCCGCATCACCGTGGTGCGGCGCCCGCCGGGCGGGATCGTCGACTCCCGCGAGGTCATCGTCCGGTCCGTGGAGCACGAATGGTCCCCGCCGGACCGGTGGATCACCACATGGGGCCTCCAGGCCGCCGACCGGTTCGCGTTCTGGACGATCGGCCACCCAACCCGGGGACGGATCGGCAGCAACGGCATCGCATTCTGATCAGGAAGGGGGCTGGCTGTGCCTGCTCCGGTTTTCGCCACCGGCGACGTCCCGTCGGCCGACCAGGTCAACAAGTGGTTCGTGAACGTGACGTTCGCCCGCAAGACGGCAACCGAGTCCGTGTCGGGGTCAACGGCCCTCCAGGACGACGACCACCTGTTCGTCACGGTCGACGCCAGCACGGTGTATGAGCTCACCGCCGTGCTGCGATACGACGGGGACGCCGCCGGTGACCTTCAGATCGGCTGGACGGTACCGGCCGGCGCGACGCTCGACTACTGGGGGTCGGGCCTGACCGTGACGGGCGCCAACTACAGCGACGACCAGAACGGCGCGTTCGACCTGACCACCAGCGTGGTGGCGTTCGGGGCGATCGGCGTCGGCACGACCTGCACCGTCCGGCTGGGCGGGCTGCTGGTCACGGCGGGCACGGCGGGCACGGTGCGGCTGCGGTGGGCGCAGCGGACGGCGTTCGCCACCGCCACGCGCCTGTTCACCAACTCCTTCGTCTCGCTGCGGCGAGTCGGATAGCTGCCCTGACCAGCAGCCCCAACAGCACCCGGCCGTGGCGTCCGCCGCGGCCGTTTCCATCTCGACGAGGGAGGTCCGCGTGACGGCACGCGGCGACGCGTGGAAGCAGCGCGCGGTAACTGCCATCAGCCGGTTCCGGGCGATCGACAACGGGACTGCCGGTGCGTACGGGTACGCGTCGATGGCGGAGGCATGTGGCCGGGTCTACGGCTGGACGCACACCTGGACGAAGACCTACCTGAACACGGTCTACAACCTGCAGAACCCGGACGGCGGGTGGGGTTTGGGCAGGGAGTACGACGCTTTCGCCGACGGCAGCGTCAACGACCCGGACACCACGTACACGGTCACCTTGTCCGACCACGTCGGCATGCCGCTGCTGACCGGATTCCAGGCCGGCGCGGTGCCGAGGGACCGGGTGCAGGGCATCGTCAACCAGCTGATGGCGATGCCGCGCATCCCGGTCGAGCGCGGCGCATGCGTGGCCTACTCGACCAGGCCGGCCGACTGCCAGCCCGGCTACGAGGTCCACAACGTCAGCGCCGGTGCCGGCTACTTCCTCCACCGGGCGGCCTCGCTCGGATTCGGAGCGACCGGGATGCACAGGCTGATCACGGACATCACCATCCACCAGGTCGACGCCTACCGGACCGCCGACGTCTGGTGGCCGTACATCGGGTCGGGTGACCTTCAGGACCCCGACCACCAGTCGTACTCCGCGCAGAGCATGTACCCGATCGCCTACTGGGTGGGCAGGGAGTGCGTCTACAAGATCCTGACCACGGCATGGCCGGACGATCCGCTGTCCCCGCTGGCGCACATGAGGCTCGTCTCCACCCCCGGCGGGGTCGGGTCGTGGTCGCGGACGGCCGGCTCCCCGGTGACGCTCTGGGGTGAGCTGGGCGACCGGTGGCTTACCGAGGCCGACACGTTCATCGCGACGCAGAGCAGCGCGTCCCGGCTGGCCCAGGCGGCGGTGTTCTGCGCGCGGAACGCGGGCGTCGCATGACCAGCGCACCGGAGACCCTGCTCGCTGCACGCCGACTGCTCCTGGAGCACCTCGACATTCAGCCCGGCCGGACGGTGCACACCGACCTCGATCCGGCCGAGGTGGGGATCGTGGGTGACCCGGCCCACGTGGGCGGCTACCACTGCGGCGCCGACCGGGTCCGCCGGGTCGACGGCCGGATCCGCGACTACTCGGTGACCGAGTCCGACCGGGACCGGTCCGGGCTGGCCGACTGGGCGTGCGCCCTGGACATCGGCGAGTTCCGGGTCACCGTCGGCGGCCGCACGTACGACCTGCCGCACCTGTCCGCATGGATCGTCGGCCAGTGCCGGGCCGGCGCGCCCGACGCCCGGGACATCCGGGAGGTCATCTGGTCGCCGGACGGGCGGTCCGTGCAGCGCTGGGACCGGCTCGGCCGGCGCGACACCGGCGACAGCTCGCACCGCTGGCACACGCACATCTCCTACCACCGCGACGCGATCCGGGCCGGCCGCGACCAGACCGCCCTGTTCCGGCGCTACCTGACGAGCATCGGCCTGCTGGCCGGAGAGGAGGGCGGCCCGTTGTCCGCACTGACCGACAAGGAGCAGCGGGAGCTGCTGACCCTGGCACGCAGCATCAAGCACCTGGTGAACGTCGCCGGCTACCGGGTGGAAGCCCTGGTCAGCGCCAGGCCCACCTACGACAACCAGATGGGCGACAAGAAGGCCCCGAACCGGCTGGCCCAGCAGATCGGCGCACTGGGGCAGGCGATCGCGCTGGAGTCGGCCAGCCCGACGGAGGTGCGGGCGCTGCTCGCCGAGCTGCCCGCGCCGCCGGCCCCGCCGTCCGCCGCCGACATCGCCGGCGAGGTGCTCGCCGGCCTGGGTGGGCGGTCGCCGGCCGACGTCGCCCAGGCCCTCGTCGCCGCCGGCCAGGACCCGGGCCGGCTCGCCACAGAGCTGACCAGGCTCGCCGGCCAGGGCCAGGCACGTGGGTGAGCCCAGAGCGATTCGGCCAGCTGTTCCGGGACTACGCCTGCATCCTGGCTGGTCTGGCGATCGGCATTCACCAGGCATTCATCCTGCCGCCGGGCAAGGCCAGCGACCCGCTGCTGGTCTTCGCCGCCACGCTGCTGACTGGACCCATGATCGCCGGAGGTCTCAGCCTCCGCCGCGACGGGTCGCCTGGGGCAGGATCTGGCTCTCCGTCTCCGCCCTCGCCCTCTTCGCCCTCATCGTCGCCGCCGGCGTCAGCCGGGGTGGGTGACCCGCTATGAGCGGTCGAGGCTGGCGGGTCCTGGTCCTGGTCTTGGTGGCCACGTCGTTGGGGCTGACGCTGGCGCTGGTCACCGCGAACCGGTCGGCGCGGCTGGCATCAGAGGCCGCCACCGAGGCGCAGGAGGCGCGGGAGACGTCGGAGCAGCAGCTCTGCCTGCTCGTCATCGGGTTCGACGAGGCGTACCGCGAGGCCCCACCGCAGACGCCCGCCGGGCGCCGGGTCGCTGACACGGTGGCCGCGTTGCGTCGCATCTACGGCTGTCCGTCGTAGCTATCTCTGCGGCTGGCAGCAGTCCGGGTCGTGGCTGACCTGCCCGCACTCGTCGCGCCGGCACCTCCACTGCCGACCCATCCGCCCACACTGCGGGCACGCACCCCACCCGGGCATCACGTCGGTGTGCCCGGCCGGGCACGGCTCGGGGATCTCGGCGACACCGCCGCCCCGCACCGACCTCATCCTCACCACGACCTCACCCTAGGAGCACTCATGGAGAAGTACGGCAAGGCCATCGCTGCCGTGGTCGGCGCGATCCTCGTCGCCTCGTACGCCGCGCTCGGCGGCGACAACCACATCGACGCCGAGGAGACGGTGCAGATCGCCATCGCCGCGGCGACCGCCATCGGCGTCTACCTGGTGCCGCTGGCACCGCAGTACCGGTGGGCGAAGACCGCCATCGCGGTCGTGCTGGCCGTCCTCCAGGCGCTCACCACCACGGTGCTGGGCGGGCTGGATGCCGGGGAGTGGATCGTCCTCGTGCTGGCCGCTCTGACGGCGGCGGGGGTGACGTTCGCCCCGGCGGTGTCCGGCAACGGGATCGCCAGCAAGAACCCGGTCGCACCGGCCCGGTAAGATCGTCGGCGCGGTGCTCCCGGTGACGTCCCAGGCAGCGCCGACCAAACGACCCAGCGCCCCACCTCTGGCCTCGCGGCCGGGGTGGGGCGCTGTGCTGTGTCCGGGCCCGGACGTCGGTGGCCTGCCGACCGGGCCGCCCCACCGCCCGCGGGTGTGGCCGGCGGCCCGGAGGGTGACCGCGCCGACCCGGTGAGCGTGCCGGTCGGGTGCCGGAGACGCAACCGCCGCCGCTGTCTCTGTGGACAACGGCGGCGGCTGTGGATAACTCGCGGGCGAGAGCGGGCGGTGTGGTAGGAGCCGGGGAAAGCGCGTTCCGTCAGACCAGGATGGCGGTGACGATCGCGGCCAGCAGGGCGGAAGCGAGGAACACCATCCCGAGCTGGATGCGCCTGTACTTGGTGCGGGCCCCGCGTGCCTGCCCGCGCAGCTCGGTGTCCCGGTGGGTGTCGTCGGCGACCAGGTCGGGCAGGGTGCCGGGCTCTGAGTCGGCCCACTCCATGAACCCGTACCGGCCGGCCAGCCTCGGCCGGACGGCGTCGCCCAGGGCAACCACCCCGGCGACGAGCAGCACGACGGCGGTCCAGCCGGTGGCGGCGGCAGGGCCGGTGAGTCGGCCGGTGCCGACGACGGCCAGCCCGGCGGTCAGGCCGGCGGAGGCGAGTCCGAGCAGGCCGAACGCCTTGCCGTCGACCCTGCCCAGCTCGGTCCGGATGTGGGTGAGGGCCTGGTCCATGCGGTCCATCTCAGATCTCCTCGAGGGTCCAGAGCGCGGTGTTGGCGAGGGTCTCCCACTGGGCGTCGATCTCGGCCTGCCGGATCTCGTGGGCGCGGCAGGGGAGGCACAGCTCGGCGGTGGCGCCGCAGGGGTAGGTGATGAGGTGGGCTCCGGGCTTGCCGCAGGCCTCGCAGTCGACGCCGGTGATGGTGGTGATCGTGGCCTGCATGTCCGCCTCCTCGTTGCTGTTCCCTTGCCCCCACCACTGTAGTGGGTACCACTACGAATGACAACCCTCCCACTACAACGCAACGCCCCCACGGCAGTAGCGGTGGGGGCGTTGCGAGAGTTCCGGTCAGGCGACCTTGCTGCTCCGGGGTCCAAGACGCCGATTGAGCGTGGCCCGGCTGACGCTGGCACGCTCGCAGAGCAGCATGTCAGGCACGCCAGCCGCACGGGCCGCCTTGATCGCCTCCCACAGCTTTCGGTCGGCCTCATCGGCCTGCTCGCTGGCCTCTACGGCAGCCTGGAGTTGTTCCTCCTGGTGCAACGTTAGGACCGTAGGCGGGCGACCCCAGGGGCGGTTCGGGTCCTTGATGAACGTCGGCCGCCCGTTGATGTCGGCCGTGACCACGTTGTGCAGCGGCCTCTCATCCCTGACTGCGATCAGTTCGACCTTCTCTGCCTCTGGGCGTGTGTCGAACCAAACGAGCCTCGTCCGGCTGTGGTCAACCTCGGGCCACCACGGCTTGTCGTCAGAATGGGCCGCGAAGCGAGACTGCGGGTTGACCGTGATGCCGATGTAGAGCAGTCGCCCGGCACGGTCGAAGAAGCGGTATAGGCATGTGGGGATGTCGATGGCGCTCATTCGGCAACCTCCGACTTCCCGCCCTTCCCGCCGGCCGAACGACCCTCCAGGATCTGCTGGATGCGGTTGCGGTGAAGGCCGAGTTCGCGGCCGATGTCGGCGTAGCTCAGGTTCTGGGCCTTCATCTCCACCACGGCGGCCTGCCGGATCTTTCGCAGGCGTTCCTGCCAGGCAGGGATGGCCGCGAGGCGCTGACCTGCCTGTCTGGCCCGTTCGGCAGGGTCAGAGATCTGCTCGATGTCGTCGATGTCGGCCAACGGATTCTCCACCTCGTGATCGTAAGGGCTCCCCTTGCAAACGCGAGTGTAGTGGGTACCTTGACACGCTGACAAGGTACCCACTACATTGGTGTTTGCCCCACAAACGGAACAGCCCCCGACCAGCGATTACGGCGCTGGCCGAGGGCCTAGATCAGGAAGTGAGTCCTGACCATGTCCACCATCATCGCGCACGCCCCCACTTCCGCGCCGTCCGTGTCCCCGCCCGAGTTCCCGTCGACCTGCCCGCCGTGGTGCACGGACTGCTGGAAGGGCGGCTCCCAGTACGTCCCCGACCCGGGTGTGACCTTCCACCACGGCGACGTGCGGACGATCGTCTGCACGAACGGGCCAGAGAAGCGCGAGGTCGAGATCTCGTTGGAGCGCCTGGACGCCGAGGGAGAGACCGGGTCGACGCAGGTCTACGTGCGCTCGGAGGCCGGCGCGTTCAGCATGTCGCTGGCACAGGCCGAGCTGCTGGCGGCGGAGCTGTTCTCACTGGTGCTGCGCGGTCGTCAGTCCGCCTGACCGCACACCGCGGGGCATCCGCCCATCACCGGGTGCCCACGCGGGACCGGCCAGACCACTGGACGGCTGACGAGAGGAGCCCTGATGGACCCGGAGATCGCACGGATGGTTATCAACCGCCAGGCCGACCAGCGCGACGCCGACGCGCTCGAGCGGAAGGCCAACCGGACCGAGGAGAAGGCCACCGGGCTGGGCCTGATGACCGACGACCTCCGTGCCGAGATCGCCGGCCAGCGCGCGCAGGCCGCCAAGCTGCGCGGCCGGTAGCAGTCGCATTCCCCAGACGGCACGACCGAGAGGAGGCCCTGGTGGGCCAGTTCAGCAGGCTTCGGAAGGGCAACCTGGACCTGACCATCGGCCGAATGGTCCTCGACAACGAGGCCAAGCAGGATCAGGCCGCCGCGCTCGAGCGCGAGGCCACCCGGATCGAGCGGCAGGCCAGCGCCTTCAATCCGTTGGACGACGCCGACCGCGCCGAGATCGCCGACCTGCGCGCGCGGGCCGCGAAGCTGCGCGGCCGGTAGCGCTGACCGCACACCGCGGGGCATCCGGCCATCACCGGGTGCCCACGCGGGACCGGCCAGACCACTGGACGGCAGACGAGGAGTCCGACATGGCGAAGCACACGATCAAGATCACCAACGACTTCGGCGGGTCGATCACCCTGCGCGGCGTGGACGACGCCGGCCGGTACGCGCTGGAGCAGGGCCAGTTCCGGTCGACCGGCTCGGTGGTGGTGCACGACAACCGGGGCCGGCACGACATCGCCTGCTCGCGGATCTACGACGTCCGAGTCACCGAGGAGCGCTGACCACTGATCGGGTGGCCCCGGCGAGGCGACTGCAACGCCCGCCGGGGCCCTTACTCGGGACCCCTTGGAGGAATTCCCATGTCCATCATGAGGCTCGTCGACCGCTGGGTGAAGGGCACGGTCCTCGTGGCCGCCGCTCTCGCCGCGGTCGCCTTCCACCACAACCACGTCACCCAGCCGTGCGCGGCCACCCAGGTCGGTGCCGGCGGCATGTGCGTCACCGTCCAGCACGGCGGTGCGGCGTGAACAGCTACCGCGCCGACATCTACGCCGGCAACCGCCTGGTCACCGTCCGGCACTTCCAGGCCGCCGACCTGTCCCGGGCCAGCGCCACCGCCCTGTCCACCGTCCGGGCGGGCGGCCACACCCACGCCGACATCTACGAGGGCGGGCCCGGACACGCCACGCACGTCGACACCGTCATCAACAACGGCGGCGGCCGATGATCCGCCTCCTGCGCCGGCTCGTCCGCCGCACCGACCCGGTGCCGGCCGCCGCCGACGCCATCACCCGCAGCCGCAGCATCCTCGCCGACGTCGACCAGCACCTGGTGAACGCCGCCGACTGGCTCCTGCCGCCGCTCACCGACATCAGCGCGGGGCAGTCCGCCGAGATCGACCGTATCCGCACCGCCATCGGTGCAGCCCGCACCGCCCTCGAGGAGGCCACCCGATGAACCGCACCCGCATCATCGCCCACCTGGCCGGATCCGCCGGCTTCACCGGCATCTGGGTCGGGGCGGTCGCCATCGCCCCCGGACCGGCGGACTGGCGGCTCCTCGCCGCCGGCGCGATCCCGCCGGCCGTGGCCGTCGCGTCCCTGCTCCTTCAGTGGGCCGCCGACCAGCACCACGACCGCGAGGCCGTTGTGGTGTCGGCGCGCCGGCCGTCCCCGTACCCGCGCGAGGTGACCGAGCGGCTGGAGGTAGCCCGATGATCGCACGCAGCAAGGCCCTCAACCTGGCCCAAGCGGGCGTCCTGTGGGGTCTTCCGATCGCGCTGACGGCGCTCGCCGTCATCTGGACGCTCGTGGCCGTCGGTGGGCTGCTCGACACGCAGGCCCCGACGTGGGTGGCCTACAGCGCGGGTGCCCTGTTCGACCTGGTGTGGGTGTCGGCGATGCTGCACGAGCGGGCACACCGCCGGTCCGCGTCTGCCTCCCGCACCCCGGCCATCCTGGGCTGGCTGCTGCTGGCCGTGTCGGTCGCCGCGGTGCTCGCCCATGGCCTGCTCGCCACCACCGTGATCATCGCCGTCATCGGGGCGGTGATCCCCGTGCTCGGCAAGGTGACGTTGCAGATGGCGATGTCAACCGCGGCGGTGCGGATCACCGACGACGCACAGCGGAAAGTCGACATGGTGCGGTCCCGTGGCCGGGACGCCATCGCCGTGGCGCGCGCCATCGACGAGGTGAAGGCGGCCGGCGAGGCGGTCGGAGCCGAGCACACGGCCCGGGACTACCGCAGTCGGGTGCGGGCGCACGCCCGGGTGAACGACGCGCGCCGGGCGTACGAGTCGGCGCTGCGGGACCGTGCCGACGACAGCATCACCGTGCCGGGTGACGAGCTGCCGAGCTTCGGGTTGATCTCCGACGACGACATTCGGGCACTGCTCGACTCGATGAACGTGCCGGCCGTAACCGCAGGTGGCACGCCTGACGGCACGGATACGGCTGGGTTTGGCACGCCCGACGACAAGGCGCTGCAGCTGCTCGCCGTCGAGGTGTACGCCGCCGCTGAGGTCGACGAGTCCCCGCCGAGCCTGCGGGAGTTCCGCCGGCGGATGCGGGAGGCGCTGACCGAGCGCCGGTGGAAGGCGTCCACCGCGCTGGTCGACCAGCTGTACCGCCACGAGAAGGCACTGCGGACGGCTGACGGCCGCCCCCACCACCAGTAGTCCCCGGCGGGCCGCGACCGCCCCCACCGCGGTCGCGGCCCGCCGACGAGCAAGGAGCCCAGCAGTATGACCGACCAGATGCAGCGCCCGCAGGTGCCCCACCAGCGCGACGACGACCACGAGGCGTACACCGTCACCGCTGAGCAGGTCGGAGGGCCCGTCGACCCGCCGGAGCGGCCGGTCACGTTCGCCGACGTCGTGGCTCGTACCGACGCCCGCAGACCGATCGTGCCGGCCGTGCTCCGCAACCCGGAAGGTCGACGGGCGCTGGCCGGATGGGCGGCCGGATACGGCGGCCACACCGCCCTCTACCACCTCACCCGCAGCCCGAAGTACGCCGCGAAGGTTGCGGTCTACGCACCTCGGGGCGCGTGGCGGGCCGGCGTGTCCGTGGTGTGGTGGGCCGTGGGTGGCCGGGAGAACCACCACCTGCGCCAGGAGGCGGCCAACCGCAACGACCCGAGCACCTGGCAGAGCCTCGACCACACCCGCGCCAGGTCGTCCGCCGCCCGCTGGTGGGCCGTGGGCACCGCAACCGGCGGCACCGCTGGTGGTTGCCGGCATCGAACTGGCCATCGACGTGCCATCGGCCGGCTGGTGGGCGGCCGTGACCGGTCTCGTCCTGATCGCTGCCCGCCACGGTCGGCCCGCCGACAAGCCGATCCTCGACCGCACCTCAACCCGGGCCGCGTTCACGAAGCTCACCGGCGAGCAGGTCCGGGCCGCCGTCGTCGCCCTCGGCATCGGCGTCAAGGACCCGGGGCAGATCAAGTTCCCGCCGCCAGGCATCCACAAGGACGGGCCGGGCTGGCTGGCCCGCTTCGACCTGCCCGGCGCGATCGTGGCCACGTCCCTGCTGGAGAAACGCGACAACCTGGCCGCCGCGCTACGGCTGCCCGTCGACCAGGTGTGGCCCGAGGTTGGCCCCGACCACCCGGGACAGGTGGACCTGTGGGTCGGCTACCAGCCGTCGTCGAAGATGGGCCAGCCCCGCTGGGCGCTCGCCGCCGACAACGCCCGGACCAGCGTGTTCGAACCACAGCCGCTCCACCGACGCCCGGCAGCGGCCCATCTCCACCGTGTTGTTCGAGCGGAACTTCCTCATCGGTGGCCAGCCCGGCTCCGGGAAGAGCTACGCCGCGCGCACGCTCCTCACGATTGCCATGCTCGACCCGACCGTTGAGCTGAAGGTCGCCGAGTTCAAGGGTGTCGGGGACTTCCTCGATGTCGCCCCGCTGTGCTCCACGTACGTGGTCGGCGTCGACGACGAGGCATTCGAGACGGGCAGCAGCATCATTGCGTGGGCGCTGGCCGAATGCGAGCGCCGCGGCAAGCGGATCCTCGACGCCAAGAAGCGCGGCGAAGCCCCGCGCGGCAAGGTCACCCCGGAGCTGGCGGCGAAGCCCGGATCCGGGCTGCACCCGGTGTTCATCCTGCTCGACGAGGTACACGAGCTGTTCGCCGCCGAGCCGGACGCCGCTGCGGCGTGCGAGCGTGCCATCAAGCGGGGGCGTGCGCTGGGCATCATCTTCTGCCTGGCCACGCAGATCCCCGACAAGGACAGCCTGCCGCCGAACATCACCCGCTGCATCACCACCAGGTGGTGCCTGTCGGTTCTCGGTCAGGTCGAGAACGACATGATCCTCGGCACCGGCGCGTACAAGCGGGGCTTCACCGGAACCGTCTACCGGCCCGGTGTGGACGCCGGCTGGGGTGTCATGGTCGGCGTGGACAAGCCGGGCAGCGCCCGGTCGTTCTTCCCGACGCCGGAGGTCACTGCCGCGATCGTCCGCCGCGCCGGACAGCTGCGCGGCAAGACGGTCGTCGGGGAGGACGTGGAGCGGGTGCAGGCCAGGGACATGCTCGCCGACGCCCGCGCCGTCCTCCAGCCCGGAGAGTCGGGGCTGCCGTGGGCGGTGCTCGCTGAGCGGCTCGCCGCGCAGTGGCCGGAGATGTACGCCGAGATCACGGCCGACATGGTCCGGGAGTCCCTGGCCCGCTACGGCGTCGACTCGCAGGACGTCAAGCCGAAGGGCTCCCGCAGCAACGTGAAGGGTGCCCGCCGGACCGCCCTGGACGCCGCCCAGCGGCGCCGCGAGATCGAGGCCGAGTAGGTCGCGCTGGCTGGTCGCGGCCCGCACCTTGGTCGCGGTTCCGCGACCAGGCCCGCGACCGGCCCTCACCAGCGCAAACGCCCATTGGTCGCGTGGTCGCGGCACCCCCGCCGACGGCCCGAAACCCGCCCCAGGAGGCACCCTGTGAGAGGCATCCTCACCGCGACCGGCGTCGTCCTGGTCGCCGCTCTGCTCTACGCCGGTTCCTGCGTCGTCTGGCCGTTCGGCGACTGCTGGGTGTGCTCCGGCACCGGCCACCACCGGTCGGCCAGCGCACGCCGGCTGTCCCGCCCGTGCCGCTGGTGCAAGGCCGCCGGCAAGCGGCTCAGGCTCGGCCGACGCGCCTGGAACCGGGCCCGCCGACTCCACCGCGACATCACCCGCTGACCCCGCAACGCAGACCGCCCCCGGCCGTCATGGTCCGGGGGCGGTGTGTGTCCGACATCGTTAACCCAGCTCAGTTGGGATATCCGGATATCCGGCGTCACCCGAACGGGTTATCCGGACATGCCTCCGTACCGTCCGGTGAGTGATCAACCGGGCGAGCCCGACCCCGCGTACCGGCAGCTCGCCGCCATCTTGCGCGAGCAGATCACCTCCGGCGCGATCCCTCCAGGAGGGATGCTGCCGTTCGAGAAGCGCCTGGCCCAGGAGTACGGCGTGGGCCGGCAGACCGTCCGCCAGGCCCTGGACGTACTGCGCACAGAAGGGCTGGTTGTCTCCGAGCGCGGCTACGGTACGCGCGTGGTGGAGCAGCAGCACCGGCAGATCATCCGGGTACCGCGCAGCGCCCGGATCCGGCTACGGATGCCGACCGACGCGGAGCGGGTGGAGTTGGGTATCGAGCCGGGGGCGATCGTGCCGGTGGCGGTGATCCACGTCGGAGCGCAGACGCGAGGACCGTTCCGCGGCGACACCTGCGACTTCACGACCGCCTGATCCATCCTGGACTGTCCGGTCTGCCGCACTGATCGGATGGCGCATGGGCCCCACGTCGGGGCGTAGCCGCTGGCCGACGGGCCGTGAAGCGCATACCAGCATGGATGCTGACGGACCGGGTAATCGACGCAACTCGCTTCGACTGATGCAAGTTGCATTCAAGAAGTTGCCGTGAGGAAAGTGACCGCGTGCGTTTGCTTGATCGCCAAGTCGTACTAGTGTGCTGAGTCTGATCCACGGGACACCACGGCCGACCTGGGGGAGGTGCTGGCCATGTCCATGATCGTCCGTGCGTGGCTGCGCCGCGCTGTCCTCGCCGCCGCCCTCACCGGCGGGGCCCTCCTCGGTCTGGCTGCCCTCGACAGCCCGGCGCACGCCGACGACCGGCCTGTGCCTGCCGTGGTGGAGCACGTCGCCGAGGTGGTCGACCGGGTGCTGCCCGCGCCAGCCCGCGACCGGCCAGCACCGGACCGCCCCGACGAGCCGTGCGACGAGCCGCCCGCGCAGGAGCCGGAGCAGCCGCGGCGTGACGAGCAGCCCGCTGAGCCTGACCCGGAGCCGGAGCAGCCCGCCAACCCCGACCCGGCACCCGCGCCGGCCGAGCCGCGCGACGACCAGGCCGACGAGCCCCACGACGAGCAGCCACCGGCCGAGCAGCCCACCACCCCGGAGCCGGCACGCCCGGCGCCCGCCGACCCGCCGGTGCCCGCACCCATCCTCGACGTGCCGCCCGTCGACCTGCCGCCGATCGTCATCGACGTGCCCCCGGTCGCCGTCCCGCCCATCGTCATCGACGTCCCCCCGGTGGCGGTCCCGCCGGTCGTCATCGACCCGCCCGCGATCACCCTGCCGCCCATCACCCTGCCCGACCTGGTCGCCCCGGCACCGGCCGTCCCGACCCCGGATGCCGCCCCTGCACCGTGGCCCACGCCGACCCCCGCGACCGGTCAACCCACCGGGCCGGCCACGCCACAGCCGCCGCCGATCGTCGGCCCGACCGAGGCCAACACCACCCCAGCCCCCGCAATCGACGCCGGCGACCCCACCGAGCGGGCCGACGACGACGACCGCCGGCTGTGCGACAAGCCACCGGCCCGGACCGAACACCGGACCGCCCGCAGCTCGGCGCCCACCCCGAGCGCCAAGCGGCGACCCGGCTGCCCTGACCCCACCCACGGCCAGTGGACCAACGCCCAGCAGCCCCCCGCCCTCAAGCCGCCGAGCAGCGACGCCGAGACGCTCCTCGCGTCCGTGCTGGCCCACGGTGACGGCGACCGGGCGCTCGACCGCATCGCGGTCGCCCTGGCCCGCAGCGACCTCACGGCCCGGCCCATCGGTGGACTGGATCCACGCCCCGCCTGATCCGACCGGCGTCCGCCCCCTCGCGCGGACAAGCGCCGGCACCCACCCGGGCATCCGGCAGGAGCACCCCCGTCGCTGCTCCATCCCTCCGAGCGCCGAAGGACAGTTCGTGTACGACACGCTCAACCGTCCCAGCACTACCGCTCAGCAGCAGACCCGGCGGGGCCCTCGCCGGATCACGAAGATCATGTGCACGCTCGCCACCATCAAGAGCGCCTACGTCGTCGTCCTGCTGCTCTCGGGGGGCAGCATCGGGCTCAGCCGACTGGAGCTGATCCACGTCTTCTGCGCCGCGATCCTCGGCTTCCCGGCCCTGTACCTGCTCGCACAGGACATGCTCGCTGCCCCCAGCTCCCAGGAGCGCGCCAAGGTGTTCCGTCTCGGGCTGCGCATCGGCAGGTTCTGCCGGGTCGGACCGGCGTATTGCCGGTCCTGACCTGCCTGCTCTACTCGCTGATGGGATTTGAACCCACGACACCCGACCACAACCCGGTGCTCTGCCAACACAGCCACCATGCGCGTCTCGCCCGGATCATCGACCCGGGCGGGCGTGCCGACCAATGATAGCCACACCCCTGCCGTCCGCGTCGAGCGGGTTCCCCGGTCGACGCGGGCGGCGGCGGCTACAACTCGGCGGCGATCGCCTTGGCGGTCTCCACGTCCGGGCCGGCAGCGGGACGAAGAGGGTACGCCGGTAGTGGGACGTCGGCCAGCGCCCGGTGGGCGAGCCCCTTGGTCGGCTGGCCGAAGTAGACCCGGGGGTACCAGCGCCGGCACAGCTCCTTGATCGAGGAGACGTCGATCATCCGGTAGTGCAGGTGGCCGTCGAGGCGGGGCATGTCCCGGGCGAGGAAGCCCCGGTCGGTGGCGATCGAGTTGCCGCACAGCGGGGCGGTACGCGGATCCTTGACGTACGTGGTGACGTAGTCGAGCACCAGGTCCTCGGCGTCGGCCATCCCGCGCGAGGTCCAACCCGGTCATCTCACAATCGATCCAGACGAGAAGATCAGCCACCGGAACAGACTACGCGCAGCACAGGCCCCCCGCGCCTGCGCACCGTCGCCGGGCAGGACCGCTAGGGTTTCCCCGTGCCAGCAGAACCCACCGTTCCGCCCGACCTCGTCGAGGACGACCCGGGCGGTCGCAGGGTCCGCCGCCTGCTCACCGTGCTGGCCCTCGCCGCCGTGCTGCCCGCGCTCTACCTGCCGGGGCTCACGCACGACTTCTTCGACCTGAAGATCTACATGCGGGCGATGCGGTGGTGGGCGGACGGCAACCCGCTGTACGACTACAGCCAGCCCGACCGGGTCCAGGGTGCGCTCTACTTCACGTACCCGCCGTTCAGCGCGTTGCTGCTGCGGCCGTTCGCGGCGTTGCCGCTCGGGGCTACCATCACGATCTTCACCCTGCTGACCATGGTCGGCGTGGTGGCGACCACCCGCTGGCTGGTCGGCCCGGTGCTCACCCGGCACCACCTGCCCCGGCTGTTCGGGCTGGTCGTGGCGGTGCTGCTGGCCTTCGCGGTGGAGAGCACCCGGGAGACCATCACCTTCGGTCAGATCAACATGCTGCTGGTGGTGCTGATCCTGGCCGACCTGCTCTTCGCCGTACCCCAGGGCAGACGCTGGGCCGGTGTGGCGGTGGGCCTGGCGACGGCGCTCAAGCTGTTCCCGGGCATCTTCATCGTCTATCTGCTGGTGACCCGGCGGTGGCGGGCGGCGATCGTGGCGAGCGCCACCGCCGCGGTGGCGACGCTGCTGGCGGCGGCGTTCGCGCCCCGGGACTCGTGGCGGTTCTGGACCCACGAACTGTGGGCGACCGACCGGGTGGGGCGGACCGACTACACCGGCAACCAGTCGCTGTTCGGGCTGCTCAGCCGGTTCACCGTGCCGGAGAAGCCGGACCGGCTGGTCTGGCTGCTGCTGGTCGCGGTGGTCGCCGGGTACGGGCTGTGGCGGGCCGGGCGGGCGGCCCGGGCCGGCGACCCGCTCACCGGGCTCACCCTGACCGGCCTGGTCGGTGGCCTGGTCAGCCCGATCACCTGGACGCACCACATCTACTGGTTCATCCCGGCCGTGGTGATCCTGGTCGACGCGGGGCTGCGCGACCGCGCGGAACACCGGCTCCGGGCCCGTCGGCTGCTGGTGCTGGCCGGGGCCACCTGCCTGATCATCACGTACGGGGTGGTCTCGTTCCAGGACTGGGGGGTCGGTCCGGCCCGCACCGACGACCCGTTCGACGTGCTGACCCGCAACACGTACGTGCTGCTGTCGCTGTTGCTGCTGGTGGTGCTGCCGGTGCGGCCCGCCGCCGGGGACCGGGTGGCCGAGGCCGGCGTGCCCCGGGCCCGGACGGCCCGCTGGAGCCGGTGGCGGCCGAACTCGAAACTTGCATCAAATGGACAGAACTGACGAGTAGCCTCTTTAGCAGCTAATCTGGCAACAACTACCTCAGACGTTCTCTCAGGTAGCACCGATCCCCCGGTGAAGATGGCCCTCCGTGTCGGCAGCACGGAGGGCCATCCGCCGTACCGCCCTCAGGCGGAGTCGGGTTCCGCCACCCCAGGGCCGGGACGGCCGTCCGCCACCCCGGGGCCGGGACGGCCGGCCGTCACCCCGGGGCCGGGACGGCCGGCCGTCACCCCGGGGCCTGGACGGCCGTCCGCCACCTCGGGGTCGGTACCCGCCGCCCGCAGCGGCGGCCAGGCGGGCAGGTCGGCGAGCGTGGCCGGGCGGCCGGGCGAGGCCGCGCGGCCAGGCGTGACCGGGCGATCGACGAACGTGACGGGGCGGCCGGGCGTGACCGGGCAATCGGGCGCAGCGGAGCGATCGGCGAAGGTGCCGGGGCGGTCCGTCGGGGCAGGGCGGTCCGTCGGGGCAGGTCGGTCGGACGGGACGGGGCCGATGGCGGGGCGGTCGGGCGCGACCGCGCCGACCGCCACCAGCGGCCGGACGGCGGACGGCGCGGCGGCTTCGCCGGTGGCCCGGGCGGACGCGCCGAGGGCGCTGAGCGAGGTCACCCCGAGCCGCTGGGCGAGCACCGGCACCTGGTCCGGCTCGACCACGAACACCACCTCCCGGGGACGCGGCGGGCGGAGCAGCACCAGCAGGGCCAGCGCGATCAGCAGCGCCCCGGCCAGTGGCAGCGCCCACCGGGCGGGGGTGAGCCAGCCGGCGCGCAGTTCGGCGCGTACGTCCAGGTTGAGGTCGGGCCGGCCGTCGGGACGCATCAGCACCAGACTCAGCGGCCGGTCGCCGAACTCGGCCGGATCCCATTCCAGGAAGCCGACGCCCTCGCGTACCCAGAGTGGCCGGCCGACCGGCTCGGGGGCCGGCGCGACGGGTCCGGCGTGGTCCACCGGATCGACCCGGACCGGCAGCGCGCCCCGGGCCACCGCCACCCGGTCGACGGTGGCGTACGGCGTGTCACCGAGCCAGGTCCGCACCTCGGTGGTCGGGGCCAGCCCCAGGAAGGCGGGCCCGTCGGCGGTACGCGCGGTCAGCCGGAGACGGTTCGCCCCGGCGCGGACGAACGGCGCGTCCCGGCGCAGCAGCCCGGCCAGGTCGGTGACGACCACTGCGGGCCGGGTGGTCCGCACCGGTTCGAACCGGGCCCGGAAGCCGCCGTCGGGGTCGGCGTGCCGGGCGACCACCCAGAGCGCGCCACCGGCGGCCAGCGCCACCACTCCGATGATCAGCAACAGCATTCCGGCGAGCGCCCGCGCGAACCGCATCCGTGTCGTCCTCCTCTGGCGAGTACCTGGACGACCTTACCCAGACAAGCGGCACAATCCCCGGATATCCGGCCCAAGCGGACAAGTTCCTCATCGGACACCACACCGGCCCGCCGGAAACCGACGGGCCGGTGCGTGGGCGGGAACGGCAGCTCAGGATGCCGGGGTCGCCTCCCGGCGGGTACGGGCGAACGCGGCCCCGCCCAACCCCAGGCCGGCGAGCCCGGCGACCAGACCGGCCACCCCAACCCGACGGCGAGCCCGTCGGAACCCTCGTCGGCGTCGTCGTCGGTGTCGGCGGCCCCGGGCTGCGCCGCCGGGGCGGCCGACGGCGAGGCCCCGGTCAGGGTCAGCACCGGGGCCGGGCTCTCCGGCTCCTCACCGCCCGGCGTCGGCTCCTCGATCCACCGCTGCACGTTGCCGTCCGAGTAGGTCTGGAGGGTCTTGAAGACCATCGTGTCGACCTGCGGCAGCGGCCCCATCGACACCGGGAACTCCTGGAACTCCCCCGGCTTGACCCCGCCGCCCGCGGCGGCCGTCCAGGTCAGCTTGGACACCACCTCGGTGAGCTGGCTGCCGTGCACCTCCACCGGCGGGTCGACCTTGCGCTTCTCCACCGCCACCGTCCAACCGGCCACCGGCATCGTCGACACCGAACCGACCGGGGCGTTCTCCGGCAGCACCACCTCCACCTTCGTGGTGGCGGCGGCGTCGCTCTCGTTCGGCACCGGAACGCGAACCGGCCGTAGCCGCCCTGGGTCGCCTCCTTCGGGTTCACCGAGACGTGCGCCGAGGCCGGCCCGGCGAAGCCGAACACGGCGGTGGCGACGGCACCGAGGGCGAGGACGGCGGCGGAAGCGGTACGCCGGTAGCGGATCATGGAATCGAGACCTTCCTAACGTACGGGCACGGTGGCGGTCACCGTGGCCTGGTCGATGTCGGACGTCCGGACGGTGAACCGGAACACCCAGTCCCCGGACGCCGGCAGGCTGATCTGCCCGGTGGCGTGGTTGTCGGTCAACGACAGCAGCGGCACGTCGATCGGCTCGATCCCCGCCGACGGCAACGCGACGGTGACCTTCCACTCCACCACCGGCTGCGGCTTGTTGTCCGGCGAGTACGCGTACAGGTGCACCGAGTTGTTGCCGCGTTCGGCCGGGTCCACCTCCACCTGGAGGGAGTAGATCGGGCTGGTCAGCGTGGCGGTGAACGAGGTGGCCCGGGAACCGGCGACGTCCGTCCCGGCGGTCCGGGCCGGCGGGGTCTGCACCAGCACGGCGGTGACCCCGAGCACCACGGCGGCGACGGCCAGCTCCAGCCAGAGGGCCCGGCGCATCGGCCTCGGCCGGGCCGCCGACTGCCAGCCGCGCACCAGCTGACGGGAGAACGCGGCCACCCCGATCACCAGCAGGAACAGCACGATCTTGGCGAGCAGCAGCCGCCCGTAGGTGGTCTCGACCAGCTTGTCCGGCGCGCCCACCTCGATCAGGCCGTTCACCGTACCGGCCAGCAGCAGCGCGGCCACCGCCAGCGCCGCCCACCGCGACCACACCGGCAGGATCGCGCCCAGCTCCCGCTCGTCGGCGCGGGGCAGCAGGAACACGGCGAGCACCACCAGTCCGCCCAGCCAGACCGCCATGCTGCCCAGGTGCACCGCGTCCACGAAGACGGTCAACGGCGGGGCCGGCGAGGCCGCCGCGTGCCCGGCCAGCGGCCAGGTGAACAGCGCCGCGCCGCCGAGCAGCCCCAGGATCACCCGGTCGGCCCGGCCGCCCTGCCCGCTCAGCAGCGGCCGCAGCAGGAACGCCGAGGCCGCCAGCAGGCCCAGCCGGACCAGGTGCGCCAGCCCGAAGTCACTGCCCAGCACGTCCCGCAGCCCCGCGCCGCCGACGTCGAACAGGCCACCACCGGTGGTGTACGGCACCTGCGTCCACAGGCCGGCCAGGGTGCCCAGCAGCACCACCCCGAGCCCGGCCCAGGCGACCCGGGACGGGCCGCGCCGGGAGAGCCGGTTCGGCCAGAACACGCCGAGCATCAGCACCGGCCCCACCAGCAGGAGCAGCCCCGCGTACGTGAGGTACCTGGCGACCTTGACCGCGACGCCCACCACCGGGTCGGCCCGGCTGTCCGACCCGGCGTCCACCGGCGGCGTGGACGGCGCGCCCACCGAGTAGGTGAACGCCCCGGAGACCGGGTGGTTGTCCGCCGACACCACCCGGTAGCTGACCAGGTACGTGCCGCGCGCCCCGGCCGGGTCGACCTTCACGGTGACCAGCCCGCCGGAGAAGCTCGGCTCGCCCCGGTCCGCCCGCGACCCGTCCGGCGCGATCACCCGGACCTTGTCCGGGACCTGCCGGACCGCCTCGCTGAAGGTCAGCACCACCTCGGCCGGTGCGCTCGGCACCACCGAGGACGCCGACGGACTGCTGCTCACCAGTACCGCGTGCGCGCTCGCCGGGCCGGCCGGGACGAGCAGCAGGGCGGTCAGGGCGACCAGCAGGCCGACGGTGGCGAGCAGACGGCCCACCGGGGAACACCGAGGACGTTTCGCAGCAGTCATACCGGCCATGCTCGCCGAAACGGTCCGGATACGGCGACCCGGTCTCACCCGCGTCCCGCCATCACCGGTGTCGACATCGGTCGATCCACCTGTCGGGTGGTCCGGCCCAACGCCCAGAGCAGACCGGCCTGCACCACCGCGGCCAGGTGCCCGATCTCGTGCACCAGTGCGGTCGTCGAGTTGGCGATGTCCACCGCGCTGGTGCCGGCCAGGCAGACCGCCAGCACGAACGCGACCGGTACGAACGCCTGCGCCCGCTCCGGCCGGTACGCGGCCAGCGCGAAGCCCACCGCCAGCGCCACGTCGAACGAGGCCATCTCCCGGCTGGTGTGCGGGTCCACCACACCCACCCCCAGACCGGCGAGCAGGATCGGCAGCGCCACGGCGAGCTGGGCCACCGCCGCCACCCCCACCGCCACCCGGAGCACCTGCCGCCGGGCCCGTACCGCGGCCGTGGCGGCGGCCCGGGCCGCGTCGGCGTCGGCAGCCACCGCCGCCAGCACCGGCGCGGTCAGATCGGGTACGGCCACCGCCTGCACCCGGACCAGCCGGGTCACCTGTTCGGCCCGGGCCAGCCAGCTCCGGCAGCCGGGGCAGCCGGAGGTGTGCGCGTCCAGCGTGGCCGGCGGGGCGCCCGGGTCCTCGCCGTCGAGCCGCGCCGACAGCGCCGCGCGTACGTCGTCGCATGTCATGGTCGGATAGTCGGCGCCGGGCCCGGAATAGTTCCCGACGTGGCGCACGCCATGGAAGGGCCGAAGGTCCCTGTCCGGTCCGTACCCTGCGCGTAACCTGGGGTGTCGTGATCCCCGCTCCGCGCCACGCCGCCGAGGCCGGCACCGCCGACGCCCCGGCCGCCCCCGGCTGGGCCGACCCCGGCCCGGCCGACGTGGTGCCCCGGGCGGTGCCGACGGACGGCCCGGCCGACGTGGTGCCCCGGGCGGTGGCGACGGAGGGCCCCGCCCCGGCGGTCGGCACGGACGGCCCCGCCCCGGCGGTGGACGCGGCGACCGGCTGGGCGTTGACCGCCCGGGACGGCGACCCCGTCGCGCAGGCCGCCTTCGTCCGGTCCACCCAGGCCGAGGTGTGGCGGTTCGTCGCCTCCCTGATCGACCCGGACAGCGCGGACGACCTCACCCAGGAGACCTACCTGCGGGCCTTCCGGGCCCTGCCGTCGTACCAGGGGCGGTCCAGCGCGCGTACCTGGCTGCTCGGCATCGCCCGGCGTACCTGCGCCGACCACCTGCGTACCGTGGTCCGCCACCGACGGCTCGACGAACGGCTCGCCGCGCAGGCGCACACCGACCGCCCGCACCCGGACCCGGCCGGGCACCTCGGCGCGGCCGACCTGCTGCGTCGGCTGCCCGCCGACCGCCGGGAGGCGTTCGTCCTCACCCAGGTCCTCGGCCTGTCGTACGCGGAGGCGGCGGCGGTGGCGGACGTGCCGGTGGGGACGATCCGGTCCCGGGTGGCCCGGGCCCGGGGCGAGCTGGTCGACGCGGTCGGCGCGGCCCTGACCAGCTGACGACCGGGCGGGACGAGGAGGCACCGACGGTGACGGACCGGCACGGACGTGCGGTCGAGCAGCCTGGTCGACTCCTACCGGCGGGCCACGGCACGGACCTTCCCGGCACGGACAGCACGGACCCTCCCGGCACGGGCCTTCCCGGCAGGGACGGCGGCACGAACCTTCCCGGCACGGACCTTCCCGGCGGGGGCGGCACGGAACTTCCCGGCGGGTCGGAACGACCAATGGGCGTGACCGCACCCACCACCACCCGGGGCAGCAGGTGGGCCACGCTGCGCCCCTGGCTCGCCGTCGCCGCCCGGCTCGGGCTGGCCGCGGTCTGGTTCCTCGCCGGTGGCAGCAAGGTCGGTGACCTGGCCGCCTCCGGGCGCGCCGTGCACGCGTACCAGGTCATGCCGTACGACGTGGCGACCGTGGTCGGCGCGGCGCTGCCCTTCGTGGAGCTGGCGCTCGGCGTCCTGCTGCTGGTGGGGCTGGCGACCCGACTCGCCGCCGGGGTCTCCGCGGCGCTGCTGACGGTCTTCGTCGCCGGCATCGCCTCCGCCTGGGCGCGTGGACTCGCCATCGACTGTGGGTGCTTCGGCACCGGCGGCGAACTCGCCGCCGGCCAGAGCCCCAGCTACGGCCCGGAGATCCTCCGGGACCTGGGTTTCCTGGCGCTCGCCGGATTCCTGCTGATCTGGCCCCGCACCCCCGTCTCGGTGGACGGGTGGCTGGCCGGGGCACCGCCCGTGGAGGACGAGGATGAGTAGTCGCAAGGGGCAGAAGTCCGCCTCCAGGGTGGTCCGGGAGCAGCTCGCCCGGGAACAGCGGCGCCGCCGGACGCTCTGGACCTCGGTCGCCGCGGTGGCGGTGCTGGTGATCGCCGGTCTGATCGGCTGGAGCGTCCTCGCCGGGCAACGCTCGGCGGACTACACCGCGCCCACCGGCGCCAACGACGCCGGCACCGGCGTCGTGGCCGGTTCCGGGCCGGTCACCGTGGACGTCTACGAGGACTTCCTCTGCCCGGCGTGCAAGCAGTTCGAGCAGACCACCGGCCCGACCCTGGACACCCTCATCGCCGAGGGCAAGGCCCGGGTGGTGTACCACCCGGTGGCCTACCTGAACCGCTACTCCACCACCGACTACTCGACCCGCTCGTCGGCCGCCTCCGGCTGCGCCGCCGAGGGCGGCCGGTACCGGGAGTACGCGAAGGCGCTGTTCGCGCAGCAGCCACCGGAGGGCGGCGCGGGACTCGACGACGACAAGCTGACCGAGATCGCCGCGAGCGTCGGCATCGACCGGGACGGCTTCGCCTCCTGCCTGCGGGAGGGCACCTTCAAGCCGTGGACCGAACACGTCACCGAGGAGGCCAGCCGGGCCGGCGTCACCGGTACCCCCACCATCCTGGTCGACGGCGAACCGGTCACCGACCGTAGCCCGGCCGGCCTCACCGCGGCCGTCGAGGCGGCCTCCCGGTGAGCCGTGCGCCGGCCGCCCGGACCAAGGCGGGACGGCTCACCCCCGCCCGGACGGCGGCTGGGCGGCTCACGTCGGCCCGGACGGCGACGGGACGGGGCACGTTGGCCCGGACGGCGGCGGGACGGGGCACGGCGGCCCGGGTGGTCGGGAGGCTGTGCGCCGGTCTGGCGCTCGCCGCCGCCGCGCTGCTGGGCACCGCCGCCCCGGCCACGGCGCACGGGGCGGACGCCCCGAACGGCACCGACTACCGCAGCGCGGTTACCGGCCTCGCCCCCGCCCGCCCCGGGCTGAGCGTCCGGGTCGTCGAGGCCGGCGCCCGGCTCGAACTACGCAACGACACCGACCGGACGGTCACCGTACTCGGCTACTCCGGTGAGCCCTACCTCCAGGTACGCCCGGACGGGGTGTACGAGAACACCCGCTCCCCGGCGACGTACCTGAACCGGACCCTGGCCGGGGAGACCACCGTGCCCGCCGAGGCGGACCCGACCGCCGAGCCGGCCTGGCAGCGGATCGCCGACCGGCCGGTGGCCCGGTGGCACGACCAGCGGGCCCTGTGGCGGGAGTCCGCGCCCCCGCCGCAGGTCACCGCCGCCCCCGACCGGGAACACCGGGTACGCGGCTGGGTGGTGCCGCTGCGCGACGGGGACACCCCCGTGGAGCTGCGCGGCACCCTCGACTGGGTGCCGCCGCCGGACGCGTACCTGTGGTGGGTGGCGGTCGCGCTCGGCGCGCTCGCGGTGAGCGGGCTCGGCCTGGTCCCGGCCGGGCGGGCGGCCGGCGGCCGGGCGCTGGCCGTACTGGGCGGCCTGCTCGCCACCGGTGGGCTGGCCGCCGTCGCGGTCGCCGTCGGCCGTGCCCTCGACGCCGGGGCGCAGGGGCCGGGCGAGCTCCTCGGCGGCCTGCTGACCGGGCAGCTCTGGGCCCTGATCACCGGGCTCGGGGCGGTGGCCGCCGGAGCGTGGGCGGTGGCCCGCCGCGCGGCGGCGGACTTCGCGCTGGCGCTGGCCGGGGCCTGTCTGGCGCTGTTCGCCGGGGTGACCAACGCGGCGGTGCTGGCCCGGTCGGTCCCGCCGCTGCCCTGGCCCGCCACGCCGGCCCGGCTGGTGGTCACGCTGATCCTGCTCGTCGGGGCGGGCGCCGTCCTGGCCGGGGTGTTCCGGCTGCACGCCGAGAGCCGTGCCACCGCGAGCCGCGCAACCCCGAATCCCGGGAGCCCGGCCACCGGGCACGCGGAAAGCCCGGCCACCGCGCCCATCGAGGGTCCGGCCGGCACCGCCGCGGCCCCCGACGGTCGGGCCGGCGGGAGCGTCAGCGGCGGACGGTGAAGCCGTACGGGAGTTCGAGGCGGTGCCGGGCCAGCAGATCGGAGTCGGCGAGCAGGTCGGTGGTCGCCCCGTCGGCGACGATGCGGCCCTGGTCCAGGATCACCGACCGGTCGCACAGCTCCAGCGCGTACGGCAGATCGTGGGTGACCATCAGCAGGGTCACCGGCAGGGCGCGCAGGATCCCGGCCAGCTCGCGGCGGGACGCCGGGTCCAGGTTCGAGGAGGGCTCGTCCAGCACCAGGATCTCCGGCCGCATGGCGAGCACCGTCGCCACCGCCACCCGGCGGCGCTGACCGAACGACAGGTGGTGCGGGGCCCGGTCCCGGTGCTCGGCCATGCCCACCGCGGCGAGCGCCTCGTCCACCCGGGCCGCCAACTCGGCCCCACGCAGGCCCAGGTTGGCCGGGCCGAACGCCACGTCCTCCGCGACGGTGGGCAGGAAGAGCTGGTCGTCCGGGTCCTGGAAGACGATGCCGACCCGCCGCCGGATCTCGGCCAGCGTCGCCCGGTCCTGGCTGACCGGCAGCCCGCCGACGGTCACGCTCCCCCCGGTGGCGACGAGAATGCCGTTGAGGTGCAGCACCAGCGTGGTCTTGCCGGCCCCGTTCGGCCCGAGCAGGGCCACCCGGTCGCCGCGCGGCACGGTCAGGTCCACCCCGTGCAGGGCCACGTGACCGTCCGGGTACGCGTACCGGACGTCACGGACGTCCAGCGAGGGAGGGCTCTGCACGTCCCCGATCATGTCAGCACGACGGCGGTGGCGGCGATCCCGGCCGCCAGCACCGGCACGGTGGCCGCGACCAGCCACTGCCCGGCCGTCGCCGCACCAGCACCGGACCACACCACCGGCATCCGGCCGGTGTAGCCCCGGGAGAGCATCGCCAGGTAGACCCGCTCGCCGCGTTCGAAGGCGCGCAGGAACAGCGCGCCGACGCCGGCCGCGAAGCCACGCACCTGCCACAGGAAACGGGGGTCGTCGCCCCGGGAGATCCGGGCCACCCGCATCCGCCGGGCCTCGCCGACCAGCACGTCCAGGTAGCGGAGCATGAAGGTGGCGATCTGGGTGAGGATCTGCGGGCAGCGCAGCCGGTCCAGGCCGACGATCAGGTCCCGTACGGTCGTGGTGGCGGCCAGCAGCAGTGAGGCGAGCACGCCGAGCGTGCCCTTGGCGATGATGTTCCACGCGCCGTACATCCCCTCCACGGACAGGGCCAGGCCGAACACGTCGACCCGGTCACCGGCGGCGAGGAACGGCAGCGCGAACGCGAACAGCACGAAGGGCAGTTCGATCAGCGACCGGGTGAGCAGCCAACCCGGGCCGATCCGGGCCAGCGCGGCGACCCCGGCCACCAGCAGGGCGTACCCGCCGAAGGCCCAGAACGCCTCGCGGGGGGTGGCGACCACGGCCACGGTGAAGACCACCATCGCCACGATCTTGACCTCGGGTGGCAACCGGTGCACCGGCGAGGTGCCCGGCCGGTGCAGCACGTGCGCGTGTCCGGTGCCCACGGCGTACGCTGCTCAGCCGACCGGGCCGGCGGCGGGCGCCCCGCCACGATCGGCGCGGTGTCGGTCCCCGCTCTGCTGCTCGGCCCCGCTCTGCTGGCCGTCGTCGTGGTGCTGGCCGTCGTCGCGGCCGTCGCCGTCACGGGGGTCACGGGCGTCGCCGTCGCGCTGCGGGGAACGGCGGCGGAGCAGCCAGAAGCCGCCCGCGCCGACGGCGAAGGTGAGCAGCACGCCGAGCACCCCGGAGAGCCCGGTGGCGAGGAAGTCGTTGTCGATGCCGGAGATGCCGTAGTCGGCCAGCGGGCCGCCGATCTCGTGCTCCCGTTCCTGCCGGGCCGGGCAGTCACCGCCGGTGATGTTGTCGTCGGCGTCGAACGTGCAGCCCTCCCGCAGCGACGAGTCCAGCCCGTCCGGGTGCGACGAGGCGTAGTTGCTGACCACCCCGGCCAGCAGTAGGGCCACCAGCAGCCCGCCGACGACGAAACCCCAGGGACGCTTCCTCACCGCACACCTCCGACGGCCGGTACCGGGCGCGCCGGGGCGGTACGCAGCCCGCGCAGCGCGTAGACGAGATCGGGACGGACCTTGGCGACGGTGACCACGGTGGTCGCGGTGATCAGACCCTCGCCGATGCCGATCAGCAGGTGCGTGCCGGCCATGGTGGCGGCCAGCCCACCGAGGTTGCCGCCGAGGTCGACGGTGCCGCCGAGCCAGTACTGCCCGACGAAGCCCATCGCGGCGACGACCACGCTGAGCAGGGCGGAGACGAAGGCGGTCACCGCGAGACCGGTCGGCGTGCGGGGCAGTACCCGCAGCAGCGCGGCGATCAGCAGGTACGCCGCCGCAGTGCCGATCAGGGCGATGTTGGTGATGTTCAGGCCGAGCATCGCCACGCCGCCGTCGCCGAACACCAGGGCCTGCACCACCAGCACCACCGCGACGCAGAGCGCGCCCACCCAGGGGCCGACCAGCATGGCGGCGAGCGCGCCGCCCATCAGGTGGCCGCTGACCCCGGCGGTGAAGATCGGGAAGTTGAGCATCTGCACCGCGAAGATGAAGGCCGCTACCAGGCCGGCCATCGGGGCGAGCCGGTCGTCGAGGTCACGCCGTCCGCGCAGGACGCAGACCGTCAGCACCGCGAGCGCGAGCGCCGCGAAGACCGCGGCGACGGGACCGTTGATGATCCCGTTCGAGATGTGCATCGCCAGGCTGTCCACTCCACCTCCCCGGTAGGTCGGCGGGGCACCCCGCCGACAGCTCACCCTATTGGCGGCCAGGTGTTGTTGCCAAGGGTTGGCAACAAGGCCATGAGGTCGATCACCTGCCTGGTCGCACAGGCAGGCACCGCCGGGCGGAGCGGGTCGCACCGGCGGGCACCGGGGCGGCGGTAGGGTCACGGGCATGACCGCGCCGCACCGTCTCAGCCCCGGCGACCCCGCGCCGGACTTCACCCTGTCGACCGACACCGGCAGCACGCTCGCCCTGGCCGACCTGCGGGGCCGCAAGGTGATCCTGTACGCCTACCCCGCCGCGATGACCCCCGGCTGCACCAAGCAGGCCTGCGACTTCCGCGACTCGCTCGCCTCCCTCCAGGCCGCCGGTTACGAGGTGGTCGGCATCTCCCCGGACAAGCCGGAGAAGCTCGCCAGGTTCCGGGACCGGGACGCGATCACCTTCCCGCTGGTCTCCGACCCGGACAAGGCGGTACTCACCGCGTACGGGGCGTTCGGCGAGAAGCAGATGTACGGCAAGACCGTCACCGGGGTGATCCGGTCCACCTTCGTCGTCGACGAGGACGGAAAGATCGAGCGGGCGTTCTACAACGTGAAGGCCACCGGGCACGTCGCCAAACTGCGGCGCGACCTCGGGCTGGACTGAAACTGTCGTACCGGGCCACTACGTTCCGTACGTGGTCCGGTACCGGTACTCCCCCGAGGCGCTGGCCGAGGCGGCCGCGCGCGCCCGCAACGTCACCGAGGTGCTGCGTCTGCTCGGTGTACGCCTCAGCGGTGGCTCCCACGCGCACATCAGCCGCCAGCTCAAACGCTTCGGCATCGACACCTCCCACTTCACAGGTCAGGCTCACAACCGGGGTGCGCGCGGCAGGCGCATCCCGGCCCCCGACCTATTGGTGAAACTTCCCGAGGGGACGCGACGGATCCCCGGCACCAGACTGAAGCGGGCGCTCGCCACGATCGGTCTACCGGAGACGTGTGAAGGATGTGGCACCGGAGCAACCTGGCAGGGCGCACCGTTGACCCTGCACGTCGACCACATCAACGGTGACTTCCTGGACAACCGGCCGCACAACCTGCGCCTGCTCTGCCCGAACTGCCACAGTCAGACCGCCACCTACGCCGGTGCTCGTCGCCCTCCGGTGGTCGCCCCCGACGTGGTCTACGATGCTAGTGCTGTCACGCCTACCGGCTACCCGATCGGCAGACGACTACCTCGTCAGCCACAGTGGTCGTGGAGGATGGTGGTCGGCGACATCCCGGGGTCGTAGCCCAACTGGCAGGAGGCGTGCGGTTTAGGTCCGCAACAGTGCGGGTTCGAATCCCGCCGGCCCTACCTTTACCATCCTCGGCCGCTGGTCGGCCCCTCTCACCCGCCGCAGGCTCGCGGTGCGGCCTGGACGGGGCCGGCCGACGGCGGCGCGTCGGCCGGTTCCGTACCGGTCGGCGCGGCGGTTCCGGTCGGCCCGAGCGTCGGGCTCGGCGTGGGGCCGGCGGTGGTGGGCCGGGGCGACGGTGACCGGCCGGGCGCGGACGAGCGGGCTGCCGTGGCCGGGCCGCCGTACATCCGGACGTCGCTGCGCTGCACCTCGCCCGGGGCCAGCCGGACGCCCTCGGCGGTGACCCGGTGGCCCCGCACGTCGGTGACCCGGATGGCGTACGGGCCGGGTCCGGCCCCCGCCTCGATGATCCAGTAGTTGTAGTCGTGCCGGGTGGCCGCCCGCCAGGTGCCGTTCCGGCGTACCTCGACGGCGCGCAGCGGGTTGCCGTGCCGGGCGACCTGCACGGCGAACCACCACTGCGAGGCGCCTTCCTTGATCCGGAAGGTGAGCGGGCCGGTCAGCGACGGGTCCACCACCTGCCGGTAGCTGACCGGGACGACGCCCCGCACCGGGTCGGCTATCCGGGCGAACGCCTCCCGGGACAGGTCGAGGTGCCCGGCGGGGCACTCCGGGCACTGGTCCATGACCAGCACCCGGACCGTCCCCTTCGGACCGGTGACGTCGAGGTGGCCGCCGCAGGCCGCCCCGGCGGCGTACTCGGCGGGACCGAGGGCGACGTAGAGCCGGTCGGTCGGGGCGGCCGGGTACGCGCAGTTGCCGCCCGCGCCCTTCGAGTCGTAGAAGGTGGCCTTGCCGTCTCCGGTGACGGCCGCCACCGGCACCGGCCACGTCCCGGCGTCGCCCCGTCCCGGGGCGGGTGCGGAACAGGGGGCCGGTGGTTCCCCGGCGCGCAGCACCAGTCCGAGGGCGACGACGGCGGCGAGCGCGGTGAGTGCGCCGCCGGCCAGCCACCGGCCGCGCCCGGGGTGGGTGGCCCGACGTCGGCGGCCGGGGCCGGGGCGGGGGACGGCGCAGGGGTCGGTCACGCCCGTCGATGCTGCCGTACCGCCACCGTCCGGACAAGCGGCCCGGTCGGGGGTCAGGTGTCCGGGGTGATCCGGACCGGGTCGCCGACGGTGACCGTGCCAGGGCCGACGGGTACCAGGTTGACTCCGAACCGGACCGCCCCGTCGACCCTGCGGTGCCGGGCCAGGGTACGCAGGGGTTCCTTGCCGCCGCGTACCCCGGTCTCCTGGTCGACGGTGGTGACGGCGCAGCGGTCGCAGCCGTCGCCGGCGCGGAAGGTGGTGTCGCCGATGCGCAGGGTCCGGCCGGTCCAGGTGTCCTCGGCCCAGGCGGGTGCGCCGTCGACGACCACGTTGGGCCGGAACCGGCTCATCGGCACCGGTGCCGCCCCGGCCTCGGTCAGCCAACCGTTGAGCGCGTCGAGCGAGGCGGTGACGGTCAGCAGCAGCGGGTAGGCGTCAGCGAAGCTGACCTGGTCGCCGGGGTCGTACCGGCGGTCGCCGAGCGGGATGTGGCGGGTGGGGCGGGCGAGCCGGACCAGCCGGACCGGTTGGCCGATCAGGGTGGTGAGCCAGGCGTCGGCGGCCGGGCCGGCGGGCAGCGCGTCGACGTCGATCTTCCGGTGCCGGAAGGTGCGGACGCCGACCGGCTCGACCTCGGCCGGGTCGGGGACGTCCAGGTCGGGGCGGTCGGGGCCGCGCAGCAGCAGCCCGCCGGGCCGGGGCACCGGTCGCAGGGTAGCCAGCACCGGGTACCGGCGTTGGGTGACCCCGACGCCGTCGGCGTCGACGATCATCCAGCGTCGGTCGCCGGCCAGGCCCCAGGGTTCGACCCGGGCCGTGTCGTGGTCGAGCCGGTGGCACCCCTTGACCGGGTACGTGTGGACGGATGCCAGCCTCACGACGGTGTCTCCGTCGGGGTCGACCGCTGGTGCGGCGGTCGCCACGGGGGCAGTCCGAGCAGGACCGGGTAGTCGTCGGTGCGGAAGAGGGCGAGCGCGTGTTCCCGAGCGGCCCGTAGCGCCCCGGGCACGTCGGGGTGTGTGGTGCGGTGCCGGTACAGGGTGTACGACCCGGGGCCGTGGTCGCCGAACGACACGTCCAGGTGTGCCTCGACCAGCGTCTCGACCACCGCCCGGTCCGGGGTGAACTCGAGCAGCAGGTGGATCTGGAAGGCGTTGTTCGCGTCCGGTTCGGGTGCCGGTCGCGGGCACACCTCCAGGTCGTTGCAGAGCCGCACCCGGTGCCCGGCCCCGTGCGGCTCGGTGTGGACGTACGGGTGGAGCTGGGAGTCGCCGCCGAAGTCGTAGTCGTGCCAGATCCGGAGGGCGTACTCGCCGAGGTCGACGTGCAGTTCGTGCAGGGTGCCGACCAGGTCGGCCGCCACCGCCAGGTCGGACGGACGCGGGTCGGACGGACGCGGGTCGGACCGGGTGTTCACCAGGCGACGCCGATGCCGTCTCCGGGGTACCAGTGGTTGATCGGGGTCTCCCGGTAGGCGAGGAAGCGCCGGCCGGTGCGTTCGGCGTGTTCGGCGAGGACGTTGGTGGCGGTGACGTTGTCGGTGAGCAGCATGGCGCCCGGGGCGAGCTTCGCCTCGGCCACGTCGAACTCCCGCTTCTCGTGGGCCTTGCTGTGGTCGCTGTCGTGCAGGAACAGGTCGACCGGGGTGTCCAGGGCCTTGATGGAGGCGATGGAGTCCCCGATGACCAGGTCGATCACCTCGGACCAGGGGGCGGTGTGGACGAGGTAGCCGGCCTCGGGGTTGATGTCGAGCGAGGTGACCCGGCCGGGGTGTCCCTCGGCGGCGTTGCGCAGCAGCGCGGCGGCCAGGACGCAGCTGCCGAGGCCCTTGTCCGCGCCGGTCTCGACGATGTGTCGTGGCTTGCGGGCCCGGACGATGGCGTACCACCCGATCCGCCGGGCGTAGCGGACCTGCCGGTCGGCCAGGCCGCGCCGGGCGGCGCCCTGGGTGGTCTGCTCGATGTGCCGGCGCAGCGCGTCGTCCTTCTCGATCTCCTGGAGGTACGTCCGGACCTGCTTGATCGGGGTGTCGCAGACGACGCTGACGAACCAGGCGAGGTGGTTCTTGCTCAGCCAGGTGAGGTCGTACGTGTAGTTGTGGTGCTCCCGTGAGGTCACCAGCCAGCGGGCGGAGACCTTCAGCAGCTTGGTGTCGTGCCGGGCGACCCGGGCCAGCCGCTTGGGGAAGGCCGCCACGGGGGCGAGCCGGGTGCGGGCGATGGCCCGACGAAGCTTGGTTGCGTCCACGGAAGGGTTTTACCACCCCCACCTGGGGCGGGCGCCAGCATGAGTTTCCGGCCAGGCTGACCGGGCGGGCACCTGGAAACCGTCACGAATCGGACAGCCGATGGGTGATCTTCCTGCTCATGGGGGTGGTGGGGGACCGCCAGCCTTGCCCGGTGAAAGTTTTCATGCATAGAGTCAGAGCGTGAATGAAACGGCCACCATGACGGCCGCCGCCACCGATCGGCTGCTGGACCTGTTCCACGGTGTCCGGCTCACCCCGACCCAGCGGCGGATCGCGCACTGCCTGGTGCAGCACGCCGCCACCGTGCCCTACCTGTCCGCCGCCGAGGTCGCCGAGCTGGCCGGGGTCAGCCAGCCGTCGGTGACCCGGTTCGCGGTCGCCCTCGGCCACGACGGCTACCCCGCGCTGCGCCGTCGGGTCCGCGAACTGACCGGCGCCGCACCGGCCGAACCCACCGCCGGTGACAACGAACTCCAGCGCGCCGTCCGGGCCGAGATCGGCAACCTGGACCGGCTCGCCGGGCAGCTCGCCGACCGGGACCGGATCGCCCGCGCCGGCGCGCTGCTGGCCGCCAGCCGCCCGCTGCCGGTGCTCGGGCTGCGCGCCGCCGCACCGCTGGCCGCCTACTTCGCGTACTTCGCCGCCAAGGTGCACCCGGACGTGCGGGTCCTCGACACCGGCGGCAGCCTGCTCACCGACCGGCTGGAACAGGCCGCCGCCGCCGGGGCGGACGCGCTGCTGGCCTTCGTGCTGCCCCGCTACCCCCGGGAGACCCTCGACGCGCTGCACGCCGCCCGGGACGCCGGCCTGCGGGTGGTGGCGATCACCGACTCGCCGGTCAGCCCGGCGACCGACCACGCCGAGCTGGTGCTGCCCGCCGCCGTCGGCACCGACCTGGTCTTCGACCTGCACACCGCGCCGATGACCCTGGCCATGGTGGTCCTCCAGGCGATCTGCGACGCCGCCCCGACCGACACGCAGGCCCGGCTGGAGGCGTTCGAGGCGTCCGCCGCCCGCCGACAGTTGTTCATCGGGTGAGCCGTCCACCGGCGGTCGTCCACCGGGCGAGCCGCCCACCGTCCGTGTTCCTCGACTGAGAGGAGATCGACATGTACCAGCCCGTCCGCGCCGCGCGCGGCACCGACCGTACCGCCCGGGGGTGGCCGCAGGAGGCCGCCCTGCGGATGCTGATGAACAACCTCGACCCCGAGGTGGCCGAACGCCCCGAGGACCTGGTGGTGTACGGCGGCACCGGGAAGGCGGCCCGGGACTGGCCGTCGTACCACGCGCTGGTGCGGACCCTGACCGACCTGCGCGACGACGAGACGATGCTGGTGCAGTCCGGCCGGCCGGTCGGGGTGGTCCGCACCCACGAGTGGGCGCCCCGGGTGCTGCTGGCCAACTCGAACCTGGTCGGCGACTGGGCCACCTGGCCCGAGTTCCGCCGCCTGGAGCAGCTCGGCCTGACCATGTACGGGCAGATGACCGCCGGTTCGTGGATCTACATCGGCACCCAGGGCATCCTCCAGGGCACCTACGAGACGTTCGCCGCGGTCGCCGCCAAGCGGTTCGGTGGCAGCCTGGCCGGCACGCTGACGCTGACCGCCGGCTGCGGTGGCATGGGCGGCGCGCAGCCGCTCGCGGTCACCATGAACGGCGGGGTGTGCCTGGTCCTGGACGTGGACCGGTCCCGGTTGGAGCGCCGGGTCCGCGACGGGTACCTGGACATCGTCGCCGACTCCCTGGACGAGGCGCTGACCTGGACGGTCATCTCCAAGCGGGACCGGCTGCCGCTCTCCGTCGGGGTGGTCGGCAACGCCGCCACGATCTTCCCGGACCTGCTGCGCCGGGGTTGCCCGATCGACATCGTCACCGACCAGACCAGCGCCCACGACCCGCTGTCGTACCTGCCGGAGGGGGTGGAGCTGGCCGACGCCCGCGAGTACGCGCGGACCAAACCGGCCGAGTACACCGACCGGGCGCGGGCGTCGATGGCGAAGCACGTCGAGGCGATGGTCGGGTACCTGGACGCCGGGGCGGAGGTGTTCGACTACGGCAACTCGATCCGGGGCGAGGCGCAGCTCGGCGGGTACCAGCGGGCGTTCGACTTCCCCGGTTTCGTGCCGGCGTACATCCGGCCGCTGTTCTGCGAGGGCAAGGGGCCGTTCCGGTGGGCGGCGCTCTCCGGTGACCCGGCCGACATCGCCGCCACCGACCGGGCCATCCTCGACCTGTTCCCGGAGAACGAGTCCCTGGCCCGGTGGATCCGGCTGGCCGGCGAGCGGGTCACCTTCCAGGGCCTGCCGGCCCGGATCTGCTGGCTCGGCTACGGCGAACGGGACCGGGCCGGTGTGCGGTTCAACGAGATGGTCGCCAGCGGCGAGCTGAAGGCCCCCGTCGTCATCGGCCGCGACCACCTGGACTGCGGCAGCGTCGCCAGCCCGTACCGGGAAACCGAGGCGATGGCCGACGGCTCCGACGCCATCGCCGACTGGCCGCTGCTCAACGCGCTGGTCAACACGGCCAGCGGGGCGTCCTGGGTGTCCATCCACCATGGCGGCGGGGTGGGCATCGGCCGGTCCCTGCACGCCGGTCAGGTCTGCGTCGCCGACGGCACCCCGCTGGCCGGGCAGAAGATCGAACGGGTGCTCACCAACGACCCGGCGATGGGGGTGATCCGGCACGTCGACGCCGGGTACGACCGGGCGCACGAGGTCGCCGAGCAGACCGGCGTCCGCATCCCGATGGCCGAGGGGTAGGCCCTGGTGACGTACACCGGAACGGCCGGTGCGCCGGAACCGGACCGGACCCGGACGACGGGGGCCCTCGCCGACCGGTTCCGGGCGCTGTGGGACGAGATCGCCCCGGTCGGGCGGGACCCGCGCACCGGCGGCTACCTGCGGTACGCGCTGACCGAGCCGGAACGGCGGCTGCGGGAGTGGTTCCGGGCGCAGGCCGACCGGCGGGGCATGCCGGTCACCGACGACGGCAACGGCAACCTCTTCGCCCGCTGGGGTGACCCGGACGCGACCGGCGCGGTGCTCACCGGCAGCCACTTCGACTCGGTGCCGCACGGCGGCGCGTACGACGGGCCGCTCGGCATCGTCAGCGCCCTGCTCGCCGTGGACGAGCTGCGCGCCGCCGGGGTCACCCCGGCCCGGCCGGTCGTGGTCGGCGCGTTCGTCGAGGAGGAGGGGGCCCGGTTCGGCGTACCGTGTCTGGGGTCGCGGCTGCTCACCGGGGCGATGCCGGTCGAACGGGCGGCCGGGCTGCGCGACGCCGACGGGGTGAGCTTCGCCGAGGCGCTCGGTGACCGCCCGGTCGGGGCGCGACCGGACCTGCTCGCCGGGTTCGCCGCGTTCGTGGAGCTGCACGTGGAGCAGGGCCGGGCGCTGGTCGACGGGGCCGCGCCGGTGGCGGTGGCGTCGGCGATCTGGCCGCACGGCCGGTGGCGGTTGGACTTCGACGGTGAGGGCAACCACGCCGGTACCACCCGGATGGCCGACCGCCGCGACCCGATGCTCACCTACGCGTTCACCGTGCTGGCCGCGAACAAGGAGGCCCGGCTGCGCGGCGCGCACGCCACCGTCGGGCGGGTCCGGGTGGAACCGAACGCCACCAACGCCGTCCCGTCCCGGGTGACCGGCTGGCTGGACGCGCGGGCCGCCGAACCGGACACGCTCACCGGCCTGGTCGCGGCGGTGCACGCCAAGGCGGTCGAGCGGGCCCGCCGGGACGGCACCGGGGTCACCCTGACCGAGGAGTCGGTGACCCCGCTGGTCGGGTTCGACGCCGACCTGGGCCGGCGGCTGGCCGACCTGCTGGACGCGCCGACGTTGCCCACCGCCGCCGGCCACGACGCCGGGGTGCTGGCCGGGCACCTGCCGACGGCGATGCTGTTCGTCCGGAACCCGACCGGGGTGTCGCACTCCCCCGCCGAGGCGGCCACCGACGCCGACTGCGCCGCCGGGGTGACCGCCCTGGCCCGGGTACTGGAAGAGCTGACATGCCGGTGACCCGCTGGCTGGCCGAACACGCCTGGCTGCCCGACCGGGCCGAACCCACCCCGGACGTGCTGATCGAGACCGACGGCGGCCGGATCACCACCGTCCTCCCGCTGACCGACCGGCAGCCGCCGGCCGCCGGGGTCGAGGTGCTCGCCGACGCGGTACGGCTGCCCGGCCTGACCCTGCCCGGCCTGGCGGACGCCCACTCGCACGCCTTCCACCGGGCGCTGCGCGGGCGTACCCACGGCGGCCGGGGTGACTTCTGGAGCTGGCGGGACACCATGTACGCGGTGGCCGACCGGCTCGACCCGGACAGCTACCTGGCGCTGGCCCGCGCCGTCTACGCGGAACTGGCCCTGGCCGGGGTGACCTGCGTCGGCGAGTTCCACTACCTGCACCACCGCCCGGACGGCGGCCGGTACGCCGACCCGAACGCGATGGGCGCGGCGCTGGTGGAGGCCGCCGCCCAGGCCGGCATCCGGATCACCCTGCTGGACACCTGCTACCTGACCGCCACCGTGGACGGTGGACCGCTGACCGGGCCGCAGCGCCGCTTCGGGGACGGCGACGCGGACCGGTGGGCGGAACGGGTCGACGGGTTCACCCCGGCCGGTGAGCACGCCCGGGTCGGCGCGGCCGTGCACTCGGTGCGGGCGGTCCCCGCCGGGCAGCTCGGCACGGTCGCCGGGTGGGCACGCCGGCACGACGCCCCGCTGCACGTGCACCTGTCCGAGCAGCCGGCCGAGAACGACGCCTGCCGGGCCGCGTACGGGCGCACCCCGGCCGGGCTGCTGGCCGAGCACGGGGTGCTCGGACCGGCCACCACGGCGGTGCACGCCACCCACCTGACCAGCGCCGACGTGGGTCTGCTCGGCACCAGCGGCACCGGGGTGTGCCTGTGCCCGACCACCGAACGGGACCTGGCCGACGGGATCGGGCCGGCCCGCCGGATCGCCGACGCGGGCAGCCCGCTCAGCCTGGGCAGCGACAGCCACGCCGTGATCGACCTGTTCGAGGAAGCCCGCGCGGTGGAACTGGACGAGCGGCTGCGCACCCGGCGACGCGGGCACTTCACGCCGGCCGAGCTGCGGGACGCGGCGACGGTCACCGGGCACACCGCGCTGGGTTGGCGGGACGCCGGCCGGCTCGCCCCGGGGGCACGGGCCGACCTGGTCACCGTCCGGCTGGACAGCCCGCGCACGGCCGGCGTACCGCCGGTGGGGGTGTTCTTCGCGGCCGGCGCGGCCGACGTCACGCAGGTGGTGGTGGACGGCCGGGTGGTGGTCCGCGACGGCCGGCACGTCGCCGTGGACGTGCCCGCCGCACTCGCCGACACGGTCCGGGCGGTGCTGCCCTCATGAGCAGTCTGCTGGTCGACAACATCGGGGAACTGGTCACCAACGTGGCCGGGACCGGCGAGGGCGGGCCACTGGGTATCCGGCGGCGGGCGGCCGTGCTGGTCGAGGAGGACCGGATCGCCTGGGTGGGTCCGGCCGCGATCGCGCCGGCCGCGGGCCGCCGGATCGACGCCGACGGCGCGGCGGTGCTGCCCGGCTTCGTGGACAGCCACGCCCACCTGGTGTTCGCCGGGGACCGGGCCGCCGAGTTCGCCGCCCGGATGGCCGGGCAGCGGTACACCGGGGGCGGCATCCGGACCACGGTCGGCGCGACCCGGGCCGCCTCCGACGACACGCTGCGCGGCACCGTACGCCGGTTGCGCGGCGAGGCGCTGCGGCAGGGCACCACCACCATCGAGATCAAGAGCGGGTACGGGCTGACCGTCGCCGACGAGGCCCGTTCGCTGCGGATCGCCGCCGAGGTGACCGGGGAGACGACCTTCCTCGGCGCGCACGTCGTCCCCGCCGAGTACGCCGACCGGCCGGACGACTACGTCGGGCTGGTCTGCGGGCCGATGCTGCACGCCGCCGCCCCGTACGCGAAGTGGATCGACGTGTTCTGCGAGCGGGGCGCGTTCGACGCCGACCACGCGCGGGCGATCCTCGCCTGCGGCCAGGCGCGCGGGCTGGGGGTACGGGTGCACGCCAACCAGCTCGGCCCCGGGCCGGGCGTGCAGCTCGGCGTGGAGTTGGGGGCGGCCAGCGTCGACCACTGCACCCACCTCACGGACGCCGACGTGGACGCGCTGGCCTCGACCGAGGTGCCGTGGACCTCGGGCACCGGCACCGGCACCGGCACCGTCGCCACCCTGCTGCCCGGGGCGGAGTTCTCCACCCGGTCGCCGTACCCGGACGCCCGGCGGCTGCTCGACGCGGGGGTGACCGTGGCGCTGGCGACGGACTGCAACCCCGGTTCGTCGTACACGTCGTCGATGCCGTTCTGCATCGCGCTCGCCGTACGCGAGATGGCGATGACCCCGGCGGAGGCGGTCTGGGCCGCGACCGCCGGTGGCGCGCGGGCGCTGCGCCGTACCGACGTCGGGGTCGTGGAGGTCGGGGCGCGCGCCGACCTGACCATCCTGGACGCCCCGTCCCACCTGCACCTGGCCTACCGGCCGGGGGTGCCACTGATCCGCCAGGTCCTGCACAACGGAGTGCCGCAATGTCGAACGTAGTCGTCCAGCCCACCGGGATCACCGCCGCCGACGTGCTTGCGGTGGCCCGGGGCACCGCGAAGGTCGTCCTCGATCCCGCCACCGTGGCGGCGATGGCGACCAGCCGGGCCATCGTCGACCGGATCGAGGCCGCCGGCCGGCCGGTCTACGGGGTCTCCACCGGGTTCGGCGCGCTCGCCAACACGTTCGTCGCGCCGGAACGCCGGGCCGAACTCCAGCACGCGCTGATCCGTTCCCACGCCGCCGGGGTCGGTGCGCCGATGCCCCGCGAGGTGGTCCGGGCGATGATGCTGCTGCGGGTACGCTCGCTCGCCCTGGGCCGGTCCGGGGTGCGCCCGCTGCTCGCCGAGGCCCTGGTCGACCTGCTCAACCACGACGTCACGCCGTGGGTGCCGGAGCACGGTTCGCTGGGCGCGTCCGGGGACCTGGCGCCGCTGGCGCACTGCGCGCTGGTGCTGCTCGGCGAGGGCTGGGTGCTCGGCCCGGCCGGGGAGCGGGTGCCGGCCGCCGAGGCGCTGCGCGGGGCCGGGCTGACCCCGGTCGCGCTGGCCGCCAAGGAGGGGCTGGCCCTGATCAACGGCACCGACGGCATGCTCGGCATGCTGCTGCTGGCGATCCACGACGCCGCGCACCTGTTCACCATGGCCGACGTGACCGCCGCCCTGGCGATCGAGGCGATGCTCGGCTCGGAACGGCCGTTCCTGCCCGAGCTGCACGCCATCCGGCCGCACCCCGGGCAGGCGGTGTCGGCGGCGAACATCCACCGGCTGCTCCAGCACTCTGCGGTGATGGACTCGCACCGGGACGACCTGGCGCACGCCGTGCAGGACGCGTACTCGATGCGCTGCGCGCCGCAGGTCGCCGGGGCGGCCCGGGACACCCTGGCCTTCGTCGAGCAGGTCGCCGCCCGGGAACTGGTGTCGGTGGTCGACAACCCGGTGGTACTGCCGGACGGGCGGGTCGAGTCGACCGGCAACTTCCACGGCGCGCCGCTCGGTTTCGCCGCCGACTTCCTCGCCATCGCCGCCGCCGAGGTGGGAGCGATCGCCGAACGGCGCGTCGACCGGCTACTCGACGTCACCCGGTCCCGGGACCTGCCGGCGTTCCTCTCCCCCGACGCCGGGGTGAACTCCGGGCTGATGATCGCCCAGTACACCGCCGCCGGGATCGTCGCGGAGAACCGGCGGCTGGCCGCTCCCGCCTCGGTGGACTCGCTGCCCACCAGCGGCATGCAGGAGGACCACGTCTCGATGGGCTGGGCGGCGACCAGGAAGCTGCGTACCGTCCTGGACAACCTGACCAGCCTGCTCGCGGTGGAGTTGCTGGCGGCGGTACGCGGCCTGCAACTGCGGGCCCCGTTGACCCCGTCGCCGGCCGGTCGGGCCGCGGTGGCCGCCCTGCGGGACGCGGCCGGCGAACCCGGGCCGGACGTCTTCCTCGCCCCGGTGATGGAGGCCGCCCGCGAGGTGGTCCGCGACCCGGCCCTGCGTACCGCGATCGAACGCGAGGTCGGCACGCTGGGGTGAGGGGCCCCAGTCACGCTCGGCAGGCGCGGACCGGCCCCGGCTCAATGGGCACGGGCCGACATGCACGCGCCGGCCCCGGCTCGACGGGCGCGGGGCCGGCCCCGGTCCGGCTGCATGGGCGCGGACCCGCCGCCGATGCGCTCGGCGGGCGCGGGTCGGCCGGTGCGGTTCAGTGGGCGGCGAGCAGCGCGATGCCGAGCAGCACCGGCACCGCCGCCACCGTCGACAGCAGCACCGCGTCCCGGGCCAGGACGACACCCCGGTCGTAGCGGACCGCGTAGACGAAGACGTTCTGTGCGGTGGGCAGGGCGGCGGTCACGGTCGCGGCCAGTACCACCGGTTGCGGCAGCCCGAGCGCGTACCGGGCGACCAGGTACGCCACCGCCGGCTGGGCCACCGCCTTCAGGAACACGGCGAGCCAGACCTCCCGGCCGGTGTCCCCGGCACCGGGGCGCGGCGCGCCGGACAACGACAGCCCGTACGCGAGCAGGGCGGCCGGGACGGCCATCGCCGCCACCAGTTCGACCGGCCGCAGCACCGGTTCCGGCGGGAGCCAACCGGTCAGGGAGCAGACCACCCCCAGGGCGCAGGCGACGGTGACCGGATTGGCTACCGGCTGGGCCACCACCCGTACCAGCGACCGCCGGCCCCCGGCCGCCGGGCGGTCCGGGCTACCGGACGGCGGGCCGCCCTGGCTGCCGGACGGCGGGCGGTCCGGTCCGCCATCTGCCGGGCCGCCGGACGGCGGGTCCGCGGTGCCGGATGCCGGATCCCGGGCTCCGGCGGTCGTCTCCAGCACCGCGAAGGCGAGCGGGGTCAGCACCACCAGTTGGAGCATCATCACCGGCGCGACCACCGAGACGTCCCCGAGCACGTACCCGGCGATCGGGATGCCGATGTTGGCCGCGTTCACGTACGACGAGGAGAGCGCGCCGATGGTGGCCTCCGGTGCGGGTCGTCGCCACCAGAGCAGCGCCACGGCCAGGTACCCGCCGGCCACCACGACGACGGTCAGCACCGTGACGACCAGGGCGGACGAGACGAGCCCGAGCACGTCCGCGCGGGCCACGGTGAGGAACAGCAGCGCCGGGGTCGCCACGAAGAACGACACCCGGGCCAGTACGGTCGACGCCTCCGGCCCGAGCACGCCGCGCCGGCCGACCAACCACCCGACCACGACGACTGCCACGATGACGGCGAAGCCCGTCAGGACGCCCGGCACCTCGCTCCTTCCCGGGCGGCCCCGACCGCACCCACCGGCGGACGGTACCCGCCTGACCGCCGGTACGCGACCGCCGGGCGGCCGGACGGACGGCGGGCGGCCGGACGGCGGGCGGCCGGACGGCCAGGCAGATGACCGGTCGGCGGTCCGGCCAGAGGTCGCGGGCAGGCGGGCAGGCAGCGGTCAGGCGCCACCCGGGCGGGCGCCAGGCAGAGAGCCGGGCAGCACCAGGCAGACGGTCAGGCCACCGGCGGGAGCACCTTGGCGACCAGCTTGGCCAGGTCACGCAACGCCTTGCCCCGGTGGCTGATCGCGTCCTTCTCCGCCGGGGTCAGCTCGGCGTTGGTCCGGGTCTGGCCCTCGCCCAGGAAGATCGGATCGTACCCGAAGCCGCCCTCGCCGCGCGGCGCGCGCAGCAGCCGGCCGGGCTGGCGGCCGTCGACCAGGTGCTCCTTGCCGCCGGGCAGGACCAGGGCGACCGTACAGACGAACGCCGCGCCCCGGTGCTCGTCGGGCAGGTCGGCGATCTGGTCGAGGACCAGTTGCAGGTTGGCCTGGTCGTCGCCGTGCCGGCCGGACCAGCGGGCGCTGAACACCCCCGGCATGCCGTTGAGGGCGTCCACGGCCAACCCGGAGTCGTCGGCGACCGTGGGCAGGCCGGTGCGCCGGCAGCCCTCCCGCGCCTTGATCAGCGCGTTCTCACCGAAGGTGAGGCCGGTCTCCGGCAGTTCGGGGTAGTCGGCCACCTCGTCGAGGCCGAGCAGCGCGACCCGGTGCGCGCCGAGCGCGCCGTCGAGGATCCGCTGCAGCTCGATCAGCTTCTTCCGGTTGCGGGTCGCCAGCAGGACCTTGTTCATGACTCCAGTGCCTTCCGCTGTGCTTCGGCCAGTTCCGCGCAGCCCGCCACGGCGAGGTCGAGCAGGGCGTCGAGCTGCCCCCGGGCGAAGACCCCGGACTCCCCGGTGCCCTGCACCTCGACGAAGTCGCCGGCGCCGGTGCAGACCACGTTCATGTCCACCTCGGCGGTCACGTCCTCGTCGTAGTTCAGGTCGACCCGGGCCTCACCGGCGATGACGCCGACGCTGACCGCCGCCACCGACCGGTGCATCACCTTCTCCGGCTTCCCGGCCAGCGCCTTGCGGGCGGCCAGCCAGGTCACCGCGTCGTGCAGGGCGACGTATCCGCCGGTGATGGCGGCGGTACGGGTGCCGCCGTCGGCCTGGAGGACGTCACAGTCGAGCACGATCGAGTTCTCGCCGAGCGCCTTGAGGTCGACACACGCCCGCAGGCTCCGGCCGATCAGCCGGGAGATCTCGTGGGTACGCCCACCGATCCGGCCCTTGACGCTCTCCCGGTCGGAGCGGGTGTTGGTGGCCCGGGGCAGCATCGCGTACTCGGCGGTCACCCAGCCCAGGCCGGACCCACGCCGCCAGCGGGGCACCCCCTCGGTCACGCTGGCCGTGCAGAGCACCCGGGTGCCACCGAACTCCACCAGGACCGATCCCTCGGGATGGGTGCTCCAGCCCCGTTGCAACGTCACCGGTCGGAGTTGGTCGGGCCGCCGCCCGTCAGGTCGTGCCATGCAGGCACTCTATGCGGTCGCGTGATCGAACTCTTCTGGGGTGTCCACCAGCCCGGACCGCCGGAGCGAACCCCACTTCGGCCGAACCGGGCACCGGCCGGATCAGGCGTCGGCCGGATCAGGCACCGAGCGGGTCAGGCGTCGGCTGGAAGCCCGCTGGGCTGGGCGGCGGCACGCACCGCCCGGTAGTGGCCGATCAGCTCGTCCCCGATCACCGTCCAACTGCGGCGGCCCACCGCCCGCCGCCCGGCCGCCCCGTACGCCCGGCGGCGCTGCGGGTCGGCGGCCAGGTCGGCCACCGCCGCGGCGAGCGCCGCGCCGTCGCCGGGCGGCACCAGCAGTCCGGTACCGCCGGACTGCACCAGGTCGACCGGTCCCCCGGCGGCCGGAGCGACCACCGGTACCCCGCTGGCCAGCGCCTCCTGCACGGTCTGCCCGAAGGTCTCGTGCGGGCCGGTGTGCGCGAAGACGTCGAGGCTGGCGTAGAGGCGGGCCAATTCCTCGCCGTGCCGGGTACCGAGGAAGACCGCCCCGGGCAGGGTCCGGGCCAGTTCCCGCCGCGCCGGCCCGTCGCCGACCACCACCACCCGTACCCCGGGCAGCCGGCAGGTGGCCGCGAGCAGTTCCACCCGCTTCTCCGGGGCGAGCCGCCCGACGTAGCCGACCAGCACCTCCCCGTTCGGGGCGAGCCGGCGGCGGATGCCGGGATCGCGGCGGTCCGGGTGGAAGAGGTCCGCGTCGACGCCGCGCCGCCACAGCCAGATCCGCTCGACGCCGTGGGCGATCAGGTCGGCGGCGGCCCGGGTGGACGGGGCCAGGGTCCGGCCCGCGCTGTTGTGGATCTCCCGCAGCCGCCGCCAGGCCGCCACCTCACCCCAGCCGACCTGGTACGCGCGGGCGTAGGCGGCGACGTCGGTCTGGTAGACCGCGACGGACGGCAGCCGGTGCCGGGCGGCCAGCGTCGCGGCCCGCGCGCCGAGCACGAACGGACTGGCGAGATGGACCACGTCCGGGGCGAACGACAGCAGGGTGTCGGCGAGCCGGTTACCGGGCAGCCCGAGCCGGAAGCTGCGGTACCGGGGCATCGGCACGCTGGGAATGCGGACCACCGGGTACGGCAGGTCGTCGACGAGCCGCCGACCGTGCCCGCCCGACGGGGCGGGGGCGACGACCATCGGTTCGTGGCCCCGCGCCACCAGGTGCTCCGCGACCCGGGCCACGGAGTGCGCCACCCCGTTGACGTCCGGCGGAAACGACTCCGTGACGATGGCGATCCGCATGCTTCCACCGTGCGGGCGGCACCGGTGCTCCGGCCGTCCGGTCGTTGACCGGCCGGCGAACAGTGCGCCACGAAACGGTACGCGGTGCCGGGGGTCAGACGTCGTACCGGCAGCCGGGCCGAACGACCTCCAGCGGGCCGGCGTACGTGGCGGCGGCCGCCTCGACGGTCTGCGCCTCGCTGCCCCAGGCGGTGACCAGGTGGGTGAGCAGCAGCCGACCGACGCCGGCCTTGGTGGCCGCCTCGCCCGCCTCCCGGCCGGTCAGGTGCAGGTCCGGGGGGTTCTCCACCCCGTCGAGATAGCTGGCCTCGCAGAGGAACACGTCGGCGTCCTGGGCCAGCCGCAGCAGCGGCTCACAGGGGGCGGTGTCCGACGAGTAGCAGAGGATGCGTCCCTCGTGTTCCAGCCGCACCCCGTACGTCTCGACCGGATGGTTCATCCGGTCGACGGTGACGGTGAACGGGCCGATCGGGAAGGTGCCCGGCTCCAGGGCGTAGAACTGGTAGACGTCCTCGACGCCACCCTGCTCCTGGGTGCCGTACACCGCGTGCAGCCGGTCGGGCGCGCCCGCCGGGGCGTACACCGGCAGCGGCGGGTACGGGCCGTCCGGGGCGTACCGGCGGACCACCACGTAGGAGGCGGCGTCGAGGATGTGGTCGCAGTGCAGGTGGGACAGGACGATCGCGTCCGGGGCGTGCAGCCCGGCGTACCGTTGCAGAGCCGACAGTGAGCCGGTGCCGAAGTCGAGCAGCAGCCGGAAGCCGGCGGCTTCCACGAGGTACGCCGAACAGGCGGACTCGGGGCCGGGAAAACTTCCCGCACAACCCAGCACGGTCAATCTCATGCGGTCGCCCCGTTGCCACTGCCGGTAGTCGACCCGTCGAGACTCGCCCCGCCGATGATCTCTACCGACGCGTACGCCACGCTGCGCAGCCTACGCCGGACCGGCCGGCGGCAAGAATGATCTGATCGAAGTTGTCGCCAACGTGACACCCCTCCATGTCCCGCCCTTGCCCACCGTCACGACCGGCCCCTCGGACCGTTGCACACCGTGAGGCCCGTCGACCGGCGACGGGACACGGACCACGGGGGCGAGACGGATCGTGCTGACCGAGGCGGAGCAGCCACCGGCCACACCCGCACCGACGGAGCACCCGGCAGCCCGGGACGAGCCACACCCGTACCCGTGGACCGGGCCGGACGGACGACGCCCCTGGACCGGGCCGGACGGTCCACAGCACGACCCGTGGGGCAGGCCGGACGAGCCACGACCGTACCCGTGGGGCAGGCCGGACGGACCACGGCCGTACCCGTGGGGCAGGCCGGACGAACGGCGGTCGTACCGGCGTGCCGGGGCGGGCGGACGGCACCGGACGCCCCACCGGGCACCGTCGGTCGGGACGGACGGCCGCCGGCTGCTGGCGATCTGCGGCTGGGCCACCGCGCTGGACGCGGTGGCCCTCGCCTCGGGCCTGCGCGGCCTGGTGCTGGTACTGGCCGGCCAGACCCCGTCGTGGTACCAGCCGACGGTCACGGCGCTGGGTCTCGGCGGGATCGTCCTGGGTGCGCTCGCGGTGCGCGGGCACGCCCGTGCCGGTCTGCCGTGGACCGCCCTCGGGTTGGCGAACCTGGCGGTCGGGGTGAGTGCCGGCCTCACCATCAGCCTGCCCTGAACGACCCACCGCCCCTGAACAGCCCACCGCAGGGGGTCAGGACCTCCGCCCCTGGACGGCCTTCCGCACCTAGAACCCGACCCTCCGCAGCGGGTCAGGCCCAGAGCTGGCCTTCGAGGGCCTCCTCCGCGTCGGCGAGGGTGCCGCCGTACGCACCGGTGGAAAGGTACTTCCAGCCGCCGTCGCAGACCACGAACGCCACGTCGGCGCGCTCGCCGTCCCGTACCGCCTGGTGCGCCACGGCCAGGGCGGCGTGCAGGATCGCGCCGGTGGAGAACCCGGCGAAGATCCCCTCCACCTCCACCAGCTGCCGGGTCCGCAGCACCGCGTCCCGGGTGCCCACCGAGAAGCGCCGGGTGAGCACGGTGGCGTCGTACAACTCGGGGACGTAGCCCTCGTCGATGTTACGCAGGCCGTAGACCAGCTCGCCGTAGCGCGGTTCGGCCGCGACGATCTGGATGCCCTCGACCTTCTCCCGCAGGTAACGCCCGGTGCCCATGAGGGTGCCGGTGGTGCCGAGCCCGGCCACGAAGTGAGTGATCGTGGGCAGGTCGTGCAGCAGCTCCGGCCCGGTGGTCTCGTAGTGCGCCCGCGCGTTGGCCTCGTTGCCGTACTGGTAGAGCATCACCCAGTCGGGGTGCTCCTCGGCGATCTGCTTCGCGGTGGCGACCGCCTGGTTGGACCCGCCGGCCGCCGGCGAGAAGATGATCTCCGCGCCGTACATCCGGAGCAGTTGCACCCGCTCGGTGGAGACGTTCTCCGGCATCACACAGACAAGTCGGTACCCGCGCAGCTTCGCCACCATGGCCAGCGAGATGCCGGTGTTGCCGCTGGTCGGCTCCAGGATGGTGTCACCCGGGCGGAGCCGTCCGGACCGCTCCGCCGCCTGGACCATGAACATCGCCGCCCGGTCCTTGATGCTGCCGGTCGGGTTCCGGTCCTCCAGCTTCGCCCAGAGCCGCACCGGCGGTGCCCCGTCGGGCACCGTCGGCGACAGGCGCGGCAGCCCGACCAGGGGCGTACCACCACAGGCGTCGAGCAGGCTGTCGTACCGCGCCATGGCGGGCCGCCTCAGCGGGCGGCGACGGAGGAGGCGCGACCGACGCTGCCGTGCCCGCTCATCGCCGCCATCGCGGCGAAGCCCAGCGCGCCACCGGCCACGGCCGGCAGGATCGTCACGGTGTCCCCGTCGGAGAGCTTGGCGTCGAGCGCGCCGAGGAAGCGGACGTCCTCGTCGTTGACGTAGACGTTGACGAACCGGTGCAGGGTGCCGGTCTCGGTCACCAGCCGGCCACGCAGGCCGCCGTGCCGGCTGTCGAGATCGGCGAGCAGGTCGGCCAGGGTGTCCCCGGCGCCCTCGACGACCTTCGCGCCGCCGGTGTAGCTGCGCAGGATGGTGGGGATGCGAACCTCGATGGCCATGATGTCGTGAACTCCTCGTTCGGGTGTGCCGGAAGGTGACGGACGAAAGGGTGAGCCGGGTGCTGAAGACTGCTCAGCGGTCGGAACACTCGTAGTCGACCGTCGCCGGGCTCTGCCCGAACATGTAGGACTGGACGGCGTGCGGGTCCACGGTGGCATCCACGATCCGGACCGGCTCCTCGGTCACCACCCCGTCCACGATGCGGAAGGAGCGGATCTCCTCCGTGTCGGGGTCACGGGTGGAGACCAGGAGGTAGTGGGCTCCCGGCTCACCGGCGAACGAGATGTCCGTCCGGGACGGGTACGCCTCGGTCGCGGTGTGCGAGTGGTAGATGACGACCGGTTCCTCGTCGCGGTCGTCCATCTCCCGCCAGACCCGCAGCTGCTCCATCGAGTCGAACTCGTAGAACGTCATCGAGCGGGCGGCGTTCTCCATCGGGATGTGCCGGGTCGGGGTGTCACTGCCGGCGGAGCCGGCGACGACGCCGCACGCCTCGTCCGGGTGGTCCCGACGCGCGTGCGCGACGATCGCGTCGACGATCGACCGGTCGATGCTCAGCACGTCCCCCAGCCTAGCGCCTGACCGGAGCGGACCGAAGGTGGCAGCCGTCACCCTTCGCCGGCCACCCGGCCGGCCCCGCCACCTCCACGACCCCCGGCGCGGTTTCCCCGGCCGGTCCGCCGGGGATGCTGTCCCGGGTGTCCGGAACCTGTCCGGGCACCCGGCAGGAGGAGGTCGACCATGCAGTACCGCCGTATCGGCTCGGTCGAGGTCAGCGCGATCGGGCTCGGCGCCATGCCGATGTCGGTCCAGGGACGCCCCGACCCCGAGCGTGCCGTCCGCACGATCCACGCCGCGCTGGACGCCGGCGTCACGTTGATCGACACCGCCGACGCGTACTCGGTCGGGTCGGACGACTTCGGGCACAACGAGTCGCTGATCGCCCGCGCGCTGGCCGGGTACGGCGGGGACACCTCGGGGGTGCTGGTCGCCACCAAGGGCGGACACACCCGCCCCGGCGGGGACGCGTGGGCGCTGGACGGCTCACCCGAGCACCTGCGGGCCGCCTGTGACGCCTCGCTCAAGCGGCTCGGGGTGGACGCGATCGGGCTGTACCAGTTCCACCGGCCCGACCCGCAGGTCCCGTACGCCGAGTCGATCGGGGCGCTGAAGGAGCTGGCCGACGCCGGCAAGATCCGGATGGCCGGCATCTCCAACGCCGACCCGGAGCAGATCCGACTGGCCCGGGACATCCTCGGCGCGCACCTGGTCTCGGTACAGAACGAGTTCTCCCCCGCCTTCCGCAGCAGCGAGCCCGAGCTGCGGCTCTGCGCCGAACTGGGGCTCGCGTTCCTGCCCTGGTCACCGCTGGGCGGGATCGGGAAGGCCGGCGGGCTGGGTGAGCGGTTCGCACCGTTCGCCCGGATCGCCGAGCAGCACGGGGTCAGTCCGCAGCAGGTCTGCCTGGCCTGGCAGCTCGCCCTCGCCCCGGTGGTGATCCCGATCCCCGGCGCGAGCCGCCCGGAGACCATCCGCGACTCCGCCGCCGCCCCCCACCTGGCCCTCACCCCCGAGGACCTGACCACCCTGACCACCACCTAACCCACCCCAGTCCCCCTCCCCCTCCCCCACCCGCGCGCCCCCTCGTCCCGCCCCGTTGATCATGAAGTTGGTGACGCGACACGCCGGAGCGGAGCACAACAACTTCATGATCAACGGGGCGGGCCAAGGGGCCGGGGGGGGTTAGTCGAGGAGGGCGTTGAGGAGGGATTCCTGGAGGTAGCCGAGGTAGGCGTACACGGAGAGCTGGAACACCCGGGTCGAGGCCGGGTCGGCGGCGACCGCCTCGTCCAACTCCGCGCCGAGATCGGTGCCCTCCTTGACCCCGAGCCGGACCCCCATCGCCAGCCGGGCGTCGTTGAGCGCCCGTAGCCACGCCTCGGCAGCCTCGGCATCGAGGCGCACCTCGCCACCCTGCTCGTCGGGGAGGGCGGCGAGGATCGCACCGGCCTGGTCGATCTTCGCGGTCTTGAGGTCACCCTCGGTGTACCGGCGGAACTCGGCCGAACTGGCGGCGTCGTCGGCGTACACGTCGGGAAAGAGCCGGCCCACCACCGGATCGCTGTGGTCGAAGCCGTCGGTGAGCAACCCGACCACCTCGGAGGCGACCTTGCGCAGTACGCGGACCTCGTCCACGGCGAAGGTGGCGACATAGTGGCCGCCCCGGCAACGGAACATGCTCACGAGCGGTCCACCGTCGCCCAGAGGCCGTACGCGTGCAGCTGCGACGCGTCGTGCTCCATCCGTTCCCGCGCCCCGGTGGACACCACGGCCCGGCCCTTGTGATGCACGTCCAACATCAACTGTTCGGCCCTCTCCCGGCTGTACCCGAAGAGCTTCTGGAAGACCCAGGTCACATACGTCATCAAATTGACCGGATCGTCCCATACGATCGTCACCCATTGCCGGTCCGAGACCGGCACCTCTTCGGTGCCCGGCGTCTCGACCGGTGCCACCTGTGGAGCCGCCATGCCACCCATCGTGCCACCGGAACCGGGATTGCGATGAACCGGAACGCCGGGCGGACCCGGATCGGCGGCCGGATCGGCCGCCGCACGACCCCGGGCGGGGCCGGCCAGAGCGGCACCGGCCAGCGCGGACACGGGGTGCCGGTGATGGCCAGCGGCCAGCACGGACGGACGACGCGGGTCGCGATCCGCACCAGTCAGCACGGACGGGTGGCACCGGTCGCGATTCCCACCAGTCAGCACGGACGGGCGGCACTCACGGTCCACAGCCAGCACGGACGGGCGGTGCGGGGTACGGCCCGCACCGGCACCGCCCGGACCACCGCTACGCGAGCAGGATGCCATGGTCGACGGCGTCGGACAGGACCGCGCCCAACGCGAGGCGGACCGCCTCGACGCGGCGGGACACCTCCGCCTGGAGTTCCCGCTCGATCTCCCGCAACACCCGCTGCACCCAGGACCGGGCCTCGCCCTGGTCGGCGTTGCCCGGCCCCCGCCAGTGCAGATAACAGCCACCGGAGAGGGCCACCGCGACCGGCGGAAGGACGCCGTCGTGGGGTGCGCCGGGATGGCAGTCCAGCGCCTCCACCGCGCCGGTTCCGCTGAGGTCGGCGACCCCGCCGGTGCTGGTGACCAGCAGCACCCGGGCCAGGCCCCGGCCCGGCCGGTGGTCGGGCAGCTCGGCCCGGACGGCGGCGCAGATCCGCCGGTAGGACGTCTCGTCCGGGCGTACGCCGAACACGGCGGTGAAGGCGTCGGTGACGATCCGACGCACCGCCAGGTCACACTGCGCGGTGGCGAGCAGGGACAGGGCGTGCACCTCCCGGTCGAGCATCCCCGGCAGCCCGGCACAGCCGGCCCCGAAGACGATCTCCTGTACCGCCCGCAGGTGGATGTTGGCCAGCTCGAGCGACACGTGCTGGCGGATCCGCTGGGTGTCGGTGCGGGCCTGCCGGTCGAGCTGGTCAGCCCATCCGGGACCGTCGATGTCAACCGCGACCGGCACGGCGCGGTGCGGCCGGGCGACCGGCGGCGGGCCGCCGCCGAGCCGGCGCGGTGCCGCCTCGGTCGCCCAGTCGACCAGGGTCCGTCGCAGGGCGTCGACATCGTCGGGACGCGTCGTCCGCCACGGTGCCCCGACCAGTTCGGGTACGGCCGCGAGCAGTGCCGCCCGCAGCGCCCGGACGCCGGTGTCGTTCCCGCCGCCCGTCTCCGCCGGCACGCCACGCGCTTCCGACGTCACGCCACTCGCCTCTGACGCCACGCCACCCGTGTCCGACGGCACGGGTGCGCCACCCGCCTCCGGCACCACGCCGTCCGGGACCGCCGGCGAGCCATCCGTCCCCGCAGGCACGCGACCGGCCCCCGGCACCACGTCGTCTGCCGCTGCCGGCACGCCGGCTGCCTGCGGAGCTGGGCCGCCGCTGGCACCCGGGGGCACCACGAAGAAGACCTCGATCCCGGTCCGGGCCGCCGTGGCCAGCAAATCCAGCTCGGCCGGGGTGAAGACCTGGTCGGCGGCGATGACGAAGAGCAGGGCGCCACCCCGGCCGGCCGCGTCGAGCAGTACCCGGAACCCGGCGACCCCGAGCAGGTCGGTGTCCGGCGCGCCGACCACGGCGGTGTGCCGTAGCAGCGGTGCCGGCAGGCTCAGCTCGACCCGGCGGGGCGGTCGGGACAGTGCCGGCCCGACGGCCAGCGCGTCGGCCCCGTACGAGTGCGGCTGCCGGTAGCCGGGCACCCAGGCGACCCGGGTGGGGGCCGGGGCGTACCGGGCCACCAGGTAGCTGTCGTCCGGCACCGCGAGCAGGGCCGGTTGGACGTCGAGCAGGGCCGCCAGCACCTCCCGGCGGGTCGCGTTGGCCGGCCCGGTGGCGAGCACGGCCAACGGCTCGTCCGGGGCAGGGACCGACGGCGGTCCGGCCGGCACAGAGGCCGGCGCGGGGACCGACGGCGAACCAGCCGGGGCAGGGACCAACGGCGCAGCGGCCGACGGCGGGCCGGCCCGGGTGGGGAGCGATGGCGGACCGGGGATGGCGGGGCGGGTGCCGGGCACCGGTCGGTCGGGCTCGTCGGTGGTCTCGTCCGGGGCTGCGTCGCCCCGGACCGGACCCGGCTTCATCGCGCGTGGCCTCCTGGACTGGTCGGCCGGTGTCACGTCGGCAGGGCGGCGCCCACGCCGCCCGGATCCGGCTTCGGCAGCCTACGAGCGGACCCGGCCCGCCGGTGACCCCACCGGTACTCAGGGGTAATAGTAAAGTTACTCAACTTCGGTCCGTGACGGACTGAGCGCGTACCGAACTCGATGGATATGCTGCCTCGATGAGTCGGTGGGGGTTCGTCGGCCGGGCGGAGGAACTTCGCCGCCTGTTGACCGCGGTGACCGATGGGGGCGGCCGGGGGCTCTTCTTCAGCGGTACGGCCGGCATCGGCAAGAGCCGCCTGCTCCGGGAGGGGCTCGCCGCCTTGCCCACCGACCGGTACGCGATCTGGTCGGTCGCGGCCAGCGCCACCACGGCCGCGCTGCCGTTCGGCGGTCTGGTGCAGGTCCTGCCGGCCGAGCAGCCGCAGGGGCTCTCCCCCGCCGGGATCCTGCGTTGGGCGGTGGCGGCGTTGCGGCAGCAGGCCGCCGGCCGGCCGATCGTGCTGGCGGTGGACGACGCGCACCTGCTCGATCCACCCTCGGCCGCGCTGGTGCACCTGATCGCCCGGGTCGAGAACGCCACCGTGCTCGGCACCCTGCGCAACGGCGAGCAGGTGCCGCTGCCGATCCGGGCGCTGTGGACCGACGACCTGGTCGACCACGCCGAGCTGAGCCCGCTGGACCTGCCCGACACCACCGGGTTGCTGGCCGCCATCCTGGACGGGCCGCCCGACACCTGCTCGGCGGACCGGCTGTGGCGGCTGTCCGGCGGCAACCCGCTGCTGCTGCGGGAGCTGGTGCTCGCCGCGCTCGCCAGCGGCGAACTCGCCGAGACGTACGGGGTCTGGCGCTGGACCGGCCGGCTGGAGCTGGCCCCGAGCCTCACCGACCTGATCGACATTCGGATCGGCCAGCTCACCCCGGGGGTCCGGACGGTGGTCGAGCTGGCCGCCTTCGGTGAGCCGCTCGGGCTGGAGCTGCTGACCAGCGCCGCCGAGCCGGCCGACGTGGAGACCGCCGAGGAACGCGGCCTGATCTCGGTGATCCGCGACGACCGGCGGCTCAACGTCCGGCTGGGGCACCCGCTGTACGGGGAGGTGCTGCGCCGGCAGTGCCCGGTCGTCCGGACCCGCCGGTTGCGCGCCCGGCTCGCCGACCTGATCGAGGCGGCCGGCAAGCGGCGTCGGGACGACCTGCTGCGGGTGGCGGTGTGGCGGCTCGACTCCGGTACCGCCCAGGATCCGGCGCTGCTGCTCGGCGCGGCCGGCCAGGCGTTCGCCCGGTACGACGTGCCGCTGGCGACCCGGCTGGCACGCGCGGCCCTGGAGGCCGACGGTGGGTACGCCGCTGCCGAGCTGCTCGCCACCATCCTGATGTTCGCCGACCGGCCGGAGGAGGCGGTCGGGGTGCTCGACGCGGTCGCCGGTCAGGTGGACGCCGAGGACCACCGGTACGGCCGGTGGCTGACCGTGCGGGGCATGGTCAGCTACTGGGGGCTGCGCCAGGAGTCCACAGTGGAGGAATTGGCGGCGAGCGCCGCCGAGCTGACCGACATCGCCGACCGGGCCCGGGTCCACGCGTTCGAGGCGATCATGCGGCTGCACCGGCTCGACCTGGCCGCCGCGCAGCGGCTCAGCTGCGCGGTGCTGGACCGGCCGGCCGCCGGGCTGGCCGCCCGGGAGCTGGCCCGCTGCACCCTCGCCCACCTCCAGGCGGCCCAGGGCCGGTTGGCGCTGAGCGCGGCGGCGATCGCCACCGTCGAGGCGGAGGCGGCCCAGTGGCGGGCCGACATGCCGTACCTGCAACTGGCGTTGGAGCTGGCCCGGGGCACCCGGCTGATGCTGGCCGGGGAGCTGGTCGGCATCGACGCGATCGTGGTCGACGAGTTCGCCGACCTGGCCGGCGCGGGCGACTTCCGGCTCGGCACCGGGTACCTCGGCATCCTCCAGGCGTACGCGGCGCGGCTGCGGGGCCGCAGCGCCGAGGCGCTCAAGGCCGGGCTGGGCGCCTGCGCGGTGCTCGCCACCAGCCGGGTGTACGCCGGTCTGGCGCACGCGGAACGGGCCCAGGCGGCGGCGTTGCGCGGTGACGGCGTACAGGCGGCCGAGGCGATGGCGGACGCGGACCGCACCCACGCGCCCGGGATGGCGGTGCTCTACCCGTGGCTGGAGCAGGCGCGCGGCGCGGTGCTCGCGGTGACCGGTGACCTGTCCGGCGCGGCGAAGCATCTCGGGGAGTTGGCCGACCGGCTCCGCGACGACGGGTTCGCCGGGCACGAGGTGCTGGTCCTGCACGACCTGGTCCGGCTCGGTCAGGCCCAGCATCCGGTCGGCCCTACCTGCTCGGACGGGAGCCGGCGGACGGTCGCCCAGCGGCTGACCGAGCTGACCGAGCAGGTGGACGGGGTGCTGCCGCCGTTGCTGGCCCGGCACGCCCGGGCCGCCGCCGAGGAGTCCCCGGGGTCGGCCGCCGAACTGCTGGCGGTCGCCGACGAGTTCGCCGCGCTGGAGTTGACCCTCTACGCGGCGGAGGCGGCGGCGCTGGCGCTGCACCGGCTGCGCCGGCAGCGGTCGACGGGCGCGGCGGCCGCCCACGACCGGCTCGGTGACCTGCTCGGCCGGTGTGAGCTGGTGCGGACCCCGGCGCTGCGGCTGGCGCAGCCCGCGCTGACCGAACGGGAGTGGGAGATCGCCAACCTGGCCGCCGAGGGGGTGGCGAGCCGGCGGATCGCCGAGCGGCTGTACCTTTCGCCCCGGACGGTGGAGAACCACCTCCAGCGGGTGTACGGCAAGCTCGGGGTCGCCGGACGGGCCGAACTGGGGGCCGCGTTGCGCTCCATCCCGGGGCACGACGGCGGGCTGCCGCGCTGAACTCTAGGCTGGGGACGTGAGCACCCTTCGCCCCGCGCTGCTGACCGACCACTACGAGCTGACCATGGTCAGCGCCGCCCTGCGGGACGGTACCGCCGACCGCCGGTGCGTCTTCGAGGTGTTCAGCCGGCGGCTGCCGACCGGACGCCGCTACGGCGTGGTCGCCGGCACCGGCCGGCTGGTCGACCTGCTCCGCGACTTCCGCTTCGATCCCGCCGAGGTGGACTTCCTGCGCCGGACCGGGGTGGTGGACGAGACCGCCGCGCGGTGGCTGGCGGACTACCGCTTCACCGGCGACGTCGACGGGTACGCCGAGGGTGAGCTGTTCTTCCCCGGCTCCCCGATCCTCACCGTCTCGGGTGGTTTCGCCGAGTGCGTGGTGCTGGAGACGCTGGTGCTGTCGGTGCTCAACCACGACTGCGCGGTGGCCGCCGCGGCGGCCCGGATGGTCACCGCCGCCCGGGGCCGGACGCTGATCGAGATGGGTTCCCGGCGGGCGCACGAGGAGGCGGCGGTGGCCGCCGCGCGGTCGGCGTACCTGGCCGGGTTCGGGTTCACCTCCAACCTGGCCGCCGGCCAGCGGTACGGCATCCCGACCGCCGGTACGGCCGCGCACGCGTTCACCCTGCTGCACGACGACGAGCGGACCGCGTTCGCCTCGCAGGTCGCCACGCTGGGCAAGGACACCACGCTGCTGGTCGACACGTACGACATCAGCCAGGGCATCCGTAACGCGATCGCGGTGGCCGGCACCGGGCTGCGGGCGGTCCGGATCGACTCCGGGGACCTGGCGGTGATCGCCCAGCAGTCCCGGGAGCTGCTGGACTCGCTCGGCGCCACCGAAACGAAGATCATCGTCTCGGGTGACCTGGACGAGTACGCCATCGCCGCGCTCGCCGCCGAGCCGGTCGACATGTACGGCGCGGGCACCGCCGTGGTCACCGGTTCCGGCGCGCCCACCGCCGGGCTGGTCTACAAGCTGGTCGAGGTGGAGGGCCGCCCGGTGGTGAAGCGCTCCGAGCAGAAGGCCACCATCGGCGGCCGCAAGGTCGCGGTCCGGCGGCACAAGCCGACCGGTACCGCCACCGAGGAGGTCATCGTGCCGCAGGGGGTGCCGGACCGCGCCGCGCACGACCGGCTGCTCCAGCGGTCGTACCTGGTGGAGGGCGAGCCGGTCGCGTTGCCCACCCTGGCCGAGTCGCGGGAGCACCTGCGGCAGTGCCTGATCTCCATCCCCTGGGAGGGGCTGAAGCTCTCCGCCGGCGACCCGGCGGTCCCGGTGACCGTCGTCCCTGCGGGCTGACCGCATCCCCGGAAGCCGGACAGGCTGACCACACCCCCTGCAAGCCCGGCCGGCCGACCACACCCCTGGAAGGAAGACTCCGATGGCCAACGCGCTGATCATCGTCGACGTGCAGAACGACTTCTGCGAGGGCGGCTCGCTCGCCGTGGCGGGCGGGGCCGGGGTGGCCGCCGGGATCTCCCGGCTGCTCGCCACCGAACCGGACCGGTGGGACCACGTGGTCGCCACCAAGGACTACCACGTCGACCCGGGGGCGCACTTCGGTGACCCGCCGGACTTCGTCGACTCCTGGCCGGTGCACTGCGTGGTCGGCACCGCCGGTTCCGAGTTCCACCCCGAGCTGGACACCTCCCGGGTCGAGGCGATCTTCCACAAGGGCGAGCACGCCGCCGCGTACTCCGGGTTCGAGGGGCACGCCGCCGACGGCGAGTGCCTGGCCGACTGGCTGCGTCGGCACGGGGTGGACCGGGTCGACCTGGTCGGCATCGCCACCGACCACTGCGTCCGGGCCACCGCGCTGGACGCCGCCCGGGAGGGCTTCGCCACCACCGTGCTGCTGGAGCTGACCGCCGCGGTCGCCCCGGCCACCACCGACGTGGCGCTGCGGGCGATGGACGGCGCCGGGGTCACCCTGCACGGCGATCCTGTGATCAGGGACGCATAGCGGCTAATCCGCTGGCTTGTGTCGTACCCGACGGCGACGATGTCCGCCGGAGGTACGCACCGAAATGAACCTGAAACCTTACCGGGCGGCACTGGCGCTGCCCGGTGTCCGGCCGCTCCTGCTGGTGTCGGTGCTGGCCCGGGTCCCGCACACCGCCGCGGGCGTGGCGCTGACCTTCTACGTGCTGCTCGTCCTCGACCGGGGGTACGGCGCGGCCGGCCTGGTCGGCGCGGCCATGACGGTGGGCGCCGCGCTCGGCGCGCCGCTGCTGGGGCGGCTGGTGGACCGGCGCGGCCTGAAGCCGGTGCTGATCCTGACCACCGTCGCCGAGGCGGTGTTCTGGTCGACCGCAGCCCAGTTGCCGTACGGGCTGCTGCTGCCGGCGGCCCTCGTCGCCGGGCTGCTCGCCCTGCCGATCTTCTCGGTGATCCGGCAGTCCATCGCCGCCCTGGTACCGGCGGACCGCCGTCGGCCCGCGTACGCGCTGGACTCGATGTCGACCGAGCTGTCATTCATGATCGGGCCGGCGCTGGCGGTGGCGCTGTCCACCGCGGTCTCGCCCCGGCTGACCCTGTACGCGGTGGGTGGCGGCATCGTCGCCGCCGGGCTGGCGCTGCTGGTGCTGAACCCACCGGTACGCACCGACGAGGAGCGGGCCGCGCCGGCCGCGCGGGTGCCCCGCCGGGAGTGGCTGACCGCCCGGCTGGTGGCGGTGCTCGCCGTCAGCGCCGCCGGCACGCTGGTGCTGGGCGGTACCGACGTGGCGGTGGTGGCGGCGCTGCGGGCCGGCGGCGAGGTCGGCTGGACGGGCGTGGTCCTGGCGGTCTGGGCGGTCGCCTCGCTGATCGGTGGTTTCGCGTTCGGGGCGCTGAGCCGCCCGGTGTCGCCGTTGCTGCTGCTGGCCGCGCTGGCGGCGTGCACCGTGCCGGTCGGGCTGGCCGGGTCGCACTGGTGGCTGCTCTGCCTGGCGCTGTTCCCCGCCGGCATGCTCTGCGCGCCGACCATGGCCGCCACCGCCGACGCGGTGAGCCGGCTCAGCCCGGCAGCGGTCCGGGGTGAGGCGATGGGCCTGCACGGGTCGTCGATCACCGTCGGCATCGCGATCGGCGCGCCGCTGGCCGGCGCGGTCATCGACCGCTCGGCGGCGGCCTGGGGGTTCGCCGCGACCGGCCTGATCGGCCTGCTGGTCGCCCTGGCCGTGCTCCCCGCCGAGCTGCGGCACCGGCGGCAGCCGGCCCCGGCCGAGCCGACCCCCGACCTGGTGGCCGCCCCGCGCTGAGTGGGCCCGGGGCCGCCCCGCGCCGGGCCGCCGAGGGCTACGTTGGGCTGCCCGGAGAGTGGGTGGTGGGGGCTGCCCCGGCCGAGGTGCTTTCATGGGTGGCGTGGCGAACCCGGTGATCCTGACCATCGACGACGACCCGGCGGTCTCCCGCGCCGTGGCCCGGGACATCCGGCGGCGCTACGGCGACCGCTACCGGGTGGTCCGCGCCGACTCCGGTCCGAGCGCGCTGGAGGCGCTGCGGGAGATCAAACTCCGCGGCGAGCAGGTGGCGGTGCTGGTCGCCGACCACCGGATGCCGGAGATGACCGGCATCGAGTTCCTCGAGGCCGCGATGGACCTCTTCCCCGCCGCGCGCCGGGTGCTGCTGACCGCGTACGCGGACACCGACGCGGCGATCGACGCGATCAACGTGGTCGACCTCGACCACTACCTGCTCAAGCCGTGGCATCCCCCGGAGGAGAAGCTGTACCCGGTGGTGGACGCCCTGCTGGACGCCTGGGCGGCCACCCCGGAGGCGGCCAGCGCCGAACTGCGGGTGGTGGGGCACCGCTGGTCCGCCCCGTCGTTCGCGGTACGGGACTTCCTGGCCCGCAACCTGGTGCCGTTCCGGTGGCTGCTCGCCGACGAACCGGAGGGCGGCCGGCTGCTCGCCGCGGCCGGCGCGACGGCCGAGGACGTGCCGGTGGTGGTCGCCCCGGACGGGCGGCTCCTGTCCCGGCCCGGTGAGGCCGAACTGGCCGAGCTGGTCGGGCTGCGGGTCGCCCCGGCCGAGCAGTTCTACGACCTGGTGGTGATCGGTGGCGGCCCGGCCGGGCTGGGCGCGGCCGTGTACGGCGGGTCGGAGGGGCTGCGGACCGTGCTGGTGGAGCGGCGGGCCACCGGCGGGCAGGCCGGGCAGAGCAGCCGCATCGAGAACTACCTCGGCTTCCCGGAGGGGGTGTCCGGGGCGCAGCTCACCGACCGGGCCCGCCGGCAGGCGTTGAAGTTCGACGTCGAGCTGCTCACCACCCGGGAGGTGACCGGGCTGACGGACACCGGCTCCGCCAAGCTGATCCGGTTCGGCGACGGCAGCGCCATCGCCGCGCACACGGTGGTGCTGGCGACCGGGGTGTCGTACCGGGTGCTGGACGCGCCGGGCCTGGCCGAGCTGACCGGCCGGGGCGTCTTCTACGGCTCCACCGCCACCGAGGCCCCGAGCTGCGTCGACCAGGAGGTGTACATCGTCGGCGGGGCGAACTCCGCCGGGCAGGCGGCGGTGCACTTCTCCCGGTACGCCAAGCGGGTGAACATCCTGATCCGGGGCGCGGACCTGACCGCGTCGATGTCCCGGTACCTGATCGACCAGTTGGACCGGATCGACTCGGTGGTGGTGCACCCGTACACGGTGGTGGCCGCCGGCTCGGGCACCGACCACCTGGAGCGGCTCACCCTGGCCGACTCCCGGACCGGCGAGACCCGGGAGGTGGACGCCTCCTGGATGTTCGTCTTCATCGGCGCGGAGCCACGGACCGACTGGCTGGACGGCGTGGTCGTCCGGGACCGGCGGGGGTTCGTGGTGACCGGCCCGGACCTGGTCGCCGGCGGTCGTCGACCGCCCGGCTGGTCGCTGACCCGGGACCCGTACCACCTGGAGACCAGCCTGCCGGGGGTGTTCGCCGCCGGGGACGTGCGGGCCGAGTCGGTCAAGCGGGTCGCCTCGGCGGTCGGCGAGGGCGCGATGGCCGTGTCGCTGGTGCACCGCTACCTGGAGTCGCAGTGAGCAGCGAGCCGGTCCGCCCGACCACCGCGCAGCTGCGGTCCCTGTTCCTGTTCGAGTCCCTGGACGCCGGGCAGCTCGACTGGCTGGCCGAGCGCGGCCGGGTGGAGACCCGCGCCGCCGGGTCGGCCGTCTACCTCGAGGGTGAGCCGGCGACCTGCTTCCACGTGCTGATGGACGGCACCGTGTCGATGTCCCGGCGGGTCCGGGGCGACGAGGTCGAGGTGATCCGCACCAGCCAGCGCGGCGTGTACGGCGGCGCCACCCAGGCGTACCTGGACGTGCCGCAGGTGTACCTGAACTCGCTGCGGGCGGTGAGCGACGCCACCTTCCTGGTGCTGCCCGCCGAGACGTTCGCGTACGCGGTGCGGACCTGGTTCCCGATGGCGATGCACCTGCTGGAGGGGCTGTTCATCGGGATGCGGGAGACGCAGACCCGGGTCGGAGAACGGGAGCGGCTGCTGGCGCTGGGCGCGCTGTCGGCCGGGCTCACCCACGAGCTGAACAACCCGGCCGGGGCGGCCGTCCGGGCCACCGCCGTGCTGCGGGAACGGGTCGCGGCGATGCGGCACAAGCTGGCGATGATCGCCGACGGCCGGCTCGACGCGCGGGGCCTGCACGAGCTGGTGGCGTTGCAGGAGGACGCGGTCAAGCGGGCGGCCGACGCGCCGACGTTGTCCGCGCTGGCGGCCAGCGACGCCGAGGACGAGCTGACCGACTGGCTGGACGAGCACGAGGTGACCGCCGGCTGGGACCTGGCGCCGACCCTGGTGGCCGGCGGGCTGGACGTGGCGTGGCTGACCCGGATCGAGCCGGCGGTGGGGCGGGACAACCTGGAGAACGCGCTGCGCTGGCTGACCTACACCGTCGACACCGAGCTGCTGATGCGGGAGATCGACGAGGCGGTGGGCCGGATCTCCGGGCTGGTCGGGGCGGCCAAGCAGTACTCCCAGCTCGACCGGGCGCCGTACCAGGTGGTGGACGTGCACGACCTGCTCGACGCGACCCTGGTGATGTTCAAGGCGAAGATCCCGCCGGGGGTGCGACTGGTCCGGGAGTACGACCGCACCCTGCCGCCGCTGCCCGGGTACGCGGCGGAACTGAACCAGGTCTGGACGAACCTGGTGGACAACGCGCTGGGCGCGATGGGCGGCACCGGCACGCTGACCGTCCGGACCAGCCGGGACGCCGACTGCCTGGTGGTGGAGGTCGGTGACACCGGGCCGGGCATCCCGGAGCACGTCCGCCCCCGCATCTTCGAGCCGTTCTTCACCACCAAGCCGGTCGGTGAGGGTACCGGCCTGGGGCTGGACATCTCGTACCGGATCGTGGTGCACAAGCACCACGGCGACATCCAGGTGGAGTCGGCACCCGGCGCCACCACCTTCCGCGTCCTCCTCCCCCTGACCACCCCCACCAATCCCCCCACCAGCTGACCCGCGCGTCCCCGCCCGTTGATCCCGCGCGTCCCCGCCCGTTGACCATGAAGTTGTTGTCACCCCGCCCGGCGTGTCGTGACAACAACTTCATGATCAACGCGCCGGGGGCGGGGGCCGGGGAGGGCCAGGGGGAGGGGGGGGGGGGGGGGGGGGGGGGGGTTAGGGGCGGGGGTGGTTGGGGGTGGGGGTGCCGGGGGTCAGGACCTTGTCCGGGTAGCAGTAGCGCCAGGACTCGCCCGGTTCGATGGAGACGATCGCCGGGTGCTGGGTCGACTCGTGGTGCCGGGTGGCGTGCTTGTTCTTCGAGTCGTCGCAGCAGCCGACGTACCCGCAGGTCAGGCAGGACCGCAGGTGCACCCAGGTGTCCCCGAGCGCCCGGCAGTCGTCGCAGCCGTCGGAGACCGGCTCGGCGGCCTCCACGTCGGTGTGCGGGCAACTACGCACCATCGTCTCCTGTCCCACGTAGCGGAAACTGCCACCGAGCAGCCAGTTGGGCAGCGCCACCGACAGCCGGTGCGACCGGGCGGCGAGGATCGGCCCGACCAGGGCGAGCACCAGCACGTACAGCGCCACGAACGGGCCGATCCGCTCGTCCAGCCCGGCGGCGATCGCCAGGGTGGCCAGGATCAGCGAGAACTCGCCCCGACCGAGCAGCACCAGCGCCGCGTTGGCGGCGGACCGCTGGTTGAGGCCGTGCGACCGGGCCAGCACCACCCCGCCGAGCACGTTCATCACCAGTGACAGCACCACCGCCGCGGCGACCGGCAGCAGGACCGGCCCGAGGGCGTCGAGCTGGATGGTCGCCCCGAAGACGACGAAGAAGATCGCGGCGAACGCGTCCCGGACCGGCAGGATCAACCGCTCGATCTGGTGCTTGGCGGCGGTACGGGACACCACCAGACCGATCATCAACGCGCCGATCGCGTCGGAGACGCCGAGCTGCTCGGCGAAGCCGGCGACCAGGATGGCCAGGCCGATGGCGATGACGGTGACCAGTTCGTCCTCGTCGGACCGGACGACCGCGTGCACGGCGCGGGCACCGAAGCGGGCCAGCAGCATCAGGCCGAGGATGAAGCCGAAGGTCAGCCCGAGTTCACCGAGCATCGCGGCCGGCGAGGTGGCTCCGCCGAGCACCGGCCCGAGCAGACCGAGGTACAGGGCGAGGAAGATGTCCTCGACGACGATGACGCCGAGGATGACCGGGGTTTCCGCGTTGGTCAGCCGTCTCAGCTCGACGAGGAGTTTCGTCACGATCGCCGAGGAGGAGATGCCGACCGCACCGGCGATGACCAGGGCCTCCGGCGTACCCCAGCCGATGGTGAAGCCCAGGGCGAGGCCACCGCCGACGTTGAGGCCGATGTAGGCGAAGGCGGCCAGCAGCATCCGTTTGCCGCTGGCGAGCACCTGTTCGGCCGGGAACTCGATGCCGAGGTGGAACAGGAGCACCACCAGGCCGATCTTGGCGACCAGCTCGATGTCCTCGGGATGGTCGATGATCCCGGTCACCGACGGGCCGAGGACGATGCCGGCGGCCATGAAGGCCGGGATGGTCGGTAGCGCGAGCCGCCGTCCGCCCCGGGCGAGCAGGCCAGCGGCGACCCCGGCCGCGCCCAGGGCGACGAGTTCCGCGCTCATCGTCCGGTCAGTCCTGGAAGTAGGTGCCGAGGAGGACGGCGGCCACCCGGCGGGCCTCGTCCTCGTCGAGTTGGATCACCGCGCTCGGTTCGTCGCCGTTGTTGCCGGCCTCGAAGGCGTACAGCTCACGACGGCCGTCCTTGAGGACGACCACCGCCAACCGCTGCCGCCGGGTGCAGGTGATCTCGTACTTCGTACCGATGCCGAACAGCTCGGTCACCTCGATGCCGCGATTCACCCGGGGACTATCCCACAGCGACGGGTGCCGGTCCACCTTCCGTTACCCAGACCTCACCGGCCCGGGTGCGGGTGGGCCCGGCCGGCACCGGGCACGACAGCCCTGGTGGGAGGCGGTACACCGGGCGGGGTGCGGCCGGACGGGCGGCGGGTGCCGCGGTCCCGGGGTCGGGGGTACGCGCGGGCGGTGGGTGCTGCGGTCCGGGGGTCGGAGGTACAGGCCGGGGGCCGGACACGCGACGGGCGCCGCGCCCCCTGGTCGGGGGGTGCGGCGCCCGCGTGGTGTGTGCGTGGGCGGGTCAGCGCCGGTCGGTGTCGCTCTCGACGTCCTCGCGGTAGCTCGCGCCGCCGTCGGACTCGCTGGTCAGCGGCTTGGCGCCGCCCTCGGGCGGACCGGCCAGCGACTGGCCGGCGGCCAGCTCGGGGAACTTGGCGTCGAACGCGGGCCGCTCGGAGCGGATCCGGGGCATCCGGTCGAAGTTCCGCAGCGGGGGCGGGCAGCTGGTGGCCCACTCCAGCGAGTTGCCGTGACCCCACGGGTCGTCCACCTCGACCACCGGGCCGGTCTTGTACGACTTCCAGCAGTTGTAGATGAACGGCAGGGTGGAGATACCGGTGATGAACGCACCGATGGTGGAGATCATGTTCAGCGTGGTGAAGCCGTCGGTGGGCAGGTAGTCGGCGTACCGCCGGGGCATGCCCTCGTTGCCCAGCCAGTGCTGCACCAGGAAGGTGGTGTGGAAGCCGATGGTGGTCAGCCAGAAGTGCACCTTGCCGAGCCGGTCGTCGAGCATCCGGCCGAACATCTTCGGGAACCAGAAGTAGATGCCGCCGAAGACCGCGAACACGATGGTGCCGAAGAGCACGTAGTGGAAGTGCGCCACCACGAAGTACGAGTCGTGCAGGTGGAAGTCCAGCGGCGGGCTGGCCAGGATGACGCCGGTCAGGCCACCGAAGAGGAAGGTGACCAGGAAGCCGAGCGAGAACAGCATCGGGGTCTCGAAGCTGATCTGGCCGCGCCACATGGTGCCGATCCAGTTGAAGAACTTCATACCGGTCGGCACGGCGATCAGGAAGCTCAGGAAGCTGAAGAACGGCAGCAGCACCTGGCCGGTGGCGAACATGTGGTGCGCCCAGACGCTCATCGACAGGCCGGCGATGGCGATGGTGGCGGCGACCAGACCCTTGTAGCCGAAGATCGGCTTGCGGGAGAAGACCGGGATGATCTCGCTGATGATGCCGAAGAACGGCAGCGCGATGATGTACACCTCGGGGTGACCGAAGAACCAGAACAGGTGCTGCCACAGCATCGGGCCGCCGGTCTCGGGGGCGAACACGTGCGCGCCGAGGATGCGGTCGGCGGCCAGCGCGAAGAGCGCGGCGGCCAGCAGCGGGAAGACCAGGATCACCAGGAGACTGGTGACCAGCATGTTCCAGGTGAAGATCGGCATCCGGAACATGGTCATGCCGGGCGCGCGCAGGGTCAGGATCGTGGTGATCAGGTTGACCGCGCCGAGGATGGAGCCCAGACCGGAGATGGCCAGACCGACCACCCACATGTTGGCGCCGATGCCGGGCGAGTGCGCGTCGGTGCTCAGCGGGGTGTAGGCGGTCCAGCCGAAGTCGGCCGCGCCGCCGGGGCTGAGGAAGCCGGCCACCGCCATCGTGCCGCCGAAGAGGAACAGCCAGTAGGCGAAGCTGTTCAGCCGGGGGAACGACACGTCCGGCGCGCCGATCTGCAGCGGCACCACGTAGTTCGCGAAGGCGAACACGATCGGCGTCGCGAAGAACAGCAGCATGATCGTGCCGTGCATGGTGAAGAGCTGGTTGTACTGCTCCGGCGAGAGGAACTGCAGGCCGGGGCGGGCCAGCTCGGCCCGGAGGATCAGGGCCATCAGGCCACCGATCATGAAGAACGCGAACGCGGTGACCATGTACATGATCCCGATCTGCTTCGCGTCCGTGGTACGCAGCATCCGCGCGAGGGCCGAGCCCTTCACCGGCTCTCGGACCGGCCAGGGCCGGGTCACGACCGGCTTGGGTGCGACGGTGGTCACGAGTGGCCTCCGGTTCTCGTTCGTCCCGCTCGGCACGCGCTGGTAATTGCGAGCCGTAGTCCGAAGGAAGGATAGTCCCCGGCAGGTGGACACGCCGCGCCGGGTGGGCGGACACGCCCCGCGTCCGTCGGCTGGTCCGCCCCGGTGCCCGGGAGGCGGTCCCCGAGGCGGAGGGCACCGGCCGGCCGGCCCCGATGTCGAAAGGCCCGGCCGGCAGCCCCGACGCCGGAAAGGCCGGCCAGCCGGCCCCGACGCCGGGAGGGTCGGCCGGGCGGTCCTGACGCCGACGCCGGGGTCACGGTCACAGCGGATCGACGAGCAGCCGGTAGTGCTCCTGGAAGATGCGACCGCCCCGGCCGCGCAGCAGCGGGTCGCGCAGCGCGGGCGGCACGTCCCGGGTCCGGTCCCGGTCGCGGGTCCGGTCCCGCACCCACTTGGTGCGCGGCCGGCGACGGCTCTCGTACGCCACCAGGGCCGCGTCGACGCTGGTGGCGGCGCGCAGCGACTCGGCGAGCACCACCGCGTCCTCCAGGGCCATCGCCGCGCCCTGGGCCAGGGTCGGCGCGGTGGCGTGCGCGGCGTCGCCGACCAGCACCACCCGTCCCCGGGACCAGCGTCCCAGTTCGACCTCGTCGGTGAGCCCGACGTGCACGTCGGTCAACGCGTCGAGCACCCGGGGCACCGGGCCGCCGTAGGAGCCGAACACCTCGCGCAGCCGGGCCGTCGGGTCGGCCGGCGGCACGGTGCCGGCCTCGTCGGCGTAGCAGTAGAGGCGTCCGCCGCCGATCGGCATCACCACGAAGCCGGCGCGCTGGCCGAGCAGCGCGGTCCACTCGGCCAGCGGTGGGCCGCCCCGGACCACGCCCCGGTAGACGATCTGCCCGGCCGGCCGGGCCGGTCCGCCGAGCGCGGCCAGGGCCCGGACCGCGGAGCGCGGTCCGTCGGCTCCGATGACCAGGTCGTACTCGGTGACGGTGCCGTCGAGGAAGGTCACGGTGACCGCGCCCGGAGTCAGGTCGAGGCTGCGGACCTCGGCCCCGTGCCGGACCGCCCCGCCGGCCCCGGTGAGCAGTACCCGGTGCAGGTCGCTGCGGGGCAGCGCCCGGCACTCGCCGACGCCGGCCCAGAGGCCGGTCAGGTCCACCTCGCAGAGCGGGGTGCCGGCGGCGTCGAGGAAGCGCTGCCGGTGGATGACCTGGCCGAGCGGCCGGACCGGCAGGTCGAGGCCGAGCCCGCGCAACGCCCGCGCGGCGTTGCCGGGGAGGTAGAGGCCGCTGTCGGGCAGGTCGGTGGCGGGCAGTTTCTCGGTGACGTCGGGGCGGAAGCCCGCCATCCGTAGCGCCCGGGCCACCGCCAGCCCGGCGATGCCCGCGCCGACGACGAGAATGCGCAGGGGGGATCCAGCCATGCTGGTGTACGCCTCCGAGGGGAGCGGCACGCGTTGAAGGCAAGAGACTACTCCCTGCAATCGACGCACGGAAGATCCGATCGGATGGCGCGGGATCTCCCCTTCAGACGAGTAGGAATGTCCCGTTCGCCGAGCGGGTGCCGGACTCCAGTTGCGCCGGAGTTTCAGGCATGTAAATGTGTCGACTGAACCTGGGAGCGCTCCCGCGTCGTATCACCACCCCCGGCAGGTTCCGGCGTCCCCCACGCCGAGAGTCAAGGAGCAGCGACATCATGAAACGTACCCTCCGCGCCATCGCGGCGGCCGGCCTCCTCGCGGCCGGCTCGATCGTCGCCGTCGCCCTCGGCGGCACCGCCTCCGCCGACACCCAGATCTGCGAGCAGTACGGCTCCACGGTGATCCAGAACCGGTACGTGGTGCAGAACAACCGCTGGGGCACCTCCGCCCAGCAGTGCATCAACGTCACCAGCACCGGCTTCCAGCTCACCCGCCAGGACGGCAACAACCCGACCAACGGGGCCCCGACCGCGTACCCGTCGGTCTTCTTCGGCTGCCACTACACCAACTGCTCCCCCGGCACCAACCTGCCGATCCAGGTGAGCCAGATCAGCAGCGCCACCAGCAGCATCAACTACACGTACGCCAGCGGCACCTACAACGCCTCGTACGACATCTGGCTCGACCCCTCGCCGAAGCGGGACGGGGTGAACCAGATGGAGATCATGATCTGGCTCAACCGGCAGGGCTCCATCCAGCCCATCGGTTCCCGGGTCGGCAGCACCAACCTGGTCGGCCGGACCTGGGAGGTGTGGCAGGGCAGCAACGGCTCGAACAACGTCATCTCGTACGTCGCGCCGTCCCCGATCAACAGCCTGAACTTCAGCGTCCTCGACTTCATCAACGACGTCCGCAACCGGGGCGCGATCACCAACTCGTGGTACCTCACCAGCATCCAGGCCGGATTCGAGCCCTGGTCCGGCGGCGTCGGCCTGGCGGTGAACTCCTTCTCGGCCAGCGTCAACGGCGGCGGCAACCCCAACCCGAACCCGACCACCCCGCCGCCGGGCAGTGGCTCCTGCGCGGTGAAGTACACCCCGACCAGCACCTGGAACAACGGCTACACCGCCGAGGTGACCGTCACCAACACCGGCTCCGGCACCGTCAACGGCTGGACGCTCACCTACGACCTGCCGTCCGGGCACCAGGTCACCGGGGCGTGGAACGCTACCGTGACGCAGAGCGGCAGCACGGTGACCGCCCGACCGGTCAGCTACAACAGCACCATCTCCCCCGGGGCCTCGGTCAACTTCGGCCACCAGGTGTCGACGAACGGCAGCTACTCCGCGCCGAGCAGCTTCAGCCTCAACGGCACCGCCTGCGCCCGCTCCTGACGACGCGGCCCGGCGGGGGCCCTTCCGGCGTACTCAGGAAGGGCCCCCGCCCTGCACGTCCGAGACCTCGTCCGGGGTGAGGGAGAAGGTGAAGATGTCGGCGTTGGCGCGGATCCGGTCGGGGGTCACCGACTTGGGGATCACCGGGATGCCGTGCTCGACGTGCCAGCGGAGCACCACCTGGGCGGGCGTGACGCCGTGCGCGGCGGCGATCCGGGCCAGCACCGGATCACCCAGGTCGGTGGACTTGAACGGGCTGTAGCCCTCCAGCACGATGCCGCGTTCCCGGTGCTCGGCCAGCCGCCCGGCGTCGTACAGTGCCGGCCCCCACCGGATCTGGTTGACCACCGGCGCCTCGGCGGTGGCCTGGATCAACTCGTCGAGCTGCGGCGTCGAGTAGTTGCTCACCCCCACCGCGCGGGCCAGGCCCTCGTCCCGTACCGCCAGCAGTTCCCGCCACATCGCGGTGCTCTCGGCCGGAGAGCGGGGCGGCGAGTGGATCAGCCACAGGTCCACGTGGTCGGTGTCGAGCGCGGCCAGGCTCGCCTCCAGCACCTGCCGTTCCCGGCCCGCCTCACGGGCCGGGATCTTGGTGGTGACGAAGACGTCCTCCCGCCGCAGCCCGCTGTCCCGGACCGCCCGCCCGACCTCCTGCTCGTTGCCGTACATGGTGGCGGTGTCCAGGTGCCGGTAGCCGGCGTCCAGGGCGGCCAGCACGGCGTCGTACCCGGCCCGGCCGGTCGCCTGCCAGGTGCCGAAGCCGAGCAGCGGCATCCGGACCTCCCCGGAGAGCACCACGTCGGGCTGGTCGGTGTCGTCCATGCCCCTGCCGTACCCCCCTCGGGGGCCCTCATGCCCGTGCGGGCGCACCCGGTTCGGGCGGAGAATGTGGGCATGACGGATCGGCTGCGGGAGTACCGGCGCAAGCGGGACGCGGAGCGCACCCCCGAGCCGGTGCCGGAGCGGACGCCCCGACGGCGAAACCGCCCCGACGGGCAGGCCCGTTTCGTCATCCAGCAGCACCACGCCCGTGCGCTGCACTGGGACCTGCGGCTGGAGCGCGACGGGGTGCTGGTCTCCTGGGCGGTGCCGCGCGGGCTGCCCCGCGAGCCGGGGCGCAACCACCTGGCCGTACACACCGAGGACCACCCGATCGAGTACCTGGACTTCTCCGGCGACATCCCGGCCGGCGAGTACGGCGGCGGCCGGATGACCATCCACGACCGGGGCACCTACCGGTGCGAGAAGTGGCGCGACGACGAGGTCATCGTGGTGCTCGACGGAGAACGCACCACCGGCCGGTACGCGCTGTTCGCCACCGGGAAGGGTGACCGGGACTGGATGGTCCGGCGCACCGACCCGGCCCCGCCCGGCTGGACCAGCATGCCGGACACGCTCGACCCGATGCGGCCGACCGCCGCCGCCCGGTTGCCGGCCGACCGGGCCGCCTGGGGATACGAGCTGCGCTGGGACGGGGTCCGCGCGGTGGCGTACGTCTCCGGTGGGCGGCTGCGACTGGTCGCCGCCGACGGGGCGCGGGACGTCACCGGGACGTACCCGTGGCTGCGGGGCATGGCCGAGGCGCTGGCCCCGACCGAGGCGGTGCTGGACGGGGTACTGGTCGACATCGACGCCGCCGGGCGGGTCCGGCCGCCCCGGCCGCGTTCCGGTGGCCGGGCCGACCCGACCGGCCAGTACCTCGTCTTCGACCTGCTCTGGCTGGACGGCGTGGCCAGCCTGAGCGTGCCGTACGCGGGTCGCCGGGAGCTGCTGGACGGGCTGGCCCTGGGCGGCCCGCACTGGCAGACCACGCCCTGGTTCCCGGGCGCGGGCGACGAGACCCTGGCGACCGCCCGCGCCCAGGGCCTGCCCGGCGTGGTGGCGAAGCGGCTGGACGCGGCGTACGAGCCGGGCCGGCGCAGTCCACACTGGCGCAGCGTCGACGCCGGCTGACCGGGGTCGGGCCCCGCGGTCCTGTTGCCGGGCCGTCCGGTGAGCGCGGTCCCGGACCGGTCAGCCGCCGGTCGGGTCGGTCAACCGCCAGGCGGCGTTGATCAGCCCGATGTGGGACAGCGCCTGCGGAAAGTTGCCCAACGGCGCACCGGTGGTCGGATCGACCTGCTCGGCGAGCAGCCCGACATCGTTGGCGTACCCGAGCACCCGCTCGAAGATCGCCTCCGCGCGGGCCGGCTCGCCCGCCATCACCAGGCACTCCACCAGCCAGAACGAGCAGAGCAGGAAGCCACCCGGGTCGGTGGCCCAACGGCGTACCAGGCCGTCCGGGGTGCCGAGTTCCCGTTCCACCGCCGCGATGGTGGCCCGCATCCGGGGGTCGGTGGCCGGCAGGAACCGCACCACCGGCAGGAAGAGCACCGAGGCGTCCAGCTCGTCGGAGCCGAACGCGCCGGTGTACGCGCCGACCCGCTCGTTCCAGCCCCGCTCCAGCACGGTCGCCCGGATCTCGTCCCGGACCGCCGTCCACCTGGGCAGGTCGACCCCACCGCCGAGGCGCGGAGCCAGCTTCACCGCGAGGTCCATGGTCACCCAGCAGAGGGCCTTGGAGGTGAGGTAGTGCCGCTCGTCGTCGCGGGCCTCCCACATGCCCCGGTCGGGCAGCCGCCAGGTCGCGGCCACCTGCTCGGTCAACCCGACCACCATCTCCCGCAGCTCCTCGTCGAGCGGCTCCCCGAGGTAGTCGCGCAGCCGCCAGACCGCCGACACCACCTCGCCGGAGACGTCCAACTGGCGCTGCCGCCAGGCGTCGTTGCCGATCCGCACCGGGCGGCTGCCGGCGTACCCGCGCAACTGGACACAGTCGTGTTCGGCCAGGTCACGCTCGCCCTCCAGGCCGAAGAGGATCGGCACCGGCGCGTCGCCGAGCCGGCCGATCGACCGGGCCGCCCAGGCGAACAGCCGGGACGCCTCGTCCGGGCAGGCCGCCACCCAGAGCGCGTGCAGGGTCATCGCGAAGTCGCGCAGCCAGGAGTAGCGGTAGTCGTAGTTGCGGTCCCCGCCGAGCCGCTCCGGCAGGGAGGTGGTGAGGGCGGCGGCCACCGCACCGCTGCGGGCGTACGTCAGGCCCTGGAGCACGGTGGCGCTGTGCCGGACCTGGCCGGCGTACCGGCCGTGGTAGCGGTGCGTCTCCCGGAACGCCTGCCAGGCCGCCACGGTGTCGGCGAGCGCAGCGACCGGGTCCAACCGGGCCGGCACCCCGCCGTACGCCGGGGCGTACGCCAGGTCGAACCCGAGGCGCTGGCCGGCGGTGACCGCGAACCCGGCGCTGACCCGGTGGCCGTCGGCGCGCAGCGGCACCCCGCCACGCAGCACCAGGGCGACCGGCCCGGCCTCGGCCCGGACCCCGCCGTCGGGCAACTCCCGCAGGTACGGCGTGAGCAGCCCGTACTCGGGGCGGGGGGCGAAGTCGAGGCACATCGGGACCCGTCCGGTCAGCCCCTCGACCACCCGCACCAGCACGGCCGGGGAGTTCAGGCCCAGCTCGTGGGCGCGCGCGCCCGGTTCGGCGGCCAACGCGTCGGTCACCGCGACGCTGCCGGCCGCCGTGTGGTGCACGGTACGCAGCACCAGCGTGTCCGGCAGGTACTCCCGCTCCACCCGCCCCGGTGCCGTCGGGCCGAGTCGCCAGTGCCCGGCACGTGCGTCGAGGAGCCGACCGAGGACGGCCGGCGCGTCGAACCGGTCCGGGCACCACCAGTCGACCGAGCCGTCCCGGCCCACCAGCGCGCCGGAGCGGCAGTCGGAGAGAAAGCCGTAGTCGGAGATCGCCGGCCGGTCCACCTGGCCGGCGTACCCCGATCCCCGGGTTTCAGGCCCGCCGGGGCGCCCCGGCCGCCGGGTGGGGATCAGGACGCGGGAGGCTCGTCCCTGCCGGCCGCCTCCATCGCGTCGGCCTCCTCCTTGGTCCGGTGTACGGCCTGGTCGGCGTGCTCCGGCGGGCCGTAGACGGTGTACAGGACCAGCGGGTTCGGCCCGGTGTTGACGAAGTTGTGCTTGGTGCCGGCCGGTACGACCACCAGGTCGCCCTGGGCGACGGCCTTCTTCTCGCCGGCCACCCGGGCCTCGCCGGTGCCGCTGACGAAGGTCAGGATCTGGTCGATGTCCTCGTGCACCTCCTCGCCGATCTCCCCACCCGCCGGGATGGTCATGATCACGAGCTGGGTCTGCTTGCCGGTCCACAGCACCCGCCGGAAGTCGGGGCTCTGCTCGGCGACGGTGGCGATCGTGTAGTGCTCCATGCCGCGCTCATACCCGGAACCGGCCCGGGTCACGCCGCAACCGGGCCCGGGTGGGCTTTTCCACAGCGGCGAGGTTTGGGTCCGTCGGAAGCGGGCATCATGCATGTCGTACCGGCCGAGCACGACCGGTCGAGCCAGGTCCCCGTTGGCGTACCGCCGCAGGCTGCGACGACGGGAGACGGCCAGAGCGCGGCGACGTGACGACTCCCCGGGGGTCGCGACGGCGCCGCGCGCTCGTGTCCGGGCCGCCCTGTTCCACCTGGACCGTCCGGCGGGTCCCCCTCGACTCCACCTCGACCGTCCGGCGGGCCGGGTACCCGCGTCCGGGCCGCCAACCCCACAATGGAGGGCCGGTCACCGGGTGCGGCAGCGGGGAGGATCAGGGTGAGTCAGGAGAGTGGACCCGGCCGGGCGGATCCGGCCGGCCCGGATCCGACACCGGCGCGTACCCCACGCTCGCGTCAGGTCCGGTTGGTGGCGCTGGCGGTCGTGCTGAGCGTACTGGCGGTGGCCCTGGTGCCGATCGTGCTGGGCCTCGGCCCACCCACCCGGGAGCAGCTACTGGAACGGGCCGGCCTGAAGGGCAAACGTGAGCTGCTCATCGGGGTCAAGGACGACCAGCCCGGCATCGCCCAGTCCCTCCAGGGCGGCGGCTGGCGGGGCTTCGACATCGACGTCGCCTACCTGATCGCCGGCTACCTGGGATTCGCCCGCAGCCAGGTGGTGCTGCTGCCGATCGAGAGCGAGGACCGGGCCCGCCGGCAGGCCTTCCACAACAACCGGTTCGTCGCCGTCGACCTGGTGATCGCCTCCTACAGCATCACCGAGGAACGGGAGAAGGAGGGCGCGATCTTCTCCGCGCCGTACCTGCACACCGAGCAGTCGGTGATCACCCTGGCCACCGAGAACGGCCCGGTGAGCAGCCTGGAAGACCTGCGTGACCAGCGGGTGTGCACGCTGACCACGTCGACCTCGCAGGCCCGGCTGCGGGAGGCCGGCGCGCGGCCGATCGGTCGGAACCGGATCAGCGAGTGCGTCCAGGAGCTGTACGACGGCAAGGTGGACGCGGTCACCACCGACGCGGCGATCCTGGCCGGTTTCGTCACCGGCGGCCGGGGCGACAACCCGTTCCCGGCCACGTTGCGCAACGCCAAGCCGCTGCGGCACTGGGACATCGGCTCCTCCCCACAGGAGAAGTGGGGGGTCAACGCGGCCAACCGGGACCTGCGCGACCTGGTGGACCTGGCGCTGCACGCCTCGGCCACGGACCCCAAGGACCGGAGCTGGGAGACCGCGTACGACGCCAACCTCCGCTGGCAGCAGGAGTACAACCTCCCCCAGCCGGTGGCCGAGGAGCAGCAACCGGAGCCGAGGAAGGTGGAGGTACGGCAGTGGCCGTGGGAGAGGTTCGCGCTACCGCCACCGGGTCACCCCGGATCACCACCGGCCCCGCCACGGGTGTCCGTCCGCGTCGGATGGTGGGGGCGCGCCAGGCGCAACAGTGGCTGCTGACCCTGCTGCCGGCGTTCCCCGTCCTGCTGCTGGTGCTGCGGCTGTGGCAGCTCAGCCGGCAGGACATGTCGACGATGCTGCTGCTGGTGCAGTACGTCAGCCCGCTCGGCCTGCTCAGCGCGCTGCTCATCGCGCTGGTCTGGGCGGCACCGCTGGCCGTGCTGGTGGTCGGGGTGCTCGGCCGGCTGCTGCGGTTGAGCGCGCCGGACCGGTTCGACCCGGAACGGTCCCTGCTGGCCTCCGGTACCGCCCGCACCCCCGGCTGGGTGCTCACCGCGGCGGTGGCGCTGGCCGCGTTGACCTGGCAGCTGCGCTTCCTGCCCACGCTGCTGATGCTCGCCCTCTGGCTGCTCGCGCTGCGGACCCGGTACCTGCGACCGGACCAGCCCACCCGGATCCTGCTGGTCGGGTCGGCGCTGCCGGTGGCGGCGGCCGTGCTGGCGTACGCGGTGCTCGCCCCGGCGATCTGGGCGGCGGTACGGTCCGGCGAGTGGAGCACGGTGGCGCTGCTGGCCGTGCCGCCGGCCGCGGCCACCGTGCTCACCGGGCCGCTGCCCCGGTGGATCGCGCCGGCCCTGACGCACACCCTGGCGTACGCGGTGGCGGCGGTGCTGCCGCTGGTGATGGGGGCGGTGTTCCTGCGGGTGCCGGTGCTGCCCACCACGGCGGTGGAGGTCGCGCCCACCGCCGGCGACCGGACGCCGACCGGGGTGGTGCTCGGACAGTTGATCACCGTGACCGACACCTCGACGATCGTCCTCGATGCCGGTGGGGTGGTCCGGTTCCTGCCCAACGGCCTGGTCCGGACGCAGACGCTCTGCCCGGAGGCCGCGCGGGTGCCGTTCAGCCGGGTGACGGTGCACGGCTGGCCGGTGGAGGAGACCACGCTCGACTGGATGATGCCGCGCCGGCCGGTCACCGCGCCGGACCAGCCCTGCACCGGCCGCCCGGCCACCGGTTCCTGACCCACCGGCAGATCTCCCGTCAGTCACATCCTTTACATTCCCGATCGCCGGTGATTGATGTTCACCTAGTTTCGGAGGGTGAGTGACATCCATGGCCATCAGCCATGGCCGGTCCGCGTACGCCGCGGCGACGGGATGATCCTGGGCAGCGGCACCCTGCTCGGCGACCGGCACGTCCTCACCTGCGCCCACGTCGTCGACCCGGCCGCCGGCCGGGCCGGGGCGGACCCGCCCGTACCGGAGACCAAGGTCATGATCGACCTGGTCCGGCGGCCCGGAACGCCGTCGGTGCCGGCCCAGGTGGCCGTCGACGGTTGGGCGCCGGTCGACGCACACGGCCAGGGCGACGTCGCCCTGCTGGAACTCGCCGGCCCGGTACCGGAGACGACCGGCGCCCGGCTGGTCCGGCTGGGCGACGACTGGCGACGACCGGTCTACGCGTACGGGTTCCCGGCCGGGTTCGTGCACGGGGAGACCGTCCGGGCCGTCCTCGCCGGACAGACCGGACCGGGGTCCGAGCAGATCCAACTGGACCTGGTCGACCCGGGCAACTGGGTGCGTGGCGGGTTCAGCGGCGCGGCCGTGGTCGACGCCGGGACCGGACACGTGGTCGGCATGGTGGTGTCCTACCATTCCGACCCCGCCGCCGGCCGGTCGTACATGGTGCCGGTGCCCACGATCGTGCGGCACGTGCCGGCGGTCGCGGCCTGGGTGGTGGACGAGCCGGTCCGGCGACCGCCCGACCGACTCGACATCGACCGGCTCGACATCGACCGGCTGTTGGCGGACTTCTTCGCCCGCCGCTCCGCGCAGAACGTCCTGGTGATCGTCACCGGCCACGCCGGGTCGACCACCTCGGCGGCGATCCGAAGGGTCATCCGCTCCGCCGACCGGCAACTCGTCGCACCGCCCACCGACCACCCGACCGGCACCGCGGCCGGGTCCGGGGCACCGGACCCGGCAGACCCCACCGGCGCAGCCGGCACCCCCCGCCCAACCGGGCCGCAGGGCACCGCCGACCCGACCGGGCCGGAGCGCACCCCCCGCCCGGCCGGGCCGCAAGGCACCGCCGACCCGGCCGGGCCAGCCGACGCCGCCGACCCGACCGACCCGACTGGCGGTCCCGACCCGACCGGCGGTCCCGGGACGGATCGGGGGTGCGTCGCCGCCGGGGCGGTCGACCTGACGGAGCCGGCCGTACCACCGTTCGGCGTCGACCTGGCGGTGGACGCCGCCGGTCGCAGCGCCCCCGACGTGGCCCGACGCATCCTGGACCTGGCCGGTCCGTCGTCCGGTACGGCCGGGCCGGAACCGCCGGCCGGTCCGGTCGTACCGGACCACGGTGCCCGGCTCGGCGAGGCGTCGCCCCGCTCCCTGCTGATCGACAACATCGACGCGGCCACCGACCCGGCGGCGCTGCTCGACACGGTGGTCGGGCCGATCGTCGACCGGGCGGCCCACCGGGACCTGCGGGTCCTGCTGGGCTTCCGGCAACCGGCGGTGCAGTCCCGGCTGGGGCTGCTGGACCGGCGGATCAGCAGCCTGCGGTCGGCCGAGACCCGGACCCGGCGACGCCACCAGACGGCCGCCGCGCGGGTGGCCGGCGTGCCGGCGGTACCCGCCGAGGCGACCAGCCTGCGGATCGGCTTCACCCGGCTGCGGGCCGCCACCACCGCCGGCGCGGACACCGGCGCGCTGCTGGCCCGGCTCACCGCCTTCGAACGCGCCGCCGACCGGGCGCTGCGACGCGTCGAGCAGGTGAACCGGGAACTGGACCGCGGCCTCGGGGAGCACCGGCGGTTACAGGGGCTGCTGAACGCGTACCAGGCTGCCGCGACGGCCGGTGGGCTGACCGAGGACAGCACCCTGGGCGGGCACTACCGCCGGGCGCACGAACTGCTCTGGGCCGGCCCGTGCGACCTGACCGAGGCGGACCGGGCGGTGCACGGGTACGCCGCCGCGGTCCGGGCCGCCCTCGACGCCCGGGGCGACGGGAGGTCCGGCTGATGCGTTGCACCCGTACCCCGGGCTGTCCGGGCAGCCTGGGCGAGATCGGCTTCTGCGACGTGTGCGGGCTGGCCCCCCGCCGGGCGGAACCGCCACCGGACCGGGCCGGCGGACCGGTGCCGTCGGCCACGGCACCGGCTACCGGCGGCACCTGGGAGGTCGCCGGCCTGGTCCACCTGCCCGTCCTGTTCTTCCCCACCGAGCACCGGCTGCTGGCCGACCCGGAGGTGCCGGAACACCGGCGGATCTGCGACCGGTGCCGGGGCCCGGTCGGTCGGGGTGGGGCCGACCGGCTGGACCACGGCTACTGCAGCCGGTGCCAGACCCCGTTCGCCTTCGTACCGGCCCTCAAGCGCGGTGAGACGGTCGCCGACCAGTACGTGGTGGTCGGCTACCTGGGCCGGGGCGGGCTCGGTCAGGTGTACCTGGCCGAGGACACCCACCTGGACCACAACCGGGTGGCCCTGAAACGGCTGAACAACAAGAACGACCCGCAGGCCCTGGCCGTGGAGGTCTCCGAGCGACGGCACCTGGTCACGCTCGACCATCCCGCCGTCGTCCGGATCTTCAACTTCGTCACCGCGCCGGACCGGCTGTTCGGCGGGCAGACCAGCTACCTGGTGATGGAGTACCTCGACGGGATGTCGCTGGAGGAGCTGCGCCGGGCCGCCGACGACCCGGCCCGGCCCGGCGTCACGCTGCCGGTGGACCACCTGCTCGCGTACGCCCACGAGATCCTCGCCGCGCTGGACTACCTGCACGCCCGGGGCCTGCTCTACACCGACCTGCACCCCGGGAACGTGATCCGCACCGCCGACCGGATCAAGCTGATCGACATGGGCAGTGTCCGGCGGGCCGACGACCGGGCCAGCCCGCTGGTGGGCACCCGGCGGTACCAGGTCGGCGAGCGGGAACTGGCGGAGCACGGCCCGACCGTCCGGTCCGACCTGTTCGCGGTCGGGATGCTGCTGACGGAGCTGAGCGGGATCACCGTACCCGGGCCGGACGAGCCGGTCCCGGACGTCGACGTCGGACAGGAGTCGTTCGTCCGGCTGGTCCGGCGGGCCCGGCACCCCCGGTACGCGCGCCGCTTCGCCTCCGCCCGGGAGATGACCGGGCAGCTCGAGGGGGTGCTCCGGGAGCTGGTACCGGCCCGGTCGGTGCACGACCAGCCGGCACCGTCCACGGTGTTCGCGGCCGGTACCGCGCTGTTCGACGCCGGGCTCGGTGCGGTGCCGCCGTTGACGCACTGGACCGACCCGGTGGGCAGCGCCCTGCCCGGGTACGGCCGCCCCGCCCCGGCGACCGTCGCCCGGGGCCTGCCGGTCCCCCACCCCGACCCCGGTGACCCCGCCGCGGCCTTCCTGACCACCGTGGACGCCACCGACCCGGAGAGCCTGCTGGCCGGTCTGGCCGCCTTCGGGGACCGGTCCGTGGAGATCGAGCTGACGCGTTGCCGGGCCCGGCTGGAGCTGGGCGACCCGGCGGGGGCCCGGGACGCGCTCGACGCCGCCGTCCGGCAGCTCGGTGCGGACGCCCCCGCCGACTGGCGGGTGACCTGGCACGAGGCGCTGTTCGCGCTGCACGGCGACGACGTGCCCCGGGCCGGTGGGCTGTTCGACGCGGCGTACGGGGAACTGCCCGGCGAGGTCGCCCCGAAGCTGGCCCTGGCGTACTGCGCGGAGCACCGGGGCGACACCGTCCGGGCGGCCCGGTTCTACCGGGCGGTGTGGCAGCGGGACCGGTTGGCGGCCAGCGCGGCGTTCGGCCTGGCCCGGCTGCGGCTGGCCGAACGGGACCGGGACGGGGCGGTGGAGGTCCTGGACGCGGTCCCCCATGTCTCCCGGCACCACGACGCCGCCCGGATCGCCGCCGTCCGGGTGCGTACCGCCCGGATCGGCGCCGTACCGCCGGACGCGTCGGCGCTCAACGACGCGGTCCGCCGGCTCGCCGAGGTACGGCTCGACGACGGCAGCCGGCACGGTGAGGCCCGGGACCGGCTGACCACCATCGTGCTCGAGGCGGCGCTGGACCGGGTGCTGGTCAGTGGGGCGGGCGGGTTGGACCCGGGTCCGGTCCTCGGCGAACCGCCCTCGGCGAACGGGCTGCGGCGGCGGCTGGCCCGGTCCTTCCGGGTCCTGGCCCGGCAGCAGGCCCGCACCCCCAACGACCACGACGTACTGGTCGACCAGGCGAACGCGGTACGGCCGCTGACCCTGCTCCGACTGCGTGAGGAGTGACCGGTGGAGACCACGCCCCTCGGCTTCGAGCTGCGTTTCGACCACGACCGTTTCCTGGCCCCCACCGACCGCGAGCTGCACGGGGTGCTCACCGTGGCCGCGCACGCCGTCGAGGTTCCGGCGGCGGGCGGAGCCGCTCGGGCACCGCTGGCCGAGGTCATCGTGATCGACTGTTCGGAGTCGATGACGCATCCCCGTACCAAGATCGCCGCCGCCCGGCGGGCCGCCGCCGCCGCGATCGCCCTGCTGCCCGACGGGGTGCGCTTCGCCCTGGTCGAGGGAACCCGTACCGCCCGGGTGGTCTACCCGGCCGAACCCCGGCTCACCACCGCCACGGACACCACCCGCGCGGAGGCCCGGCGGGCGCTCGCCCGGCTGGTACCCGCCGGTGGTACCGCCATCGGCACCTGGCTGGAGCTGGTCCGGGAGCTGCTCTCGGCGCATCCCGACGCGATCCGGCACGCCCTGCTGCTCACCGACGGCCGTAACCAGCACGAGAGCGGCACCCGGCTGGAGGAGGTCCTCGCCACCTGCGCCGGCGAGTTCGTCTGCGACACCCGGGGCATCGGTGACGGCTGGGAGCCCCGGGAACTGACCCGGATCGCCGAGGTGCTGGGGGGTACGGCCGCCGCCGTCCGCCGCCCCGACGACCTGGCGGCGGACTTCCGCCGGACCATGTGGGCCGCGCTGGCGAAGCAGGTGCCGCAGGCCCGCCTCCGGATCACCACGGTGGCCCCGAGCCGGGTGCTGTTCTGCCGACAGGTCCACCCGACGGTGCTGGAGCTGACCGGCGTGCCGGTCGACCACCGGACGGTGGACCACCCGACCGGGTCCTGGGGCACGGAGCGCCGGGAGTACCACCTCTGCCTGTCGGTGGACGGCACGGACCGGCCCCGGGGCGAGAACCTGCTGGTCGCCCGGATCGACCTGCTGGTGGGCGATGCCCGGCCGGCGCGACCGGTGACCGTCCTGGTGCACTGGACCGACGACCTCACCCTGTCCAGCCAGGTCGACCCCCGGGTCGCGCACTTCACCGGGCAGGAGGAACTGAGCCAGCTCATCGCCGCCGGTTGCGAGCGGTACGACGCCGGTGACCGGTCGGCCGCGGTGGGGCTGCTCGGCCGGGCGGTCCGGTTGGCCGCCGAGACCGGCGACTCCCACCGGCTGGCGGAACTGGCGCAGTTGGTGCAGGTCGTGGACGCCCCGGCGGGGCGGGTGCGCCTCCGCGACGACCTGCACCGGCTCGATCTGATCAACGTGGCGGTCCACTCGTCGTACACCCGGCACGACGACGCGGCCCCGCCGTTGCCGGCCGACGGTCCGTCCCGGATCTGCGGGTGTGGCCGGGAGTCCCCGCCGGGCGCCCGGTTCTGCGAACGCTGCGGCACGGCGTTCGAGGCCGCCGACGGTCCGGGTCCCGACGCCACCGGCGGTCCGGGTCCCGACGCCACCGGCGGTCCGGGTCCCGACACCGCAGGTCGGTCGGAGCACAACTCCGCCGGTCGGTCGGGGTCCGCCGTCGCCGGCGGTCCGGGGGCGGTGCCGACGTGACCGGGACCGCGTTGACCAGCACCACCTGGCGTACGCTGCGCCGGCTGCTGCGGGCCCTGCTGGTCGGGACTGCGGTCACGGTGGCCGGCTGCCTCGCCGTCTTCCTCGGGGTGCACCGGGCCGCCGACGCGGTCGCGACCCAGTCCGTACCGTCGATCCTGGCCGTCCACGACACGCAGGTCGCCCTGCGGGCAGCGCACGGCGCGGCGCTGGACGGGTTCTCCGACGGCACCCGGCTGCTCGGCGGCCCCGGCGAGGAGTACCAGAACCAGATCGCCAGCGCCGGGCAGCATCTGGCCCGGGTGGCCGAGGCCAACGCGGCCGGTGCCGAGGGCAGCCGGGACATCCAGGTGGTCGAGGCGCTGCTGGTCACCTACACCGGCCTGGTCTCCCGGGCCGACGTGGGGCTACGCGACGATCCGGCCAACCCGGTCGGTACCGCCGCCCTCTGGGACGCCGCCAGTCTGCTGACCGAGATCCTGGTCCGGCTGGACCGGCTCCGCGAGGCGCAGGTCGCCGCGTTCGACGAACAGACCAACCGGGTCTGGACCAGGCCGGTCACCGCGCTGGTGTGGCTGTTGCCGGTGCTCGTGCTGGCCGGGCTGCTGGTGGTGGCGCAGACCTACCTGCGTCGCCGGTTCCGGCGTCGGCTGAACGCCCCCCTGCTGCTGGCGACCTTCTTCGTGGTGGTGATGGGCGCCGCCACCGCGTCGAGTCTCTGGTCGGCCGACCGGCTCGCCGACGTCCGGTCCGAGATCGCGACGGTGGAACGGGCCCGCAGCGCGCACCTGACCACCCTCGCCGCGCTGGACGCCGGTCGCCTCGCCGGGCAGCTCACCGCCGCCTGCGAGCCGCTCGGCGGCTGCCGGCACACCGTCGACCGGGTCGCCCCGGACGGCGTCCCGTCCGGACGGGAGTCGGAGCAGGTGACCGACGCACGCCGGGCGACGGCCGCCGAACTGGACCGGACGGCCCGGCTCGGCGGGCAGGACGCCACCGACCGGGCGACCGCGGCGGCCACCAGCTTCGCCGGCGAGTTCCTGATCCCCGTCGCGGCGCTCTGCGTCGCGGTGACCGTGCTGCTCGGCTTCCAGCCGCGCCTGGACGAATACCGGTACCACGAGCGATGAGACGTCAGATCGGACTCCTGCTGGCCCCCGTCCTGCTCGTCACCGGTGGCCTGACGGCCTGCGCGGACTCCCCCGCCGGTCGGGTCACCGTGATCGCCTCCTGGCCCGAGGAACGCCTGCCGGACGGCTCGATGTCCCCGGACACCGAGGCCGCCGCCTTCACCGCGGTGCTGGACGTCTTCGCGGAGGAGACCGGCATCGAGGTGGACTACCAGGGCACCCGTGACGTCAGTCAGGTGCTCCGCTCGGGGGTCGAGCGGGGCAGCCCGCCCGAGGTGGCGGTGCTGCCGCGCCTCAACGACCTCCAGACGTACGTCCGGGGCCGGAAGCTGTACCCGCTGGACGACGTGCTGGACCCGGGTGGGCGGACGGACCTGGCACCGCAACTGGTCACCCTCGGCGGCCGGACGTACGGGCTCTCGGTGAACGTGATCCCGAAGAGCCTCGTCTGGTACGCGCGCGACCGCCAGCCCGCCCTGGCCCGGCGTCCCCCGGCCACCTGGGAGGAGTTGGTCGACGTCAGCGCCGACCTGTCCACGCCGTGGTGTCTGGGCATGGGCGCGCCGCCGCTGTCCGGTTGGCCGGGCACCGACTGGATCGAGGATCTCCTGCTGCACCGCTGGGGGCCGCAGCTCTACCGGGAGTGGACAGCCGGACGGCTGGCCTGGGACTCACCGCAGATGCGGGCGGTCTGGCAGGCGTGGAGCGAGGTGACCCGGGCCGGGCGGAGCACCCCGAACGCGCTGCTGACCACGTTCAACGTGGCCGGCCTCGACATGTTCGCCGACAAGCCGGTGTGCCATCTGGACCACCAGGGCTCCTACATCGTCCGCGACTACCGGCGACGGGCACCCGACCGGTTCGACTTCTTCCCGTTCCCGCCCTTCGCGGACCGGGCCGGCACCGGCCCGACCACCGAGATCGCCGAGGACGTGGTGGGCATGTTCGACGACACCCCGCAGGCCCGCGCGCTGATCCGGTTCCTGTCCGGGGAACGGGCCCGGCGGACCTGGCGGGACGCCAGCGGTGGGATGGCCTTCACCCTCAACGCGGGCACCCGTCCGGCGGACCACCCGGACGGGGTGTCCCGGCGGATCGCCGACACGCTGCGCCGGGGCACCCTCTGTCGGGACGCGTCGGACCTGATGCCGGCGGCGATGACCGCCGCGTTCCACCGGGCCGTGCTGCGCTACCTGGACGAGCCGGAGGCGCTGGGGGCGCTGTTGAGCGAGCTCGATACCGTTCGGGGCCGGATTCCGAACGAGGAATGGTTGGACCTGCCCTGCCTGACCAGGTAGGCGACGACGAGGAAGTGATCGATGACCGACGTGGTGGAGTTCGCGCTCGACGGTGGCGGCACGGTGCTGGTGGCCGTGGACACGCCCCCCGGGATCACCCCGGCGACCAGCGCCGACGGGTTGGTCCGGAAGGTCGGGGTGAGCTTCGACCGGGCCATCGGCCAGGTCCGTGACGCCGCGTCGGCCGCGCTCGGCCAGTTCCGGTCCATGGCGGACCGGCCGGACGAGGTGGAGATCAGCTTCGGTGTCCAGTTGACCGCCGAGGCGGGTGCGGTGATCGCCCGTACCGGGGTGCAGGGGCAGCTCCAGGTGACCGTCCGATGGAACCGGTCCGGGGAGACCACCGCCTGACCCGTCGATCGACACTTTCCCATGCGGCGATTGCTCGATAGCGTGGAGCATGGTGTCCGTCCACAGGGGGCGCGCGGCGGAGCCGGTCTACCGGCCGATCCTCACCGTCGGGCGGGGCGATCTGGCGGCGCTGCGCCACCTGGACGGCGCTGCCGCCGCGCTGATCGTGCCGGTCCTCACCGTCCCCGCCAGCCGGGCCACCGCCTCCACCAGCGCCATCCCGGCCAGCAGCGGCAGCGGCCCCGGTGACCTGTTCCGCGAGCTGCCCGCCGGGCTGGTCCCCGCCGTCGACCTGGCCGCCCTGCCGGACTCCGGGACCACGTTCCGGTGGTGGCATCAGGACGTACCACTGGTGCCGGTGATCGGGCTCGTGGACAGCGACGACCGGCTGGCCGCGCAGGGGGCGGCGGCCCGCGCCCAGCTCGGGTGGGTGCTGGTCCGGTTCCGGCTCCGGTCGGACCGGTGGGGCCCGGACGCGGCCACCGGCGCGGCGGAGCGGATCTGGCGACGGGCCGGGCTGGTACCGGAACAGTGCGACCTGTTGATCGACGTCGGTGACGTCTGCTGCCCGGCCGACGTGCGGGCGACCGAACCCCGGGTCCGCCGGCTCGCCGGCTGGGCGCGCCGGCACGCCTGGCGGTCGGTGACGGTGGCCGCCGGGGCGGTGCCGGCCACGCTGCCCGGCCTGCCCGACGACCGGCCGGTCCCGCTGGTCCGCTGGGACTGGCTGCTCTGGCGGAACCTCGCCGACCTGGGTCTGGGCTACGGCGACTACGGGATCTCGCCGGCCGTCACCGGTCCCGGGGCGGGCGGATCACCCGCCGACCGGTACCCGGCCGACGGGACGATGCGGTACACGGCGGACGGGACCTGGTGGGTGTACCGCTGGTCGCGGCGGGGCGGGCGGGGTGACGACCGGGTCGCCGACCTGTGCCGGGCGGTGGTCTCCGCCCCGTACTGGCCGACCGTCGGGGGCGCCTTCTCCTGGGGGGACCACGAGATCCTGCGCCGGGCCCGGGGCGCGGCCGGGTCCGGTTCGGCCGCCATCTGGGCGGCCTGGGGCACGTCGCACCATCTGGCCCACGTGCTGGCCGAGCTGCGCCGTCCCGGCGGACCACCGCCGCCGCCCGGCCGGCCACCGTCGCCGCCGGTCTGGCCGCCGTCCACCGCTTCGGACCAGCGCGGACGCGCGGACCGGCCCGGCGTACGGCGGAGTCGTCGGACCGGGCCCGGTGGCCGGTCGGCCCGCCCGTTCCGGGACGACGGACCCGACTGAGGCGACCGGGCCGTCCGGCTGGCTGACGGCACGGGGCGGTGCGCCCGGCAGGCCGGCGCGGGGCGTGCCGTCCGGTCAGTGGGCGGGCTTCTCGGTGAAGCCGAACTGGACGACCCCCTCGTCGTCGACCGAGGCGTCGACCGAGGTGTCGGTGAGCAGCTCGGCGGCGTCGGAGTCGAGGAAGATCCGGGCACCGTCGGTGTCCACCACCTGGTCCCCCTGGGCGGGCTGCTCGACCAGCTCGACGGTGAGCGAACCGGCGGCGGTGTCGGCCGCGATGCGCAGCCCGCCGGCGTCGGAGACGTCCTGCTGGGCGGCGAGATCACGGATCACGAGTACGGCGTTGTCGGTCATGGTGAGCACGGCGGAACTCCTCGCTGGATGAGCTGACAGGTCGGTGCCCGCGATGGGCTGGAAGGTCGCGCCCTCGATCGGGCGGAGGCGTGCGGGCACGCCGGGAAGCGGGCGGCCACTTGCCACGAACGGGGCAATTCATCCGGCACCCTCGGCTCCACCGTGCCCGCTGGGGCCGGATCCGTCAAGTTGGGGCCGGTCAGCGGCTGGTGACGGCGGGCGGCCGGCCAGCCGCCGGACCGGGCGGCCAGCGGCGGGTGGAGTGCGGAACTCGCCGGAACGGCCCTCGTATCCCAAATCCCACAATATGCTGATTGCATGGACGACGCCCGTCGTTATCTCGCCGAGTTCCTCGGTACCGCGCTGCTGGTCTTCTTCGGAGTGGGCAGCGCGGTGGCCGCCCGCGTCCAGGGCGGCGTCGTGGTGGTGGCCCTGGCCTTCGGTTTCGTCATGCTGGCGCTGGTCTACACGATCGGCCCGCTCTCCGGCAGTCACGTCAACCCGGCGGTGACGCTCGGCGTCCTCCTCTCCGGCAAGATCTCGGTACGCGGGGCGGCCGGGTACTGGGTCGCCCAGTTCGCCGGGGCCACCCTCGCCAGCTTCCTGCTCTGGGCGTTGACCCGCTGGGGTGACGTGGTCGACCAGACCGGGACACTGGGCAGCAACGGCTACGGCGCGCACATCAACCGGGGCGGCGCGATGCTGCTGGAGACCGTCCTGACGTTCCTGTTCGTCCTGGTGGTGCTGGTGGTGACCAGCCGCGCCGAGCACGCCCTGATGGCCGGGCTGGCGATCGGCCTCGCGCTGGCCACCGCCCACCTCGTCGGCATCACCCTGGACGGCACCTCGGTCAACCCGGCCCGGTCCTTCGGCCCGGCCCTGTTCCAGGGTGGCGCGGCCCTGCGTCAACTGTGGCTGTTCATCGTCTTCCCGCTGCTCGGCGGGGCGTTGGCCGCCCTGGTGGCTCCGTTGGTGCTCAGCCGTTCCCCCCGGCTGCGCGGTGCGCCGGAGAATCCGCAGAGCAGACCGCACGGGCAGCCACCGGACGGGCCACCCGGTCAGTAGCCCCAGCGATCGGCATAAACCTTCGATCACGAGGCTGTTCCGAAAAGAACCTTCATGACAGCATCGACTGATGCAAAGTCGTCGCTATGTTCGGACGCTCGCCGCGGCCGTCCTCGCCACGGCGGTCGTCACCGCCACCACCAGCGGGGCACCGACCGCCACCGCCGAGGCCCCCACCCCCGCCGAAACCCGGCTCAGTGCCACCATCGACGCGATCCTCGCCGACAGCCGGCTCGACGGCGCGCAGACCGGCGTGATGGTCGCCGACGCCAGCACCGGCGAGCCCGTCTACCAGCGCAACAGCGATCGGCGGCTGATCCCGGCGTCCAACACCAAGCTGCTCACCTCGGCCGCCGCCCTGGAACTGCTCGGCCCCGGACACCGGTTCACCACCGACGTCCGCCGGGACGGCAACCAGCGCGCCGGCATCCTCACCGGCGACCTCTACCTGCGCGGCGGCGGGGACCCCACCATGCTCGCCACGGACTACGACGCGCTCGCCGCCCGGGTCGCCGCGACCGGCGTACGGGTGGTCAGCGGCAACCTGGTGGCCGACGACACCCGCTACGACGCCACCCGGCTCGGCCCGGACTGGACCTGGGACGACGAGCCGTACTACTACGCCGCACAGGTCTCCGCGCTCACCGTCGCCCCGGACACCGACTACGACGCCGGAACGGTGATCGTCACCGCGACGCCGGGCGCCAGCGCCGGAGCCCGGCCGGAGATCAGCCTCACCCCGTCGACCGGGTACCTGCGGATCGACAACCGGGCCACCACCGTCGCCACCGGCACCACCGACGTGACCTTCGAACGCGCCCACGGCACCAACACCGTCGTGGTGACCGGACAGATCGCCCTCGACGCCGCCCCGGCCCGCGACTGGGTGACGGTCTGGGAGCCGACCGGGTACGCCGCCGACGTGTTCCGCGCCGCACTGGGCCGGCACGGGGTACGGGTGCTCGGGCGTACCGTGCTGGGCCGGGCCACCCCCGCCGACGCGGTGAACGTCGCGCGCCACGACTCGATGCCGCTGTCCGACCTGATGGTGCCGTTCCTGAAGCTGTCCAACAACGGGCACGCCGAGGTGCTGACCAAGGAGATCGGCCGGGTGCTGTCCGGGTCGGGCACCTGGTCCGCCGGGCTCACCGCCATCAGCGAGTACGTCGCCGACGCCGGCATGGACACCGGCACCCTGCGCCAACGCGACGGGTCGGGGCTGTCCCGGCGCAACCTGATCCCGCCGGCCGAGTTCGTCGACCTGCTGGTCGCCGTCCGCTCCGAGCCCTGGTTCGCCGACTGGTACGCCGCCCTGCCGGTGGCCGGCGAGGCGGACCGGTTCGTCGGCGGCACCCTGCGCAGCCGGATGCGCGGCACCCCGGCGGCGGGCAACGTACGGGCCAAGACCGGCAGCCTGACCGGGGTCTCCGGACTGTCCGGCTACGTCACCGACGCCGACGGACGACTGCTCGTCTTCTCCGTCGTGCTCAACAACTACCTGGCCTCCTCGGTGAAGAACCTGGAGGACCAGATCGCCGTCACGCTCGCCTCGTACACCGGCAAGGACGTGAGCACGGCGCGGCGCACGCCGCCGACGGTCCCCGACACCCCGCGTACCCCCGAGGGCCTGGAGTGCTCCTGGCACAAGCCGATCACCTGCTGAGTGGTGCCGGCCGGCCCCGGTTGAATGGTGCCGGCCGGCCTCTGCCGGATGGTGCCGGGCAGGGGCCCTGCCGGGTCGGCCGGGCCCCTGCTCACGCCGGGGCGGTCGGGTCGCCGCGTTCGACCAGGGCGTCGATCTCCGCCGGGCGCAGCCCGCGCAGCGCCAGCACGCGGCGACCCCAGCGGTGCAGCCGGCACGGGTACGGGCTGGCGTCGTTGCGGCAGACCATCCCGCCGGACCAGCGACGCGGGGCGTGCACCACCACCGCCCGGACGGCGAACTGCGCGTCCTCACCGGTGACGTACGGCGGAAGGGGGATCTCCCGGAGCACCTCCCCGGCCGGGCCGCCGTCGGCGTGCGGGGTGACCGGCCGGACGGTGCGAGCGGTAGTGACGCTCATCTGCGAAGCCTCCCGAGATCGTCGGTTCTGCCGAACAGGAAGTTACGATCGGGTGGACGCAGCGCGACGGACAAACTGTCCCGGCGCGACACCGCGGGGGAACCGCCGGCCGCCGACCGGGTCGGCTCAGTGCAGCGCCACCGCCTGGAGGTCGACGTTGCCGCAGTGCCGGTCGAAGGCGTGCTCGACCCGCCAGTCGACCAGCAGTTTCGCCCCTGGCGGCGCCCGGAACCGCACGGTGAACTCGGCGGTCCGGTTGGTGTGCGGGTCCTCCAGCCGGACCGTGGTGACCGGGCCACCGGTGGACAGCCGGGCCTCCAGCCGCCCCCGGGCCATCCAGAGCCCGGCGTAGAGCCGGACCGTCCGCACCTCACCGTTCCCGGCCACGGCGAGCGCGAACCCGTTGCCGGCCCCGCAGGCGTAGACGCCGGTGGAGGTACCGGCGATCGACCGGACCGGGGTGCCGTCCCGCCAGCGGAACAGTTCGGGGTTGGTGTCGTGGCCGCCCCGGCCGCCCGAGCCGCCCCGGTCGACGATCTCGCCGGAACCGTCGCGCTTGCGCACCACCGAGTCGCCGCCGCGCAGTCCCCAGTGGACCCAGTCCCGGCCGCCCACCGCACTCAGGTCCACCACCGCGGGTGCGTCCGCGTGCCGGACGTCGAGCAGCGGCGGCACCGCCGGCGTCGGCGTCCGGGACGGGGTGGGTGGCGCGGGCGGGGGCGTCGGCCAGCGCCGGCGGGGTTGCAGGCCGGGTGAGGGCAGCGCGGCGCCCAGGTCCGCCCCGGTGGGGAGGGCGGCCGGGGCACTGGGCCACGACCGGGCGGCGCCCGGCGGGCCGGCGGGATCCGGGCCGTCCGGCACCGTCCGACGGGCCGCGAGCCAGGGGACGGACACCACCAGTCCGGCCACGACGGCCAGCGCCGCCACCGCCCAGCGGCGACGCTGCCGGGTCCGGGCGAGCCGCCGCAGGGCCACCCGGGTCCGGCCGGTGGGGCGGTACGCCGGGCTCGGCCCGGACTCGTCGGAGCCGACTCGCACCACGGAACCTCCGCTCCCGTCCGGGCCACACCGACGCTGGCCACGAACCGCACGACGGTCCACGGTGCCGTCGGCCCGGTGCCGGTTCGGTGCCGCGGTCGCCGGCATCCTCCCCCGTGGACACCAGGAGGGTACCCGTCCACGGTGGCGGCCTTCACCGGTTGGTGGGGTCCGTCGGCGATCGACCGCTGTCGTCCCGGTCGGCCCGGGGAACGGCGGGTGGACGTGGCGGGTTCCGCACCGACGACCACCCTACGGGTGACCGGTCAGCGACGCTGCCGGCGGCGCAGCCCGCGCCCCGGGTGCCAGCTCTCGATCACCAGGTGGTCGGCCGGCGTACCGACCCGGGTGAGCACCACCTCGGTCAGCTCGATCCGGAACCGGTGCGACCCGTCCTCGCCGGGTGGCAGTTCGTGCGCGATCCCGGCGATCTTGGCGTCACCGGCCCAGCCGGGCGGGTCGTCCTCCGGCGGGTCCTCGCTCGGGCAGTGCAGCGCCACCCGGGGGTCCCGGCGCAGATCCTGCGCCTTCAGCGCGCCCGCCATGCTGCCCAGGCGCAGGTCCCCCGCGTCGAACTCGAACTCCGTCCCGCTGATCCGGGGCGAACCGTCCCGCCGCAGCGTCGCCATCGTCCCGTGTTTGCGGACCGCGAAGCGGGCCCGCACCCGCCGCGCGAAGTCCGGCTCCTCGTCCACCAGATCCGACCACCATGCCATGCCCTGAGGATGGCAGTCATACCTGACAGCCGGTGACGGCTTTCCGGCGGCGGTGGTCAGCGGACCTCGAAGCCGAGCCCCCGGGCCAGCACCAGCGCCTGCTCCGGGTCGATGAGCGCGCCGCCCCGCTCGACCAGCGTCGGATCCAACCCGCTCAGGTCGCTGCCGCGCAGGTCGCAGCGGGTCAGCCGGGCCCCGGCGAACTGCCCGCCGGAGAGGTCCGCGCCGGTCAGGGTGGCACCGGTCAGGTCGGCCCCGGTCAGGTCGACCTCCCGCAGCCGTACGCCGGCCAGGTGCGCCCCCCGCAGGTCGGCCCGGGGCAGGGCGACGAAGGACCAGTCCCCGCCGTCCACCCGCAGCGGACGCAGCTCGCACTCGGTGAACGTGCTGCCCACCAGCTTGCAGCCGGTGAACTCGGCGTCGAAGAGGACACACCGGGTGAACGTGCACCGGGTGAAGGCCGAGTCGACGTGCCGGGAGGCGTTGAACCGGACCCCGCCGAAGACGCACTCGGTGAAGACCGCGCCCCGGGTGGTCGCCTCGGTCAGGTCGACGTCGTGGAAGGAGCAGCGCACGAAGTGCCGGTCGACGATCTCCTCGGCGTACCAGTCGTCGTGGCGGAAGGTGGCGTCCTCGGTCAGCTCCGGCACGGCTCTCACCCTAGAGAAGCCCACCGACACTTTCCGTCCGACGTACCGGCTAGTAGGTTCGGGGGTGTGAAGGTGTCGCGGAACATCGACCCGGACGAGATCGGCTTCGACCCGGCCCGGCTGGCCCGGATCGACGAGCACTTCGGCCGGTACGTGGCCGCCGGGCAACTCTCCGGCTGGCAGATCGTGGTGACCCGACGGGGACACGTCGCCCACTCGTCCACCTACGGGCTGCGGGACGTGGAGTCCGGCGCCCCGGTCGAGGCGGACACGCTGTGGCGGATCTACTCGATGACCAAGCCGGTCACCTCGGTCGCGGCCATGATGCTGTGGGAGGAGGGCCGCTTCGAGCTGACCGACGAGATCAGCCGCTGGCTGCCCGAGTTCGCCGACGTACGGGTCTACGCGAAGGGCTCGGCGGCCAAGCCGTACACCGTGCCCGCGGTCGAGCCGATCCGGGTCTGGCACCTGCTCACCCACACCGCCGGCCTGACGTACGGCTTCATGCAGACCTCGGTGGTCGACGGCCTGTACCGGGCGGCCGGCTACGACCTGCACTGGCCGGCCGGGGTCGACCTGGCCGCCGCCTCGGTGGCCCTGGCCGAGCTGCCGCTGCTCTACCAGCCCGGCAGCGCCTGGGGGTACTCGGTCGCCACCGACGTGCTCGGCCGGCTGGTCGAGGTGGTCTCCGGGCAGCGGCTCGACGAGTTCTTCACCGAGCGGATCCTCCGCCCGCTGGGCATGACCGACACGCACTGGTGGGTCGACGGGGACGACGCCGAACGGCTCGGCGCGCTCTACGTGCCCGACCCGCGCACCGGCCGGCTGCTGCGGCACGAGCAGCTCGGGGCCGCCGCCCGGCAGCGGCCGACCCTGCACGCCGGCGGCAGCGGCCTGATCTGCAGCGCGTACGACTACCACCGGTTCACCCAGTTCCTGCTGCGCGGCGGCGAGCTGGACGGGGTACGCCTGCTCGGCCCGCGCACCGTACGCTTCATGACCCGCAACCACCTGCCCGGCGGGCAGGACCTGGGCGCCCTCTCGGTCGGCGGGTTCGCCGAGTCGATCTTCGACGGGATCGGCTTCGGCCTCGGTTTCGCGGTGGTGCAGGATCCCATCCCCAGCCGGGTGCCGAGCAGCGTCGGCGAGTACTACTGGGGCGGGGTGGCCAGTACCGCCTTCTGGGTGGATCCGGCCGAGGAGATCACCGCCCAGCTCTACACCCAGCTCCTGCCGTCGAGCACCTACCCGCTGCGGGCGCAACTGCGCCAGCTCGTCTACTCCGCGCTGGTCGACTGAACCACCGCCGGCCGGGCCACGACCGGTCCGGGGTCCGGCCCGGTCGCCGGCCGGGCCGGGATCGCCGTTCCGCCGACAGCCGGGGTGACCGCTCCCTAGCCTGGAGGCGGAGCACGTCGATCAGGCGGGGAGGCGGCCATGAGCAACATCGTCGTGTTCGGCGCCGGGGGCACCGCGGGTTCCCGGATCACCGCCGAGGCGGTCCGCCGTGGGCACCGGGTCACCGCCGCGGTCCGGCGTCCGGAGGCGGTCACGTACCTGCCGGCGGAGGCCCGGGTGGTCACCGGTGACGTCACCTCGGCGCGCAGCGTACGCGAACTCGCGCCGGAGGCGGACGTCTTCGTGGTCGCGGTCGGCGGTGGCGAGCGGACGCTCTGGCCGGACGCGGCCCGGACGCTGGTGTCGACGCTGCGCGAGGTGCCCGATCCGCCCCGGATCATCCACCTCGGCGGCGGGGCCACTTTGCTCGCCCCGGACGGCACCCGGTTCCTCGACGCGCCGGACTTCCCCGACCGCTACCGTGACCCGGCGCTGGGCCAGGCCGAGGCGCTGGACCTGTACCGTTCCGCCGCCGACGGGGTGCCCTGGACGTACCTCTCGCCGCCACCGCTGGAGTTCCACCCCGGCGAGCGCACCGGCCGGTACCGCACCGGCGGCGACCATCCGGTCACCGACGCGCAGGGCCGGTCCGTGCTGTCGTACGAGGACCTGGCGGTGGCGGTGCTGGACGAGATCGAGAACCCGCGTCACCTGAACACCCGGTTCACCGCCGCCTACTGAGCCGACAGCGCACCGGGCGGCGGCCGGTCAGTCGGCCAGGCGGGCCGGGAATCCGCCGGTGGCGACCGGCCCCCACGAGTCGATCGTCACCCGGATCAGCGACTTGCCCTGCCGGACCATCGCCTGCCGGTACTCGTCCCAGTCCGGGTGTTCCCCCGAGATGCTCCGGAAGTACTCCACCAGCGGTTCCAGCGCCTCCGGCAGGTCGAGCACCTCGGCGGTACCGTCGATCTGCACCCAGGGCCCGTTCCAGTCGTCGGAGAGCACGCAGGCGGAGACCCGGGGGTCCCGGCGGATGTTGCGTACCTTGGCCCGCTCCGGGTACGTCGAGATCACCAACCGGCCCGCGCCGTCGACCCCGCAGGCGACCGGGGAGGACTGCGGTCGCCCGTCGGCCCGCATGGTGATCAGCACCGCGCGGTGCCGTGCGGCGAGGAAGTCGATCAGACCCGACCGGTCCACCTGGTTGTTCGTCGCGATGCTGCGTGCCATCGCTCGTTTCTACCAGCGCCGCGCCGTGGCCGCAGCGCTCCCCCGGCGCGGGTCGGCGGGGCGGGGGCTCAGCGCGGTCGGGCGGCGGAGGGTTCCCCGACCGCCTGGGCGGGCACCCGGGGCCGGTTCGTCGGCCGCCACGCCCGGCCGTTGGCGTAGATCACCCGGAATCCCAGGTACGAGGCGAGCGGCGCCCAGTGCGCCGAGCCCATCCGCCGCTCGGCGGCGTTGTGCTGCTGGCCGTTGGCGAGCACGTCGAGCAGGACGGTCTCGAAGGCGGCCGACTCCACCCAGTCGACGTCCCGGGTGAACCCGCAGACCAGGGCGGCCCCGGTGACCGCCAGGAACTCCCGCAGTACGGCGTCGGAGGCGCGCAGCACCGAGCAGCTGCCGAAGTAGATCCGCTTGCCCTCGCACCGGCCGGCCATCTTCTCCGCCACGTCGGTCAGCTCGACGGAGTGCCAGTCGGTGAGGTGCAGCCGGCTCGGGGTGCCGTGCATGGCGAAGAAGCCGACCCGGTAGTCGGCGTACTGGCGGAGCAGCCACCGGTCCAGGAAGAAGTTCAACTCGTCCGGGGTGGCGGCGTCCTTGTGGATGAACCGGATCCGGCCGAGCCGCTCCAGCAGCTCCAACGTCGGCAGCACCGAGCCCCGCTCGTGCAGGTCACGGTGCCACTGGCCCTCCAGGCAGAAGATCCCGCCCCGTGCCATGCCACCTCCCGCGTCGCCCCGCTGCGTGACGTTACCGCCGATCGGCCGGTACCGCCGCACCATGGCACGCCGAGGTGACCTGCGACAACGGGCCGAGCAGTCGACCGGCCGTGACCGGGGCGTCCGGCCGTGCGTCCGGTGGCCCGGCCCGGGTCCCTCAGCTCGCCTGCGGCCAGCGCGGCGCGGGGACCCCGGGAGCCGCCGGGCGGCCCTGGCCGCCGGGCCGGGCGACCGGCCGGGCCGGGGACGCAGTCCGGACCGCCGGGTCACGCGCCGGGTACGGCCCCGGGCGGGTGACCCTGGTCGGGCCGGTCACGACGAACGGGAACGGTACCCGGACGAACGGGTTACCGTGCCGGACCAGCGCGTCCACCTGCCGTTCGGAGAGCCCGTGCGTCTCCAGCACCCGCCGTCCCCAGCGGCTCAGCCGGCACGGGTACGGCAGGCCGTCGTTGCGGCACCTCGGCCCGGCCGGCCACTCCTCGGCGGCGTGCACGACCACAGCCCGGACCGCGATCCGGACGTCCTCGGGGGTCAGGGGCACCGGCAGTGGCAGATCACCCAGCGCCCGGTCGATCGGATCCGTCGACTCCTCGCCAACTGGCACGACAGGCTCCCGTCGCTCGGCGGCGGGGCGGCCGATGCGCCGCACCGCTCGCCCACTGGTACGGGCCACCGGCGGACACGGTTCAATCCGGGTACGCGAGAAGCAGGTCCTCCGGCGACAGGACACGTACCCCCTCGACGGTCCCACCGCTGCGGGACACCGCGACCGGCACGGTCTGCTCGTCCGCGCCCGGGAGCCGGGTGCGGTGCAGCAGCAGCCGCCCCAGGTCGTGCCCGTCGAACGGCCGGTTCTCCTGCCACTTCACCGAGCCGACGAAGGTGATCCGCCGGGCGACCGGGGCGCGGTCCGCCCCCACGAGGTCGATCTCCGGGTCGTTCGTCCTGGTCCAGTACCCGCCCACCACCGCCGTCTCCGCCGGCAGGAAGCCCTCGGGCAGTCGGCGCAGCGCCTCCCGTACCAACGGCTCGACCGCCCGGCCCCGCCAGGACAGCCAGTTCGCCCTGATCCGGGCCAGGGTCAGGTCTCCCCGCCCGCGTTCGATCTCCGCCAGGTACGGCCCGAGGAAGGAGAGCCAGAACCGCAGGTAGGGGTCGGCGACGCTGTACCGGGTCTCCCGGGACGCTCTGGTGGACAGCGGCACCGCCACCTCGATGATCCGTTTGGCGCTCAACGTGCGCAGCGCCCGGGTCAGCGACGCCTGGGGCAGATCGCCGGCGGCCCGCATGACCAGGGAGAAGGTGCGCTCGCCGGAGCCGATCGCCCGGAGCACCGCGCCGGGCTGGGACTGCGCCGGGAACTCGGCGGCCAACGCCCGTTCCCCGCTGACCAGCAAAGCGGAGGTCGGGTCGGTGACCGCTTCGGCGAGGTAGTCGAACAGGGTGGCCCCGGCGGGCCACTCGTCCATGATCAGCGGTAGGCCGCCGGTGACCAGGTGGGCGTCGAACGCCTCGGCGGCCGGCAGGTCGAGCATGTCCCGGGCGTCGGCGGGGCTCAGCGGCGGGACGACCATCTCGGTGGCGCGCTGGTGGAACGGCCGCCCGTAGTCGTTGAGCGCCTCCATCATCCCCAGGTCCGAGCCGACGCAGACCAGCAGTACGGGACGGCGGGACAACTCCCGGTCGAAGACCTTCTGGAGGGTTCCCTCGAAGCCGGCATCGGTGGCGATCAGGTACGGCATCTCGTCCAACACGACCACGCTCGGCCGGTCGACCGGGAGCGCGGCGGCGAGCAGGGTCAGCGCGGCGTCCCAGGTGCGCGGCTGTTGGGCCGCGAAGAGCGGAGCGCCGGGCAGGGTCGAGGCCGCCACCGCCTCGACGAAGAGCGCCAGGTCGGCCTCCACGCTGGGCTGGCCGGAGGCGGTGAAGAAGAGGTACGGCACCCCGGCCCGCTCCACGAACTCCTCGACCAGCCGGGACTTGCCGACCCGACGCCGGCCCCGCATCAGCAGGGCCCGTCCGGGGCGGCCCGCCCGGCCGCCCCGGACCACCCGCTTCAGCTGACCGTCCAGCAGCCCGAGTTCCCGGGTACGCCCCACGAAGCCGTCCACGAAACACTCACCGCCGATACCCTCACGCGTGAAACACTCAACGATGAGTGTATCGCGGAGGCGGACCGTCGGAACCGGATCAGACCAGTTCGGCGTCGTGGACGAGCAGGGCCACCTGGACGCGGTTGTTCAGTTCCAGCTTCGTCAGCAGCCTCGACACGTACGCCTTCACCGTGGCCACGCTCATGAACAGCTCGGCGGAGATCTCCGCGTTGGTCCGGCCCCGGCCCAGCGCGACCGCGACCTCCCGTTCCCGTTGGCTGAGCCCGGCGAGCAGGCGTAGCGCGCGGTCCCGCCTCGGGTCGGGGCGGGCCTCGGTTGGTGTGGACGCGGTCACGTGGGCGATCAGCTGGCGGGTGACCGTCGGCGAGAGGGTCGCCTCGCCGGCCGCGACCCGGCGGACCGCCTGCACGATCTCGGCGGGCGGGGTGTCCTTGAGCAGGAACCCGCCCGCCCCGGCCCGCAGCGCCCGGAGCACCTGGTCGTCCGCGTCGAAGGTGGTCAGCACCAGCACCTCGGGCGGGTCGGGCAGCGCCCGCAGGGCCTCGGTGGCGGCCAGCCCGTCCACCCGGGGCATCCGGATGTCCATCAGGACCACGTCCGGCGCGTACGCGGCGACGGCGGCGGGCACCTCGCTGCCGTCGCCGGCCTCGCCGACCACGCGCAGGTCCGGCGCGCCGCCGAGGATCATCGACAGCCCGGCCCGGACCAGCGGGTCGTCGTCCACGACGAGCACCCGGACCGGCGGCCCGCCGGGCCCACCAGGCCCGGCCGCGCCGGGCACACCTGCCCCGCCGGGCACACCTGCCCCGCCGGGCACACCGGTCCCGCCGGGCACACCGGTCCCGCCGCCCGCAGCGTCCGGGCCGGTCATGCCGGCCACGGGAGCCAGGCGGCGAGCCGGAAGTCACCGGAGGAGTCCCGGCCGTGGGTGAGGCGTCCCCCGGCGAGGTGGACCCGCTCGGCGATCCCGACCAGCCCGGTGCCGGTACCGGGGATCTCCGGGTCGGTCGCCTCGCGTACCGGACGGCGGTTACGGATCTCGACGGTCAGCCCGTCGCCCCGCCCACCGGCCAGTTCGACGGTGACCAGGGCACCGGGGGCGTGCTTGCGGGCGTTGGTCAGCCCTTCCTGCACGATCCGGTACGCGCTGCGGCCCACGGTGGCCGGGACGGCGTCGGGCGTGTCGACCCGGTCGCGCAGCTCGACCCGGACCCCGGCGGCCCGGGACTCGTCGACCAGCGCCGGCACGTCGGCAAGGGTGGGCTGCGGTCGTTCCGGTACGGCGGCGGCTCCGGCGGGTTCGGCCCGGAGCACCCCGATCACCGCGCGCAGGTCCTGGAGGGCGGCGTGCGCGCTGCCCCGGATCACGCCGGCGGCGCGGGCGACCTCCTCGGGCGGTGCGTCGGGGCGGAACTCCAGCGCCCCGGCGTGCAGGCTGAGCAGGGAGATCCGGTGGGCGAGCACGTCGTGCATCTCCCGCGCGATGCGGGTCCGCTCGACCTGCCGGGCCTGGGCGACCCGGAGTTGCTGCTCGGCCTCGGCCCGGTCGGCCCGTTCCCGCAGCGACACGATCAACTGTCGGCGGGCCCGGACGAACATGCCCCAGGCCAGCACGGTGAGGCTGAACACCACTCCCCAGGCGGTGGTCGCCCAGTACGACAGGTTCGGGTCGGGGCGCAGGTGGCTGAAGGCCAGGTTGGTCAGCAGGCCGGCGACGGTGACGACCATGGCCACGGCGGTGCGGCGGTGCACCACCACCGTGAAGTAGATGATCAACGACGAGACGGCGGAGGCCATCGAGAAGACGGTCAGCGGCAGCGAGGCCACCGCCAGCGCCACCGGCCAGCGCCGCCGGAACCAGAGCAGGACGGCGAAGAGCACCCCGAGCGCCGCGTCCGCCGGGATCATCCACCCGTACGGCAGCCGGGTGGCGAACTGCGGTTCGGGCGAGGCGGCGTCCACCGTCGCCACGACCGTCCAGCCCAGGGCGAGGACGAAGCAGAGGACGTCCACCAGCCAGTCCCGCATGGTCCGCCGGGCGGACCGCCGGGTCGGGTCCGCCGGCCGGGCCAGTACGCCGGGCAGCAGCCAGGGATGATCGGGTACGGCGACGGCGCTGCTCATGCCCCCATGCTACGGAGCGTCACCGGGCCGCCGGTACCGACCAAAGTCGAGTCCGACACGTCGACCAAGGTCGGTGCGGTCCGGCACTCCCGGCCGCAGCGGATGGCCGGGTGGCGGGGGCAGCCTCGACGGCATGATCTCGGTCGAGAACCTCACCAAACGGTACGGCCCGCACGCCGCCGTGGACGACGTGTCCTTCACCTGTTCACCGGGCACGGTGACCGGCTTCCTCGGTCCGAACGGGGCCGGCAAGTCCACCACCATGCGGATGATCTGCGGTCTGACGTCCCCGACGTCCGGCAGCGCCACGGTCGACGGGGTGCCCTACCGCCGGCTGCCCAACCCGGGCCGCCGCATCGGCGTACTGCTGGACGCCTCGGCGCAGCACGCCGGGCGTACCGGCCGGGAGACCCTGGCCCTGGCGGCCCGCACCATGGGCGTCGACCCGGCGCGGGTGCCGGCGACCCTGGACCGGGTCGGGCTGAACGCGGCGGCGGCCAAGCGCCGCGTCGGGGCGTACTCGCTGGGGATGCGGCAGCGGCTCGGCCTGGCGCACGCGCTGCTGGGTGACCCCCGGATCCTGATCCTGGACGAGCCGGCCAACGGCCTGGACCCGGAGGGGATCTTCTGGATGCGCGGCCTGCTGCGCGACTTCGCCGACCGGGGCGGGACGGTACTGCTCTCCTCCCACCTGCTGCGCGAGGTGGAGGCGGTGGCCGACCGCCTGGTGGTGATCGGCGGCGGCCGGGTGGTCGCCCAGGGCGGCCGGGACGAGCTGCTCGCCGGGGCCGGCACCCTGGTCCGGGCCCGGGACCCGCACGCGCTGCGCGCCGCGCTGGCCTCGGCCGGGCTCGACGCCGCCAGCAGCACCGACGGGGGGCTGCTGGTGCACGCCGAGGCCGGCGCGGTCGGGCAGGCCGCCGCCGACGCCGGGGTGGCGCTGCTCGAACTGCGTCCGGCCGGCAGCGGCGGCCTGGAGCAGCTGTTCCTCACCCTCACCGCCGACCAGTCGACCAGGAAGGCCGTCCGATGACCACGTTGACCGCCGAGGCACGCCGGACGCCGTCCGTCGTCCCGACCGAACGACGCCCGTCCCTGGCCCGGCTGACCGGGGTCGAGCTGCGCAAGCTCGCCGACACCCGGGCCGGGCGCTGGCTGCTGGTGGTGATCGTGCTGGCCGCCGCCGCGATCGCCACCGTGCAACTGTTCGTCCTGCCCGACGCCGAGCAGACCTTCCGGGCCTTCTTCGAGCCGTCGCTGCTGCCGGTGGGGCTGCTGCTGCCCGTACTGGGCATCCTCTCGGTCACCGGGGAGTGGTCGCAGCGGACCGCGCTGAGCACGTTCGCCCTGGTCCCGGCCCGGCACCGGGTGGTGGCGGCGAAGCTCGTCGCGGTGGTGCTCGCGGCGGCGGTCTCGGTGGTCGCCAGCGTGGCGGTCGCGGCGACCGCCACCGCCGTCGCCGGGCTCACCGGCGGGGCCGGCACCTGGTCGGTGCCCGGTTCGCTGCTGCTGCACGCCCTCGTGTTCCAGGTGGCGAACGTGCTGATCGGGATGGGGTTCGGGTTGCTGCTGGGCAACACCCCGCTGGCGATCGTGCTGTACTTCGTGCTGCCCACCGTCTGGTCCGTCCTCGGGCAGATGATCAAGGCGCTGCGCGAGCCGGCGCAGTGGCTGGACACCACCGTGACGATGGCGCCGCTCACCACGCCGGACGTCACCGCGGGGCAGTGGGCCCGACTCGGCGTGTCGCTGCTGGTGTGGCTGGTCGTACCGCTGGTCGCCGGACTGGTCCGGACGATGCGGCGCGAGGTGTCGTGACCGGCCGTGACCCGGTCCGGCCGGGCGGCTTCCGCCGGTCGGACCGGTCGGGCTGGCGGGGCTGGCTGGGCGGCTCCAGCCGGCCGGAGCGGTCGGGCTGGCCGGGTGGCTCCAACCGGTCCGGCGGGCCGGGGGTGCCGACGGTGGTCGGTGGCGGCGGTGGCGAGCTGGCCGTGTTCTGGGCCGGCTTCCCGTTGCTCGGCGCCGGGGCCGGCTGGCTGCTGACCGCCTTCGCGCCCTGGCTGGTGGACGTACCGTGGCGCCCGCTGCGGCGGCTGGCCCGCTGGTACACCGAACTGCCCGAGCCGCCCGCCACGGTCGGTGCGCTCACGCTGGGCGTGCTCGCCGGGCTGGCGCTGGCCGGTGTCGCCAGCTGGGAACGTCTGGTCGTCCGCGTCGGCGCCGACCGGGTGGCCCTGCGCCGCAACGGCCGGACCCGGGAGCTGCCCCGGGCGACGGTCCGGGCGGTCCACCTGGACGGCCGGCAGCTCGTCCTGCTCGGCCCGGACGACGAGGAACTGGTCCGGGAGAAGTCCGACCTGAGCGGCCGGCGACTGCGGACCGCGTTCCGGACGCACGGGTACCCGTGGGTGGCGGAGGACCCGCACCGGACGGACTGGCGGCGCTGGGTGCCGGGCCTGCCCGGCCTGCCGGCCGGGGCGGACGCGCTGCTGCGGGCCCGGCAGGACGCCCTGAAACGTCGCCGCCGCGACGACGCCCTCGACCTGCGCCGGGAACTCGCCGGCATCGGCCTGGTCGTCCGGGACGAGGCCGACCGCCAGTACGTCCGCCGGACCGGTACCGCCCCCGACTGATCCACCCCGCTGGAAGAAATCGGCGCTCGGGTCGGTTCCGACCCCGACGGTGGTTGCGTCGGACGGTAACCGGGTATCCGCACGGTCATCGAGCACAGTGGATCGAATGAGGGGGTGGCGATGACCTCCGCACGGCGTACCACGGTCGGCCGGGGACTGCTCCGCCGCAAACCGGTCGAGGAGATCACCGAGGAGCGCGACGACGGGCTGGCCCGGTCGCTCGGGCTCTGGCAGCTCACCGCGATCGGGGTGGGCGGCATCATCGGCGCGGGCATCTTCGCGCTGGCCGGCGCGGTCGCCAACCAGACCGCCGGACCGGCCGTGCTGCTGTCGTTCCTGATCGCCGGGGTGGCCAGCGCGGCGGCGGCGCTGTCCTACGCCGAGTTCGCCGGCATGATCCCCCGGGCCGGTTCGGCGTACACCTACAGCTACGCGGTGCTCGGCGAGGCGGTCGCCTGGTTCATCGGCTGGGACCTGCTGCTGGAGTACACCGCGATCGTGGCGGTGGTGGCGATCGGCATCTCCGGCTACTTCGGCTTCCTGGTCGGTGAACTCGGCGTCGACCTGCCGGAGTGGATGCTCGGCGCGCCCGGCACCGGAGACGGCCGGGTGGTGGACCTGTTCGCCGTACTGCTCTGCCTGCTCATCGCGTTCCTGCTGAACCGGGGCATCCGCAGCGCGGCCCGGTTCGAGACGGTCGTGGTGGGGCTGAAGGTCGCCGTGGTGCTGCTGGTGATCGTGGTCGGTTTCTTCCATGTGCGTACCGCGAACTACTCGCCGTTCTTCCCGTTCGGGGTGGGGGGCGCGTTGACCGGCGCGGCCACGGTCTTCTTCGCGGTGTTCGGGTACGACGCGATGAGCACCGCCGCCGAGGAGTCGAAGGACGCCCGCCGGCACATGCCGAAGGCGATCCTCTACTCGCTGGCCATCTCGATGGTGCTGTACGTGCTGGCGACGCTGGTGCTGACCGGGATGCAGAACTACACCGGGATCGACCCGGAGAGCGGCTTCTCGTCGGCGTTCGCCTCGGTCGGGCTCTCCGGGCTGGCCAGCGTGATCGCGGTCGGCGCGATCATCGGCATCCTGACGGTGATGTTCACCTTCATGCTCGGCGTGACCCGGGTGTGGTACTCGATGAGCCGGGACGGTCTGCTGCCCGGCTGGTTCGCCAAGCTGCACCCGGTGCGGCGGGTGCCGAGCCGGGTCACCTGGATCGTCGGGGCCGGTTCGGCGGTGATCGCCGGTTTCCTGCCGATCCGGCAGGCCGCCGAGCTGACCAACATCGGCATCCTGCTCGCCTTCGTGGTGGTCTGTGTCGCGGTGATCGTGCTGCGGTACCGCCGGCCGGACGCGCCGCGTACCTTCCGGCTGCCCGGGATGCCGGTCGTCCCCGCCCTCGGGGCGGTCTTCTCGCTCTGGCTGATCACCTTCCTGGCCGCGGAGACCTGGCTGCGCTTCGGGCTGTGGTTCCTGATCGGCGCGGTCGTCTACGCCCTGTACGGCTACCGCCGCTCCCGGCTCCGGGCGGGCCCGGACGGGGCGACCGACTGACCCGGGGCGGCGGTAGCCGCGCCGCCCCGGGGTGGTCACGCCGGCCCCGGGGTGGTCACGCCGGCCCCGGGGTGGTCGACCGGCCCCGGGGCGGCGCGGGTCAGAGCACGACCAGCAGCGCCAGTACGACCAGCGTCAGCTCGACCGCCGTGCCGCCCCACCGCCGCCAGGGCGGCGCCCCGGCCACCAGCGGCAACGCCGGCCACCGGCGGACGGCCGACACCAGCGCGGCGGCGCTCGCCGCGCAGCCGGCCGCCCACACCCAGCCGGGCACCAGCGTCCACTCCCCCAGCCGGTACGCGAGCAGCAACAACACCGGCGCCGAGACCGCCGTACCGGCCAGGGTCAGCCGGTCCGGGCCGCGCCGGACGATCGAGACCAGCGACCAGCCACCCATGAAGCTGAGCGTCACGGCCAGCCCGACCCCGACCCAGCCGGGCAGGCCGACGCCGTCCGTGCCGGCCAGGTCCTTCCCGGGTACGCCGAGCAGCCGCAGCCCGATCGGGTCGACCTTACGGTCGGTGTTGCCGAGCACCACCACGCCCCGGCCGGCGGCCCGGTCCAGCCCGACGTACGCCCGGAATCCGCCGGTGCCGCCGTTGTGCCAGACGATTTCCCGGTCGCCGTGCCGGGTGGTGAACCAGCCGTACCCGATGCGCCCCTGGTCACCGGCGTCGAAACGGGGCGTGGTGGCGTCCGCGCCCGGCCCGGTGCCGGCGAGGACCGCGGCGACGAGGGTGCCGAGGTCCCCGGCGGTGGACCAGGTGCCGACGCCGGCCGGGGTCCAGCCCGAGCCGGTCCACGGGTCGGCCGGTCGGCCGCCGGCCCGGCTGCCGGTGGCGTGCCCGGCGGGCGGGGCCGCCCCGTCCAGGTGGGCGGAGGTGTGGCGCATGCCCAGCGGGGTGAGCAGTTCCCGGTCCAGCAGCTCCGGGTAGCTGGTGCCGGCCTGCGCGGCGAGCGCCTGGCCGAGCAGGGCCGCGCCGAAGTTGGAGTAGTTCACCTCGCCCCGCCCGTCGCCCGGTTCGGTGCTGCTGGCGGCCCGGACCAGCCAGGCGGTGTCCTGCCCGGCGTACGGGTCGGCGGCGGCGAGGTTCGCCCACCAGATCCGGGCCAGGTGGACGGGTGAGGTGATCGGCACCCGGGGCAGGCCGGCGCGGTGGCTGGCGAGTTCGGCCAGGGTCACCTCGCCGGTCGGGCCGGTCACCGCCGGCAGCGCGTCGCGGAGCCGGTCGTCGGGACGGACCACGCCGGCGGCGATCCGGTCGGCGAGGAGCATGCCGGTGAGCGGCTTGGTGACCGAGCCGATCTCGAAGGTGGTGTCCGCTTCGACGGGTGCCCCGGCGGGGTTCCGCGCGCCGAGCCCGGCGACCCGGATCCGGCCCGGTTCGACCAGGGCCACCGAGAGCCCGCGCAGCCCTTCGGTGGCACCGACGGCGTCCCGGACGGCGGCGGCGAGGTCGGCGTCCCCGGTGGTCCGGTCGGTGAGGTGGGGTGGCCGGGGCATGCCCGCCAGGGCGATCCCCCCGGCGACGAGCCCGACCAGGATGGTGGCGATGGTCGACGTGCGCATGACGTGTTCCTTCCGGCCGGGGTCAGCGGCGGGCGGCGGTGAGGATGGCGAGCAGCGGGACCACCCGTTCGGCGGGGACCGCGTACCGGCCCCGGCCGGCGCTGCGCAGCCAGCCGGCGGCGGTGAGCTGGCGTAGGTGGTGGTGGAGCTGGCCGGTGGTGCCGAGTTCCTCGATCCCGGCGAGTTCGGCGGTGCCGCGCCGGCCGCCGAGGATCTCGCGCAGCAGCCGCAGCCGGACGGGGTGGGCCAGCGCGGTCAGCATGGGGGCGGCCTCGGTCCAGTCCTCGGCGAGTACGTCGTCGACGGGCAGGCCGTACTGCCAGTCGTACCGCTCGCCTTCGCCGAGGTCGACGGTGCCGGTGTAGAGGACCGCGCCGGGGTGTCCCTCGGGTAGTCGCCGTTTGAGCCCGTCGAGCGCCCAGAACGTGTCGGCGGCGGCGGTCGGGGGCGGCGCGGCGGCCCGCTGCTCCGTCAGCTCCGCGACCCGCGCTTCCAGTGCGGTTACCCGATCCTCCAGCGAACCCATGGCTCGATACTACGTAGTTACGTAGTTACGAACAAACGGGGGGTCAGCAGGCGGCACTCCGCCGGACGTGTTCCGGGAGGTCCAGCCACCAGGTGGCCGCCCGGCGGGTGATCTACAGCCCCTCGCTGCTGTGCCGGGGCGAGGCGGGATCCACGTACACCGCCTGGGCCTGACCTGAGACGACGGGTCGGTGCCGACCCGTCGAACCGCAGCCGCCGGCCGCCCCGGGACCGTGTCCGGGGGCGGCCGGCGTGCCGTCCGTGCCGTCGGGGTGGGGCGGCTCAGGTCAGCGGCAGCTCGTCGAAGAGGATCACCGGGGCGTCCGGCTGCCGGGTGTCGGAGCGGTACGAGCGCACCACCCCGGCCGCCGAGTCGAGCAGCGAGAAGACGGTGATGTCGTTGCTGGACACGTACGGCAGCGGCTTGCCGGCGGCGTCGGTCAGCGGCGCGATCGTCGGCACGATCGGGGTGAGGCCGCCCGGGTCGCCCTGCCGGATGTTGTCCGGGCTGTCCGGGAGGTTGCGGGACGCCCCGCTGGACGCGTCGTACGCGCCGTAGCTGTTGCCGACGTTCGAGGTCTCCAGCCAGTTCACCCCGTCGGCGTTGCGGAACCGGTTCCACAGGTGCGAGTGCCCGTTGTGGACCAGGTTCACGCCGCCGGCCGAGAAGAGCGGCTCCAGGTCGCGCAGGATGTGGTCGTCGGCCAGCGGGTACGTGTAGCTGACGGCGGTCACCGCGCCGGTCACCGGGTCCCGCGTGATCTTCTGCACCGGGTCGGTGAACGGCGGCGCGGAGTTGTCACCGAGCCCGTGCCCGGGGTGGTGGTACATGACCACCCGGTACTTCGCCTGCCGGGCGGCGCTGGAGGCCAGTTCCCTCTCCAGCCAGCGGTACTGCCGGGAGCCCCGCCTGACCGGCTCGAAGATGTGCTGGCCGTAGCCCCACTTCGACTCGTCGGCCAGGTCGGCCGGGGCCTCGGAGAACTTGCCCCGGGTGTTCGGCGCGGGTGAACGCCAGATCTGGGTGGCGAACAGGGTGATCAGGTGCACGTCGCCGATGGTCCGGGACCACCAGCGCGGCCCGCCGTCGGCGCTGCGCGGGTACGGGAACAGTTCCTCGTAGGTGGTGACGTCCCAGGAGTTCAACCGCAGCCAGGTCTGCTCGTCGATCCCGGCCGGGCGGGTCTGGAGCCAGCGGCGGCGGGCCACCTCGATCGGCTGCGGGTCGTTGAACTGGGCGTTCAGCCCGTCGGTGTCGGACCAGCGGCCCATCACCTCGTGGTTGCCGATGGCCGGGAACAGCGGCGAGTGCTGGATCAGCGGCGCGCCCCGGTAGGTGCGCCCGGCGATGGTGCGGTCGGCCCGGCCGGTCAGCCCGGCGAAGAACGCCCGCCCGTTGGTGCTGTCGAACCACTCGCTGGCCCGGTCCGGGATGTTGACCAGGTCACCGGCGACCAGGACGCCGTCCAGCCGGACGCCGGCGGTCTCGGCGACCTTCTCCAGGTTGGCCGGGGTCATGCCCATCAGCTGGTGGTCGCTGGTGAGCAGCAGCTTCACCGGCTTGCGGCGGGGCACGGCGGGGGCGAGCGAGTAGGCGGCGGTCACCGTGGCCCGGCCCAGGTGGTCGACGGCGACCACCCGGTACGGGGTGCGCTCGCCGGCCCGCAGGCCGGTCACCCGGACCAGGTGCCGGTACACCGGGCGGTCCACCACCGCGGTGTAGGTGCGGCCGGGTACCGCCGAGCCGGCGTCCTCCCGGGTCCGGCTCAGCCGGGCGGTGTCGGCGGTGAGCCGACGCCAGCCGGGGCCGGCGGCCCGCCGGCCGGTGGCCGCGGCGAGGGCGGCGGTGTCGTCGAGGGCGGCCACCGCCGGGCCGACCAGCACCACCTGGGTGATGCCGTACTCCTCGGTGTGCCAGACGACGTGGACGCTGTCCGCCTGCGGGTCGAGCAGGTACGGCTCGCAGAGCAGCGGCCGGCCGCCGAGCCGGGGCGGCACGTCCCCGGCGGGGTCCGGGCCGTGGGCGGGGCTGGCGGCGGCCGGCGCGGCGGTGCCGGCGACGATCCCCGCGGCGACGGCGGCACCGCCGGCGAGGGCGAGCACATTACGGCGGGTGAGGTTCGTCGGGTCGTCGTCGGCGGGCAGGTCAGGGTGGTTCTCGGTCATGACCTGCAGCTCAACGTACCCGCCTGACGTCCGGCCGCCGGCCGGGTGAACGGCACCACGCAACGGGGTGAAGCGGAGCCGGCCGGGCGGTTCACCCGGTCACGGCGCGTCACCGCGTTCTCGTTCCCTCGTGGAATGTTGCCCTCGACATCTCCCGCTGTTCACGTCACTGCCGATAGCATCGCTGGGCATGAATATGAGGAGCGTAGTCCGCTCGCGACCCGGGCGGTTGATCACCGCCTTCGCGCTGACCGTCGCCGTGGCGACACCCGTCGTGGCGACCTCGGCGTCCGCCGCGACCACCCTGACCGTGGCCCAGGCGCTCGCCGCCCAGGACGGCCGCACGGCGACCGTCACCGGGTACGTGATCGGCCAGCCCACGGCCAGCAGCACGGTGCTCACCTCCGGCTTCACCGCCGACACCGCGATCGCCATCGCCGACTCGGCGGCCGAGACGAGCACCGGCCGGATGCTCTACGTCCAGATCACCAGCGCGTACCGGACCCAGTTCGGGCTGCTCACCAACCCGGGCCTGCGCGGGAAGGCGATCACCGCGACCGGCGTGCTGACCGCGTACTTCAGCCACGGCGGGCTGAAGTCACCGACCGCGATGAGCCTCGGCGGCGGCACCACCCCGTCGCCGACGCCCACGCCGGGCCCGACCGGCACCGTCCCGGGCGGGGACTACGACACGACGTACTACGCCAGCGCGATCGGCAAGACCGGCACCGCGCTGCGGAGTTCCCTGCACTCGATCATCAGGGTGCACACGAAGCTCTCCTACGACCAGGCGTGGGAGGCGCTCAAGGACACCGACCAGGACCCGGCGAACGCGAATAACGTCATCCTGCTCTACTCCGGACGCTCGCAGAGCAAGAGCAGCAACGGCGGCGGCGCGAACGACTGGAACCGGGAACACGTCTGGGCCAAGTCGCACGGCGACTTCGGCACCTCCACCGGGCCGGGCACCGACGTGCACCACCTGCGTCCCGAGGACGTGACGGTCAACTCGACCCGGGGCAACAAGGACTTCGACCTCGGCGGCAGCGCGGTCGCCGAGGCCCCCGGCAGCTACAGCGACGCCGACTCGTTCGAGCCGCGCAACGCCGTCAAGGGCGACGTCGCACGCATGATCATGTACATGGCGATCCGGTACGAGGGGACCGACGGCTGGCCGAACCTGGAGCTGAACAACTCGGTCAACAACGGCACCGCGCCGTACCACGGCAAGATGTCGGTGCTGCTCCAGTGGCACCAGGCCGACCCGCCGGACACTTTCGAGAAGCGCCGCAACCAGCGGATCTACGAGCGTTGGCAGGGCAACCGGAACCCGTTCGTCGACCACCCGGAGTGGGCCACCTCGATCTGGGGCTGAGCCGGGCAGCGCGGCCGGCCCCGGAACGGCTCCCGGGGCCGGCCGCAATGCATCGACGCACGGCGAACTCTTTACCGGCCTGAAATCGACTGTTATCTTTTCGGCAATCGCTGCAAGGTCTTGCAGCGCCCGTACCCCCGGACGTCGGAGCAGGCCATGTCCGTACCCCGAGCCCGGCGCGTCCGGGCCACCCTCGCCGCCCTCGTCGGCCTCACCCTGACCGCCGTCGTCACGCCCGTGCTCGACGTCGCGCCACCGCCCGCCGCCGCCGCGATCGACGCCCGCACCCTCGGCGCGCGCTACGACGGCACCGGGGCCCGGATCACCTTCCGGGTGTACTCGTCGGCCGCCACCCGGATGACCGTCAACCTCTACGCCGCACCCACCGGCACCAGCGAGAACGCCTCCTACCTGCTCACCCGGGACGCCTCCGGGGTGTTCAGCGCCACCGTCGAGGTCAGCGCCCTGCGGGCCGCCGGGATCGCCGGCACCGTCTACTACGGCTACCGGGCCTGGGGGCCGAACTGGCCGTACAGCGCCTCCTGGACCAAGGGTTCGACGGCCGGGTTCGTCGCCGACGTGGACGCCGCCGGCAACCGGTTCAACCCCAACAAGCTGCTCCTCGACCCGTACGCCCGGGAGATCAGCCACGACCCGCTGCGCCCCGGCATGACCAGCTCCACCACGTACGCCTCCGGGCCGGCGTACCGAACCATCGACAGCGGACCGCACGCCGCCAAGGGCATCGTGCTGTCCGCCACCACCCCCGCGTACGGCAGCAAGCCGACCCGGCCCCTCAAGGACGACCTGGTGTACGAGGTGCACCTGCGCGGCCTGACCATGAACGACCCGGCGGTGCCGGCCGCCTACCGGGGCACCTACCGGGGCGCTGGGCTGAAGGCCGCCTACCTGGCCTCGCTCGGGGTGACCGCGGTGGAGTTCCTCCCGTTGCAGGAGACCCAGAACGACACCAACGACGTCGACCCCACCGGCACGGCCGGCGACAACTACTGGGGTTACATGACGGTCAACTACTTCGCCCCGGACCGGCGGTACGCCTACGACCGCTCCCCCGGCGGACCGACCCGCGAGTTCCAGCAGATGGTCAAGGCGTTCCACGACGCCGGGATCAAGGTGCTGGTCGACGTGGTCTACAACCACACCGGCGAGGGCGGCGTCTACAGCGCCGGCGTGTCGAACGTCTACGACATCGTCTCCTGGCGCGGACTGGACAACCCCACCTACTACTCGCTCACCGCCGACCGGCAGTCGTCCTGGGACAACACCGGCGTCGGCGGCAACTACAACACCTACAATCCGGTCGCCCAGGACCTGATCGTCGATTCGCTGGCGTACTGGAAGGACACCCTCGGGGTGGACGGGTTCCGGCACGACCTCGCCTCGGTGCTCGGCAACACCTGCCAGCACGGCTGCTTCACGTACAACAAGACCGACCCGAACACCGCGCTCAACCGGATCACCCGGGAGATGCCGTCCCGCCCGGCCGGCGGCGGCGCGGGAGTGGACTGGATCGCCGAACCGTGGGCGCTGGGCAACGGCACCTACCAGGTGGGGAACTTCCCGGCCGGCTGGGCCGAGTGGAACGGCCAGTACCGGGACACCCTGCGCCGCGACCAGAACAAGCTCGGCGTCGACCCGGTCACCCCGGGGCAGCTCGCCGACCGGTTCGCCGGCTCCTCCGACCTGTACGGCGACGACGGCCGGCGGCCCTGGCACTCGGTCAACTTCATGGTCGCCCACGACGGGTTCACCCTGGCCGACCTGTACGCCTGCAACGGCAAGAACAACACCCAGCCCTGGCCGTACGGCCCCTCCGACGGCGGCAGCGACGACAACGTCTCCTGGGACCACGGCGGGGTGGCCGCCGACCAGCGCCGGGCGGCCCGCAACGGGCACGCCTTCCTGATGCTCTCCGCCGGCACCCCGATGATCACCGGTGGGGACGAGACACTGCGCGGAATGCGGTGCAACAACAACCCGTACAACCTGGACTCGTCGGCGAACTGGCTGGGCTGGAACCCGACCGCCGACCAGACCACCTTCCGGACCTTCGCCGCCCGGCTGGCCGCGTTCCGGCACGCCCACCCGGCGCTGCGCCCGGCGAACTTCTACTCCGCCGCCGACACCAACGGCAACGGCCTGGCCCAGTTGGCCTGGTTCACCCCGGCCGGCACCGCACCCGACGGGGCGTACTGGGGCAACGCCGGCAACCACGCGCTGGCCTGGCGGATCGACGGCACCGAGTTCGGCGACCCGGCGTCGGCCATCTACGTCGGCTACAACGGCTGGTCCGGGGACGTGAACTTCACCCTCCCGTCGCCGGGCACCGGAAAGCAGTGGTACCGGGTCACCGACACCGCGAGCTGGGCAGAGGGGGCGAACCAGGTGGCCGCGCCCGGGTCGGAGGCGCTGATCGGCGGCCAGGGCACCAGCTACCTGCTGCGCGGCCGCAGCCTGCTCCTCCTGATCGCGAAGTAGCGGGTGCCGCCCCGGCTCAGCCGAGCGGAGCCGGCCGCCCCCGGGACGGCTCGCCGGACAGCGGCAGTTCCTCCACGTGCCGCCACTCCAACACGTCACCACGCGCCAGCGCCGCCTCCCCCCAGGACACCCGCAGCAGGCCGTCCTCCGAGTTGGCCGCGTACCCGACCAGCAGCACCCTAGGGTCGGCGGCGACCCCCTCGACAGCCTCGCGCAGCGGCCCCCGCTCCCGGGACTCGTCCGGGGTGACCGGCATCATCGGCAACGGCACCTCCCGGTAGGCGGGCTCCGGCCCGAACAGCACCAGCAGATCCCGCGCGAGCCGGCCCAGATCACGACCCGGATGTACGCTCGCCAGGTCCACGTTCCCGCGCTTGGCGTACCGCCAGGGCAGCAGGACGTGACCACGGCAGACGGTGACCCGCACCTGCGCGCCCGGCGGATGCACGTCGGTGACGTCGGGCAGGTCCCGCAGGTGCTCGTGCAGCACCTCGTACTGCTGTTTCCAGCGGACCGGCCCGAAGGCGTGATCGGTGTCCAACTCGGACGCCTCGTGCGCGTCCCGGGCCAACTCGACCGCACGGTGCAGCGCCGCCGGGATCCGCTGCCACAGCGCCGCCGCCAGGGTTGGCCCGAACCGCTCGATCGACCATCGGGACGGACCGTCGGCAACCCCCACGCCGCTCACCCCCCGTGTCCAGGAGCACACGTTCCGGCAACAACGTTCTCACGTCCACCGATCGAAAGGAAGGTCGCGGCCGGCCCCCGTACCGTGATCCCATGACGAGTCAGCCCGTGCTCTACCTGGTGGTATCCGCCGCTGGACCGGCGCAGCACATCGACGATCTGGTCGGCCTGTTGATCGCCGACGGTTGGACGGTCTGCCTGATCCTCACCCCCACCGCCGCCACCTGGCTCGACCGCGCCGCCCTCGCGGAACGGACCGGCCACCCGGTACGCGTCGAGTGGCGGCTGCCCGGCGACCCCGAGCCGCATCCGGAGGCCGACGCCGTCGCCGTCGTACCGGCCACCTTCAACGTGATCAACAAGTGGGCGACCGGCGTCAACGACACCCTCGCCCTGGGCATCCTCAACGAGGCGCTCGGCGCGGGCGTACCGGTGCACGCCTTCCCCCGCGTCGGCGACCTCGGCAACCACCCCGCCTACCCCGGGCACCTCCGGCTGCTGCGGGACGCCGGCGTCCAGGTCACCGACCTGCCCGACATACGCCGCGACGGCTGGCAGCCGGTCGTGGACACCCTCCGCCCCACGAAACCGTGACACCACCCGCCAGGCCGCCCGCCCCGTCACCCGTCACCCGTCACCCGTCACCCGTCACCCGTCACCCGTCACAACATGCGGCATGTTGGCGTCTCCGACAAGGATGACCGCCCCAGATGCCGCATCTCGTGTCGACCAGCCAGCTGGCAAGCCGGCCGCCGCGCCAGAAGCTGCCCGGCAGCTGGATCCGGGAACCGGCGGCCGCAGACGTACACGTCTCGGCCGGGTCAGTGATGCCGCAGCGGCACGGTCGACGCGTCACCTCCTCCGTCCGCCTCCCCGAGGATCGTGGGAGAAGGCGGGCCTGCTGGTCGGCCGGTCGTACGGGGTTCGGCGGACGGACGGCGCAGCGGAAAGCGGTCAGGCAGAAGCGTGTGGCCGCCAGTGGCGGCTGCCCGGGTGCGGAACCCGTGCGGAGGTGCCGTCCGGGCTGAACCTCACCCAGCCGTGATCGCCCGTGACGACCTGTGGAACGGGAACCAGGGTCTCACTCTCCGTCGTGACAGCAGCCACGTTCAGCCGCCATCTCATCAGGCTCTGCGAGTCGGTCAACGGGGCCAGGCGCCAGATTCGCGTCTCGCCCGGGGCGAGGACGGCGGGAAACGTCACGTCGGGACGGAGAGCGTTGCCGTCCGGGCCGACGGTCGGACGGATCAGCGGGGGCTGTGTATCGAGCAGAATCTCGACGTCCGGTACAGCAGCCTCGATCCGGCTGCCGATCGCGACCTCCGCCTCACCGAGCGGCAGCTCGTCGATCACCGCAGCGCTGAGGGTGACGCGCACGCTGAGGTGTGGTTCGTGGGACACCACCCGCAGATAGAGCTGGTAGCCGCTGGCCGGCACGTCGATCGGGTCCGGCCCCAGTGCCGTGCTCGGGTGGCAGTGCCGCCAGCTGTCCATGTCGAAGCGGGCCGCCACCTCGACGCGAGGGCCGGCACCATCGACCGCAGTCGGCAAGGGCGGTGGAACGGACTCGCCCGACGGCTGCGGCTGCGGCTGCGGCTGCGGCTGCGGCTGCGGCTGGACCTTCCTTGGTCGGCTGCTCCGATGCCACGCGATCAGCCCCAACGCACCGCCGATCATCAGTAGCAGTACGGCGGTCATGCCCATCGCGCTCACCTGATGACCTCCCTGAGTCCGTTCCGTCCGATGGTGCGGAAGGGCTGACCAGCCGCCATGATCCGGTACGTTCCGCTCCGGCCGTGCCGTGTCCAGTCGAGCAGCAGATACCAGCTGACCTGGTCACGGCGCAGCTCCACCGTCACGTCGATGACCTCGGGGTCGGACGGCGAAACCGAGAACGGGAAGTCGACCCCGGCCCGCTGCGGGTGAACCCTCGGCGGATCCGCGTCCAGGTGCATCGTGAACCGACGTGGCTCGACGATGCCCAACGTGGGCTTGGGTATCCGCGTGGCGTCAACCCGATCACGGGAGACCACGACCGGGCGTAGCCCCTTCAGCACGACGGTGCCGTCCGTGGACTCGACGATAATTCGCAGGCTGTGACCGCTGATCGGCAGGAGACGACCGTCGTCCCGCCGGGCGAGTTCCTCCACGTCCTTCACCTCGGCGGCCACGCGGAGCGGACTGGTCTCGTCGGTGGCCGGCGCTTCCGGCCCGCTGCCCCGCAAGTTCCGCTGCTCGCTTCTCGACGTACGCAGCCAGACGACAAGCGGAACCACCAGGGGCGGAACCGCCAGCACCACCGAAACCAACTGGGCGACGTTGGCCGCGTCCTGCAGGCCCCGCAGTTGCAGTGTCACACCGACGATCAGCACCACAGCGGCGAGGGAGAACACGCAGATCGTCACCATGGTCAGCCAGCCGATACGTCTGATCAGCTTCCTGACCGCCATCCCGACTCTCCGCCCTGGACCCACCGCTGTGGAACAGTCACCCATGGTACGTGGCCGGTACCGACTGTTGATGCCCCACAAAGTCCGCTGTCCTCGATCAGTCCAGCCCCTGATGGGAACTACCGAAGATCCGGGAGAGGCATCGCGCCGTCGCTGCCGTCCACACCGCACCGGTCGCACCACGACCGGCTACCGGCACGACAGCGCACACGTCAGACGGATACTCGAGTGCCCAGAAAGTGCGACTGCATCGACTGGTTCGCTTCCCAGCCGTCGGGGAACTTGACCGGGACGTTGAGGTGCACCACCTCGGTCGACGGGTGGGCGTCCAGCAGTTCCGCGATCCCGGCCCGCGCCACCACGATGCAGGCGTGCCGGTGCCGGGACGTCAGCACGCACAACCGCCCCGACTCCAGGTGGAACCCGGTGGCGTCCCGCCGGCCGGAGAGCGGGTGCAGGACGATCGTCACGTCGTACTCGCGGCCCTGGAGCCGGTTGGCGGTGTCGACGGTGACGCCCGCACCCGCCTCGCCCAGCCGGGCGCGGATGGCCGCGACCTGGTCGCGGTGCGCGGCCCCGACGGCGATCCGGGACGCGTCGACCGGGGAGGACTCGCCGGACGAGTATGCCACCGCGCCGCGCTGCAACACCCGCAGCGCGAGGGCAGCACAGGCGGCTGCCGCCTCGGAATCGGTACGCAGGGTGTGCCGGGCGGGCAGCTCGTACAGCGCCCAACCGGAGGTGGCGGCCAGCTCCACCGCCGCGTCGACGGTGTCGCCCGGCCCGGCCTCGGTGAACGTCAGCACCCGGTCGTCCGGCCCGGTCCCGGCCCGGAACCCGGTGAACGGGTAGAACGCCCGCGCCACCACCGGGGCCGCCGAGGCGGGCAGCCGCCAGGACACCGGCAGCCGGTGCACCGGCAGGTCCGGGTTGTGGCGTAACAGCACCGCCACCGCCGACTGCATCGGATCCCAGGTCAGGCCGGTCCAGCGCGCCACGTCGACGGTGGAGAACGGGTCGAGCTGCCCGGGATCCCCTACGAACAGGGCCCGCTCGAACCTGCCGGCCACGCGCAGCAGAGCGTCGGACCGCATCTGGTACGCCTCGTCCACGATCGCCCACGGCCAGGAGCCCTCGGTGACGGTGGCCCACTTGGCGGCCGTCCCGATGATGACGGCCGGACCGCCCAGGTCGGCGACCTTCGCGGCGACCCGGACCGTCTCGTGCGCGGTGATCCGCTCGGACGGCCGGTAGTCGCCGGCCGACAGCCGGCCGATCCGCAGCCCGGGGGCCTTGCGGGCGAGCCGGTCGATCAGGTCGTCCACCTGCTCGTTGGTCTGCGCGATGATGATCAGCGGCTCGCCGGCCCCGGCCAGCTCGGCGGCGGCCCGGACCACGAGGGTGGACTTGCCGGCCCCGGGCGGCGAGTCGACCACCACGCCCCGGTGGTCGCCGGAGCGCAGGTCGGCCAGGACGGCCGTGATAACCCGCTCCGCCTCCACTGCCGGCGGCAGTTCCAGGGCAGCCCGCATCGACTCCACCTCCTTGCATGCCGACCGTACGGACACTACCCGCCGATTCCGACAGCCTTCGAAGGGGTTCTCATTAGCGAGAGAACGGGCCTCTGGTGTCGGCCCGACAACCCCGAAGAGCCTTGCTCCGCGCATCCGATGCGGCCCAGACACACGGAGCAAGTGCAATTTCGGCCACTAGATTCCGGCGCCAACCAGAGGGTCGATGCCAGGTATCGCGCCGTCGGCCACATCGACAGAAGGCAACCCGATCGCGGACATCACCCTCTTGGCAGCGAGCCGCCCTGGCGAGCGAGTCGTACTGATTTTGTCGCCCGAGATGATGTTGCCTCGCCAGATCTCGGCCTCCCGCCGCCAGTCGACCTTGGTAGCAAGGTCTACGTAGCGATCGATGCGCCATTCCGGATCTTGGTTCTTCTCGATTTCATAGGCGACGTGACCAATGATCACCAACCCAGTGGCAGTCATGTTGATGTAATGCCTTCGGAAATCTACCACCTGATTGGCCGGGCCACCCGAGGTAGGTAGCTCCGAAATAACCGACCACGGCGCCATGTGTTTGGTCAGGATGTCCATCATCGAGAGGGTCCGCTCAACGAAAGCGTCCTGCTTGTAGGTCGAGCCTATCACCTGATTGCTCCTGGCAGGAATGCTCGACTCGCTCAGGGCGTAGTCGCGGAAAAGCAGCTCCTTCACCATCCCCCGAACCTGGTTGAGCAGGAAGATCGCAGGGGAGTTCTTGGACAGACTCTTCGAAGTCTCGTCGATTCGTCCATGGAACAGCCTCGAGCCGTCCACGATCTTGGTCAACACTCGGTTCAGCGGCTCTCGGGTGTTGAAGGCCGCCAGAAGGCTTGCCGGGATCTGCTTCGTCTGAGCCGCGTCAGCAAAGTCTTGATGGATTCGAGCAAGGTCGGGCTCGACAACGATGACCACGGACACGCTTTCACTCATGAACATAGAGTCAGGGCCGTTCAGCGACTCACTCGCCTTCGAAATCGCGGCGAGCCGATGCTGTCCATCGGTCACGGAGAACCTGGTCTCGTCACCGATGACAACGAACCCGACCGTTGTGGCGAAGTTGCCACGTGGAACGTGAATAGCCGGGACAGAACGGACATTCAGCGTCAATGGCGGCAGGATGTAGTTTCGCTCGTTCTCCACCAGGTACTTGCTGATCGCACGCACATGCGTCGAGTCCATCGGGCGGTTCGTCGCCATTCGGGGGTTGCCACCCTTGGCAGCAGGCTCGGCCACGACATGCTTCACGAGGAACGCGTTCGAGAACGCGGTAGTGAGCATGAGCCGTCCACCTTGCTGGAAAACCACACAGGTGAAGGAACGGCCGCCACAGGCAGACGCCGCTTCACTTGCGGCCTGCTGGGCGGCAGTCAGGGAATCATGCTGGGTGAGACCCAGCTCGGCGGTCAGCATCTGTGACAAGCTCCGTCCATTGTGGAATCGAGCCGCCGACGTTAGCACATCACGTAGGACGTCCTGAAGAGCACGTAGTACGTCACCAAGAGCACGTACTACGCGTCGAATCAACGTTCATCTTTTGGCGATAGCCCGAAGCACGCGACACGGCGGCGGTACGGTGCGGGGATGGAACAGCGGATCAGCCTGGTCACGCTCGGCGTGGCCGACCTGGACCGGGCCCGGACGTTCTACGAGCGGCTCGGCTGGCAGGGCCAGGAGGTCGAGCGGACGGTCTTCTTCCAGGCCGGCGGTCTGGTTGTCGTGCTCTGGGGCCGCGACCAGCTCGCCGAGGACGCCGGCCTCAGCAACCCGACCGGTGACGGGTTCGGCGGCATCACCCTGGCGCACAACGTGCGTATCCGGGATGAGGTGGATGCGGTGCTGACCGTGGCGGAGACCGCCGGGGCGACGATCACCCGGCCGGCCCGGGAGACCTTCTACGGTGGGTACGCCGGCTGCTTCGCCGATCCGGACGGGCACGTCTGGGAGATCGCGCACAACCCGGGGTTCACCCTTGCCCCGGACGGCACGCTCACCGTCCCCGACTTCGGGCCGCGCTGAGAGCGAGACCGACCCGGGACGCCGCGTGCCGTCCACAGTCGATAGCGTGCGGCGGTGACCGTACCGGGCCGGGGCATCTACGAGCATCTGATCACGCGTGAGCTGGCCGAGCGGCTGCGACAGGTCGACCCGGCTCTGGTCCGGCACGATGAGCTGGAGCCGGCCGACGCGCCGGACGTGCTGGCCCGGCACCTCGCCACGCTGGCCCGGCGGGCGTTGCGCGCCGTACCGGGTGGTCCGGACCAGCTCGTTCGGCAGGTCGAGGTCGCCAACGCCATCGCCGCCGGCATCGCCGCGCTCGCGCCGGCCGCGACCGGCGTCGAGGACCAGATTCTCGACGCCCGGAACCTGCTGCACGCCATCGCGGCCCCGCCGGCTCCGCCCGCCGCACCGAGTTTTCCGGTACGCCCCACCGCCCCGCTGTCCACCGGCGCGTTGCTGGTGAACGGACGGCACCAGCCCCGGATCGGGTCCGAGGTGGTCCGGGAAATGGCGTCGGCCGAGCAGGTCGATCTGCTCTGCGCGTTCGTGAAGTGGTACGGACTGCGGATCGTGGAGCCGGCGATCCGGGAGCTGATCGACCGGGGCGGGAAGCTTCGGGTGATCACCACGACGTATCTGGGGGCGACCGACCAGCGGGCCCTGGACCGGCTGGTCGAACTCGGGGCCGAGGTGCGGGTCTCGTACGACACCCGGACCACCCGGCTGCACGCCAAGGCCTGGCTGTTCCGCCGGGGCAACGGCCTGAGCAGCGCGTACGTCGGCTCGTCGAACCTGTCGAAGTCGGCGCTGGTGGACGGGGTCGAGTGGAACGTCCGGGTCGCCGAAGCGGAGCAGCCGCACGTGCTCGACACGTTCACCGCGACCTTCGAGGGCTACTGGAACGACGTGGCGTTCGAGGCGTACCACCCGGGGCGGGACGCCGAGCGGCTGCGGCTGGCGCTGCGCGGGGAACGGCCCGCCGGCCCCGGCACCGAGATCAGCGGCGTGGACGTGCGGCCGTACCCGTACCAGGCGGAGATCCTGGCCGACCTGGACGCCGAGCGGCTGGTGCACGGGCGCTGGCGGAACCTGGTGGTGATGGCGACCGGCACCGGCAAGACGGTGGTGGCCGCGCTGGACTACCGCCGGCTGGCCCGTGCCGGTCGGGTCGACTCGCTGCTGTTCGTCGCGCACCAGGAGCGCATCCTCACCCAGAGCCGCTCGACGTTCCGGCAGGTGCTGGGCGACGGCAGCTTCGGTGAGCTGCTGGTCGGCGGCGAAGCGCCGGGGCGGTGGCGGCACGTGTTCGCGTCGGTCCAGTCGCTGCACCGCCGGGAGATCGACCCCGGGGCGTACGACATGGTGATCGTGGACGAGTTCCACCACGCCGAGGCGCCCACGTACGCCCGGCTGCTGGAGCGGCTGCGGCCGCGCGTACTGCTGGGACTGACCGCGACCCCGGACCGGGCCGACGGCGGCGACGTGCGGCGGTGGTTCGACGGCCGGGCGGCGGTGGAGCTGCACCTGTGGGAGGCGCTGGAGCGGCAGTTGCTGGCCCCGTTCCAGTATTTCGGCCTGCACGACGACACCGACCTGTCGGTGGTGCGGTGGCGGCGCGGACAGGGCTACGACCGTGACGAGTTGGCCGGGGTCTACACCGGCAACCACGCCCGGGCCCGGATCATTCTGGCCGCCGTACGGGAGAAGGTCGACGTCGGGCGGATGCGGGCGCTCGGCTTCTGCGTGAGCATCGGGCACGCCGAGTTCATGGCGGACTGGTTCTCCCGGCACGGCGTACCGTCGGCGGCGGTGACGTCGTCGGTCGACCGGCCCGCCCAGCACGCGCTGCTGCGCGATTTCCGGGCCGGGAAGCTGCGGGTGCTGTTCACGGTCGACCTGTTCAACGAGGGCGTCGACCTGCCGATGGTGGACACCATCCTGCTGCTGCGGCCCACCGAGAGCGCGACGGTCTTCCTCCAGCAGCTCGGCCGGGGCCTGCGGCTGGACGACGACAAGGCGTGCCTGACCGTGCTGGACTTCATCGGCGCGCAGCACGCCGACTTCCGGTTCGACCTGCGCTGGCGGGCGTTGACCGGGTTGAGCCGGCGGGGCGTCACCGAGGCGGTCCGGGACGACTTCCCGTCGTTGCCGAGCGGCTGCCACATCGCGCTGGACCGGGTGGCGAAGGAGGTGGTGCTGCGTAACCTGGAACGGGCGTTGCCCACCTCCCGGAAGGGCCTGGTCGCGGAGCTGCGCCGGCTCGGGGACGTACCGCTGGCGGAGTTCCTCCGCGACACCGGCCTGGAGATCGAGGACCTGTACCGCTCGGCGGGCCTGGGTGGCTGGGCGGGACTGCGGCGGCTGGCCGGGCTGGACGCCTCGACTCCCGGCCCGGACGACCGGGAGCTGGGGCGGGCGATAGGCCGGATGCTGCACCTGGACGACCCGGACCGGCTGGACCTGCTGCTGGAGCTGGCCGACGACGACCCGGGCCAGGGGGACGGCCCGCTCCGGCCGGCTGACGACGGACCGGGACCGGTACGGTCGGGGCGGCTGCGGGACATGCTGTACGTGTCACTGTGGCACCGGCTGCCGCCTGGTCGGGCCGCCGAGGGTCTGGCCCGGCTGCGGGCCGAACCGGCACGCCGCGCCGAGTTGCGGGAGGTGGCCGGGGTGCTGCGGGACCGGATCCGCCGGGTCACCCGGCCGGCACCGTCGCCCCGGCTGCCGTTGCGGGTGCACGCCCGGTACAGCCGCAACGAGGCGTGCGCGGCGTTCGGTATGCCGAACCCGACGTCGCTGCGGGAAGGGGTGAAGTGGCTGGCGGCCGAGCAGGCCGACCTGTTCTTCGTGACGCTGGTGAAGTCCGAGCGGCACTACTCCCCCACCACGATGTACGCCGACCGGGCGGTCACCGAGACCCTGTTCCAGTGGGAGTCGCAGAGCACCACGTCGACCCACTCGCCGACCGGGCAGCGGTACGTGCACCATGCCGCGCAGGGCTCGACGGTGCACCTGTTCGTGCGGCAGAGCCGGGTGCCGGATGGTGACCTGGGCGCGCCGCCGTATCTGTACGCGGGGCCGATGACGTACCGGGAGCACCACGGGGACCGGCCGATGCGGATCCTGTGGGAGCTGGCCCACCCGCTCCCCGCCGACGTGTACGCCGCCGCCCGGACTCTCGCCGCCTGAGCGTTCCCGACCGCCGGGCGGAGGACCAGGGAACGGTCCTTCGCCCGGCGGCGTTCACATGGCGTCGTCAGCGGCGGCCCGGTCCTCGCCGTATCAGCTGGATCAGCGCAACGACCAGCACCAGGACAATGAACACTGCTGATACCACCACGAAGGTTTCCGGGTTTCGGTCACCCACGGTGCTGGCGAGCGCGAATCCGGCGACGGCGCCCAGGCTGATCAGGATCACGGCGAGAGGTGATCGTTTCACGGGTCCGCTCCTTCTGGAGGTGGCAGCCAGGGAACTAGTTGTTCTCGAAGTAGGTCTCGGTCAAACCACCGAGGCAGCCGGTGATCATCCCGATCGGTGCGGAGGCGATCACGACGCCCCACCCGACCGGACCGAACAACGCCCCCAGCCCGGTTGCGGTGACCCCGGCGACCGCTCCCCCAAAGCCCTTGGTCAGACATGAGTCGACGTACTCGTTCCCCGTATCGAGGCCGGTGGGGTCCGTGTAGTTGACGGGGTTGCAGGCGGCGTAGGCGTAGCGGTTGCCCTTCTGCGGGTTACCGATGAAGCTCAGGTTGTCCTGCTGGGTGAACCGGCCCTGGACGGGGTTGTACCAGCGCTGCCCGAACTTGGTGAGCGTGCTGCTCTGGTCGTACGTGCCACCGGCGTAGCGGATCAGGTTGGTGTGCGGCAGGTTGTACTCGTCGCTGGTGAGCAGCTTGCCGTACGGCTCGTAGGTGTACCGGGCCGACACGGTGCCGTCGGCCTTGACGATCGCCACCACCGAACCGAGCCCGTCCAGCACGTACGCGTGGTCGGTGTTGGCGATCCGCAGCCCCAGCGGGGTGCCGAGGCCGTCGCGCTCGGCGTAGACCGGGGTGCCGTTCGGGTTCCACGACTGCAACCAGGGCATGCCGTGCTGGTCCTCGAGGCCGTACCGCAGGGTGGTGGTACCGGCGGCGGTCAGCTCGACCTGGTCACTGCCGGCGTAGGTGTAGCTGGTCGAGCCGCTGCCGGCGGACGTGGCGGTCATCTGCTCGGCGGCGTTGTAGCTGAGCGTGCCGATCGACGGGGCGCTGGTCTTGGTCTGGTTGCCCCGGCCGTCGTAGGTGTTGTTGGTGGTGGTGACCTGGTTCGCGGTGTTGAAGGTCAACGTCTGGGTGGTGGTGCCGTCGACCTTGACGCTGGTCCGGTTGCCGTTGGTGTCGTACCCGTACTCGTAGGTCTTGCCGTGGTGGTTGGTGGCCTTGGTCAGCCGGTTGCCGTCGTCGTAGCTGAACTGGGTGACGGCGCCGGTGGTCTCGTCCTTCTGCCACTGCCGCAGTCCGGTGTCGTCCGTCTTCTCGGTGGAGCAGCCCTGCCCGGCGACGTACTTCGCGTGACAGTAGGAGACGTCGAAGACGGTGGCCGGGCTGGCCGAGTTGCGGGTGGCGGTGATCCGGGTGGGCCGGTCCGACCGGTCGTAGACGGTCTTGACCCGCAGCGCGTACGCGCTGTTGGTGTCGTTGGTGGCGAACCAGGTGTTCTCCCGGTTGCCGTCCTTGTCGTACGAGAAGTTGTAGCGGGTGCCGCCGGCGGTGTCCATCCGGACCAGCCAGTTGCGGGTGTTGTAGTAGTAGCTGGTGGTGCCCCGGCCGTCGGTCAGCTCGGTGAGGTTGCCGACCGCGTCGTACCGGTAGTCCAGGGTGCCGCCGGCGTCGGTGCGCTGCCGGGTCCGGTTGAGGTTGTCGTAGACCCAGGTGGTGGTGCCGGTGGCGTCGGTCCGGCTGATCACGTTGCCGGCCCGGCCGTAGGAGAAGGTGACCGGAGTGGTGGTCGCGCAGCCGGAGTAGCTGATGCTGGCGATCCGGTCGTCCTTGCTGTAGTCGTACGTGGTGACGCAGCCGTCGGTGACGGTCTTGAGTCGACCCAGGTCGTCGTAGGTGAAGGTCTTCTCGGCCAGGCCGTTGCCGGTCGGCGGGGTCACCTTGGTCACCTGCTTGTTGCTGTCGTACGTGTAGGTGGTGGGGTTGCCGGTGTTGCCCGGGTCGGTGGAGTTCTTCACCGTGCCGTTGCTGTTGTACTCGACCTTGGCTTCGGCGGCGAGCGCGTCGGCGGTGGCGGTGCGGTTGCCCGCCCCGTTGTAGGTGTACGTGGACGTCTTGCCCTGCGTGTCGATCGACGAGGAGGGCTGGAAGTTCGCCGTCGGGTTGGTCGAGGTCGCCGCGTTCGCGTACGCGGCCTCGGCGCTGGCCCCGGTCGGTGACACCGACTTGGTGACCGACTCGCCGGCGTTCGCCCCGAAGGTGTTGGTGATCTCCGCGCCTTCCGGCGACGTCGACGACTTGATGTCCTGGTACGGGGTGTACTGCTTGCTGCGGCTGTTGCCGGCCGGGTCGGTGACGTCGGTGACCCGCTTGTCGGCGTTGTGGTCGTAGACGGTGTGCGGCACCGCCGAGACCGGCTGGGACAGGTCCTGC